>NZ_JBIBXG010000010.1:0-432030 GCF_043082085.1 Streptomyces sp. NPDC014801 | reverse complement strand
AGCGGGCGGACGCCGCGCTGGGCACGGACGGGCTGTTCTCGCGGTTGGTCGGGCTGGTCCTGCGGAGCCAACTGCCCACGTGGTTCCAGCCGTACACCGAGATGGAGGCCAGGGCGACGTACATCTCCGCCTTCCAGGCGCAGGTGGTGTACGGACTGCTCCAGACAGAGGAGTACGCACGGGCGCTCCTCGGCGTCGACCAACCGGGCAAGGTGGACGAGATGGTCGCGGCCCGACTGGATCGTCAGCGCATCTTGCACAGGGAGCAGCCACCGGCGGTGTGGGTCGTACTGAGCGAGGCGGTGCTGCTGCAGGAAGTCGGGGGCCGGGACGTCATGCGCGGCCAACTGGCACGTCTGTTGGAGTTCAGCGACAGCCCCTGGGTGAAGGTCCAGGTACTGCCCTTCTCCGTTGGCCAACACACCGGGATGATGGGGTCGTTCAATCTTCTGCGGTTCGACGACGGCCCAGATCTGTTCTACCTGGAAAGCTACGACCAAGGCCATATGACCGCCAACCCGCAAGTGATCAGGGAGCGTTCCTTCGGTTACGCTCGCCTGCAAGCCACAGCCCTCTCCCCAGAGGACTCGATGGCACTGATCACGCGAGTGATGGAGGAACGCTATGGGGACCAGCCCTGGTCTGACCGGAGCGCAGTGGCGTAAGTCGTCCTACAGCGGCACCAACGGCGGTGATTGCGTCGAGTGCACCCTCGCCGGTGGCGCGGCGTGGCGTGCGTCCAGCTACAGCGGAAGCAATGGCGGCGAGTGCCTTGAGGTCGCCGACAACCTCCCCGTCGTCCCCGTCCGTGACAGCAAGAACCCCTCCGGCCCCGTCCTGCTCATCGGCGCAGCCGCCTGGCAGGCGTTCGTCGACGGGCTGCGCTAGCCCTCGCGCACCGCGTACCCCAGCACCCGTTCGCTCAGCAGCTCCTCGACCTCGTCGAGGAGCTGCAGCGTTTCGCGGGACACCTCCGCCGGCTTGCGCTCCTTGAGCATCTCGCGGCCGATGGAGGCGAACACCGTCTCGTAGATCCAGCAGATCTGACCGGCCATCAGATCCGGCAGGGGGTCGCCGGCGGCGGCGCCGGTTTCATCGGCCAGGGCCGCCCTCAGGTTGTCGTGACTGTCCTGCTGGAGCATCCACAGCCGGGAGCGCAGCGTGGGCGCCTCGTGGATGACGCGCATGAAGCGGCTGTAGCCCTCCATCAGGCCGACGCGCGGGGAGACGGCCTCGACCTCCTCGCGCAGTTCGCGCAGGACGGCGCGCGCGGCGGACTCCCCCACGTCCCGGCCCCGGACCCAGCGGGCCAGCCGGTCGACGACGCCGGCCGAGCGGTCCAGGAAGAGGTCCTCCTTGGCGGGGAAGTAGTTGTAGACGGTGTTGACGGAGACGTCCGCCGCGTCGGCGATCTCCGCGACCGTCACCGCGTCGAAGCCGCGCTCCAGGAACAACCCCGTGGCGACATCCGAGATGTACTGCCGGGTCTGCCGCTTCTTCCGCTCCCTGAGCCCCTCTGCCATGCCCCCATCCTAGCTTTGTTGCGGTCGTTGAAAACTTGGAGTCATTGCAAAATTTCAGGGACTCTGTTTTTCTGGTCGCATGACCGACGTCATCAGCGCGGCCGGACTGGCGCGCACCTTCACCACCAGGCACGGCCCCGTCGAGGCCGTGCGCGGCATCGACCTCACCGTCCGCGAGGGCGAGATCCTCGGCTTCCTCGGCCCCAACGGCGCCGGCAAGACGACCACCCTGCGCATGCTGACCACCCTGCTCAGGCCGACCGGCGGCACCGCCACGGTCGCCGGGCACGACCTGATGGCCGACCCGGCCGGGGTGCGGAGGGCCTGCGGGTACGTCGCCCAGTCCGGCGGCGTCGACCCGCAGATCAGCGTCCGCGAGGAGCTGGTCACCCAGGGGCGGATGTACCGGCTGGGCAAGAGCGAGGCCGTTGCGCGGGCCGGCGAACTCGCCCGCGACCTGGGCCTCACCGATCTGCTCGACCGCAGGTGCGGCGCCCTGTCCGGCGGTCAGCGGCGGCGGCTGGACATCGCCATGGCGCTCACCCACCGGCCGCGCGTGCTGTTCCTCGACGAGCCGACCACCGGGCTCGACCCCGGCAGCCGCGCCGACCTGTGGGACCTGGTGCGACGGCTGCGCGACGAGCACGGCACGACCGTCTTCCTCACCACGCACTACCTGGACGAGGCCGACGCCCTCTCCGACCGGCTGGTGATCGTCGACAAGGGCGCGGTCGCCGCCGAGGGCACACCGAGCGCGCTCAAGCTGGCGTACGGCGGCTCGCTCGACGCCACGCTCCAGGACACGTTTCTCGCCATCACCGGCCGCGGGCCCGCCGCCCCGGCCGACGCCGCTCCCGTCGCCGTATAGGACACCCGGACAGATGCTGCTCCACGACACCGGCCTCATCTACGGCCGCTATCTCCGCCAGACTCTCCGCTCCCGCTTCGCGATGCTCTTCGGCGTGCTGATGCCGCTGCTGTACCTGCTGTTCTTCGGGCCGCTGCTCACGGATCTCCCGCTGGGCGGGAAGGGCAGCTCCTGGCAGGTGCTGGTGCCGGGGCTGCTGCTGCAACTCGGGCTGTTCGGCGCCCTGTTCGCCGGGTTCATGATCATCCTGGAGAACGGGCAGGGCATCGTCGAGCGGATGCGGGTCACCCCCGTCAGCCGTCTCGCGCTGCTGCTGGGGCGGGTCCTGCGGGAGGCCACCGTGTTCGTCTTCCAGGCGGTGCTGCTGGTGCTCGCGGCCGTCGTCATGGGGCTCAGGGCCCCGCTGGCGGGCGTGCTCATCGGCTTCGGCTTCGTCGCCCTGCTTACCGCGTCGCTCGCGTCGCTGTCGTACGCCGTGGCGATGAAGGTGCGCACCCCGCAGGAGTTCGGGCCGCTGATCAACGCCGTGTCCATGCCGTCGATGCTGCTGTCCGGGCTGATGCTGCCCATGACGCTCGCCCCGGCCTGGCTGGACGTCCTGTCCCACTTCGTGCCGTTCCGCTACATGGTGGACGCCATGCGCGACGCCTACGTCGGGGAGTACGCCACCGCGCACATGCTGTACGGCGTCGTCGTCGCCGTCGTGTTCACGGCGCTCGGCGTGACAGTGGGCACACGAGTGTTCCGGAAGGCCGGGGCGTAACTACGCTGGCCGCATGGTCAATCTGACGCGCATCTACACGAGGACCGGCGACCAGGGCACCACCGCCCTCGGCGACATGAGCCGGGTGCCCAAGACCGATCTGCGCATCTCCGCGTACGCTGACGCCAACGAGGCCAACGCGGTCATCGGCACCGCGATCGCGCTCGGCAACCTCGACGCGGAGATCGTCGAGGTCCTCACCCGCGTCCAGAACGACCTCTTCGACGTGGGTGCGGACCTCTCGACGCCGGTCGTGGAGAACCCGCAGTTCCCGCCGCTGCGGGTCGAGCAGTTCTACATCGACCGGCTGGAGGCGGACTGCGACCGCTTCAACGAGCGGCTGGAGAAGCTGCGCTCCTTCATCCTGCCCGGCGGCACCCCGGGCGCGGCCCTGCTCCACCAGGCCTGCACCGTCGTACGGCGGGCCGAGCGGTCCACGTGGGCGGCGCTGGAGGTGCACGGCGAGATCATGAACCCGCTCACCGCGACCTACCTCAACCGTCTCTCCGACCTCCTGTTCATCCTCGCCCGCACCGCGAACAAGGAGACCGGCGACGTGCTGTGGGTGCCGGGCGGCGAACGCTAGCCGAGGCGCGCCGGGCGACACGTGCGGGGCGAGCGCCGGGCGACACGTGCGGGGCGAGCGCCGGCCGACGCGGGCCGGGCGTCCCTGCGGGGCGAGCGCCGTCGTCACGCCGCCGGTTCCGGCTCCCGCCGCGCCGCCTCGTCGCCCCGGGGCAGCAGCAGTGGCGTGGCCAGGATGAGCAGGCCCGCGACCGTCAGCGCGGTACGCGGGCCGGTGACGTCGGCGAGCAGCCCGGCGAGCGCCGTGAGGACGGCGATGGACGCCTGCTGGCCCACCGACCAGGCCGTCAGGGTGCGGGCGACGAGGTGCCTCGGGGTGTGGTCCAGCCGGTAGGTGGCGAGCACCGGGGTGAACAGGCTCATGTTCACGATGATCGCCAGCTCGACGGCCATCACGAGGACCAGGCCGGCCACGCCGGGCCGGACGAAGACCAGCCCGATCAGCCAGATGGCGCGCAGAGTGCCGACGGTCCGGAAGACCCGGTCCCTGCCGTACCGGGCCACCACCCGCCGGGCCAGCCGGGAGCCGACGAGGCCACCGAGGCAGGGCGCGGCGAACGCGAGGCCGTACTGCCAGGGCGGGAAGTGCAGCCGGCCCAGGAGCAGCACGGCCAGCAGCGGCTCCGTGGCCATGATCAGACCGCCGACGAGCAGCTGGTTGAGGTAGAGCGCCCGCAGGACCGGGTGGCCGAGAAGGTGCCGCCAGCCGTCGAGCAGGGACCCCGCCCGGGCCGGGCCGTCGCCGGTGGGGCGCGGCGCCTCTTGCCGGCCGCCGATCGCGGTGATGCACAGCGCGGAGAGCAGATAGCTGACCGCGTCGGCCACCACCGTGACCACCGGCCCGAACAGGCCGATCGCCGCGCCGCCCAGCGGTGGCCCGACGGCGATGGAGCTCCAGTTGGTGGACTCGAAACGGGCGTTGGCCACCAGCAGGTCGTCCGGGCCGACCAGCGTCTTGAGGAAGGCGCCGCCGGCCGCGTTGAACGCGATCTTCGCCGCGGCGACCACCGCCGAGACCACCAGCAGCTGGCCGAATCCGAGCAGACCGAGGGCGTAGGCGACCGGGATCGACGCCATGGCCGCGCACCGGGCCAGATCCATCCCGATCATGACCGGCCGCTTGCGCCGGAACTCCACCCAGGGTCCGAGGGGCACCGCGATCAGCGCGCCCACCGCGGGCCCCACCGCCGACAGCGCGGACACCTCGGCGGGGCTCGCCCGCACCACCAGCACGGCGATCAGCGGCAGCGCCCCGAAGCCCAGCCCGGACCCGTACGCGCTCACCGCGTACGCCGTCCAGAGCCAGGCGAACGGCCGGCCCAGCGCTCGTCGGACCATGCTCGGCGCGCTCCCCTCGCCATCCCGGCAGAACAAACTCCAGTGGACCCGGAAGAGCCAACAGGCCGGCACCCGCCGAGGTCAAACAACCGTTCCGCCCACGCGGCACAACCTGCGGTTGTTCACTAGGGTGGGTCGGCGTGGACCTCGAAGCAGTGCGCACCTTCGCCGCCATCGCGGACGCCGGCCAGTTCCAGAAGGCCGCCGTCGACCTGTCGGTCACCCAGCAGGCGGTCTCCAAGCGGGTCGCCGCGCTGGAGCGCGACCTCGGGGTGCGGCTGTTCACCCGCACGCCGCGCGGTGCCGAGCTGACCATCGACGGGCAGGCGTTCCTGCCCCACGCGCGCGAACTGCTGCGCGTCGCCGAGCGCGCCGCCGCCTCCGTGCGCACCGGCCGCCGCCCGCTGCGCGTCGACGTGATCGCCTCGCGGGTCGCGGCGTCGGGCCTGATGCGCGGCTTCCACCGGGCACATCCCGAGATCGACCTCGACGTGGTGATGCTCTTCGACATCGAGGCGGCGATCGCGGCCCTCCGCTCCGGCACGGTCGACGCCACCTTCCGCGCCGTCGCGATGCCCGGCCGGCCCCTCCCCGAGGACATCGCGTCCGTGCGGGTGCTCGACGAGCCGCTGCAGCTGCTCACCGGCCCCGCGCATGCGCTGGCGCACGCCCGCTCGGTCACCGTGGCCGAGCTGGTGGGCCACCGGATCTGGATGCCCGGCATCGTCCCCGGCACCGAGTGGGGCGCCTACTACGACGACCTGGTGGCCGAGTTCGGTCTGACCATCGAGGCCACCGGCCCCAACTTCGGCTCCGACGCGCTGCTGGACACGATCGCCGACACCCCGGCCCTGGCCACCTTCATGAGCGAGCAGACGCGTCTCGTCTGGCCCGCCGGGCACGGTCTGCGCCGCATCCCGGTGACCGACCCCACGCCGGTCTACCCGCACTCGCTGCTGTGGCACCGCGACAACCCCCACCCGGCGCTGGCCACCCTGCGCGCCCACCTCGCCGCCACGGCGACCGTCCACGACGCCGCCGGGACCTGGATGCCCGACTGGGTGCTCCCGGCCTGACCGCCTCCGGCCGCGCGGAACGAGACACCCCGTCAGATCAACTGGTCCAGACCTATTGACCCGTGGTCCAGACCTTTCTATTCTCGCGGCACCGTGGGCGTGAAGGCTCAGTCATGCCCCTGACATCCTCCCCACACAGAGGAGGCGCAGCATGCGCTTCAGACACAGAGCCGCGGCAGGGTTCGCGACCCTGTTGCTCCCCCTCGCCGGTCTCGTCGGTCTCGCGGGCCCCGCCCAGGCCGCGGGCAACGCGACGGCGACCTTCACCAAGACCAGCGACTGGGGAACCGGGTTCGGCGGTCAGTGGACCATCAAGAACACCGGAACCAGCTCCCTGACGTCCTGGACCGTCGAGTGGGACTTCCCCTCCGGCACCTCCGTGACCTCCGCCTGGGACGCCGACGTCACCTCCGCCGGCACCCACTGGACCGCGAAGAACAAGTCCTACAACGGCACCCTCGCACCCGGCGCCTCCGTCTCCTTCGGCTTCAACGGCGCGGGCCCCGGCTCCCCCTCCAACTGCAAGCTCAACGGCGACAGTTGCGACGGCACCACCGTCCCCGGTGACGCGGCACCCTCCGCGCCCGGCACCCCCACCGCCTCCTCGATCACCGACACCTCGGTGAAGCTCGGCTGGAGCGCGGCCACCGACGACAAGGGCGTCAAGAACTACGACGTCCTGCGCGACGGCGCCAAGGTCGCCACGGTGACGACCACCTCGTACACCGACACCGGGCTGAGCGCCGGCACCGACTATTCCTACACCGTGCAGGCCCGCGACACCGCCGACCAGACCGGCCCGGTCAGCGGCGCCGTCAAGGTCCACACCACCGGCGGCACCACCACTCCCCCGCCCACCGGCGACAAGGTCAAGCTCGGCTACTTCACCGAGTGGGGCATCTACGGCCGCAACTACAACGTCAAGAACCTCGTGACGTCCGGCTCCGCCGCCAAGATCACCCACATCAACTACGCCTTCGGCAACGTCACCAACGGCCAGTGCGCCATCGGCGACTCCTACGCCGACTACGACAAGGCGTTCACGGCCGACCAGTCCGTCAGCGGCACCGCCGACACCTGGGACCAGCCGCTGCGCGGCAACTTCAACCAGCTGCGCCAGCTGAAGGCGAAGTACCCGAACATCAAGGTGCTGTGGTCCTTCGGCGGCTGGACCTGGTCCGGCGGCTTCGGCCAGGCCGCGCAGAACCCGGCCGCGTTCGCGGACTCCTGTTACAAGCTGGTCGAGGACCCGCGCTGGGCGGACGTTTTCGACGGCATCGACATCGACTGGGAGTACCCCAACGCCTGCGGCCTGTCCTGCGACACCTCCGGCGCGGCGGCGTTCAAGAACCTGATGGCCGCGCTGCGCGCCAAGTTCGGTTCGAACAACCTGGTCACCGCCGCGGTCACCGCGGACGGCTCGGCCGGCGGCAAGATCGAGGCCGCCGACTACGCCGGCGCCTCGCAGTACGTCGACTGGTACAACGTCATGACGTACGACTTCTTCGGTGCCTGGGACGCCAAGGGCCCGACCGCCCCGCACTCCCCGCTCACCTCGTACTCCGGCATCCCGAAGGAGGGCTTCACCACCGCCGACGCGATGGCCAAGTTCAAGGCGGTCGGCGTGCCCGCCAAGAAGCTGCTCATCGGCATCGGCTTCTACGGCCGCGGCTGGACCGGCGTCACCCAGGACGCCCCCGGCGGCACCGCCACGGGCCCGGCGGCCGGCACCTACGAGCAGGGCATCGAGGACTACAAGGTCCTCAAGACGTCCTGCCCGGCCACCGGCACCGTCGCCGGCACCGCCTACGCGCACTGCGGCAGCAACTGGTGGTCCTACGACACCCCCGCCACCATCGCCTCCAAGATGAGCTGGGCCAAGAACCAGGGCCTCGGCGGCGCGTTCTTCTGGGAGTTCAGCGGTGACACCGCGAACGGCGAGCTGGTGAACGCGATCAGCAGCAATCTCTAGAAACCGCGCTAAGCAACGTTGACGCGCTGACCGGGCGGGGCTGCTTCCAGCCACGCGAGGAATCCGGTCAGCGCGTCTTCGCTCATCGCGAGTTCGAGGCGGGTGCCCTGATGGACACAGACGAGGATCACGGCGTCGGACAGCAGCGCCAGTTCCTCCTCGCCCTCGGGCAGCCGGCGGCCGGCCACCTCGATGGAGGCCCGCTCCAGGATCCGGCGCGGCCGCGGGGCGTAGGAGAAGACCCGGAACCACTCCACGCGGTCCCCGCTGTACCGGGCCACCCCGTACGACCAGCCTTTGCCGCCGGTGTCGGGGTTCTCCGCCACGTCCCAGCGCAGGCTGCAGTCGAACGTGCCCCCGGAGCGCTGGATCAGCCTGCGCCGCAGACCGAAGACGAACAGCCCCAGCACCACGAGGGCGACGACGATTCCGCACACAGTCAGAGCGAGGACCATCGACTACCGACCTCCTCGACTCCTAGGTAACGGAACGGAAAAAACATCCAGATCTGCCTCAGCCGCGGTCGGCTCCGGATCACTCCGGTGCCGACCGCGGCTGAGTAGGTCATCGTCAGGCGTGCTCGCTTCTCAGCGCGCCGCCGCCGCACGCAGTCGTACGTCCGCGCGGCGCTGGGCGCTGGCGTCACCCTCCGCCTTCGCGCGCTCGAGCTCACGCTCGACGCGCTGGACGTCGATCTCGTCGGACAGCTCGGCGATCTCCGCGAGCAGCGACAGCTTGTTGTCGGCGAACGAGATGAAACCGCCGTGCACCGCGGCGACGACCGTCCCTCCCTCGCTCGTCCGGATGGTCACCGGGCCCGACTCCAGCACACCGAGCAGCGGCTGGTGACCGGGCATGACGCCGATGTCGCCGGACGTGGTGCGCGCGACGACCAGGGTGGCCTCGCCGGACCAGACCTGGCGGTCGGCGGCGACCAGCTCGACGTGCAGCTCAGCAGCCAAGAGTGGCTCCTCGGGTCACCACCCGGCGGGAGTGCCGGGTGTTGGGGTCAATTCTAGTAGGCGTGACGGAGGGGGCGGGACGTACCCGCCCCCTCTCACCACAGGCGGATGCCCGGCGTCAGGAGACGCCCAGCTCCTTCGCGTTCTTCTTGAGGTCCTCGAGACCACCGCACATGAAGAACGCCTGCTCCGGGAAGTGGTCGTACTCGCCGTCGCAGATCGCGTTGAACGCGGCGATCGACTCGTCCAGCGGCACGTCCGAACCGTCCACGCCGGTGAACTGCTTGGCGACGTGGGTGTTCTGGGACAGGAAGCGCTCCACGCGACGGGCACGGTGGACGACGAGCTTGTCCTCCTCGCCCAGCTCGTCGATACCGAGGATCGCGATGATGTCCTGGAGGTCCTTGTACTTCTGCAGGATGTTCTTCACGCGCATGGCCGCGTTGTAGTGGTCCTGCGAGATGTAGCGCGGGTCCAGGATCCGGGACGTGGAGTCCAGCGGGTCCACGGCCGGGTAGATGCCCTTCTCGGAGATCGGACGGGACAGAACCGTCGTCGCGTCGAGGTGGGCGAAGGTGGTCGCCGGGGCCGGGTCGGTCAGGTCGTCGGCGGGGACGTAGATCGCCTGCATCGAGGTGATCGAGTGACCGCGGGTCGAGGTGATGCGCTCCTGGAGGAGACCCATCTCGTCGGCCAGGTTCGGCTGGTAACCCACCGCGGACGGCATACGGCCGAGCAGCGTGGAGACCTCGGAGCCGGCCTGCGTGAAGCGGAAGATGTTGTCGATGAAGAACAGCACGTCCTGCTTCTGGACGTCACGGAAGTACTCGGCCATGGTGAGGCCGGCCAGCGCGACGCGCAGACGGGTGCCCGGGGGCTCGTCCATCTGACCGAAGACCAGCGCGGTCTTGTCGATGACGCCCGAGTCGGACATCTCCTCGATCAGGTCGTTGCCCTCACGGGTGCGCTCACCGACACCGGCGAACACGGAGACACCGTCGTGGTTGTTGGCGACACGGTAGATCATCTCCTGGATGAGCACCGTCTTGCCGACGCCGGCGCCGCCGAACAGACCGATCTTGCCGCCCTTGACGTACGGGGTCAGCAGGTCGATGACCTTGACGCCGGTCTCGAACATCTCGGTCTTCGACTCGAGCTCGTCGAAGTTCGGGGCCTTGCGGTGGATGGACCAGCGCTCGCCCTCGTAGGTCTCGTCGACGTTCAGCACCTCACCGAGGGTGTTGAACACCTTGCCCTTGGTGAAGTCGCCGACCGGGACGGTGATGCCGTCGCCGGTGTCGACGACCGGGGCCTGGCGGACCAGACCGTCGGTCGGCTGCATGGAGATGGTGCGGACCAGGCCGTCACCCAGGTGCTGGGCGACCTCCAGGGTCAGCGTCTTCTTCTCGCCCGCGTTGGCCGGGTCGGCGACCTCGACGTGGAGGGCGTTGTAGATGTCCGGCATCGCGTCGACGGGGAACTCCACGTCGACGACCGGGCCGATGACCCGGGCGACGCGGCCCGTAGCCGTCGCGGTCTCAACAGTGGTGGTCATTTATCGGTCACTCCCCGCGGTCGCGTCGGCCAGGGCGCTCGCGCCACCGACGATCTCGCTGATTTCCTGGGTGATTTCGGCCTGGCGGGCCGCGTTGGCAAGACGGGAGAGCGTGTTGATCAGCTCACCCGCGTTGTCGGTGGCCGACTTCATCGCGCGCCGCGTGGCGGCGTGCTTCGAAGCGGCCGACTGAAGCAGCGCGTTGTAGATGCGGCTCTCCACGTAGCGCGGCAGCAGGGCGTCGAGGACGTCCTCCGCCGAGGGCTCGAAGTCGTACAGCGGGAGGATCTCGCCCTTGGGCGCGGCCTCCTGCGCGACCTCGTCGAGACGCAGCGGAAGCAGCCGGGCGTCCAGCGCCGTCTGCGTCATCATCGAGACGAACTCGGTGAAGACGATGTGGAGCTCGTCCACGCCGCCCTCGGCCGTGTCCTTCTCGATCGCCTCGATCAGGGGCGCCGCGACCTTCTTGGCGTCCGCGTACGACGGCTCGTCGGTGAAGCCCGTCCACGACTGAGCGATGGTGCGCTCACGGAAGTTGTAGTGGGCGACACCGCGCCGGCCGACGATGTACGTGTCGACCTGCTTGCCCTCGCGCTCCAGGCGCTCGGTGAGCTGCTCCGCGGCCTTGATGGCGTTGGAGTTGAAGGCGCCGGCCAGACCGCGGTCGCTCGTGAGGAGCAGGACAGCGGCGCGGGACGGGTTGTCCGCCTCCGTGGTGAGCGGGTGCTTCGTGTTCGAACCCGTACCGACGGCCGTGACCGCGCGCGTCAGCTCGGTCGCGTAGGGAGTGGAGGCCGCCACCTTGCGCTGCGCCTTGACGACGCGCGAGGCGGCGATCATCTCCATCGCCTTCGTGATCTTCTTGGTCGCGGTGACGGATCGGATGCGACGCTTGTAGACCCGGAGCTGGGCTCCCATGAGTCAGGTCCCTTCCTTACGTCACTTGGCGGCGGACGGGGCGTCCTCGCCGAGCAGCTTGCCGTCCGAGGTCTCGAACTGCTTCTTGAACTCCGCGATCGCGTCGGCGACGGCCCCGAGGGTGTCGTCGGACATCTTGCCGCCCTCACGGATGGAGGTCATGAGGCCCTGCTCCTTGCGGTGCAGGTACTCCAGCAGCTCCTTCTCGAAGCGGCGGATGTCGGCGACCGGGACGTCGTCCATCTTGCCGGTGGTGCCGGCCCACACGGAGACGACCTGGTCCTCGGTGGACATCGGCTGGTACTGGTCCTGCTTCAGCAGCTCGACCATGCGCTGACCGCGCTCCAGCTGGGCCTTGGAGGCGGCGTCCAGGTCGGAACCGAAGGCGGCGAACGCCTCCAGCTCACGGAACTGGGCCAGGTCCACGCGCAGACGGCCGGAGACCTGCTTCATGGCCTTGTGCTGCGCGGAGCCACCGACGCGGGAGACCGAGATACCGACGTTCAGGGCCGGGCGCTGACCGGCGTTGAACAGGTCGGACTCCAGGAAGCACTGGCCGTCGGTGATGGAGATGACGTTGGTCGGGATGAACGCCGAGACGTCGTTGGCCTTGGTCTCGACGATCGGCAGACCGGTCATCGAGCCGGCACCCATGTCGTCGGAGAGCTTCGCGCAGCGCTCCAGCAGACGGGAGTGCAGGTAGAAGACGTCACCCGGGTAGGCCTCACGGCCCGGCGGACGGCGCAGCAGCAGGGAGACGGCACGGTAGGCGTCGGCCTGCTTCGACAGGTCGTCGAAGATGATCAGGACGTGCTTGCCCTGGTACATCCAGTGCTGGCCGATGGCGGAACCGGTGTAGGGCGCCAGGTACTTGAAGCCGGCCGGGTCGGACGCCGGGGCGGCGACGATGGTCGTGTACTCCAGCGCGCCGTTCTCCTCCAGCGCGCGGCGGACCGACGCGATGGTGGAGCCCTTCTGGCCGATGGCGACGTAGATGCAGCGGACCTGCTTCTTCGGGTCGCCCGAGCGCCAGTTGTCGCGCTGGTTGATGATCGTGTCGACGGCCAGCGCGGTCTTGCCGGTCTGCCGGTCACCGATGATCAGCTGACGCTGACCGCGGCCGATCGGGGTCATCGCGTCGACGGCCTTGTAGCCCGTCTCCATCGGCTCGTGCACCGACTTGCGCTGCATGACCGTGGGGGCCTGCAGCTCGAGGGCGCGGCGGCCGTCGGTCTCGATCTCGCCGAGGCCGTCGATCGGGTTGCCGAGCGGGTCGACGACACGGCCGAGGTAGCCCTCGCCGACCGCGACGGAGAGGACCTCACCGGTGCGGGTGACCGGCTGACCCTCCTCGATGCCGCTGAACTCACCGAGGACGATGGCACCGATCTCGCGCTCCTCCAGGTTGAGGGCGAGGCCGAGGGTGCCGTCCTCGAACTTCAGCAGTTCGTTGGCCATGGCCGAGGGCAGGCCCTCGACCTTCGCGATGCCGTCGCCGGCAAGGGTGACCGTGCCGACCTCCTCGCGCGAGGCCGCGTCCGGCTTGTACGACTGGACGAAGGTCTCCAGTGCGTCCCGGATCTCCTCCGGCCGGATCGTGAGCTCCGCCATCTGGGTTCCCTGCTCTCCTTGTTGGGCCCGAAGTTTCACTTTGGGGGGATGGGGACTCCCCCCAACAGGAGGTGAATCCTCTGCACGGCCCAACCCGGGCCGTATGTACTACTGCTGTCTTTGTTTGCCGAGCGCCGTCAGCTCGCCATGCGGCGGGCGGCGTCTTCCAGCCGGTCCGCGAGGGAGCCGTTGATGACCTCGTCACCGACCTGCACCCGGATCCCGCCGAGGACCTCGGGGTCCACGTCGAGGTTGAGGTGCATCCGACGGCCGTAGAGCTTGGTCAGGGCGGCGCCGAGGCGCTGCTTCTGGCCGTCGCTCAGCGGCACCGCCGAGGTGACGACGGCGACCGTGCGGTCCCGCCGGTCGGCGGCGAGCTTGGACAGGGACTCGAGTCCCGATTCCAGGCTACGTCCCCGCGGCGCGGTCACGAGGCGCGTGACCAGACGCTCGGTGGTCGGCTTGGCGCGGCCGCCGAGCAGGCTGCGCAGCAGCTCGCTCTTGGCCGGGGCGCCGGCCTTGCGGTTGGTCAGCGCGGCGCGCAGCTCGGTGCTGGAGGAGACGATCCGGCCGAACCGGAACAGCTCGTCCTCCACGTCGTCGAGCGTGCCCGCCCGCTGGGCCGCCGTGAGGTCGGCGATGTCCGCCAGCTCCTCCAGCGTGTCCACCAGGTCCCGGGACTGCGACCAGCGGGAGCGGACCAGGCCGGCCACCAGGTCGGCGGTCTCGCCGCTGACCTGGGTGCCGAGCAGGCGCTGCACCAGCTCGGCCTTGGCCTCGCCGGCCTGCGCCGGGTCGGTGAGGACCCGACGCAGCGACACCTCGCGGTCCAGCAGCGCGGTGACGGCGGCCAGCTCGTCGGCGAGCTTCGCCGCGTCCACTGCCGTGTTGTCCGTCAGCGCGTCGAGACGCTCGCGTGCGGCGACCAGGGCCTCGCGGCTCGCTCCGTGCGCGGTCATCGAGTCGCCTCGGCCTTCTCCTCAAGCTCGTCGAGGAAGCGGTCGATCACGCGGCTCTGCCGGGCGTGGTCCTCCAGGGACTCGCCGACGAGCTTGCCGGCCAGCTCCGTGGCGAGCTTGCCGACGTCCTGCCGCAGGGCGGACGCGGCGGCCTTGCGGTCGGCCTCGATCTGCGCGTGGCCGGCGGCGATGATCTCCTCACGCTGCCGCTGGCCCTCGGCGCGCATCTCGGCGATGAGCGCGGCACCCTGCTCCTGCGCCTCCTGGCGCAGGCGCGCGGCCTCGTGCCGGGCCTCGGCGAGCTGGGCCTTGTACTGCTCGAGGACGCTCTGGGCCTCGGTCTGCGCGGCCTCGGCCTTCTCGATACCGCCCTCGATGGCCTCGCGACGCTCTTCCAGAACCTTGTTGATGGTCGGGAGGAGCTTCTTGGCAAGGAAGCCGAAGACGATGACGAAGGCGATCAGGCCGATGACGAGCTCGGGCCACGGCGGAACGAGAGGGTTCTCCTTCTCGGCCGCCAGAACCATGAGGTTCACATCAGTGCCTTTCGTCGAATGGGGCTGTCGCTGTCGTCCGTCTTAGTAAACGAACGGCATGACCAGACCGATGAGGGCGAGCGCCTCACAGAAGGCGAAGCCCAGGATCTGGTTGGCGCGGATGAGGCCGGCCGCCTCGGGCTGGCGGGCGAGCGCCTGGGTGCCGTTACCGAAGATGATGCCGACGCCGACGCCCGGGCCGATCGCGGCGAGGCCGTAACCGATGGAGCCGAGGTTGCCGTCGACCGCAGCGAGGGTCTGGAGAGCGGACATGCCGGTTCTTCCTTCTCTTTCAGTGACCGGTGGGGGTTGGCCACCGGGTGTCTGTGGGTGGGGTGCGGGCGGGTGCTCAGTGGTGCTCGGCGAGCGCGCCCTGGATGTAGGTGCACGTCAGCAGGACGAAGACGTACGCCTGCACGGCCTGGATGAAGAGCTCGAAGAGGGTCATCACGATGGTCATCGAGAACGAGACCGCGGAGTACGCGATGCCGATGTCGTTCAGCATGTACCAGCTGGCGACGGTGAAGAGCACCAGCAGGGTGTGACCGGCGAACATGTTGGCGAACAGTCGCACGGCGTGGGTGAACGGGCGGACCAGCAGGTTCGAGAAGAACTCGATGGTCATCGACAGCGGCAGCACGGCGCCCAGCGACTTGTCGTAGCCGGTGACGTTCTTGAAGAAGCCGACGAAACCCTGGCGCTTGAAGGTCAGCACGACCCACGTGATGTAGACGATCGCGGCGAGCACGATCGGGTACGCGATGATCGAGGTGACCGGGAACTGGGCGACCGGAACGATCGACCAGAGGTTCATCATCCAGACGAAGAAGAACAGGGAGACGGCGAGCGGGACGTACTTCTCGCCCTCGCGCTTGCCGAGCGTCTGGTAGACGATGCCGGTGCGCACGAAGTCGTAGCCGGCCTCGGCGATCATCTGGAGCTTGCCCGGGACGACCTTCGGCTTGGCAAACGCGGCCCAGAAGAAGCCCACCACGATGATGGAGCCGAGCAGGGCCAGCAGCATGGGCTTGTTGAAGTAGAAGCCGTTGCCGTCGGCGTTGCCCCAGAGCGGCTCGAACATGAACGAGTGCAGGCCCGGTGCGACCTTGTCGAAACCACACCCGTCGAACAGGTGGCAGCTCGAGTCGAAAGCGAGCGTCTGCGTCGGGTCAGCACTCACCGCGGGCTCCTTCAGCGTGGCGCATAGGTACGGCAACCTCGTTGTGTCGGCGCGGCGTGCGGCCGCGGTTCGGCACGGGACTGGTGTTACGGATGTGGGGGCGGCTGGGGGGCATCTCGCCTCGCGAATGAGCAGGCGTCAGCTCAGATGCCCGCGCCCGCGATGCCGCAGTTGGCACCGGACGATAGCAGGATCTCTGAAGCGTCTTTATCCCGGCCCTACCCCTCACGACGAGTGCCCCGTCTTCTCGGGCTTGTCGGGCTCGACGTAGAGGATCTTGGCCTTCATGTGGGCACGCGTCTGCGCGGCGATCCACGCGAGTGTGGTCGCGACGAGCGTCAGCGCGAAGGCTTTGGGGTGGAACAACGTCGTGTGCTTGAAAGCCGCGACGAAGACGAACAGCAGCAGGATCTGTGCCGCGTAGAGCATCAGGCCCATCGCCTGGAAGAGGTGCGGAAGCGATTTGGCAGTGCGCTGCAGAACGTAGAGACCGATCCCCATGAAGAGGATCACCACCAGGGTCGCGACGACCGCGCCGATCGCGCCCTTGCCGCCGGCGACCACACCGCTCACGACGGCGGCTACAGCGCCGACGGCGGCCGTGGGCACGGCAGCCTGGGCCAGGATCCGGACGTCGTTGGACGGCATGGCGGCAACTCCGCTTTTCACAGGGGGCAAGGGGTGTCGTCATGGACGAGCGTAGTCCCGGGCCGAGGGGTGGTGACCTCGCGTCGAGGGACCCTCGCACTGGGTCCTTCGGCTCTATCCGGGGTTCTCGTGAACCGTATCACAAACTATTTGATGCAGTCTTTACCTGGTAGGTGTGCTTGCTGTCACACATGAGAGTGACCGTGCGCGTCTGTGCAATATCGGCGCCTATTTGTCTGGTATTGCGCCGCATTGCTCCCCCATTACTTGGCAATGCTCTAGTCAGATTCTTACCTTGGCGTCAGCGCCGGGGATCAGCGCGAGGTACCGGCCTTCCGCCGGTCGTGCAGACGTGCCCGGGGGCCGATCGCGGTCGCGCCGTTGACTCCGGAGACGCCCGGGGTGCCGGCGGCGACCGGGGTGCGGTCCGTCCCCTCGCCGTCGCCGGAGTGCGCGAGCCGCGCCGCGGGCTCGGTCACGACCCGGCGCCGGCGCCGGTAGCGCGGCGGCACGAAACGCTCCGCCCAGACGGGGGCGCGCGGCGTGAACCGCGGCAGCAGGAGCAGCACCAGCCCGATCGCGCACAGCACGACGATGCCCAACACGATCCACATGGAAGCCGAGTTGACCGAGTAGGCCAGCGCGCCGAAGGCGATCAGCGCCGACCAGAAGTACATGATCAGCACGGCCCGGCTGTGCGAGTGGCCGATCTCCAGCAGCCGGTGGTGCAGATGCCCGCGGTCCGCCGCGAACGGCGACTGGCCGCGCCAGGTGCGGCGCACGATCGCCAGGATCAGGTCGGCGGCGGGGATCGCGATGATGGTCAGCGGCAGCAGCAGCGGGATGTACACCGGCACCATCTGGTGCACGGTGTTGCGCTCGGAACCGGCGAACAGGTTCATCACGTCCGGGTCGACCTGCCCGGTCACCGAGATCGCCCCCGCGGCCAGCACCAGCCCGATCAGCATCGACCCCGAGTCGCCCATGAAGATCCGCGCCGGGTGCATGTTGTGCGGCAGGAAACCCAGGCACATCCCCATCAGCACCGCCGCGAACAGCGTCGCCGGGGCGGCCGCCTCGATGCCGTACGAGTACCAGACGCGGTAGGCGTACATGAAGAACGCCGCCGCCGCGATGCACACCATGCCGGCCGCGAGACCGTCGAGGCCGTCCACGAAGTTCACCGCGTTGATGGTGATCACCACGAGCGCGACCGTGAGGAGCGTGCCCTGCCACTGGGTCAGCGCCACCGTGCCGACGCCGGGCACCGGCAGCCACAGGATCGTCAGACCCTGCACGACCATCACGCCGGCGGCGATCATCTGCCCGCCCAGCTTGATCAGGGCGTCGATCTCGAACTTGTCGTCCAGCACGCCGATCAGCCAGATCAGCGCCGCGCCCGACAGCAGCGCGCGCGGCTCGTTGGACTTCTCGAAGACCTCGTTGAGGTTGGTGAGATGGTCGGCGACCAGCAGGCCCGCGCACAGCCCGAAGAACATCGCGATCCCGCCGAGCCGCGGAGTGGGTTCGCGATGGACGTCGCGCGCCCTGATCTCCGGCATCGCGCCGGCCACGATGGCGAACTTCCGCACCGGCCCTGTCAGCAGGTACGTCACCGCGGCCGTGATGCAGAGCGTCAGCAGGTATTCACGCACGGGCTTCCCCACAGGTCTCGCTGGCCATCTCAGCCCCACACCCTAGCGAGGTGCGCATATGGTTGTGGACTTCCGGGTAGCCAGGATGGTTGCACGTGCGGCTGCGCCTACCCCGCTTCAGGCCGAATACGGCGGTGCGTACGGCGGGAACGCCTCGGCCATCTCCCGCACCTCGTCCCGGATCCGCCGGGCCTCCGGGCCGTCCCGCAGCGCCGCGGCGATCAGCGCCGCGATACGGACCATCTCCGCCTCCCCCATGCCCTGCGTGGTCACCGCCGCCGTACCGAGCCGCAGGCCGCGGACGTCGGCGTGGGGAAGCGCACAGCAGTCCATGATGATCCCGGCCGCCGCGAGCCGGCCCCGGGCCGCGCGGCCGTCCACGCCGAGGGGCGCCGGGTCGGCGGTGATCAGATGCGTGTCCGTGCCGCCCGTGGTGACGACCAGGCCCTCGGCGGCCAGGTGACCGGCGAGCACCCGCGCGTTGGAGACCACCTGATGGGCGTACGCCGCGAACGCCTCGGTTGCCGCCTCGCCGAAGGCGACGGCCTTCGCGGCGATGGTGTGCATCTGGGCGCCGCCCTGGGTGAACGGGAAGACCGCGCGGTCGACCCGCTCGGCGAGCTCCTCCCCGCACAGGATCATCCCGCCGCGCGGACCCCGCAGGACCTTGTGCGTCGTCGCGCACACGATGTCGGCGTACGGCACCGGGCTGGGCGCCGCGCCGCCGGCCACCAGGCCGATGGGGTGCGCGGCGTCGGCGATCAGGAAGGCGCCCACGTCGTCGGCGACCTCGCGGAAGAACGCGTAGTCCAGGTGGCGCGGGTAGGCGATGGAACCGCACACGATCGCCTTGGGGCGGTGGGCGCGGGCGAGCGTGCGCACCTGCTCCTGGTCGATCAGGCCGGTCTCGGCGTCCACGCCGTAGGGCACGAAGTCGAACCAGCGGCCCGAGAAGTTCGCCGGCGAGCCGTGCGTGAGGTGACCGCCGTAGGGCAGCCCGAGGGCCAGGACGGTGTCGCCGGGGCGCAGCAGGGCGGCGTAGGCGGCGAGGACGGCGGAGGAGCCCGAGTGGGACTGCACGTTGGCGTGATCGGCGCCGAAGAGGCTCTTGGCGCGCTCGATGGCGAGGCGTTCCGCCACGTCGACGATCTCGCAGCCGCCGTGGTGGCGGGCGCCGGGGTAGCCCTCGGCGTACTTGTTGGCGAGCGGGGAGCCGAGGGCGGCCAGGACGGCCGGGGACGTGAAGTTCTCGGCGGCGATCAGCTGGAGCGTCGTCGACTGCCGCGTGCGCTCTCCGAGCAGGATGTCGGCCAGCTCGGGGTCCTGCCGCCGCAGGATGCCCGCGTCGGGATCGGTGGCGTGGGTGACCGTCATGGTGGGCTCCGGGCATGGCGTCGACGGTGACGTACGTCAACGGTAGCCCGCGGCGCCTCGGCAAGCGCGGCACGTGCACCCACCCGGGGGTTGCCCCGCCCCGGGCCCGTGGACGGCACGGCCGTCGCCAGTCCGCGGCCCGTGGACGGCCGGTCGCGCAGTTCCCCGCGCCCCTAGGGGGTTGCAGTCCCGCTCGCTCAATCCGCGGGCATGCGTGCCGCCTGGGGCGGCACGGGTGGGCGCGGGCGGCACCCCGCAAGCGCCGGGCCGCGCACCCCACGGCGTTCACCACACCCCCGGGCACACCGCACCGCAGGGCACCGCACCCAGGGGCACCGCACCGCAGGGCACCGCACCGCGCGCTACATCCGCGCCGGAACCCCCGTCAGCGCCGTCACCACCGGATCCAGCGCCTCATGGATCTCCTCCCCCACCCGCCGGAAGAACCCCAGCGGAGCCCCGTACGGGTCGTACACCTCGTCCGCCTCCGCCGTCGGCGCCTGAAGCCACCCGCGTAGAGCCGCCGCCGCACGCACCAGCGCCCGCGCCCGCAGCACCACCCCGTCCTCCAGCGGAGGCAGCGTGGCCGGATCTATCGCCCGCACCAGCCGCGTGAACTCCTTCAGCGTGAACGTGCGCAGCCCCGCCGAGTGCCCCATCGAGATCACCTGCGCCCGGTGGTCCCGCGTGGCGGTCAGCACCAGATCCGCCCGGATCACATGCTCGTCGTGCAGCTCACGCCCCGTGAAGCCGGAGGCGTCCGCGCCGAACTCCGCCAGCACCGTCTCGGCGTGGGACTCCATCGGCGCGCCCTCGTGCCCCCAGGTGCCGGCGCTCTCGACGACGATCGGCCCGCCCAGGACGCCGAGCCGTTCGGAGACGAAATGCCGGGTCAGCCGCTCGGTGATGGGCGAGCGGCACACGTTGCCGGTGCTGACGTGGAGGATGCGGAAGGTGTCGCGGGGGAAGCCGAACGTCGTGGTCTCCTCCCCGTTGAAGCCCCCGTCGGCTATGCCACGCCCCGCGTCAGGGGCCGTCAATTCGCCACCTCGAGGTCGGGTACGACCTTGCGCAGCTCCTCCGGGGAGAGCGCGCCCTCGCGCAGCAGGACCGGCACCTCGCGGCTGACGTCGACGATGGAGGAGGGCACGTTGCCGGGCGTGGGCCCGCCGTCGAGGTAGACGGAGACGGAGTCGCCGAGCATCTGCTGGGCGGCGTCACAGGTCTCCGGCGCCGGATGCCCGGTGAGGTTCGCGGAGGAGACGGCCATCGGCCCGAACTCGGTGAGCAGCTCGATCGCGACCGGGTGCAGCGGCATCCGGATCGCCACCGTGCCCCGCGTGTCGCCGAGGTCCCACTGCAGGGACGGCTGGTGCCGGGCGACCAGCGTCAGCGCGCCCGGCCAGAACGCGTCCACCAGCTCCCACGCCTGCTCGGAGAAGTCCGTGACCAGGCCGTGCAGCGTGTTCGGGGAGCCGATGAGGACCGGCGTGGGCATGCTGCGCCCCCGGCCCTTGGCGGCGAGCAGATCGGCCACGGCCTCCTTGGAGAACGCGTCGGCGCCGATGCCGTACACCGTGTCCGTGGGCAGCACCACGAGTTCGCCGCGGCGGACGGCGGACGCGGCCTCGCGCAGACCCGTCACACGGTCGGTCGCGTCGTTGGTGTCGTATCGCCGTGCCATTGCTAGCGGGCCTCCTCGTACACGTACTGCGGGGTCGAAGACTGGGCGGCGCTCACGGCAGCGCCTTGCGGGCGGTGGCGAAGCGCGGGCGGTTGTTGAGGTCGGGGTGATCGGCCGCGTCCGCCCAGCCCTTCTCCTCGGTGAAGATCCACGGCACCTGGCCGCCCTGCGTGTCCGCGTGCTCGACGACGACCAGACCGCCGGGCCGCAGCAGCCGGTGCGCGGTGCGTTCCAGGCCGCGGATCAGGTCCAGGCCGTCCTCGCCGGAGAACAGCGCCATCTGCGGGTCGTAGTCGCGCGCCTCGGGGGCGACGTACTCCCACTCGGTGAGCGGGATGTACGGCGGGTTGGAGATGACCAGGTCGACCTGGCCGTCCAGGTCGGGGAACGCGGTCAGCGCGTCGCCCTGGCGCAGCTCGACCCGGGAGCCCTCCATGTTCTTGCGCGTCCAGTGCAGCGCCTCGTCGGACAGCTCGACGGCGTACACCCGCGAGCGCGGCACCTCCTGGGCGAGGGCCAGCGCGATGGCGCCGGAGCCGGTGCACAGGTCGACGATGCACGGCTCCACGACGTCCATGGCCCGCACGGCGTCTATGGCCCAGCCGACCACGGACTCGGTCTCCGGGCGCGGCACGAAGACGCCGGGGCCGACCTGGAGCTCCAGGTACCGGAAGTAGGCCCGGCCGGTGATGTGCTGCAGCGGCTCGCGCTGCTCACGGCGGGCGATGACCTCCCAGTACCGGGCGTCGAAGTCGGAGTCCTTCACGGAGTGCAGCTCGCCGCGCTTGACGCCGTGCACGAACGCGGCGAGCTCCTCCGCGTCGGTGCGCGGCGAGGGCACGCCCGCGTCGGCGAGCCGCTGGGTGGCCTGGGCCACCTCTGCGAGCAGCAGGTTCACGCAAGTCCTCCGGTAGCAGCTGGTACGTGGCTTACGCGGCGGCGAGCTTCGCGGCCGAGTCCGCGTCGACGCAGGCCTGGATCACCGCGTCGAGGTCGCCGTCCAGGACCTGGTCCAGGTTGTACGCCTTGAAGCCGACGCGGTGGTCGGAGATGCGGTTCTCCGGGAAGTTGTAGGTGCGGATCTTCTCGGAACGGTCGACGGTGCGGACCTGGCTGCGCCGGGCGTCGGCGGCCTCCCGCTCCGCCTCCTCCTGCGCCATCGCGAGCAGCCTGGAGCGCAGGATACGCAGGGCCTGCTCCTTGTTCTGCAGCTGGCTCTTCTCGTTCTGGCAGGAGGCGACGACTCCGGTCGGCAGGTGCGTGATGCGCACGGCGGAGTCGGTGGTGTTCACGGACTGGCCGCCGGGGCCGGAGGACCGGTAGACGTCGATGCGCAGGTCGTTCGGGTTGATCTCGACGTCGACCTCCTCGGCCTCGGGGGTGACGAGCACGCCGGCGGCGGAGGTGTGGATACGGCCCTGGGACTCGGTGGCGGGCACGCGCTGCACGCGGTGCACACCGCCCTCGTACTTCAGGCGGGCCCACACGCCCTGGCCGGGCTCGATCTGCCCGCGGGTCTTGATGGCGACCTGGACGTCCTTGTAGCCGCCCAGCTCGGACTCGGTGGAGTCGATGATCTCCGTCTTCCAGCCGACCCGCTCGGCGTAGCGCAGGTACATGCGCAGCAGATCGCCGGCGAAGAGGGCCGACTCGTCGCCGCCCGCGCCCGCCTTGATCTCCAGGATGACGTCCTTGTCGTCGCTGGGGTCGCGCGGGACGAGGAGGAGGCGCAGCTTCTCCGTCAGTTCCTCGCGCTGCTTCTCCAGCTCCTTGACCTCGGCGATGAAGTCGGGGTCGTCGGCGGCGAACTCACGAGCCGTCTCGATGTCGTCGCCGGTCTGCTTCCAGGAGCGGTACGTGGCGACGATCGGGGTGAGCTCGGCGTAGCGCTTGTTCAGCTTGCGCGCGTTGGCCTGGTCGGCGTGGACCGACGGGTCGGCGAGCTTCTTCTCCAGGTCGGCGTGCTCGCTGACGAGTTCCTCGACGGCCTCGAACATCTTGGGCTCCTGCTACTGCGTGAAAAGGGGGAAGGCGGGCGACCAAAAACGCCGGTCCCGGCGCGCACGCCACGCGGGCGTGCGGCCGTGGACCGGCGAAATGGGGCTCGCTACTTCTTGGAGCCGGCGGCCTTGCCGAAGCGGGCCTCGAAGCGGGCCACACGGCCACCGGTGTCGAGGATCTTCTGCTTGCCCGTGTAGAACGGGTGGCACTCGGAGCAGACCTCGGCCCGGATGGTGCCGGACTCGATGGTGCTGCGGGTGGTGAACGACGCGCCGCAGGTGCAGCTGACCTGCGTCTCGACGTACGCGGGGTGGATGTCGCGCTTCAAGGTGTCTCCTAGGTTTCGGGAGGGCACCGGGTCGCCTGCCGCGGGCTGCGGGGGCGTGAACCGGGGCCGACGTACCAGTCTGCCAGGACTGGCGCCATCCTCCCAAACCGGGGGTGCGGCTGTTCTATTCCGTCCAGGCGGGTGGGCGGTCGCCCACGAGCCGCACATCAGCGGAGTCCCGCGCCGCTTCAGCCGGCCACCACGCCCTGCGCTTCACCGGTCGCCGTTCCCTGCGTGGCCGCCTTCGGGACGGGCTGGTCGTTCTTGAGCGCGTTCCACACCAGCTGCGCCTTGGTCTTCTCCACCAGGACGCGGTTGCCGTTGTCCGGGTCGTAGCGGACCGGCATGGTGACCATCGTCATGTGCGCCGGGCTGATGCCCTTCAGGCCGCCCGCGAAGGACATCAGGGAGTTCACCGAGCCGAGCGCGGAGTCGGTCGTGACGGCCTTGGTGGAGGTGTCGGCGAGGTCGTAGAGCTGCTTGGGGTTGCTGAACACCCCGATGTCCTTGACCTGCTTGACCAGGGCCTTGATGAACGCCTGCTGCAGCTGGATGCGGCCGAGGTCGGAGCCGTCGCCGACGCCGTGCCGGGTGCGGACCAGGCCGAGGGCCTCCTCGCCGTTCAGGCGGTGGGTGCCGGCCTTGAGGTTCAGGTGGCTGTCGCGGTCGGTGATGTCCTTGGTCGTGGTGACCTGGACGCCGCCGAGTTCGTCGACGAGCTTCTGGAAGCCGGCGAAGTCCACCTCGAGGTAGTGGTCCATGCGGATGCCGGTGAGGGACTCGACGGTCTTGACCGCGCAGGGGGCGCCGCCGGTGGAGTAGGCGGAGTTGAACATCACGCCGGTGGCGGCCGGGTAGGTGTGGCCCTTGGTGTCGGTGCAGGCGGGGCGGTCGATGAGGGTGTCGCGCGGGATGGAGACCACGCTGGCCTTCTTGTGGCCCTTGTACACGTGGACGATCATCGCCGTGTCGGAGCGGGCGCTGCCGTCGTCCGCGCCGCCGCCGAGCTTCTTGTTGCTGCCCGAGCGGGTGTCGGAGCCGAGGACGAGGATGTTCTGCGAGCCGTTGTCGACCTTGTCGGGCCGGTCGGTGCCGAGCATCTGGTTGATGTCGACGCTGTGGATGTTGCCGTTGAGCTTGAAGTAGACGTATCCGAGGCCGGTGCCGCCCAGCACGACGATGCCCGCGGCGGTCCAGGCGGCGATCAGGACGCCTCTGTGGCGGGCGCGGGGCTTGCGGCGGCGGCCCTTGCCGCGCGTGCGCGGACCTCGGGGACCGGGCGCCTCGGGTATGCCGGGTCCCGGCGTGCTCTCGGCGGACATGTGCTCCTCAGCTCGGTCTGCGGTCGGTTACCCCCTGCGGTGGCGGTTCAGGCCCCTGGTGCGAACCCGTACCGCTCCATCGTCGCCCCGAACGGTCAGACGGGGAAACTCGGGACAGGGTTGCACAACCACGGGTGACCGAAGAGCCCCACTCGATCACTGAGCGTCACGGCCTTCATCCGCCGTACGGCGCTCACCTGCGGGTTTCCCGAGCACGCCCCGAGGCGACCGCCGGACACCGCTGTGGCAGAGATCGCAAGCAAAGCAAGGGGCCGCCCCTCGAACGAGGGGCGGCCCTGAGCGCCCTGAAGGGGCGCGGGGAACTGCGCGACAAGCCACGGACGGGCCGCGGCCGATCGACGACCCGGAACGGATCGCCTCAACCAGCGGAGCGACTAGTCGCCATTGCCGGGCGTCGGCGTCGTCTTCTGGATCTGCATCAGGAACTCGACGTTCGACTTGGTCTGCTTCATCTTGTCGAGAAGCAGCTCGATCGCCTGCTGCTGGTCCAGCGCGTGCAGCACCCGGCGCAGCTTCCAGACGATGCCCAGCTCCTCGGCACCGAGCAGGATCTCCTCCTTGCGGGTGCCGGACGCGTCGACGTCCACCGCCGGGAAGATGCGCTTGTCGGCGAGCTTCCGGTCGAGCTTGAGCTCCATGTTGCCGGTGCCCTTGAACTCCTCGAAGATCACCTCGTCCATGCGGGACCCGGTGTCCACCAGGGCGGTGGCGAGGATGGTCAGCGAGCCGCCGTCCTCGATGTTGCGGGCCGCACCGAAGAACCGCTTCGGCGGGTAGAGGGCCGTGGAGTCGACACCACCGGACAGGATGCGGCCGGAGGCCGGAGCGGCCAGGTTGTAGGCGCGGCCCAGTCGGGTGATGGAGTCCAGCAGGACGACCACGTCGTGGCCCAGCTCCACCAGGCGCTTGGCGCGCTCGATGGCCAGCTCGGCGACCGTGGTGTGGTCCTCGGCGGGGCGGTCGAAGGTCGAGGAGATGACCTCGCCCTTGACCGACCGCTGCATGTCGGTGACCTCTTCCGGACGCTCGTCGACGAGGACGACCATCAGGTGGCACTCGGGGTTGTTGTGCGTGATCGCGTTGGCGATCGCCTGCATGATCATGGTCTTGCCGGTCTTCGGCGGGGCCACGATCAGACCGCGCTGGCCCTTGCCGATGGGCGAGACGAGGTCGATGATGCGGGTGGTGAGCACGCCCGGGTCCGTCTCCAGGCGGAGGCGGTCCTGCGGGTAGAGCGGGGTCAGCTTGTTGAACTCCGGGCGGCCGCGGCCGTGTTCGGGCGCCATGCCGTTGACGGAGTCCAGGCGCACCAGCGCGTTGAACTTCTCGCGGCGCTCGCCCTCCTTCGGCTGGCGGACCGCGCCGGTGATGTGGTCACCCTTGCGCAGGCCGTTCTTGCGGACCTGGGCGAGGGAGACGTACACGTCGTTCGGGCCGGGCAGGTAGCCGGAGGTCCGGATGAAGGCGTAGTTGTCGAGGATGTCGAGGATGCCCGCGACGGGGATCAGGACGTCGTCCTCGGCGATCTGCGGCTCGGAGGCGATGTCGTCGCGGCCACGACGGCCACGGCGGTCGCGGTAACGCCCGCGACGGCCACGACGGCCGCCCTCGAAGTCGTCGTCGTCCTGCTGCTGACGGTCCTGGCGGTCCTGACGGCCGCCGCCCTGCGACTGGCCCTGCTGCTGGCCGCGCTGGCCACCCTGCTGGTCGTCACCCTTGCGGCGGTCGCGGTCGCCGCGGTCACGGTCGCGGTCGCGGCCGCGCTCACGGCGGTCGCGGCGGCGGCCCTCGCCGCCCTCGCCGGCGTCACCCTTGGCGTCGCCCT
This sequence comes from Streptomyces sp. NPDC014801, assembly GCF_043082085.1. Taxonomy (NCBI): domain Bacteria; kingdom Bacillati; phylum Actinomycetota; class Actinomycetes; order Kitasatosporales; family Streptomycetaceae; genus Streptomyces; species Streptomyces sp. NPDC014801. The sequence goes on along the minus strand of NZ_JBIBXG010000010.1, from coordinate 405,326 downwards.
GCTGCGGCTGCTGCTGCTGCGCGGGCGTCTCGGCCTTGGGCTCGCTCTTGGCCTCGGCGGTGACGGTCTCGGGGCTGCCGGCCTCGGCGGTGGCGCGACGGCGGCGGCGCTCGCTCGGCGCGTCGTCGGACGCCGGCTGGCCGGGGATCTCGATCTGCTGCTGGGCGACGGCCTTCTCCGCGGCGGCCTCGCTCTTGGCGTCGGCCTTCTTCTCACCGTCGGCGGCGGCCTCACCCGTACGGGCCTTGGAGGTGGCCCGGCGCTTCGGCTTGGTCTCGGCGGCGGGCTCGGCCTTGGGAGCCCCGCCGGACGCCTGCGCCTCCTTGATGACCTCGATCAGCTGGCTCTTGCGCATGCGCGCCGTGCCCCTGATGCCGAGGCCGGAGGCGACCTGCTGCAGCTCGGCCAGCACCATGCCCTCGAGGCCGGTACCGCGGCGCCGCCGGGAGCCGGCACCGGATGCAGGCGCGGAGGCGTCCGTGGCGGGCGCGGCAGCGGTCTCCTCGACACGTGCGCCCATCAGATCGGTGGTGTCGCTCACGAAGGGTCCTTCCCTGGAGCGGACGTCGGCCTGTCTGGCTCGGCGACCGGTTGTGCTGTCCGGCTCGTGTCCTATCGGTGCGGACGGAGCCGGGGCGGTGGTCCGCCAAAGCGGCGGAAGAGATTTCTGGTGATGGCGCTACCTCGAGCCGTGGCACCCGGTGTCACGTGGCGTGGTTGCACCGATTCCGGAGCGTGCCCATCGGTCCGCTCAGTGCCCGCATACGACGTACTGCCCAGGTACGAGGTACGAAACACAGTGCGGCGTGGGGAGCTCCCGGAAGAATGTCTGTCCCGGACGGGGACACGAGGCACCTCGCCATGGTGAGGTCGGGTGCAGACTTGAGATTAACACTACCGGATCCAACAAACATTCCCCCTCTCCTAATCCGGCAAGCGTGTGTCAGGTCGCGAGCGGCAGCACGCTCGCGCCCTCCAGGTCCAGGCTGAGCCGGTTGGCCGCCCAGTCCGCGCCCGCCAGGGCTTCGACCTTGTCCGCGTTCTGCGCGTCGACCAGCGCCATGACGGTGGGACCGGCGCCGGAGATGACCGCCGGGATGCCGTCCCCGCGCAGCCGTTCCACCAGCGCCGCGCTCTCCGGCATGGCCGGGGCGCGGTACTCCTGGTGGAGGCGGTCCTCGGTGGCCGGCAGCAGCAGCTCGGGGCGCCGGGTGAGGGCCTCGACGAGCAGGGCGGCGCGGCCGGCGTTGGCGGCGGCGTCGACGTGCGGCACGGTGCGCGGCAGCAGGCCGCGGGCGGTTTCGGTGAGGACCGGCTTCCCGGGCACGAAAACCACCGGAACGACGGAATCGGCCGGCTCCAGCCGGATCGACCGGGCGGCGCCGGACTCCATCCAGGCGATGGTGAACCCGCCGAACAGGCACGGGGCCACGTTGTCCGGGTGGCCCTCGATCTCGGTGGCGAGCTCCAGCAGGGCCGCGTCGTCGAGCCGGGACTCGCCGCCTATGGTCACCGCGCGGGCGGCGACGATGCCGGCGCAGATGGCGGCGGAGGAGGAGCCGAGTCCACGGCCGTGCGGGATGCGGTTGGCGCAGACGATCTCCAGGCCGCGGGGCTGGCCGCCGAGGACGTCGAAGGCGGTGCGCAGGGAGCGGACGAGGAGGTGGCTCTCGTCTCGCGGCAGGGTCTCGCTGCCCTCCCCCGCGATGTCGATGTGCAGCCCGGAGTCGGCCACCCGGACGACGACGTCGTCGTAGAGCCCCAGGGCCAGGCCGAGGGCGTCGAAGCCCGGGCCGAGGTTGGCGCTGGTGGCGGGGACGCGCACCCGGACGGCGGCGGCGCGGAACGCTGGACCGGCCATCGCTCGTTGACTCTCCTTGAGCTGCGTGATGGTCGAATGACATTCGATACGTGCCAGGAACCCTGGGGCCGCGCGGACGGCGCGGCACTGCGGCACATGCGAGGGAGGCATATGCGGCGGGCGGGTTCGGTACAGCCTATCGAAGGAAGGTTCTGTGGCGACATAGGGCGCACAGGAGGCGCACGATGCGTGTCGCAAGCCCCCTGTGCCTCCGCCGTGGGGAACTTCCCCAGGTCGTCGCCCGTTCGCCCGGGCCTCGGGGGTGAGGCCCGGGCGGGTGGAGCGGGTGCTACGCCAGGCCGAGGCGCTCGGCGGCGGTGGCCGCGTCGACCGGGACGGTGACCGGCTGCGGCGCGCCGGCGACGGCCCAGTCGGGGTCCTTCAGGCCGTTGCCGGTGACGGTGCACACGATGCGCTGGCCCGGGTCGACCTTGCCCTGCTCGGCGGCCTTGAGCAGACCGGCGACCGAGGCGGCCGAGGCGGGCTCCACGAAGACGCCCTCCTGCGAGGCCAACAGCCGGTAGGCGCGCAGGATCTCACGGTCCGTCACCTCGTCGATGAGGCCGCCGGATTCGTCCCGTGCCGCCAGCGCGTACTGCCAGGAGGCCGGGTTGCCGATGCGGATGGCGGTGGCGATGGTCGAGGGGTCCTTGACGACCTCACCGCGCACGATCGGGGCGCTGCCGGAGGCCTGGAAGCCCCACATGCGGGGTGTGCGCGAGGCGACGGAGTCGGCGGCGTACTCCTTGTACCCCTTCCAGTACGCGGTGATGTTGCCCGCGTTGCCGACCGGCAGGACGTGGATGTCGGGCGCGTCGCCGAGCATGTCCACGATCTCGAAGGCGGCGGTCTTCTGACCCTCGATACGCACCGGATTGACCGAATTGACCAGCGCGACGGGGTAGTTGTCGCTCAGCGCGCGGGCGAGGGTGAGGCAGTCGTCGAAGTTGCCGTCGACCTGGAGGATCTTCGCGCCGTGCACGAGGGCCTGGCCCATCTTGCCGAGCGCGATCTTGCCCTGCGGCACGAGCACGGCCGACACCATGCCCGCGCGCACGCCGTACGCGGCGGCGGAGGCGGAGGTGTTGCCGGTGGAGGCGCAGATGACCGCCTTCGCGCCCTCCTCCTTGGCCTTGGAGATGGCCATGGTCATGCCGCGGTCCTTGAAGGACCCGGTCGGGTTCGCGCCCTCCACCTTCAGGTGGACCTCGCAGCCCGTGCGCTCGGAGAGCACCTGCGCGGGCACGAGGGGCGTGCCGCCCTCGCGGAGCGTCACGACCGGCGTGGTGTCGGAGACGGGCAGCCGGTCCCGGTACTCCTCGATGATTCCGCGCCACTGGTGGGTCATTGCTGGTTACTCTCCTTCAACCCGCATGATGCTGGCGACACCCCGCACGGTGTCGAGCTTGCGCAGCGCCTCGACGGTCCCGTTGAGGGCGGCGTCGGACGCGCGGTGGGTGACGACGACGAGGGAGGCCTCGCCGTCCTTGCCCTGCTGCCGGACGGTGTCGATGGACACCCCGTGCTCGGCGAAGACGGTCGCGACCTGGGCGAGCACACCCGGTTTGTCCGCCACGTCGAGGCTGATGTGGTAGCGCGTGACGACGTCGCCCATGGGCGACACCGGCAGGGCGGCGTACGCCGACTCGCCGGGCCCGGTGGACCCGCTGAGCCGGTTGCGGCAGACGGCGACGAGGTCGCCGAGCACGGCGGAGGCGGTGGGCGAGCCGCCCGCGCCGGGGCCGTAGAACATCAGCTGACCGGCGGCGTCGGACTCGACGAACACGGCGTTGTACGCGCCGCGCACGGAGGCGAGCGGGTGGGTCAGCGGAATCATCGCGGGGTGCACGCGCGCGGTGACGGACTGCCCGTCGGCGGCCCGCTCGCAGATCGCGAGCAGCTTGATGGTGCAGCCCATCTCCTTGGCGGAGGCGAAGTCGGCGGCGGTGACCTCGGTCATGCCCTCGCGGTAGACGTCGTCGAGGCGCACGCGCGTGTGGAAGGCGATCCCGGCGAGGATGGCGGCCTTGGCGGCCGCGTCGAAGCCCTCCACGTCGGCGGTCGGGTCCGCCTCGGCGTACCCGAGCGCGGTGGCCTCGTCGAGCGCCTCCTGGTAGCCGGCGCCGGTGGAGTCCATCTTGTCGAGGATGAAGTTGGTGGTGCCGTTGACGATGCCGAGCACCCGGTTGACCTTGTCGCCGGCGAGGGACTCGCGCAGCGGCCGGATCAGCGGGATCGCGCCGGCGACGGCGGCCTCGTAGTAGAGGTCCCGGCCGTGCTCCTCGGCGGCGGCGTGCAGGGCGGCCCCGTCCTGGGCGAGCAGGGCCTTGTTGGCGGAGACGACGGAGGCGCCGTGCTCGAAGGCGGTGGTGATGAGGGAACGCGCGGGCTCGATCCCGCCGATCACCTCGACGACGACGTCGATGTCCCCGCGTTTGACCAGGGCGGTCGCGTCGGTGGTGATCAGTTCGGCGGGGATGCCCTCGCGCGCCTTGGAGGGCCGGCGGACGGCCACGCCCGCCAGCTCCACGGGGGCGCCGATCCGCGCCGCGAGGTCGTCGGCGTGCGTCGTCATGATGCGCGCCACCTCTGAGCCGACCACTCCACAGCCCAGCAGCGCCACCTTCAGCGGACGCGTACGCATCATCCGACCTCGTTTCCTCATACCGTCTACGGTTGGACCAGTCTCACTCACCGGACGGGATTTTCTGCCCTTGGTCCGGATTGTGAGACGTTTATTTCATTTCCGGACGGGGCGGAAGCCGGAAGATCTTCCGCCGCCGTCCGTGGACCCCGCGGCCCGTCACCCGACGTCGAGCCGGAGGAGGTCCTCCTCCGTCTCGCGCCGGACGATCACCCGGGCCTCGCCGTCCTTCACGGCGACCACCGGCGGACGCAGCACGTGGTTGTAGTTGCTGGCCATCGACCGGCAGTACGCCCCGGTCGCGGGGACGGCGATGAGGTCGCCCGGCGCCAGGTCCGACGGCAGGAACGCGTCCCGCACCACGATGTCACCGCTCTCGCAGTGCTTGCCGACGACCCGGGTGAGCATGGGCTCGGCGTCGGAGGAGCGGGAGACGAGCGCGACGCTGTACTCGGCGTCGTACAGCGCGGTGCGGATGTTGTCCGACATGCCGCCGTCGACGGAGACGTACGTGCGCAGCCCGTCGAGCGGCTTGACGGTGCCGACCTCGTACAGCGTGAAGGCGGTGGGCCCGACGATGGCACGGCCCGGCTCGACCGAGATGCGCGGGGTGGTCAGACGGGCGGCCTCGCACTCGCGGGTCACGATCTCGGTGAGCGCCTTGGCGATCTCGTGCGGCTCACGGGGGTCGTCGTCACTGGTGTACGCGATACCGAGACCACCACCGAGGTCGATCTCGGGCAGCTCGACCCCGTGCTCGTCGCGGATGTCCTTGAGCAGTCCGACGACGCGGTGGGCGGCGACCTCGAACCCGGACATGTCGAAGATCTGCGACCCGATGTGCGAGTGGATGCCGATCAGCTCCAGCCCGTCGAGCTGCAGCGCCCGCCGCACGGCCTCGGCGGCCTGCCCGCCCGCGAGCGGAATCCCGAACTTCTGGTCCTCGTGGGCGGTGGCGATGAACTCGTGGGTGTGCGCCTCGACACCGACGGTGATACGGATCTGGACCCGCTGCCGGGTGCCCAGCTCCTGGGCGATGTGGGCGACGCGCACGATCTCCTGGAAGGAGTCGAGCACGATCCGCCCGACCCCGGCGGCGACGGCCCGCCGGATCTCCTCGGTGGACTTGTTGTTGCCGTGGAAGGCGATGCGCTCGGCCGGCATCCCGGCCGACAGCGCGGTGGCCAGCTCCCCGCCGGAGCACACGTCGAGGTTGAGCCCCTCCTCGTGCAGCCAGCGCACGACGGCCCGGGACAGGAACGCCTTGCCGGCGTAGAAGACGTCGGCGCCGGGCCCGAAGGCGGTGCGCCACGCCCGCGCGCGGGCCCGGAAGTCGGCCTCGTCGAGGATGTAGGCGGGGGTGCCGTGGGTCTCGGCGAGCGTCTTGACGTCGATCCCGCCGACGGTGAGCACGCCGTCCTCACCGCGCTCGACGGTCTGCGCCCACACCTTGGGGTCGAGGGCGTTGAGGTCGGCGGGCGGGGCGGAGTAGTGCCCCTCGGGGAGGACGTCGGCGTGACGGGGCCCGGCGGGATGCGCGGAACGGCTCATGATCTTCTCTGCGTTCTCTCTCAGAGGTGTTCGGGTGCGTCGATGCCGAGCAGGGTCAGGCCGCCGGCCAGCACCGTCCCGGCGGCTTCGGCGAGGGCGAGCCGGGCACGGTGGGCGGCCGAGGGTTTCTCCTCGCCGCGCGGCAGCACGGCGGGCAGCAGGGCGAGGGTGGCATCGGCGACGGTGACGAGATGCCGGGCGAGCCGGTCCGGGCCGCGCTGGGTGAAGGCGGCGGTGAGGACACGGGGGTGATCGGCCAGGGCGGCGACGAGCTGCGCGCCGTCCTCGACGGGGCCGGGCTCGGCGGCGAACCCGAGATCGGCGGCGTTGCGGTGCAGGGCCCGGGTGCGGGCGTGCGCGTAACGGACGCGGAAGAGCGGGTTGCCCTCCCGCTGGACGAGATGGTCGGCGGTGATCCGGGGCCGGTCGTGCGGCGCGGGGTGCAGCAGCGCCCAGCGGGCGGCGTCGGGACCCAGCGGGGCGGGATCCTCCGGGGCGGGCACGGGCCGCAGGTTCACGTCCCGGCCGTGACCGTGCGCGATCTCGACGCGGGCCCCCTGCGAGGCCCCGATCCGCGCGAGCACGTCGGCGACGACCTCGGCACGGATCTCGTACGGCACGCACAGGGCGACGACCTGCCCGGCGAGAGTGTCACCGTGCCCGTAGGCGAGCCCGTCGCGCAGGACGCGCCGGACGAGGTCCGCGGCCTGCCCGCTGCCCAGACTGATGTTGAGGAACCCGGGCCCGGTGATCTCGACACGGGTGACGCCGTCGGTGCGCACGAGCCGGTCCCGCAGCACCTCGGCGACCTGCCGCGGAGGCCTGCCGGCGGGCCGGGCGAGCTGCAGGGCGATGTTCGTGGCGTAGTCCCCGCACCCACCGGGCCCCGGCACGGTCACGAGCGCCCGCTCGGGCACGCACACGCTGAGCTCCCCGTCGTCGACAGCACGACGCACCGCGCACAGCACGGTACGGGAGAGCTCGCCGGGGGTCACGGGACAAGCGTAGGGGAGGAGGGGGGTGGGTAGGCGAGCCGGTTTGCCGTGGGGTCCGGGATGTGGACGGGGGTGGTGGGTGAGGTGGGTCTCAGGGGTGGGGTGAGTCTCGGGGGGCGGGGGCAGTGAGGGGGTGGGGTGGGTCTCGGGGGGCGCGGGCAGTGAGGGGGTGGCATTGATGGAGTGGAGTGGGCGGTGGCACTGATGGGGTGGGGTGGGGTGGGGGTGCCACTGATGGCCAAAGTCGTCGGTCAGCCCACCAGCCGCCAGACACCTTGCCGTCAGCCGTCAGCCGCCGCAGCGCGCCTTGCGCACTAGCTACCGCCGCGCCCTGCGTGGTCGGAGTCCTCAGCCCCCGGAGCGCCACCGGACCCCCCGGACACCACAGCCCCGTCCTCCCCGCCACCGCGCTCGCGCCCGCGCTCGATCAATTCCCGTACGACCCGGACGAGTTCCCCGGGTTCGAAGGGCTTGGCGAGGAAGGCGTCGACGCCGAGACCGAGGCCGGCGTCGACCTCGAACTGCGAGCAGGCGCTGACGATGGCGACGGGCAGGTCCCGGGTACGGGGGTCGGCACGGAGCTGGGCGGCGGTGGTGAGCCCGTCCAGCCGGGGCATGACGACGTCGAGGGTCACGAGGTCGGGCTGGACGCGATGCACGACGTCCAGACACTCGGCACCATCGGCCGCGGTCACGACCTCGAGACCCTCCAGTTCGAGGTTGACCCTGATCAGCTGCCGGATGACCTTGTTGTCGTCCACAACAAGCACCCGGCCCGACGCGCCTGGCACAACTCGAGAGTAGGTCCGGACCGCCCACCGCGTCCGGCTTTTGCCGACTTCCACCCCGTGAGGGGGTATCGGAGGTCACGAGGCTGACGCGACCCGCTGCCGCGGGGGCTGACGCAAGGGCTGGGGACCGCCGGCCCGGAGCCCATGGCTCGGTCCACGCAGGACCGACGAGCCCCACCGGCGGCAAGATCGAACCGCCCCGCACGGAGATCGACACCACGAGCGAAACCCGTTCATGACCACCCCGTCGGAGCTGGTAGTGTTCTACCCGTCACCGCGACCACCGCGAACGACACGCCCCCGTAGCTCAGGGGATAGAGCAACGGCCTCCGGAGCCGTGTGCGCAGGTTCGAATCCTGCCGGGGGCACCCTGTATGAGGTGCCCAAAGACCCCGTCACCAGCGGAAACGCTGAGGCCGGGGTCTTCGCGTTTGTGCAGGCGCATGCAGCGCTGAGCGGCCCTAGGACGGGGTCTGTGGACTATTCGTGGACAGGATCTTGAGACGTCTGCCCAGGTCAGCCCTGCAAACAGGAAGTCCTGGCTCACGAGTCAGAGTCCCCGCTGGCTCCAGCAGGCAGGGTGGCAAGCCTGCTCGATCCGTAGACAGGCGGAAGCAGTCATGACCACTCACACCAATCACAGCCCAGAGCCGTGCCGTCCACCCCGGGCATCCACGCAATATCCAGAAGCTGTCCCCTGCAGGGCCAGGCCGTGCAGGTGTTGGTTCGGTGGACATTCGCCGTACGTCCGTGCCAGCCGCGCTCTAGGCTGCCTGCTGCTGCCACGCCCAAGGGGGGACGATGACGACTGCAGTCGAACGCCTGTCTGCCGATAGCGAAGCCGCGCGCATCATCGAAACGTTTGCAGGCCGCGACGAGATCGGGCTCTTCTCGATGCAAGAACTCCGCCGCATCGGGAAACACCGGAGCTTGCGCGGGGTGGCTCTCACGCACATCACCGAGATCCTGCGTGCTCGACAGTTGGAGCACTTGCCTGTCCGCTTGCCAAGCAGCCAGAATGACCACATCGTGGCCTGGCGACGAGGTACCCCAGGTACTGAACTGTTGGACAGAGTCCAATGGCTCAGCCGCGAAGCGGGAATTCACGGAGCTGCGGCGCGACTCTCAGACACAGAGATCGTCCAGCTATACCGTTCCGCACTAGCCGAGCGGGAGACGGGCCACGCAACGCCTTGAATTGTGCTGGTGAGAGGTACAGCCGCCCATCCGGACAATACTGAAAGCGAAGCCCCCTGGATAACTCCAGGGGGCTGAAAGCGAAGGTCGAGCTCAGTCACTCGTACTCGCGCAAAAGTTCTTCGATCTTGCGGTTGGCGATCTCCTGCCGTCCATCGATGCACTTGGCGTAGCGGCTCAGCAGGACCTCAACACTGTTGCCCGCACGTTCGGCCACCTCGGTGGGATCCACCCCGGAGTTGAGCCAGGTCGACAGGGCCGAGTGCCGAAGATCGTACGGCCGGGCGGCGAGCGGCGAGGCGACCACGGCCGGCGGGAGCGCCAGCGCACGGGCCTCCTGCCAGACGCGGTAGTACGTCGAGGAGCCGACCACTCCCCCGCGCTCGTTGGTGAACAGCCGCCCGTCGTCGGCGGTGCCAAAGGTGTCGAGGTGCTGCCGGAGGATGGCGACGAGGTGGGGCGGGATCGGTACGAGCCGGACTTCCTCCGCCGGTCGGTTCTTCAGGCCCCGGTCGTCGTGGGTCTCGCCGGAGTCCGTCCACTGCTTGCCGACACTGGGGCGCGTCCGGTTCAGCAGTGCCGTCCCCCAGCCGACTTCGGGCAGCTTCAGGTCTGCACTAGTGAGGCCGACGGCCTCAGCCGGGCGCAGAGCGCCGTAGTACATGCAGGCGAACAGGCCGACGAGCCGGCGACCACGCGCGCGGCCGTACCCGCCGACGTACGAGACCGCAGTCAGCAGGGAACGAGCCTGCTCAGGATTGGCGACCACCCGGGGGTCGACTTCCCCGGCAACCTTCGGCTTCTTCCAGCGGATGCCCGTGATCGGGTTCTCTTTGAACTCCCCGAGGTCTACCGCGTAGTGCATCGCGTTGACGAGTGTCCGACGCTTGCGCCGAACGGTCTCCGCGGCCGCCGCCGTCCCGTCGAGCTTCAGCTTGAGCGAGTCCAGGACGGCCCTGCCGATCGCGGCGTCACCGAGGTCCGAGAGCGGGCGCGACGCTTTGGCCACCCAGTGCAAGGTGTTCGCGATCTCGGTCGGCAATTCGCGCTCGTCCGGACCGGGAAGGACGAAGGCCCAGTTGCGGAGTGCCTTCCTGATCAGTTCCTCGGACGGCTGCCCAGGGCGATCGTCGAGAAGGGCCATCGTCACAGCGGTCAGGGCCTCATTGATCCCGTTGCGCGTGTTCGGCGCCGCGTGCGGCCACTTCATGGCCAGGTACTTCAGCGCGAAGGCGTACCAGGTCATCGAGGCCGCCTTCTCGACCATGGAGTCGGGTAGCCCTGTGATCGTGTCGAATTCTTCGCCGGCATGAGTGGCGCGGAGCAGCTTGGAACGATAGTGGTCCGCTAACCCTTTGGTACGGAACTGTTCGGAGAACACGGTTCCGGCGACAGTCCACCGGACGTCATACGAGGACTTCTTGGTATTCCTCTTCCGGACGCCCCACACCTTCACGTCGAGGGACTTCACGCAGCCGCCTCCAACTGCCGCAGCCAGGCAGTGAAGTCGCTCCGCCAGACTCGCAGCTCGCCGTTGGGGAGCTTGAACGCGGCCGGCCCCTGCCCCAGCTCACGCCAGCGGTAGAACGTCCGGCGAGAAACGCCGCCCAGCTCGTCCAGGACTTGGTGAACAGTCATCAGTTCGTCGCGACGGGTGTCCATGTCGGCTCTCCTTCCGTTCCGGGGGCGGGTTCGAGGGATGCGGCAAGCCAGGCTTCGGCGCGGGACAGGCCGGTACCGGCGAAGACCCAGTGAGCGAGGACGAGCGTGGTTTCGCCGTCCTGCGGGACGGGCGGCGAAGCTTGGGCCCGGCGCCAGTCGGCGCGGGCGTCGCGGAGGGCGCCGAGGGTGGTGGAGTAGCGGCGGGACTTGGTGGAGAAGTGGCCGCGGAAGCCGAGCATGTGGGCCCAGGCCCGCAGGCGGAGGTCTGCCAGCTTGGGGCGGGCGCCCAGGGACCAGGCGGTGCGGATCATGCGCCGGGCGTGTTCGGTGATCCGGGCTTGGGCCAGCTCGGCGAGGAAGCGGATCGGACGGTCCAGGGTGCCGGTCGCGGTCTCCGCACCCTTGGTGGCGTACTTGGCGATGTACGCTGCTACCGCCCGCTCACTCAGCTCCTGGCCGTCGTCGAAGTCGGCGGAGCGGATCGTGCGGACGTCGAGCTGTCGGCCGAAGACGAAGGTGTGGGCCCGCTCGTCGACCACCGGTCCGTCGACTCGCACGGTGGTGGCAGCAGCCCGGATGGCATCAGACAGCAGCTCGGCCGTGGCCCAGGCAGGAGGGGCGGAATCTCCGCCCTCCGGGCCGTCGAGGCGGATCACTGCGTGGAAGTGGACGGCGCCCCGCTTCTGGTACTCGGCCACCTTCGCGAAGGAGATCCGGGCGTGGTGCCGGAAGGCCCGCTGAGTGAGGCCCGCTCGCTTGGCGACCTCCCGACGGAGGTAGATCGAGAAACGCCGCCACAGGGCACCTGCGTGCGCGTTCCACAGCACGGCCGCTTCGTAGTCGTAGGACTCCGGATCGAGGGGCGTCCCGAGGACGGCGTCACCTTCCTCGTGCCGCACCCCGCAACGGCAGTTCCGGCCGCCGGAAGGACGGTTGTGGACCGGGCCGAAGCTGGGGGCGGTGAACGTGGCGAAGACGCGCGGGTGTGTGGCGACCCGTTCGGGCGTGCCCTTGCCTCCGCGCAATCCGGCGGTGATCAGGTGGTAGGTGTCGCGGCGGTAGGTCTCGGCGCAGGCCGCGCACCGGGTGGCGCGGCGGTTGTTGCAGCGGACGAGGAGCTGACCGGCGGGCAGGGCCGTCGAGTCCAGGTGGTGCAGGACGCGGCCGATCTCGCCGGTCGTCCGGTCCACCGCGTATGCGGTGCGGTGGCCGTCGAGACGGACGGGGCGGGTGCAGCCGCCCAGGCCGGACAGTTGGCGGCCCAGCTCGGGCAGGGTGCCGAGGGAGGCCAGCATGGAGAGTTCCGCCAGCGGAGGCGGAGTCTGCCGGGTGATGATGGGACTTCCTTTCGGCTGCTTCGACGGTCGGGAGGGACGGCCCCGGGGCGGCGGGATGCTTGGCGGCTTGTTGCGGCCCCGGCGGCCGGTCAGCGCCTGTGCGCGCTGCTGAGGAGGGAGCGCAGGACCACGGCGGCGATGGCCACGGACACGGCCGAGACGGCGACCGCCGCCAGGAGCGCGGTGAGCACGATCCCGACGACGACCACGGCGGCGACCGCTCCGACACCGACGCCCACGTACGGGGCGACCGGGCGGCCGGCCGAGGAGGCCGGAGCCTGTGCCTGCTGAGGTGTGACGGTTGTCGCCGGCGGAGTCGGGGCGTCGGGCAGCTTGGGGCGGAGCACGGTGGATCTCCTTGTCACTCGTGGGTGCCGTTGACGACACCGACCCCGGAGCGGGTGCCGGATTCGATGGCGGGGGCGAGGAAGGTGTGCGAGAGCCAGAAGCCGAACAGCGCGATGACGACGGCGGCCCAGAGCCGGACGCCGAGGAACTTGATCGCGGCCCAGGCGATGACGCCCAGGACGAAGACGAGCGGCAGCGAGACGGTCACAAAAGCTCCCTCAGCGGACGGCGCAGCGGTGGGTGCGGGCGGCCAGCTCGGCGGCGGCGCGACTGTCGTAGTCCGTGGCGAAGCCGCAGCGCGGAGCCGTGCAGGCGGCGGTGTGCTTCTCGCGGCCCTGGCCGTCGTAGTAAGTGGCGACCTGGACGGGGCCGATGCGGACGACGCGGCGGAAGCGGCGGTTGGCGGTCATCAACGGGTCTCCTTCGGGTCTTCGCCGGTGAAGTCGGTGACGTGCTCGGCCAGCCAGCGCAAGATCTCGTCGCCCTCGTAGCTGTCGGCGGCGAGGATCACGGGCTCGGCGATGAGCACGGCTTCGGTGAGGCGGTTCTGTCGGGTCAGCTCGGCGGCGCGTTGCAGCGCGCGGAGCGTGGACGGGCGCACGGTGGAGAGTCCTCCGGGTCAGGTGAGTCGGGTGACGATGGCTTCGGCCAGCGGCAGCGGGACGACGAGCCGGGCGCGAAGGGTCGAGGTGTCGATGGGCGTTCCGGTCCGGGCGCGGTGTTCGTCGGCGACCTTGCGCGCGAGCGCGACGAGCGCCGGCGGGACCGAGGGTGTGGAGGGCGGAGCCGGTTCGGGCTCGGCAGCGGGCAACTCGGCTGTAGAGGCGGGGGCTTTGGGCGCCGTGGGTTGCGGAGCCGACGCGCGCTCCGTTGTCGGGGCGTCTGCGGTCACTCCGTGGGCGAGGAGCGTGCCGCCGAGGAAGGCGACCGCGGGCCATCCGGCGACGAGGATGCGCAGCCAGGCCGGTACGGCGCCAAAGTCGAGCAGCCCGGCCGTGGCGACGTTGGCGCCGAGCGAGGCGGTCAGGGCGACGAGGAACCAGCACCACCCGGCCGCATTCGCCCCGCCGGAGCGAAGCCGCCGCCAGGCCGCCACCAGCAGCAGATCGACGGAGACCGGGTACGCCCACGCCTTCCATCCGTGCTGTCCGGCAGCCGAGGCCAGGTCGTGCAGGTGGGCGAAGGACAGTGCGGCGGCGATCACCGCTTGGACGAGTACGGCGTCGAGGCGGACGGGCAGGGCACGCACGGCGCGACTCCTTCCGGTTCCAGGCATGGAGGGGGTAGGGACGTGGCACGGGACGGCCGTGCCGGCCGTGGGCGGGTGCGCTTACTCGGTGACCGGGCGAGCCGTGGCCACGGGCCCGGACGCCTCCACCGGCAGCGGCGGGACGTACGGCCGGAAGGGGTCGAGCGCCGGTACGTCGGGAGCGAGGTGAGCCGTCGCGCGGCAGGTGGCCGCAGCGTCGGCGAGGGAGAGGTAGGGGGTACGGATGCGGGACCAGCCGCCGGAGGTGTCGCCGACGACGGCCAGGCCGGGCAGCTCGGGGGCGATGGCGCAGGCCGCGAGGACGGCCTCAGGGGCGATGTCGCCGAGCGCCATCTTCGCCGAGGCTTCATCGTTGACTCGGTGGCAGACGCGGCCGGTGAGCTGAGCGCGGAGCATGGTCGCGCCCTTGCCCAGCTCGGCGCCGAAGCGCTGCCCGCACACTTCCAGGTAGATGCCAGCGGCCCGGCCGAGCTGGGCGAGGCGGATGAGCTGGGTGACCATCTCGTCCCGCCGTTCCTCCTCCTTCCGCGTGGCGACGAGGAAGAGTTCCGCCACCTCATCGATGAAGAGCACGATCGGAGCGGGACGCTCGTCCTCCGGCAGTCCCCAGACATCCGAGGTGATCAGCTCTTCCGGGGTGCCGGGCGCGATGCCCTGCCGGGCCTTGATCAGGTCGTACCGGTCCTCCATTTCCTTCACGAGCGCGGGAAGCAGCTCGGCCGCCTGGTCCGGGTCGGTCGCCAGGGCGGAGAGCCGCGGCGCGAAGGGCGCCAGCTCGACCCCGCGCTTGCAGTCGATGCCGACCAGGACCACCGGCTGAGCAGCAAGCCGGGTCAGCAGGTTCCGCAGGTACATGGACTTGCCCGAGAGCGTGGCACCGAGCACCAGCTCATGGGGCACGGTCCGGTAGTCCCGTACAAACGCGGTCGCGTCTTCCCGTAACGCCACCGGGACTTGAAGCGGGCCGCTGTCGAGGCGACGGGGCATCCGTACCTTCCGCAGCACATCGAAGCCGACGAGCCGCAGTTCGACGACGCCCGGCTTGACGTCCCGCACGTGGACGGCGTGGACACCCCAGGCATGCCGGAGACGTTCGGCCGAAGCCGCCACGTCCGCCGGTTCCTGGCCCGGAGCCAGCCGCAGCCGCATACGCAGACCGGTCGTGGTGGGCCGGATCATGCCCCGACGAGGAGGTACCGGCCGGACCTCACGGCGGGTGGTCGCCCGGACGGCCAGCGCCCGCCACCGGGCCGGCGGCACGGTCAGGCCGCAGGCGTCCATGGTCGAGGAGTACGAGGCCAGCAGCCGGGCCACCGAGAGCGGCAGCCCGACCGTGGGCCAGTACGCCGCCGGGTGGGCGTGCCGGGCGTAGGCGGCGCCGCCTATCGCAGCGAGCGGACCGCCCAGCTCGGCCAACGTCACCAGGTCCGTCACGGTGATCAGCCCGCCTGAGCCATCGGGAAGGCCCCCGGGGCAACGGCGGTCGCCCGGTAGGCGATGCCGTGCCGCTCCTGGCCGTTGAAGACGCTCTGCCACGGCCGCGCCACCAGGCCCGGCAGCGAGACCGGAGCACCGACCGTCAGTCCCTCGGTCACGCCGCTTTCCGGGACGGTGACCTGGATCAGTGACGACTCGCCCTCGTCGATGTAGACGACGCCGACGGTCATCAGCGCCTCACCAGTCACCGCATCCTTTGCGATCTCGCCGGTCTGCCGGTCCCGAACCTTCGGCGCCGGCGCTTCGGTGAGCAGGATCGTGGCGGTTGAGGCGTCAACGCGGATCACACGCACAGGGATTGCTCCTTCTGAGAGGTGATCAACCTGCCAGCCTGACAAGTTGACTTAGCAAGTTCGAAGCTAGGGATGCCAGGTTGACTTGTCAAGTTGCTAATCGTGGGAGTTTTGCCCAGAGGCGGCATCAGCTCAGGCGGTAGGTGTCCTCAAGCTCCTGCCGGTCAGCCGGGAGGAGCACGTCAGAGACCTGCAAGGCCCGGCCGGAGGCGTCACAGGCGACGACCAGGATGCTCAGCACGGGAACGCCGTCCGGCAGATCCAGCAGCTCGGCCTCACGCGCTTCGGGCATCCGAGCGGAGACCCTCTCGGTCACATGGTCGAAGCGGACTTTCTTCCGCGCTTCGAGGTGTTCGCGGGTACTCCCGCTCAAAGGTTCGTCGGCCCCCAGCTCAGTGCCCTCGGCCAGGCCGGCAGGAAAGTACGACGAGACCAACTCGACAGCTTCGCCGTCCTCTTCGATCAGAAAGCGGCGCAGGAGGACTTCGGCCTTCTTCGGCAAGCCGAGCGCTGAGGCGACCCGAGCAGGAACAGGCACGTGCCTGACGTCGATCAGACGGCCCGCGCCATGCGACTCGTCGCGCTCCAGCGCCTCACGCCCCCGCCGATCCTTCTGTTCGACCACTTCCGGGCGGACCCGGACAATCGTGCCGTACCCCTGCCGGGACTCGAGCCAGCCATCCCGCTTCAGCAGCTCCAGCGCTCGCACGACAGTCGGGCGGGACATGCCGAAGGCTTGCACCAGCTGGTTCTCACTCGGCACACGACTGCCCGGCGCATACGTGCCGTCCTCGATGCGACGCTGGAGCGTCTGCGCGAGGCGCACGTACTTCGGTGGCTCCACTTCATACGCCATGAACGCCGCCCGTCGGGATTGGCCAAGTCAACTGGTCAACCAGACTAACGACAGTTTCCAGTCCGCAGTAGGAGGGGTGGGCTATCCCGTCACGCCGGCCAGGCATCGGCCACCACGAAGGAGACGACCGTTCCGCCGAAGTGGCTGGGCCCGGAGTGCCAGGAGTCGGCGATGGAGTCGACCAGAAGCAGACCCCGTCCGTGCGCGTCGTTGGCTTCCGGGTGCCGCAGTCGCACGTTCGCCGGAAAACCCGGGTTGTGCACCTCGATGCGGAGCGAGGTGGCCTCGCGGAACCACTCGACCCGCACAAGCCAGGGTTCATCCGACTTCCCGTAGCGGATGGCGTTGGTCACCAGCTCCGAGATCAACAGCGCGCAGTCGTCGATTGAGCAGGCTGGGTTGTACGGAGCGATGAACTTCCGGAACCAGCGTCGCGCGCGGGGTACGGACTCCGGCTCGGGATGCAGGGTCATCGCTCCGAGCCGCGGTGAGTCCTCGCAGGGGTAACGGTCGATCGTGTAGGCCATGCGTGCTCACTCCTTGCCGCTGCCGTCGCAATCGAGGCAGCGCCGCTTCGACGTGGCACGGCTGCGGTCATTGGCCGTGGAGAGCGCCAGCACCGTTCGGGAGCCGACGCGCTTCCACCCACGCCCCCGACACCCCCGGCAAGCTAATCCCGCCTCCTGCACCGGCCGCCGACGCGTCACGTCGTGCCCCCTTCCCATACAAGTGGCCTTAGCCACTTCGTGGATAGTGGCATTGGCCACTTGGGAGTGCAAGCGGTTCGCCGGAACTGGCGAGTCGTCAGGTGAGGGGGTAGCCCTGCTCGAACGCCCAGCGGTGCGGCGGATAGGTGGCTTCGGCGAACTCCAGAGGCCGGTCCTGGAGGTCGAAGACGACGTGATGGACGATGAGGACCGCGGACCCAGGCGCCAACCGCAGGTCAGCCGCTTCCTCGTCCGTGGCAGCCCGAGCACACATGCGGTCTTCCGCATAGCTGCCTTGGCGCCCCGTCATCTCCTCGACATACATGAGCGTCCCTTGCTGGATACGGTCGGGTTCTAGGAGCTTGGGCGCGCGCTGACCGATCTCCGGGGCAAACCACGAGGTGGACAGGGTGATCGGGCCGTCCTGATTGTTCGTCACGCGCCGGCGGTGCACGGCTCGACGATTCTTCACCAGGCCCAAAGCCTCAGCGACGTGGTCCGGAGCCTCCAGCCAACCGGCCGAGGTGATCACCGCATACTCCCCGGGCGTGTAGATCTTCCCGGTCTGCCGGGCACGCCCGTACAACTCGCGTGCACGTCGGTTCACTTCAAGGCTGCGCACGTACGTCCCCGAGCCCTGGCGCTTCTCGACGAGGCCCTGATGACTCAGCGCCTCCAGTGACCGCGCGGCCGTGGGCCGGGACACCTTCCAGTCCGCGGCGAGTTGCCGTTCCGAGGGAACCTCGTCCCCCGGTCGCAGGTCACCCCGAAGGATCTGGTCACGGATGTAGTGGGCGATCTGGAGATACTTCGGTTGAGCCTCTTCGATCTGCGGCATCTCCCCTCCCTTCCTCGTCCAAGTGGCTATGGCCTTTAGCCACTATAGGGTGAGTGGCCAACCTGTGAACCCGTAGTCTGAAGGCATGACGCGGTTGATCGTCGCAGCAGGAGGAGGGGGCGACGCAGTCGCCGCCGCAATGCTTCACGCCGCCCTTTACGGCGACGAGGACCAGGCGGTGATCCTCACTTACTCCTGGGACCGCCTCGTGATTGACCCGCAACCGGGCCCGCGGCGACCCGCCGACTTCACCGGCCTGGAACATCTCACCCCGTCCGTCTGGGCGATGTCGGCGCAAGCCCGCCCAATCGCACCCGCAGGCTCCACACTCCCCCGACTTGCGGCGGAGCTCCCTCACACCTTCGCACTGCTCGACCCCTACCAGGGGGCAGAGGGCCTCACCCGCCAACTAGAAGACCTCGTGAGCCACCTGGAGCCCGAGTCGATCGACCTCCTGGACGTGGGCGGAGACATACTCGCGCGAGGCGACGAGCCAACGTTGAAGAGCCCACTCGCCGACGCCCTCACGCTGGCAGCGTGCTGCCAGGTGAACGCACCCGTGCGGCTCCTAGTGGCGGGCCCTGGTCTGGACGGCGAACTTCCGCCGGAAGGCCTACGTGACGTGCTAGGCCCCGTCGTCCGCACGTTGACCGCAAGCGACGCAGAGGTGATCAGCGCAGTCCTGGAGTGGCACCCGTCCGAGGCGACCGCGCTCCTCGCAGCGGCGGCACGAGGCGTGCGAGGCACATGCGAGATCCGGGACGCAGGGCTCCCCGTACCGCTCACGGATGACAGCCCAACTGTGCACGAGGTCGACCTGGACGACGCCGTGAGCCGCAACCAGCTGGCCCGAGCCGTCATAACGACCGCCAGCCTGGACGAGGCCGAGGCCCACAGCCGTGAGATCTGTGGTTACTCGGAGATCGACTACGAGCGCAACAAGGCCCTGTGGCTCATGGAGCAGCAGCCGGCCAAGCTGGAACCGGCCGCGGTCTGGGCCCAGCTCGACCCGTTCGAGAGCGAAGCCCGAGCCCGCGGAGTCACCCACACGACCTTCCGCCGGCTCACCGAGGCACTGGGACTACCCGGCAGTCAGCGTGAAAACCTGCGTGCCCTACTTATCGAGAAGAGGCCGCATCAGTACGCGGCGCCTCTATGGGAGCTGTCAGCAGTCGAGGGCGAGCAGCAGGCGCAATGAGTGTCTTCAGAAGCGATCCCAGTCTGGAGGCACGGGACGTCACCGGCGCCGGCGATGAAGCCGATGTGGCCCTGAATCTGGTCACCGGCAACATCAGACTGTCGATCCTCTGGACGCAAGAGATCCAGCTGTCCGCCGACGACGCCGAGCAGGTGGCCAAGGCCCTTCAGCGAGCCGCGGCGGAGTCCCGAAGCATGGCGAGAGCCAAAGCCTCTGGAGCTGCAGAGGACCAACCAGGCCCAGCAGCCTGAGTTACAACTTTCTTCACGGGTTTCAAGGCGGCTCGCTCCGCTCACCGCGCGCGGCCCGGCCCCCGGCCGGGCCTGCGCTCCTGCCTCCGTCCCGCTCCAGCCCGGCCGGCGCCCGTGCCGCGCTCACGGCAGTCAGCCGCCTGATGCCAGAGAAGGGGTACGTCGTGGCTGGGGCGGTCGGCTCCACGGCTTTACGGAGCCACTTTGGCGCGAGCCTCGAAGATCATGGCCCCAACGTCGTGCTTTACCGGGCAGGTCCACAGACTGCCCGACGCGCCGAAAGCTTACGGGGCCATGATCCCTCGCGCCAAAGCAGCGCCACCCCAAAGCCGCTCCGCCGCCCTACTGGTGTCCCTCACTGCCGCGATCGACTGTCCGACGGCGGCCAAGCCCCTGAGCGTCACGCACTATCGGCATCCCAGGCCGGAACCCGACGCTATCGTTGAGGCGCCCGACTTGGGCATCGCAAACGGTGACAACACTGTCACCCAATGGCACTTTTTAGGATGGACGCCGCAGGATGGACAGGTCACACGTACACCTCGCCGCGGGATTGCGATCAGGCTCCGATCTCGACGCAGGCAAGGAGGTGGCGTAGTAGTGGCTCTCAAGAAGTCGGACCTGTACAGCTCGCTCTGGCGGAGCTGCGACGAGCTGCGCGGCGGCATGGACGCCAGTCAGTACAAGGACTACATCCTGACGCTGCTGTTCGTGAAGTACGTGACGGATAAGGCCAAGTCCGACCCGAACTCCTTGATCGACGTCCCCGCCGGCGGATCCTTCGATGACATGGTCGCCCTCAAGGGCGATAAGGAGATCGGCGACAAGATCAACAAGATCATCGGCAAGCTCGCCGAGGCCAACGGTCTTGAGAAGGTCATCGATCTGGCCGACTTCAACGACGAGGAGAAGCTCGGCAAGGGCAAGGAGATGCAGGATCGCCTCTCCAAGCTGGTGACGATCTTCGCTGATCTGGACTTCCAAGGTAGCCGCGCTGAGGGCGACGACCTACTTGGCGACGCCTACGAGTACCTGATGCGGCACTTCGCAACGGAGTCGGGCAAGTCGAAGGGCCAGTTCTACACCCCGGCCGAGGTCTCGCGGGTACTCGCCAAGGTCGTCGGTATCGGAGCAGGCACCCGGCAGGATCACACGGTCTACGACCCCACGTGCGGATCCGGCTCGTTGCTCCTCAAGGTGGCTGACGAGGCCCCACGTGGCCTCACCATCTACGGCCAGGAGAAGGACAACGCCACTTGGGCGCTGGCCCAGATGAACATGATCCTCCACGGCTACGAGGACCGTGACATCCGCAAGGGTGACACGATTACTAGCCCACAGTTCACGCAGGGCACACGGCTACAGACCTTCGACTTCGCCGTTGCCAACCCACCGTTCTCGATCAAGTCGTGGAGTAACGGCCTGGAGTACGACTACGGCCGCTTCGAGTACGGCCGGCCGCCGGAGAAGAACGGCGACTACGCCTTCCTGCTGCACATCCTCAAGTCACTCAAAAGCAACGGCAAGGCAGCAGTCATCCTGCCCCACGGTGTGCTGTTCCGCGGCCATGCCGAGGCGAGCATTCGCAAGGAGCTGCTGCGCCGCGGCTACATCAAAGGCATCATCGGCCTGCCCGCGAACCTCTTTTACGGAACGGGCATTCCGGCCTGCATCATCGTTCTCGACAAGGAGAATGCCCAGGCGCGAACTGGCGTCTTCATGATCGACGCTTCCAAGGGTTTCATGAAGGACGGCAACAAGAACCGCCTCCGGAGCCAGGACATCCACAAAATCGTCGACGTCTTCAACAAGCAGACCGAGATCGAGCGTTATTCGCGTATGGTGCCACTCCACGAGATCGCCGACTCGAAGAACGACTACAACCTCAACATCCCGCGGTACATCGACTCCTCCGAACCGGAGGATATCCAGGACCTTCACGCCCACCTTCACGGCGGAATCCCCGACCGGGACCTGGACGCACTCAACGGGTACTGGGAGGCGTTCCCAAGCCTTCGTGCCACGCTCATGAAGCCGAACCGCCCCGGCTACAGCGACCTGGCTGTCGGCGTGCCTGAGGTACAACAGGCCATCCTGGACTCCGACGAGTTCCAGAAGTTCGCTATGGACATCCGCAGCCAAGTTGACGACTGGTTCACCTCCCATCGGCCAGCCCTGGAAGCGCTAAACCCGGACACCGTCCCCAAGGAGCTGATCGCTCAGATCAGCGACGATCTGCTGGCCCGGTTCAAGAACACCCCTCTGCTCGACGAGTATGACGTCTACGAGCAACTCATGACTTATTGGCACGGCGTCATGCACGACGACGTCTTCCTCGTCATGAACGATGGGTGGTGCGAAGCGGCGAAGCCCCGAAAGACGATCGAGGACAAGGAGCGCAAGCTCTCAGAGACGCCAGACCTCGTCATTGGCTCCGGGCGCAGCGCCACCAAGTACAAGATGGACCTCATTCCGCCAGCGCTTATCGTGGCTCGTTACTTTTCGGATGAGCAGGCCAAGGTGCACTCGCTACACGTGGCAGCTGAGGAAGCAAGCCGTGCTGTCGAGGAGTACACCGAAGAGCATGCTGTCGAGGACGGCCTGCTTGCCGAGGCTATGGATGACGAAAAGATCTCCAAGGCCCTCGCTTCGACGCGGCTCAAGGTGGCCAAGCATAAGGGAGCTGACGCGGAAGAGATCAAAGCGCTGCAACACCTGATCAAGCTGTACAACGAAGAGGCTGTCGCCAAGAAAGCAGCCAAGGAAGCCCAGGCCGCCCTCGATCTTGCGACCCTGAAGAAGTACGGCGACCTTACCGAACCTGAGGTCAAGCGGCTCGTGCTTGATGACAAGTGGCATGCAACGGTCACGAGCCGCGTGGCGTCTGAGGTTGAATCGCTCACGCTCGCACTCGTCCGCCGTATCAAGGAATTGGGCGAGCGCTACGCGGAGACGGTGGAGATGCTCGGAAAAGAGCTCGAGAAGCTCGAAACCAGAGTATTCAAACATTTGGTAGACATGGGAGTGGAGTGATGGTTATCGGCAGCACGCAATCCATGCCAACGCGACCGCTCAGTACTGTCGTCGCTTCTATCGCGTCAGGCAAAACGACTCGTAGGGATGATAACGGTCGATACCCGCTCTACGGATCCACAGGGCAAATCGGCAGGACGAATCAAGTAGAGTTTGCCGGCCCATCGATCCTCGTGGCGCGCGTTGGCGCAAACGCTGGCTCTGTCTACCGGGTCGATGGCCATTATGGGGTGACTGATAACACACTCGTGATCCGGCCTGAAGCCGGCCAGAGTGTAGAATTCCTGACTGAGTTTCTGCGACACGCGAATCTGAACCGGATGGTGTATGGATCAGGCCAGCCCTTGATCACAGGCACCATGTTGAAGAGTCTCCGCATCCCGGATCTACCGCCTGCAGATCAACGACGAATTGCGATCGCACTGAGGGAAGCTAACGATCTTATCGCCGCTCTCGAGCGGATGATCGCCAAAAAACAGGCGGTCAAGCGAGGTATGTTGCAGCAACTTCTAACCGGCAAGACCACTCTCCGAGGATCACTGGCGTCCGAAGGCGACGCTGCGCTCGGGGCGATTACGACCTGGTTGTCGGGAGGAACACCCGACCGGAATAACCCCACTTACTGGGGTGGAACGATCCCGTGGATCAGTGCAGCAACCCTCAAGCGCTCCCGCGTGCATGATTCCGATCAACATCTCACAGAGGCTGGGGTACGAGCAGGAAGCAAGCTCGCTCCGGCCGGTGCGACTCTCGTGCTAGTGCGCGGTATGTCCTTGCATCGCGAGGTGCGCATCGGGATGGCAACTCGACAGGTCAGCTTCAACCAAGATGTCAAGGCACTAATCCCTAAGCCTGGAGTTCTGCCCGAGTACCTCGTGTACGCACTGCAGGCCCGGAGTGCCCAAATACTCGATCTGGTGTCGTCGGCTGGGAGCGGAACTGGCGTGCTCGATACCCAACTACTACAGCGGCTGCCTATCTGGGTTCCCGACGAGACCACCCAACGCGAAATTATCGCGGCAATTGAAGCAGTTGACCGTAACGTTGAGGCGCTTGACCGGTTGCTCGCCAAGATGCAGGCGACTAAGCACGGCATGACTCAACAGCTCATGACCGGTCGTAGCCGCCTCCTCGCGAAGGAGGGCGTGGCATGAGTAACGTCGGCCAGCCCGAGCGCAAGACTCAAGACCGCGTCATCGAGCTGTTCCAAGAGTCGTTGGGCTACGAGTACCTCGGCAACTGGGAGTACCGCGCAGCAAACTCCAATGTCGAGGTGGAGCTACTCACGCAAAACCTCCGCGCCCGGGGCTACGACGACAATCTCATCAACAAGGCGGTCGACAAGCTGAAGAGCGACGCTTCGCTCGGTGGTGGTCGCGATCTGTACGAGGCGAACCGAGACGTCTACGGCCTACTTCGGTACGGGGTGAAGGTTAAGCCCGGCATCGGTGAGCAGACGGAGACGGTGTGGCTTGTCGACTGGGCATATCCCGAGGCCAACCACTTTGCCCTGGCTGAGGAAGTAACAGTGCTCGGGCAGCACACCAAACGCCCGGACATCGTGCTCTATGTCAACGGCATCGCCTTCGGCACGATCGAGCTCAAGCGCTCGAAGGTCGCGGTCTCTGAAGGTATTCGGCAGACCATCGGAAACCAGCGGCCCGAGTTCATCCGTCCGTTCTTCACGACGGTGCAGCTCGTCATGGCCGGCAACGACGTCGAAGGGCTGCGCTACAGCGCTATCGATACGCCGGAGAAGTATTGGCTTGCATGGCGGGAGTCGTCCAACATCGCCGATCCTCTCGACCGGTCTTTGACCCAACTCTGCTCAAAGCGGCGTCTGCTTGAGCTCGTTCATGACTTCATGGTCTTCGACGCAGGGCAGAAGAAGACGTGTCGGCATAACCAGTACTTCGGCGTCAAGGCAGCTCAGGAGCGCATTGCCAAACGCGAGGGCGGCATTATCTGGCACACCCAGGGCTCCGGCAAGTCGCTTACGATGGTGTGGCTGGCCAAGTGGATCCGCGAGAATCAGCCGGACGCCCGCGTGCTCCTCATCACTGACCGGACCGAACTGGATGATCAGATTGAGAAGGTCTTCCAGGGAGTCAACGAGTCCATCTACCGCACCAAGAGCGGTGGTGACCTCCTCGCCACATTGAACGTGAGTGAGGAGTGGCTGGTCTGCTCGCTGGTCCATAAGTTCCGCGGCTCGGAAGACGAGGCCGCCCTCGATGAGGCTGAGAACGAGTTCATTCGTGAGCTGAAAGCGACGGTTCCCAAAGACTTCCATGCCAAGGGCAATATCTTTGTCTTCGTCGACGAGGCCCACCGTACGCAGTCGGGCAAGATGCACGACGCCATGAAGGCACTCATGCCGGGCGCCATGTTCATCGGCTTCACCGGCACGCCGCTACTCAAGGAGGACAAAGCCACTACCGAAGAGAGGTTTGGCAGCTTTATCCACACCTATCAGTTCGACGAGGGCGTGGCCGATGGAGTTGTCCTGGACCTGCGCTATGAGGCGCGCAACATCGACCAGGACCTGACCTCGCCGGCAAAGGTCGACCAGTGGTTTGAGGCCAAGACGCGCGGCATGACGGACCTCTCCCGTGCTGAGCTCAAGAAGCGCTGGGGCACCATGCAGAAGGTTGTTAGCTCGGAGCCGCGTGCCCGGCAGATAGTCAATGACATCCTGCTCGACATGGAGATCAAGCCGCGTCTCTCCGACGGCCGTGGTAATGCCATCCTCGTCAGTCAGAGCATCTACCAGGCGTGCAAGTTCTACGATCTGTTCACCCAAGCGGGGTTCAAGGGCAAGTGCGCCATCATCACGTCGTACACACCGCAGGCCAGCGACATTTCCAAGGAGGATTCTGGCCATGGCGCCACCGAGCGGCTGCGCCAGTACGAGATCTACCGGCAGATGCTCGCGGACCACTTCAATGAGCCTGCCGACAAGGCAATGGGCAAAGTCGAGCAGTTCGAGAGAGAGGTCAAGGAACGATTCATCAACGACCCGGGCCAGATGCGGCTGCTCATCGTTGTCGATAAGCTCTTGACCGGCTTCGACGCTCCCAGCGCGACGTACCTGTACATCGACAAGAAAATGCAGGATCACGGCCTGTTTCAGGCAATCTGCCGGGTGAACCGCCTTGATGGCGAGGACAAGGACTACGGCTACATCGTCGACTACCGAGACTTGTTCAACTCCCTTGAGTCCGCGATCACGGACTACACCGGTGGCGCCCTCCAAGGCTACGAGAAGAAAGACATCGAGGGGCTGCTGTCAGACCGGATCGACAAGGCCCGTGACGACCTCGATGAGGCCCTAGAGAAGATCCGGGCACTCTGTGAGCCGGTCGCACCGCCGAAGGATACCCTCCAGTACCAGCAGTACTTCTGCGCCCACGAGCAGGGCAACGCCGAGCAGCTCAAGGCCAACGAACCAAAGCGGGTTGAGCTATATAAGGCTGTCGCGGCCGTTACCCGAGCGTACGGCAATCTCGCCAACGAAATGGAAGCCGCTGACTACAGCGACGCCGAGGCTGCAGCGATCAAGGATGAGATCGCCCACTACGCCAACGTGCGCGACGAGGTGAAACTCGGTGCTGGCGAGAATGTCGACTTCAAACAGTACGAGGCCGGCATGCGGCACTTACTCGACACATACATCAGCGCCAGCCCCTCCGAGGTGGTCTCCGATTTCCAGGAAACCGGGCTGATCCAGCTGATAGTTGAGATGGGGGCTGGCGCGCTCGACAAGCTTCCCTCGGGTATCAAGAAGGACCCCGAAGCTATGGCGGAGACAATCACCAACAACATGCGTAAGGTGATCATCGATGAGCGCCCGATGAACCCGAAATACTACGACAAGATGTCGGAACTACTCAACGCCATACTCGAGGAACGACGGCAGGGCGCTCTGGACTACAAGGAGTACCTCGAGAAGCTTCTGGAGCACGCGTCCAACCTCGGTAAGGGCGAATCGGACACCGAGTACCCGGTATGGGCCGACAACGGTGCCCGCCGTGCCCTGATCGACTTCTTCGATCAGGCGCCGGAGCTGGCCGCGGTGGTGGATACCACCATCCTCCACATCAAGCCCGACTCATGGGTAGGTAACGCCATGAAGGAGAAGAAGGTCAGACGCGCGCTCGCTCAAGCATTGCCCGCCGACTTCGACCGGCTCGATGAACTGCTTGAACTGCTAAAGGCACGTCATGAGTACCGCTAGTGCCTATCTCACCGTCAGTGGCATCGGCATCGACGTCATCTACAAGAACATCAAGAACCTGCACATCGGTGTCTACCCACCCCTTGGGCGCGTTCGGGTAGCTGCGCCGCACCAGCTCGACGATGAGCAGGTGCGGCTCGCCGTGATCCAACGCCTGTCGTGGATCAAAGAGCAGCGTGAGCAACTTCGATCAGCCGCACGCCAGTCCACGCGAGAGATGGTCACGGGCGAGTCTCACTACGTGTGGGGCGTTCGCCGCCGGATGAAGGTCGTTGAACGCCCCGGGCGCGCCCACTTCGAACTCGACGGTGAGCGGCTGCTGCTGTACGTCCCAGCCGGCACAACAGCAGAACGGCGCCGGGAGCTGCTCGATCGTTGGTACCGAGAGCAGCTTCGACACGTGATCCCGGACCTGATCACCAAGTGGGAACCAATCCTCGAAGTGTCGGTTCCGCAATGGAACATCAAGCGCATGAAGACCAAGTGGGGCTCATGTAACCGTGAGACCGGACACGTCTGGTTCAACGTCGAGCTCGCCAAGAAGCCCCCGGCCTGCCTGGAGTACATCGTCGTCCATGAGATGGTGCACTACCTGGAACGCCATCACGACGACCGTTTCACCAAGCTCATGGACAGGTTCATGCCAAACTGGCGTAGCCTTCGTGACCAGTTGAACAATGCACCGCTCGCGGAGGAGCAGTGGCCCTGAACCGCTGGAATACACGTCCCTTGCAAGGCTGCTATACCCCTCCCCCAGGACACCAACTCTAGGTGCCGCAGCTAGCGGTGAAGCACCGACACTCTCTGTCGGACTCGCAGCATCCACGGACCCCGGTGGACTATCCGTGGACCGCGCGGCCTCCTTCTGGGCGCTCCTAGGCTGCCACCAGCGAATTCGCTCGATCTGCCAACGGCCTCCGGAACCGTGTGCGCATTTTCGGCAGTGACCCGCTGATCAGGGCCTGACGTGTCGGAGGGGTGCGCTTGGATGGGCGGGTGTCCGTTCTTGATGTTGCTCGGGGGCTGCCGGACATAGGTGTGCTTCGGGAGCACTGTCGTTCCATGGCTGTGGTGGAGGCTGTTCTGCGTCCTGGGTGGGGGGATCGGTACCACTCCTTTCACGACCGGTGGTCCGCGACCGAGTCGGTGGCCTCTATGCGGAACGGGTCGGGTGACGAGTACTCGATTGTTTTCTCGGGTGCCGGCGCCTACGTCCGGGGGTTCGCTCATGAGTCGCCTATGAGTCCCTATGTGGAGGACGGGCCGTGGCCTGGGGTGCTTGATGACGTTCCTGACGTCTTCCGGCGGTACGTTGAGGAACCGGCGTTCTCGGATGAGGACGGGATGCCTGTCGTCACTGCCTGTCTGTGGAGAGAGACCGGTGACGACTGTTGGAGGGCGGGGGTCATCGACTTTCCTGATGAGGCGTCGGGCGATCCGGACGGTGCCTGGGGCCTCTTCCAGCTGTTGGTCGATCGGTCGCCGGACGCGTTTCAGCGGTGGGCCGAGGACTATTACCAGGTTCCGGTCGACCTGGACGCCGTTCGTCACGTCTTCTCCTCGCGTCCTCTGACCGACGCGGTGGTCCAGGCGTTGAACTCGGACATTGTCCTGACAGATCTTGCAAATGATCTTGCGGCAATCGGTTATCCGGTGGGCTGAAGTCTGGGCGGTTCAGAGAGCAGCGGCTCAGCCTCCGGCCCACCGCAGCGTCCGGTGTTCCTCGGTCGGGATGTGGAAGGGGGTACTCCTCTGGGGGGTGGGCACCTGGGGGGTCATGATGCTGGCTCGGTCTTTGCCTGACAGTGCCACCGAGTGGTGGATGTTCCTCGGGATCCTTGTTCTGTACGTCTTCAGCCGATGGGTTTTCGCCTGGCAGCAGGCTCGGCGTGAGGGGGATCCGCATCCGGTGCGGGCCGCGGTCGCCGAGGAGGACGACCAGGGGGCGGTCGACGCCGCGGTGCGGGGTGGGTTTCGGTCCTACCGGCAGTTCTTCGGGTTCGTCGGTGGGGCCGTGGTCGTCGTGCTGGTGGCCGTACTGACCGACGGGCGGGTTCGGTTGGCGTTGTTGTGGACCGTCGTTCCTCTGCTGGTTGTCGCCTTGGCTTGTCTCGACTTCCGGCAGGCTCGGAAAGCGCGGGCGCGTTCCTGAGGTCGGTTCGGGGGGCCACGCCTCTCTGGGTCCGGCATGATCCTTCCGTGTGCTCCGTTTCGGGCCTTTCCGATCTCTGGGTTCGTGGTGTTGCCGCCAACTCCGGTGCTCCTTCGGATGTTCTGCTGCGGTTGCTGCAGCCGCAGGGGCGTGTGGCCTGGCAGGTGTTGTGTCAGGAGCGGGGGCTTCCGGGGGATGTCGTCGACGCCGTCGTGGTGCATCCGGAGCGGGCGGTTCGGCGGTTCTTCGCTCGTAATCGTCATGTGGGGGCGGTACAGCGGAGTCGGCTGGTCGACGACCGGGACGGGTTCGTCCGTGTCGGCCTTGCCGCCGGGCCGCGGCCGCGGGTGGGGAGGGTCGAGGCGCTGCCCGACGACGTCGTCGAGCGGCTGCTGACCGGGCGGGGACCCGTCGGTGGTGACGCCTCGGTCACGGTGGAGGAGATCAGGCAGGAGTTGGTGTCCTCCGGGCAGATCTCCCCTTTCTTCCTGCGGCGGATGTGGGCTCATCCGGATCCGCTTGTGCGGGGGTTTGCGGCAGCGCGGTGGTTGTGGCTCGGTGATGAGGAACGTGACGCCCTGCTCTCCGATCCCGTTCCCGCGGTACGCGATGCCGCGCGCCGGCACAGCCGGGTCCTGGATCCCGTGGCCATGGAGGCCGAGCTGCCCGAGCACAGCTGCCACCATCGGACCTTGCTGCTCGGCAACTACGCCGTCTCCTGTGCCGTGGCCGAGGCGTGCCTCGACCGTGGGCGGGACCTTCTGTCCCTGGCCACCAACCCCTTCACTCCGCCGGATGTCGTCGCCCGCCTCGCCCGGCAGGCCGATCCCCGCGTGCGGGAGCGGGTGGCCGGGCGGGCCGACGTCGGTCCCGTCCTGCTTCAGGCGCTCGCCGAGGATCCCGACGACAGGGTGCGGACGCGGGCGCGGGTCCAGCCGGCGTCGCGTACCTGGGCCCAGTGCCGGGCCGTCGACCGTGTCTACGGGCAAGCCGCCGAGGACATCGGGGTGGTCGGCGAGATGGTGGTGGAGCCGGACGGCGAGTGGTACCAGGCCTGTGCGCTGTCCGGGCTACCGCTGCTCCGTCGTGTCGCCGCGACCTGGCATCGGCTGCCTGTGTCCTTGGTGCGGCGTCTTGCGGACGATGCCGATCCGCAGGTGCGGCATCTGCTCGCCCTCAACCACCCGCTCGCGCCGCCCGACGCCCTTCTCGACGCGTTCGTCCAGATGTCACGGCAGCGGGCCTGTCTGCTGACCCTGGACCGTCTTCCCCGCACCGGGTTGCGGCAGCTGCTCGGGCACGCGGATCCCGGGGTGCGGGCGCTGGCCGCCGGCGATCCCGCGCTGCGTCCGCCGCCCGTCGCCCTGCTCCATGACGCCGATGCCGGTGTGCGTCGTGCCGCGGCGGCCCATCCCGCGCTGTCCGGTGAGGTCGTCGAGGCGTTGCTCTGGGATGCCTCGACCGCGGAGGGGGCCGCGGCCAATCCGGGGCTGGGCGCCGGGCGCCTGCATCGGTTGCTCGACCGTGCCGGGCTGCCGTCGTCGTAGGCGGGTGGGTCGGAGGGCGCGGTGTCCCGGCCTGCGTGTGACCGGGGGCACGCGGATCGGGGCGGTGTCCCGGCCTCCGTGTGACCGGGGGCACGCGGGTCGACTGGGGTTCCTACGGCTGCTGGTGGAGTGAGCGGGGGCACATGGGGCGGGTCGGCCTACGTGACTCTCGCCACAGGGTTTTTGGGGCGATTTGCGTAAAGAGGGTCGTGCTTGCGTTTTTTGAGGGCGCGTCAGGGCATCCGCGTGTGTGACGCAGTTCTCAGGTCCGGGATTCAACTGTGGCCTTTCTTCCTTTCGCCCGCTTCACTCATTCGGGTCCGCTATACGCCAGTTCGGGCACAGGAAGCGTGTTGCACCATGTCCAATTCACCCGAAACGCCGGAAAACCGACTCCCCCTCACCCCCCATACCGTCAGCGCCGCCGAGGTCATCCCCGGCGACCTGGTCGACCTCTCCCCCGAAGGCGCCGAACAGCGGTGCTGGTACGTCGTCACGCACACCGTGCCGGAGACTCCCGAGCGGATCCGGTGGAGCCTTCGGCCCGCGCTCGGGGGACCCGAGCGGGAGCAGGACGTCGCGCGCGAGGCGCGGATCACCGTCGGGGCGCGGCGGGTTGACCCGCAGGGCGTGCCGCCGCTGCGGTCCCAGGACCTGACCGACGCGTCCTTCCGGGACGGCGACCGGGTCGGCGTGCTGCGCGTCGTCGATCCCGAGGCCGTCGAGGAGACGTACGTACGGCGGTGGGGGGTCTGGCATCGGGACCTCGACGCCGGGAGTGGCGTCGCTCACTCCGACAGCGATGTCCGGGCGTGGGCCGCCGACGCCCTGCGCGGCGGTGAGGCCGTCGTGCGGTACCAGGCGCGGCCCGGTGCGGAGGCCGCCGTTCCGCGGGCCCGGCGGGTCGTCGTCACCGGGCTCGGTGCCGTGACGCCGCTCGGCCTCGGCGTCGGGGCGTTGTGGGACGGCCTGCTGGACGGGCGGCACGGGATACGCGAGGTCGACGATCCGGAGTTCGCCGAGCTGCCCGTGCGCGTCGCCGGCGTCGTGCCCGTCGACCCGGGCGAGGTGCTGCCGCGGGCCGCCGCCCGGC
Organism: Streptomyces sp. NPDC014801; assembly: GCF_043082085.1. Taxonomy (NCBI): domain Bacteria; kingdom Bacillati; phylum Actinomycetota; class Actinomycetes; order Kitasatosporales; family Streptomycetaceae; genus Streptomyces; species Streptomyces sp. NPDC014801. Next base: position 373,968 of record NZ_JBIBXG010000010.1, on the reverse strand, counting down.
GGATGAACCGGGCCGCCCAGTTCGCCGTGCTCGCCGCCCGCGAGGCCTGGGGGGACGCCGGGTTCCAGGACGGCGGGACCGAGGCCAGCGGCGTCGATCCCGCGCGGGTCGGGGTCAGCCTCGGAGCCATCCTCGGCGACGCCTCCGTGCTCGTCGGCGGCGACCGCAAGCTCCGCGAGCGCGGGGCCCGGGGCGTCTCGCCCCTCACCACGCCCATGACCGTGCCCTCACAGGCCGCCTCGCAGGTCTCCCTCGACCTGCACATCACCGGCGAGGCCCGCACCGTCACCAGCGCCTGCGCCTCCGGCACGGAGGCCATCGGGGAGGCCATCGACCGCATACGGTACGGCCGGGTCGACGTCGCTCTCGCCGGTGGCGCCGAAGCCGTGGTCACGCCGGCGATCATGGCCTCGTTCGCCGCGATGCGGGCGCTGTCCACGCATCCGCTCGACGGCGGGGTCTCGCCCTCGCGGCCCTTCGCCAAGGACCGGGACGGGTTCGTCAACGGCGAGGGGGCGGGCGTGCTCGTCCTGGAGGCCGAGGAGCACGCCCGGGCGCGCGGCGCGCGGATCTACTGCGAGGCCGCCGGGTGGGGGCTGTCCGCCGACGCCCACCACATGGCCGCGCCCGACCCCAGCGGCAGCGGTGTCGCGCTCGCGCTGCGGCGGGCCCTGCGGGACGCCGGCGGGCACGTGGTCGACGTCGTCCACGTCAACGCCCACGCGACGGCGACCGTGGAGGGCGACCTGGCGGAGGCCGCCGCGCTGCGCGCCGTGCTCGGGGAGCGGGTCGTGCCGGTCACCGCGCTCAAGGGGCACCTCGGGCATCTGCAGGGGGCCGCGGGCGGTGTCGAAGCCGTGGCCGCCGTCCTGACGCTGCGGAACGGAGTCGTACCGCCCACCGTCGGCAGTGCCGAGATCGACGACTCTATGGGGATCGATCTCGTCACCGGCGAGCCCCGCGACCTCCCGAGCGACGGGGACCTGGTGCTCAGCAACTCCTTCGGCTTCGGCGGGCACAACGCCGTGCTGGCGCTGCGGCGGGTTGCCTGACGGGGGCGGGGACCAGGGTTCGGGAAGCCAGGAGCCGGGAGGCCGGGGGGCCGGTGGCGCAGATCCCTGCGGCGGGAAGCCGGCGGGGGTCAGCCCGGCGGCCGAGCGACGACGGCGCGGCATCCGGGCGCGTCCGGGCGCCGGACGGCGGCGGCACAGGGCCTCGGACGGCCCCCGCGATGGCGGCACACGGCCTCGGGCGGCCAGACACCAGCCGCACCCGAGGCCCGACCCCGCTGCAGGACGACGGCGGCACCGGCCCCGGGCAACCCGCCGACGACGGCACCGACCCCCCGCGCCAGGCCCGCGCCCGCCGTCTCACGCCGTGCGTTTGCGGGACGCCGTCTTCTTCGTCGTCGTCTTCGCAGTCGTCTTCTTCGCCGTGCTCTTCGCCGCCGTCTTCTTCGTGGTGCCCTGCGCCGACTTCGACGTCGCCGTCTTCTTCGTGGCGGCGGTGGTCTTCTCGCCGGAGGCCGCCGTCTTCTTCGCGGGGGCCTTCTTCGCCGTGGAGGCCGTCTTCTTCGCCGCCGTCTTGCGCTGCGGCAGGGGCCTGACCTCGGCCTCCTCCTCGCTCGCGGTCTCCCCGGCGGGCTCGGCGGGGGCCGCCCCGCCGCGGGAGGCGCGGGCCGCGCGCACGCTGTTCTCCAGGGCCGCCATCAGGTCCAGGACCTTGCCGCCGGCCGCAGGAGCGGGCGCCTCGGGCGGGGCCTCGCCGGAGACCTTCGCGGCGATGACCTCCTCCAGGGCCTCCCGGTACTCGTCGTGCAGGTCCTCCAGGTCGACCTCACCGAGGGTGTCCATCAGGGCGTCCGCGAGGTCGAGCTCCTTGTCGCGGACGGTGACGGAGGTGTCGGGCGCGATGCCCTGCGGTGCGCGGACCTCGTCCGGCCACAGCAGGCCGTGCATCGCGATGGCGTCGCCGACGATCCGGAGCATGCCGAGGCGCTCGCGGCCGCGCAGGGCGTACTTCGCGATGGCGACCTTGTTGCTGCGTTTGAGCGCCTCGCGCAGCAGGGTGTACGGCTTGGCGGCGGGGGCGCCGCTCGCGGCGAGGTAGTACGCGGCGTCCATCTGGAGCGGGTCGATCCGGTCGGCCGGGACGAAGGCCACGATCTCGATCGTCTTCGCCGTCTGGATCGGCAGCCGGGCCAGGTCCTCGTCGGTGATCGGGATGATCGTGCCGTCGGCGTCCTCGTAGCCCTTGCCGATCTCCGCCGACGTGACCTCGCGTTCCTCCACTTCGCAGACCTTGCGGTAGCGGATGCGGCCGCCGTCCTCGGTGTGGATCTGGCGGAAGGAGATGGAGTGGTTCTCGGTCGCGTTGAAGAGCTTGACCGGGATGCTGACCAGGCCGAACGAGATGGCGCCGTTCCATATGGATCTCACGTGCACACCCTTTCGGTCGGGTTCGTCCGCATGCATACTGATATCTCCCGTTTGCATGGGATTCTCATCGTATGACGCCGATCACAGAGGTGGAGGGGCGGCGGATCGCGCTCAGCAACCTGGAGAAGGTGCTGTATCCCGCGACCGGGTTCACCAAGGCCGAGGTGCTGCACTACTACGCGACCACGGCCGAGGCGCTGCTGCCCCATCTGCGCGACCGTGCGGTGTCGTTCCTGCGCTATCCGGACGGGCCGGACGGGCAGCTGTTCTTCACCAAGAACGTGCCGCCGGGTACGCCCGACTGGGTCACCACCGCCCCCGTGCCGCGCTCGGAGGGGCCGACGCGGATGGTGGTCGTCCAGGACCTGGCGAGCCTGATGTGGGCGGCGAACCAGGTCGCGGAGTTCCACACACACCAGTGGCGCGTGCAGACGCCGGACGTCGCCGACCGGATCGTCTTCGACCTCGACCCGGGGCCGCCCGCCACCGTCGTCGAGTGCTGCGAGGTCGCGCTGTGGCTGCGGGAGCGGCTCGCCGAGGACGGGATCGAGGCGTATGCGAAGACCTCGGGGTCGAAGGGGCTGCACCTGCTGGCCGCCGTGCGGCCCGCGCCCTCCGAACGCACGTCCGAGTACGCCAAGCAGCTCGCCGTCGAGGCCGAGCGGACCATGCCGCGGCTGGCCCTGCACCGGATGACGCGCAGCCTGCGGCCCGGGAAGGTGTTCGTCGACTGGAGCCAGAACGCCGCCCGCAAGACCACGGCGACGCCCTACACGCTGCGCGCCCGGTCCCACCCGTGGGTCTCGGCGCCGGTGACCTGGGAGGAGGTCGAGCAGTGCGGGGCGCCGGAGCAGCTGGCGTTCGCCGCCGCCGACATCGCGCCCCGGCTGCAGGATTACGGCGACCTGCTGGCCCCCTTGCTGGACGAACGGCGGGCGGGGGCGCTGCCGGGGGAGGACTGACCCACGGCGGGACCGATGCGCGACGCCCCCGCACGCCCCCGCATCCCGACGCCCGAGCGTCAGCGGTCACGCCGCCCCGACGTCACCACCCAACGGCGATACAGAAGGACCGCGTCACACCTTCGTCCACGTCGTACGGTCGCGCGCCATCGCGTGCAGGGCCTCCACGTCGGCCGGCTTCAGGACGCCGCCCTGGCGGGCCAGCTCCGGCACCTCCGTGTCGGTCAGCACGCGGACCTCGCGCGGCGGGGCGGTGACCTGCACCGACGCCGGGGTGACCAGGCACAGCACCGGGCGGACCTCGGCGGTCAGCGCGTAGGAGGCGCGGGCGGCGACGGCCCGCAGGTCCCGTAGCAGCGGCACGGGGTCGCGGCGGCCCAGCGTGAGGAACGGGTCGGCGACCGTGGCCCGCTGCTTGCGGGCGGGCACGGCGTGCAGCGCGAAGATGCCGCCGGGGCCGACGAGCAGGTGGTGGACGCGGTCGCCGCCCGGCAGCGGGAGCGAGTGCAGCGCGTGCCAGCCGGCCCCGTCCAGGCGGTCCAGGGCCTCGCCGACGGTCTGCTCCGCCTCCAGGGCCCGGCGGCGCGGGTCGGGGCGCAGGCGGTGCGCGGGGCCCGGGTCGCGTTCCAGGGCGACGAGGAGGGCCTCGCCGGGGCGGTTGGGGGCGAGGTCGTCGTCCGGGTGGAGGCTCAGCCGGGCCAGCTCGGCCGGGGTCGGCACGGGCGGCGGCCCCACCGTGACCTGGCCGGTGAGGAACGGCCCCAGGGCGTCCAGGACGGCCTCGCGGTGGTCCTCGCTGAGCAGGTTCACCCGGCCGGCCTCACGGTCGTACCAGGCGATGTTCCGGCCGTCCGTGTGGCAGACGTACAGACGTTCGCGGCCGTGCCGGTAGGTCGGTATGACGCGCAGTCGGCTCATGCACCATCACCCCATTGACCATGGGAACAGGCGGGGTGCTCCCGGGGCAAGAAGGCGGCTACCTTGGGAGGGAGTTGCGCGGGCGGGACACTGGTCGGCGCGGTTGGGGAGGCGCCCTTGCGTACGCGTGGAAAGCAGCCCGACGTCCCCGCTCCGGACAGCCCGTGGAACGAGATCCTGCCCGGCCTGTGGATGGGCGGGCACGAGTTCCGGGGGGCGTCCGGGCGGCTGGAGTTCGCCGTCGTACGGGACGAGTTCGATCTCGTGCAGACCCTGCTGCGGCTGCCGGGGCACGGGCCGGACCCCGGCGTGGAGCACCATGTGTGGGACATCCCGGACGGGCCGCTGGACGGCACCCAGCTGGCCGGCGTGCTGCGGCTGGCCCGTGCGGTGGGCGAGGCCCTGGACGAGGGCCGCAGGGTGCTGGTGCGCTGCTACCACGGCTACAACCGCTCCGGGCTGGTGATCGCGCAGGCGCTGATCCACCGGGGCCACTCGGCCGAGGAGGCCATACGGCTGATACGGTCCCGTCGCTCGCCGTGGGCCCTGCACAACGAGCTGTTCGTCGCGTACCTGAGGGCCGGCCTGTCGACGGTACGGCTGCTGGAGGAGCTCGCCGAGTAGGGTTCCGCCGCCCGGCGGGCGGCCCCCAGGTCAGCAAAAAGGACTTACCTACGAATATCGTGTACGGGGCCCTCGAACACGTCGATCCACAGGAGTCCCGTGCCTCGCAGCCGCCGCTCGCGTGCCGTCCTCGTCGCCGCCCTCGCGCTCGTGCTGGGGGCGGTTTCCGCGGGCTGCGGGGACAGCGGTGCGCTGCAGGGCGCGGGGCCGACGCGGGTCGCGGTGAGCCCGGCCCGGCTGTGGCCGGAACTGACACCGGCGGCCTCTCCGGCGTACGACATCGACGAGGTCGAGCGCGAGGTCGTCAAGGGCGTCGCCGTGCCCGGGGACGACATCCGCAAGGTCGACCCGGCGGCGATCGTCCGCGCCGAGATCGCCGCGCATCCGGACACCTACAAGGCCGGCGGCAAGAGCGGGGAGACGTTTCCGCAGACCGCCCGTCTGGTCGACGACGACTGCGGGCAGGGACCCGAACGGGGGCGGTGCCCGGTGCTCAAGCCCTACTACCGGGACCTGACCGGCGACGGGCACGACGACCTGGCGCTGGGCTTCCGGCTGCTGCCGGGACCCATGACGGCCGTACGGGTGTACACCGTCGACCGCCACCGGCTGGTGCAGGTCATGAAGTGGGAGGACGCGGTCAGCGCCGTCGAGGTGGCGGGGCGCTCGCTCGTGCTCAGCTCGCCGTCGGACCTGGCGCGGTACGAGTACCGGCTGGAGTGGACCTGGGATCCGGACCAGAAGGCGATGCTGCTCACGCACGACGAGATGGTGCGGATGGGGGGCGGGCATGCGGGGCGGGCGCCTCGTAAGGGGTCTGCCTCCCCCTCGCCCTCGGCCTCCGGCTCGGCCTCGGGTTCGGGCTCGGGTTCGGGTTCGGGCTCGGGCTCGGCCTCTCCCCCGGGGCCTTCCGTCTCTCCTTCGGCCTCCGGGTCGGCAGGTGCGCGATGAGGCCCCTGCTGCCTCAGTGGTCCGGGGCGCTCGCCGTGAAGGCGGCCGCCTTCATCACCGTGATGTGCTGCGCGCTGGCCGCGCTGCTCGGCGTCCTCGTGCACGTCCAGGTGACCGACCAGACCGTCGGCCAGGCCCGCGACCTCGCGCTCGCCCGGCTCGCCGACGCCACGCAGGCCTTCGAGGCCGGGGACACGCTGCTGCCGGACGCGGGGGTGGATCCCCCGGAGCTGCCGCCGTCGCTGCGCCGGCTCGCCGCGGACGGGCAGCGCGGCACGATGGTCGGCCGGCACCACGGGCAGCCGGCGATGTGGGCGGCGGGGCCCGTCGAGGGCGGGCACGCGCTCGCCGTCCGCGTGGACTACGCGCAGCAGGCCCGCACCATCCAGGGGCTCGACGGGGCGATCCTGTGGTCCTCCGCGCTGGCGATCGGGGCGACCGTGCTGGTGGGGGCGTTCGCCGTGACCCGGGTGACGCGGCGGCTGCACGCCACGGCACGGGTCGCGCGGCGGATCAGCGCCGGGGACCTGGACGCGCGGGTGGACGATCCGCGGGCCGGGGACCCGTCCCGGCCGCAGGACGAGGTCGCCGCCGTCGCCTCCGCGCTGGACTCCATGGCCGCCTCCCTCCAGGGCAAGCTCCTGGCCGAGCAGCGGTTCACCGCCGACGTGGCGCACGAGCTGCGGACACCGCTCACCGGATTGCACGCGGCGGCGGAGCTGCTGCCTCCGGGGCGGCCCACCGAGCTGGTGCGCGACCGGGTGGCCGCGTTGCGCACCCTCACCGAGGACCTGCTGGAGATCTCCCGGCTGGACACCGGGCGGGAGAGGCTCGACGTCGACAGCGAGCAGCTCGGGGCGCTGGCCGAGCGGGTGGTGCGGGCGTCGGGGACGCCCACCGAGGTGCGCGTGGTGCGGGACGCGCGCGTGGAGACCGACCGGCGGCGGCTGGAACGGGTGCTCGGGAACCTCGTGTCCAACGCCCACCGGCACGGGCGGGCGCCGGTCGTCGTCACGGTGGACGGGCCCGTGGTGACCGTGCGGGATCACGGGGACGGGTATCCGGAGTACCTCGTCGAGCACGGGCCGCAGCGGTTCCGTACCGAAGGTGGTGCGAAGGGGCATGGGCTGGGGCTGACGATCGCGTTGGGGCAGGCGGAGGTGCTGGGGGCGCGGCTGGTGTTCGCGAACGCGGTGGGGGGTGGGGCGGTCGCCACGTTGTCCCTGCCGGGGGCTGCGCTGGGGTGACCCCTTGCGCAAGGGGTGCCGCCGTGGGGCTCCGCCCCGGACCCCGGGGGGTGACCACCTTGCGCAAGAGGTGCCGCCGCGGGGCTCCGCCCCGGACCCCGGGGGGTGACCCCCTTGCGCGAGACGTGCCGCCTCGGGGCTCCGCCCCGGACCCCGGGGGGTTTTCCCACCCGCCCACCCGTTCGGTTGCGCAAGAGGCACCGTCACGGGGCTCCGCCACGGACCCCGTCCGGATCTCCTCCCCGTGCCCCTGCCGTCACCCCCTCCCGATGGCCCAGCCCGTCGCGCGCACCCCCCTGCGCGCTCCTAACGTGGCGGTTAGTCAGGTTTGTCCGTCAGGGAGGTATCCCCCATGTCCCAGCACCCCCGTATCGCCCGGCTCGCCATAGCTGTTGCCGCCGGGGCCTTGTGTCTCGGGTCCGTTGCCGTGTCGCCCGCCTTCGCCGACGACGGGTGGGGGGAGGGCTCCTCCTCCACCGGTCAGGGGAGTGGGGAGCAGGGCGGGGGCGGGGGGCAGGACGACGGCGGTCAGCAGGGCGGCGGCGAGCAGGGCAGCTGGCAGCAGGGCGGTGGCGAGCAGGGCGGTGGCGAGCAAGGCGGTGGCGAGCAAGGCGGCGGCCAGGGCGGCGACACGCAGAGCGGCGGCCAGGGCTCCTGGCAGGGCGGCGGCGACGGCGGCGAGCAAGGGGGCCGGCAGGACGGTGGCGGCGGCGGGGAGCACGGGCAGGGGCTCGCGCGGGGGCGGGTCACCGCCGGTACCTTGCTGCTGCGCAGTGCGCCCGACCGGGGGAGCCAGGTCATCCGTGCCGTCCACCGCGGCGAGATCGTCAGCATCTACTGCAAGACCAACGGGCAGCGCGTCGACGGCAACCGGGTCTGGTACCTGCTGACCGACGGCACCTGGGCGTGGGGGTCGGCGCGGTACATCCAGGAGCTGGGGCGTTCCCCCCGCTGGTGCTGACACACCCTCACAGGGGAGCGCAAGACGGTCTATTTGGGTAAGTTCCGGACATGACGAAGGCCGGAACCACCGGAATCACCGTGGTGGCGGCGGACACGCCCGCTCCCCCGGTGCCCCTCCCCCGGCGCCGCGGCGTCGAACTCGCCCTCATCGTCGTGGCCGTCCTGCTGTCGGTGTACGGCTACTGCGCGGTGGGGCTGGCCCGCACCGGCGTCGTGCCGCCCGGCGCCGCCGGCTACGGCGCCGGGCTCGGCGTGCTCGCGCTGGTGGCGCATCTCGCCGTCCGGCTGCGCGCCCGGCACGCCGATCCGCTGCTGCTGCCGATCGGCGTCCTGCTCAACGGGCTCGGTCTCGTCCTCATCTACCGGCTCGACCTGCAGACGCCCGGCGACCAGGCCGCCCCGACCCAGCTGATCTGGTCGACGCTCGGGGTCGGCTTCTTCATCGTCGTCGTCGCCCTGCTGCGCGATCACCGGGTCCTCCAGCGGTACGCCTACGTGTGCGTGGCCGCCGCGCTGGCGCTGCTGACGCTGCCGATCCTCTTCCCGGCGGTGAACGGGGCGCGGATCTGGATCCGGATCGCCGGGTTCTCCATCCAGCCCGGCGAGTTCGCCAAGGTGCTGCTGGCGGTGTTCTTCGCCGCCTACCTCGCGGCCAACCGCACGGCCCTGACGTACGCCGGACGGCGGGTGTGGCGGATGCAGCTGCCGACCGGGCGGGTGCTCGGCCCGATCGTCGCCGTGTGGCTGCTGAGCGTGGGGGTGCTGGTGCTGGAGCGGGACCTCGGGACCTCGCTCCTGTTCTTCGGGCTCTTCGTCGTCCTGCTGTACGTGGCGACCGGGCGCTCGGGCTGGATCGCCGTCGGGCTGCTGCTCGCCGCGCTGGGCGCCGTCGCCGTGGGGCGGCTGGAGCCGCATGTGCACGCGCGGATCGAGGACTGGCTGCATCCGTTCGCCTCGATCGAGGCGGGACAGGGGCCCAACCAGCTCGCCCAGTCGCTGTTCGCCTTCGCGGCGGGCGGGATCCTCGGCACCGGCCTCGGGCTCGGGCACTCCGTGCTCATCGGGTTCGCCGCCAAGTCCGACTTCATCCTCGCCACCGCGGGCGAGGAACTGGGGCTGGCGGGGCTGTCCGCCATCTTCCTGCTGTACGGCCTGGTCGTGGAGCGCGGGTTCCGGTACGGGCTGGCGCTGCGCGACCCGTTCGGGCGGCTGCTCGCCGTCGGCCTCGCCTCGATCGTGGCGCTGCAGGTGTTCGTCATCGCCGGCGGGGTGACCGGGCTGATCCCGCTGACCGGGATGGCGATGCCGTTCCTCGCGCAGGGCGGGTCGTCGGTGGTGACCAACTGGGCCATCCTCGCGCTGCTCATCCGGCTCAGCGACTCCGCCCGCCGGCCCGGCGCCCACCCGGAGGCGCCGTGACCCGGACCATCCGCCACGCCGCCGTCTTCAGCGCGCTGCTGCTGCTCGCCCTGCTGGTCAACGCCGCCCGCGTGCAGGTCGTCCTCTCGGGCGGCTACGACGACAACCCGGCCAACCGGCGCCAGACCATCGCCCGTTACGCCCAGCCCCGCGGTGACATCCTGGTCGGCGGGCAGCCGGTCACCGGCTCCCGGGACACCGGGGAGCAGCTGCGCTACGAACGCGCCTACACGGACGGGCCGTTGTACGCGCCGGTGACCGGGTTCTCCTCACAGGTGTACGGCACGACGCTGCTGGAGCACACCGAGGACGGCGTGCTGGCCGGCACCGACCCGCTGCTGTCGTCGCTGCCGCTGGTGAGCGACCTGACCCGGGCCCGGGACCCGGGCGGTGACGTGGTGACCACGCTCGACCCGCAGGCGCAGCAGGCGGCGTACCGGGAGCTGGCCGGGCGCAAGGGCGCGGTGGCGGCGATCGAACCGGCGACGGGGCGCGTCCTGGCGCTGGTGTCGTCCCCGTCGTACGACCCCGCCGCGCTGTCCGGAAACGGGCCGGAGGCGGCCCGCGCCTGGGCGCGGCTGAACGCCGACCCGGACAAGCCGATGCTGAACCGGGCCGTGCGGCAGACGTACCCGCCGGGTTCCACCTTCAAGGTGGTCACCGCGGCGGCGGCGCTGGACGCGCACGTGGTGACGGACCTCGACGAGCCGACGTTCTCCCCCGACCCCTACCGGCTGCCGGGGACGACGACCCGGCTGACGAACGAGGGCGACGGCTGCCGGGACGCGTCGCTGCGGGACGCCTTCGAGTGGTCCTGCAACACGGTGTTCGCCAAGCTGGGCGTGGACGTGGGGGCGCAGCGGATGGTGCGGACGGCGCAGGGCTTCGGCTTCAACGACCAGCGGGTGCGCATCCCGTTCTCGGTGGCGCCCAGCACCTTCGACACGACCGTGGACCAGGCGCAGCTGGCGCTGTCGTCGATCGGGCAGTACAACACGCGGGCGACGCCGCTGCAGATGGCGATGGTGGCGGCGGCGGTCGCCAACGGGGGCCGGCTGAAGGCGCCGTACCTGGTGGAGCGCACGGTGCGGCGCGGCGGGGCGACCGTGCGGACGGCCGTTCCGCGGCCGGCCCGGCAGGCGATGCTGCCGTCGACGGCGGCGAAGCTGCGGGAGCTGATGGAGGGCGTGGTGCGCGAGGGCACCGGCACCAACGCGGCGATCCCCGGCGTGATCGTGGGCGGCAAGACGGGCACGGCCCAGCACGGGCTCGGCAACTCCGGTACGCCGTACGCGTGGTTCGTGTCGTGGGCGCAGGACGAGCGGGACATGGAGGCGCGGGTCGCGGTGGCCGTGGTGGTGGAGGACGCCTCGGCGAACCGGGGCGAGATCAGCGGCGGCGGGACGGCGGCCCCGATCGCCCGGGCGGTGATGCAGGCGGTGCTCGACTCCTGAGGCACAGCTGCGGGCCCGATCCGGTGACGCGGGCGGTGTTCAGGTCGTGAGACGGGGGGTGCCGCGGGGCGGACGGCCGACCTACCGTTCGGTCATGACCGACGCCGCTTTCGAACTCGCCCAGGTGAACATCGCCCGCCTCCGATTCCCGCTGGACTCGCCGGAGTTGAAGGACTTCGTCGACCACCTCGACCCGGTCAACGCCGACGCCGACGCCGCTCCCGGTTTCCTGTGGCGGCTGCAGAGCGAGGGCGGCGACGCGACCGACATCCCCGTCTTCGGCGATGCCTGGCTGATCGTCAACATGTCGGTGTGGCGGGACGCGGACGCGCTGACGGCGTTCATGTACCAGGGCCGGCACCGGGAGATGCTGGCCCGACGCCGCGAGTGGTTCGAGCGGGTGCGGGAGGCGATGACGGCGCTGTGGTGGGTGCCCGCCGGCCACCGCCCGACCGTCGCCGAGGCGGAGGCGCGGCTGCTGCACCTGCGCGCGCACGGCCCGACGCCGTACGCCTTCACGCTGCGTACGTCGTTCCCGGCGCAGCACGCGGAGCCGGTCCCCGGCGAGGCACCCGCGCGGGGCGTCACCGAGGACCTGGAGTGCCCCGTGTAGCTCAGACCGGCTTGATCAGCTCGGTGCGGACCTGGAGGGCGGTCTTCGCGGCGGCCTCCAGGTCGATCTGCTGCGGGTCCTTGGTCGCCGTCTCGGAGGTGACCTCGCCGACGGAGGCGCCGGTGTTCTCGTCGGCCCAGGCGCACATCGGCACGGTCAGGGTGGTGCCCATCTGCTCCTGGGTGAGCACCTCGCAGGTGATGGTGAGCCCGGAGCCGTCGGGGTGGAAGTCCTTCGGCGGTACGGCGACCTTGGCGCGGTCGCCGTCGGCGGCGCCCTTCATCATGTTGTTGCGGGCCTGGTCGGTGTTCTTGAACCGCCCGTACATGCCGGACACCACCAAGGTGCCCTTGGTCTGGTTGCCGCCGAGGGTGTACTGGCCGACGACGGCCTGGGTGTCCTTGGCGTCCCAGGAGCGGTCCGCCTCCCGCTCGATCTGCTGCCCCTCGGAGTCGGACAGGTCCTGGGCCAGCAGGTAGCGCCCGCCGAGCAGCGTCTTGGACAGCACGAGCTTGTTCTTCGCCTCGGGGAAGCCGCCGCCCTTGGCGGAGCCGATCATCGCGAGCCCGGCCACGATCACGACGATCAGGGCGACGACCCCGGCGACGATGCCGACGACCAGCCCGACCCGCCGCTTGGGCGGCGGCGCCATGGGCGGCACGCCCCAGCCCTGCGGCTGCGGCGGGTAGGGGGCGGCGGGTTGCTGCCCGTACGGACCGGGCGGCTGCTGGCCGTAGGGCTGCTGGCCCTGTCCGTAGAGCTGCTGGCCCTGGTCGTAGGGCTGCTGCTGGCCCTGACCGTACGGCTGCTGCTGGCCGTAGGGGCCCGGGGACTGCGGCGCTCCATAGGGCTGCGGCTGCTGCGGGGTTCCGTAGGGCTGCTGTGGCCCGCCGTAGGGCTGCTGCGGCTGGCCGTAAGGATTCTGCGGAGGCGTGGACACGCCAGAACCGTACTCCACGCGGGTGACGGTCAGCCCTCGCCCGCCCCCTGCTCGATGGCCGCTCGCACCTCCTCGACCCGCTCCCGCTCCTCCGCCGCGAAGCGCTCGGCGTCGAGCCGTTCGGCGATCTCCTCGTCCTGGGTCATCAGCAGGTCCAGGTCGGAGTCGCCCAACTCCAGGACACCCATGTCGACATACGCCTGCTGCAGCCGCTTGCCCCACAGGCCGATGTCCTTCACGCACGGCACGATCCGGCTGAACAGCAGCTTGCGGAACAGCCGCAGGAACTCGGAGTGCTCACTGAGCCGCTCGGCCTCGGCCTTGGGGATGCCGAAGTTCTCCAGCACCTCCGTACCCCGCAGCCGGTCGCGCATCAGATGACAGCCCTCGATGACGAACTCCTCGCGCTCCCTGAGCTCCGCGTCGGTGAGCTGCCGGTAGTAGTCGCGCAGCGCCATCCGCCCGAAGGCGACGTGCCGGGCCTCGTCCTGCATGACGTACGCCAGGATCTGCTTCGGCAGCGGCTTGTCGGTGGTGTCCCGGATCATGCCGAACGCCGCGAGCGCCAGGCCCTCGATGAGGACCTGCATCCCGAGGTACGGCATGTCCCACCGGCTGTCGCGCAGCGTGTCCCCGAGCAGCGCCTGCAGATTGTCGTTGATCGGGTAGACGAGCCCGATCTTCTCGTGCAGGAAGCGGCCGTAGATCTCGGCGTGCCGGGCCTCGTCCATGGTCTGGGTGGCGGAGTAGAACTTGGCGTCCATGTCCGGCGCCGACTCCACGATCCGCGCCGCGCAGATCATGGCGCCCTGCTCACCGTGCAGGAACTGGCTGAACTGCCAGGACGCGTAGTGTCGGCGCAGCTCGGCGCGGTCCCGGGCGGACATCGCGTCCCAGTACCGGCTGCCGTACACGCTCATCGCCTCGTCGGGCGTGCCGAGCGGGTCGCAGGGGTCGACCTCCAGGTCCCAGTCGATGCGCCTGGCGCCGTCCCACTGCTTGTCCTTGCCCTTCTGGTACAGGGCGAGCAGACGGTCGCGGCCGTCGTCGTACTCCCAGCTGAAGCGGGCCGCGCCGGAGGCGGGCACCTGCCAGTGGGAGGCACCGGGGTCGTCGGCGTACAGGTCGAAGGTCGGCATGCACGGCAGGCTCACACGGGGTGGGCGCGGGGTCAACGAGTTCCGGCCCACACCCCCGAGGGCGACCGGAAACAAGTTCGTGCAGGGGGGATTGACGACCTTGCTGACAGGCAGTCTTATAAGAGAGTGACCGGCGGGTAACCCCGCCCTGCCCCCCGCACGACGAGGTGGATCAGCCATGACGACGACCCTGACGGAAGCCGACGCGCTGGACGGGCTGCGTGACGCGCTCGGCCTGCTCAAGGACCGCGAACAGGTGGCCGAACGCCTCCTCGCCTCCTCCGCGAAGCACTCCTTCGACCCGGACAAGGAGCTGGACTGGGACGCGCCCTTCGAAGAGGGCAAGTGGTTCTGGCCGCCGGAGCTGGTGTCGCTGTACGACACCCCGCTGTGGAAGCGGATGAGCGAGGAGCAGCGGATCCTGCTCTCCCAGCACGAGGCCGCGGCGCTGGCCTCGCTGGGCATCTGGTTCGAACTGATCCTGATGCAGCTGCTCGTCCGCCACATCTACGACAAGGCGGCGACGAGCGCGCACGTCCGCTACGCCCTCACCGAGATCGAGGACGAGTGCCGGCACTCGAAGATGTTCGCGCGGGTGATCTCGCGGGGCGGCACGCCCTGGTACCCGGTGAGCCGGGTCCACCAGAACCTGGGCCGCCTGTTCAAGACGATCTCCACGACCCCGGGGTCCTTCACGGCGACGCTGCTCGGCGAGGAGGTGCTGGACTGGATGCAGCGGCTGACGTTCCCGGACGAGCGGGTGCAGCCGCTGATCCGGGGCGTCACGCGGATCCACGTGGTGGAGGAGGCGCGCCATGTCCGGTACGCGCGTGAGGAACTGCGGCGGCAGATGCTGACGGCGCCGAAGTGGTCGCAGGAGTTCACGCGGGTCACCTCCGGTGAGTTCGCCCGTGTCTTCTCCATCGCCTTCATCAACCCCGAGGTCTACACGAACGTGGGCCTGGACAAGCGGGAGGCGATGGCGCAGGTCAAGGCGAGCGGGCATCGGCGTGAGGTCATGCAGACCGGGGCGAAGCGGCTGACGGACTTCCTGGACGACATCGGCGTCCTCCGAGGCGTGGGCCGCCGCCTGTGGAAGTCCTCGGGCCTCTTGGCGTAACGGCCCGTTGGGCCCGGGGTGCGGTGACCGCCGTGGGGCACGAAGCCCTGCGGTGCGAGGCACCGGGGGTGCGGTGACCGCCGTGGGGTGCGCAACCCGGCGCTACGGGGCGCCGCTGCGCCCACCCGTGCCGCCCTGGGGGTCCCCCCTGCTCGAAGAGCTTGGGGGAGGCACGACTGCCCGCAGCTACGCGCCCACCCGGCAGAAGGCGCTACAGCAGCCCCCACCGGACCCGCGCAGGCCGCCGCAGGCGTATAAGGGGCGCGGGGAACTGCGCGACCAGCCACGACGAGACCCGCACCCGGCAAGACACCGCACCCACCCGCTCAAGCCCCGCAGGGTTACGCTGCGGGCATGACCCCCTCCGCCCCCACCCCCGCCTACCGCCGGCTGAGCGTCGAGGAGCGGCGCAGCCAGCTGCTCACCGCCGCCCTGTCGCTGTTCGCGCACCGGGCCCCGGAGGAGGTGTCCTTGGACGACGTCGCGGAAGCCGCCGGAGTCTCCCGGCCCCTCGTCTACCGCTACTTCCCCGGCGGCAAGCAGCAGCTCTACGAGGCCGCCCTCCGCTCCGCCGCAGAGCAGCTGCAGCTCTGCTTCGACGAACCGCACGACGGCCCCCTCCTCGGCCGCCTCTCCCGCGCCCTGGACCGCTACCTCGCCTTCGTCGACGAGCACGACGCCGGCTTCAGCGCCCTCCTCCAGGGCGGCAGCGTCGTGGAGACGTCCCGCACGACCGCCATCGTGGACGGAGTACGCCGCACCGCCGCGGAGCACATCTACCACCACCTGCGCGTCAAGGCCCCCGGCCCCCGCCTCCGTATGACCGTCCGCATGTGGATCACCTCCGTGGAGGCCGCGTCCCTCATGTGGCTCGACGAGGACAAGCAGCCGCCCGCCCCCGAGCTGCGCGACTGGCTCGTGGAGCAGTTCGTCGCCGCGCTCGGCGTGACGGCGGAGCGCGACCGGCAGACCGCCGCCGTGATCGCCGCGCTGTCCGGGGATGTCTGAGACTGGTGCCGTGAAGAGCGAAGACACCCCCTTCGAGGGCGGCCCCATGGACGGCAGGGTGCTCCCCGTCCTGCTCGGCCCCACCGGCCACCCCCCGAAGACGTACCGCATCCCGGTCCCGGACGCGGCCGGCGGCAAGCCCACGGTGCTGGTGTACCGCCGTGTCCCGCGCGGCCAGAGCAAGCGCCTGGGCCTGACGCAGGGCTGGAAGTACGCCTTCGACCCCGAGGGTGACACGCGGGGCGCCCGCCTGCGCTGGCCCTGGTCGAAGCCGGCCACGGCTCCGGAAGCCGCGCCGAAGGCCGCCCCGGACACCGCACCGCGCACCAAGCCGGACGCGACACCCGGCGCCACGCCAGACGCCACGCCGGACGGCAACCCGGACGACCCGCACGAGTGACACCCTTGCGCCGGTCCGCGCAGCCCCGCGCGCGCACCTCGCGCCCCCGTCCCACGCTCGCGGTGCGGAGCAGAGGGGCTGCCCCGCACCGGAGGTGATGACGTGTCAGGAAAGCTGCTGCGTCTCGTCGGTACGACGGTGGCGGCGGCGCAGCTCGCCCTCGCGCCCGCCCACGCCATGGCCGTACCGCAGGCACCACAGCCGTCGGCAGACGCACAGAACCCGACGACGGAGGCACCGGACCTCGCACCCGGCGCTCTCGGCACACCCACCGCACCCGGCGCACCCAGCGCCACACCAGACGCAACCGACACAAGCGACACCAGCGACACCAGCGACACACCAGACGCACCGGCCGCAGCCGACGCGCCCCCGAGGTCCCTCCCCGACCTCCTGACGGACCTTCAGAAGCTCTACCGGCAGACCGAGCAGGCTACCGAGGCCTACAACGCCACCGAGGAGGCGCTGAAGCGCAAGCGCGCCGAGGTGTCCCGGCTGGACACGGAGCTGACGCGGGCCCGTCTGTCCCTGTACGCCGGCCGCGGTGAGGCCGGCCGCCTCGCCCGCCAGCAGTACCAGAACAGCAGCGACCTCTCCCCGTACCTGCGCCTGCTGCTCGCGCGCGACCCGCAGCACGCCCTCGACGAGGGCCATGTGATCGGCCGGCTGGCGCGGGAGCGGGCCGAGACGATCGGCCGCCTCACCGGCAGCGAGCGCAAGGCCGCCGACCTGGCCCGCCGCGCCCGGACCGCGCTCGACCAGCAGCTGACCCTCACCGAGAAGCAGAAGAAGCAGCGCGACGACATCCGCCGGCGCCTCGACGAGGTGGAGAAGCTGCTGGCCTCGCTCAGCGCCGACCAGCTGAGCGCGCTCACCGCGCTGGAGCGCACCGGCACCGCCGAGGCCCAGCGCAGTCTGCTCGCCTCGGGCGCGCTGGACGGCGGTGACGACAAGCCGTCCGGCGAGGGCGAGCGGGCCGTCCGGTACGCGCGGCGGCAGCTCGGCAAGCCGTACGCCTGGGGCGCGCAGGGCCCGGGGTCGTACGACTGCTCGGGCCTGACGTCGCAGGCGTGGCGGGCCGCCGGCACCCCGATCCCGCGCACCAGCCAGGAGCAGTGGGCGCGCCTGAAACACGTCCCGCTGCGCGCGCTGCGCCCCGGCGACCTGGTGGTCTACTTCCCCGAGGCCACGCACGTGGCGCTGTACGCCGGCGGCGGCACGGTGATCGAGGCGCCGCGCACCGGCGAGAGGATCAGACTCTCCCCGATCGCGGCGCACCCCATCCTCGGAGCGGTACGCCCCGACCCCGAGAAGCCGACCGCCCCGACCGCCCTCTGACAAGCGACGGCCCGGCCCCGGGGAACGACGCGGCGGCCGCCCCCAGGAGGCGCCCGCCAGGGGGCGACTGCCAGGAGGCGACCGCCACGCCGGAAGCCGCCCTAGGAGGCGGCGGGCGCCCCCGTGACCTCGCCGAGGTACGCGGCCGTCTTCTCCGGCTCGTAGAAGAAGTTCTCGAAGTCGGCCGGGTCGTTGAACGCATTGGCGAACCGGTCGGCCACCGGCTGGAGCTCGCCCGCCGCGCCGATGAGGTTCAGGACGTGCTCGGGCGGCGGCGCCAGCATCGCGTTGGTCCACTTCACGACGTGCTGCGCGGTCTGCCAGTACCGGTCGAAGGTCTGCTGCATCCAGTCCTCGTCGAACGGCTTGTCGCCGTGCTCCAGAATGGAGGCCAGGTAGGCGGCCGCGCACTTGGACGCCGAGTTGGAGCCCTGCCCGGTGATGGGGTCGTTGGCGACAACCACGTCGGCGACGCCGAGGACCGCGCCGCCGCCGGGCAGCCGCCCGATCGGCTTGCGCACGGTGGGCGCGTACCGGCCGGCCAGCGTGCCGCCGGCGTCGGTCAGCTCGACCTTGGTGGCCCGCGCGTACTCCCAGGGGGTGTACCGCTCCATGAGTTCCAGGGTCAGGGAGAGGTGCTCCGCCGGGTCCTTGACGCCCTTGAAGACGTCGAGCGGGCCGCCGGGTATGCCCTCCCAGAACAGGATGTCGGCGCGGCCGGACACGGTGAACGTCGGCATGATGAACAGCTCGCCGACACCGGGCACCAGGTTGCAGCGGACGGCGTCGAAGTCCGGGTGCTCCGGGCGCGGGCCGAGACCGTGCACGTACGCCACGGCCAGCGCGCGCTGCGGCTCGCTGTACGGGGAGCGGGAGGCGTCGCGCTCGAACATCGACACCAGCTCGCCCTTGCCGGCGGAGACCAGGACGAGGTCGTAGGCGCGGGAGAAGTAGTCGAGGTCGGAGACCGCGGCGCCGTGGATGACGAGCTGGCCGCCGCGCTGGGCGAAGGTCTCCATCCAGCCGGCCATCTTCACGCGCTGGTCCACGGACTGGGCGTACCCGTCGAGCCGGCCCACCCAGTCGATGGCGCGGGCCGCGGGTCCCTCCGCCCAGGAGCCGGGGGCCGCCACCGAGACGCCGAGTCCTTCGATCTTCGGGGCCTGGGACTCCCAGAAGTTCAGCTGGAGGTCACGCTCGTGCTGCAGCGCCGTGTGGAACATGCACTGCGTGGACATGACCCGGCCGGAGCGGATCTCGTCCGCGGTCCGGTTCGACATCAGGGTGACCTCGTAGCCGTGCGACTGCAGGCCGAGGGCGAGCTGGAGGCCGGACTGGCCGGCCCCCACGACGAGTATCTTCCGCATGCGGAACATCTCTCCTAGGTGGACTACTCGGGTCCGAGTGGGACTACTCGGGGGTTTCCTCGAGCGCGTGGGCCACGAGGGCGAGGAGCGTCTCGATCACCGAGATCCGGCGCCGCGCGTCCATGATCATGACAGGTATGTGCGGAGGAATCGTAAGGGCCTCGCGCACGTCCTCGGGGTCGAACAGCTCGGTGCCGTCGAAGTGGTTGACCGCGACGACGTACGGCAGCCCGCAGCTCTCGAAGTAGTCCAGCGCCGGGAAGCAGTCCTTCAGCCGGCGGGTGTCGGCCAGGACGACCGCGCCGATCGCGCCGCGCACCAGGTCGTCCCACATGAACCAGAACCGCTGCTGGCCGGGCGTGCCGAACAGGTACAGCACGAGGTCGTCGTCGAGCGTGATGCGGCCGAAGTCCATGGCCACGGTGGTGGTCAGCTTGCCCGGCGTGGCCGTGAGGTCGTCGGTCTCCTGGCTCGCCTCGGTCATCAGCGCCTCGGTCTGCAGAGGCGTGATCTCCGAGACGGACGTGACCAGCGTGGTCTTGCCGACGCCGAACCCGCCCGCCACGACGATCTTCGTGGCGATGGGGGCGCGGGTGCGGTCCGTCTGCCAGGACTTCAGCTCCTCGTCGGGCTCGGCGGCGTGGGCCGCCTCGACGAGCGGGGAGACGCCACGAGCGGCGTCAGAGACGACGGAGTCCACTCAGCACCCTTTCCAGCAGCGCGCGGTCCGGACGGCCCGTGCCATGGCCGGTGCCCGTTCCGTACACGCGGATCTTTCCCTGGTCCGCGAGGTCGCTCAGCAGGACGCGGACCACGCCGAGCGGCATCTTCAGCAGCGCGGCGATCTCGGCCACCGTGCGCATACGGCGGCACAGTTCGACGATGGCCCGCATCTCCGGCATCACGCGGGTGGCGAGACTACCGTTCGTCAGCTCCTTGCGCTCCTCCGGGGCGTCCAGAGCCGCCACGAAGGTCTCGACGAGCAGGACGTGGCCGAAGCGGGTACGGCCGCCGGTGAGCGAATAGGGGCGCACCCGGGCGGGTTTGCGGTCGCCGCCGCGCACCGGCAACTGGCCCTTGGCCGCATGGGACATGCTGCTCATCGCTCGCTCCCCGTCGAGGAGGACTCCAGTGACTGGCGCAGTTCGCTGCGGAGTTCGGGGGTGAGCACGTGGCCGGCGCGGCCCACGAACAGGGCCATGTGGTACGCCACGACGCTCATGTCGCAGTCCGCGGAGCCGTGCACGCCGAGCAGCGAGCCGTCGCTGATCGACATCACGAACAGGCTGCCCTCCTCCATGGCGACCATCGTGTGCTTCACGGCGCCGCCGTCCATCAGCTTGGCCGCGCCGATGGTGAGGCTGCCGATGCCGGAGACGATGGTGGCGAGGTCGGCGGCGGAGCCGCGGGGGCCGGCCGGGCGGTCGGCCTGGCGGGACTCCCGGGCCTCGAGGTTGCGGTCGTGGTCGGAGGAGAGCAGGAGCAGGCCGTCGGAGGAGACCACGGCGACCGAGAGGATGCCGGGGACCTCCTCGACGAGGTTGCTCAACAGCCAGTGCAGGTTGCGGGCTTCACTGCTCAGGCCGAAGGTACTGGGCGCGGTCAACTGCTTGCCTCCTCGACTGTGCCCCCCGTGGTCCTGGTCTGGCCTGTCTGCTCGGCGATCTCCGCCTCCGCAGCGCGGTAGCCGGCGGTGGCGCCCTGGCGGAAGCCGCCGAGCCTGCGGCGCAGGGCCTCGGCGTCCACCGACTTGGTGCGGGGGCGCTCCGCCGGGGTGGGGGCGGTGATCTTGGGTGTGCGCTTGGGGAGGCCCTTGGCGGTGTACTGGTCCTCCTCGTCGGCGGTGCGGTGGTGTTCCGCCTCCGCCTCCGCCTCGGCTTCGCCTTCGGCGGTTTCGTTCCCGGCGTTCCCAGCCGCACCGCCCGTGCGGGTCTCGTGGTCGGGTGCGGGTGGCGGCCCCTGTGGGGCGTGCCCGCCGTCGGCGGCCGCGGCTTCGGGGGCGGGAGCGGGCGCGGCTTGGGGGGCTTCCTCCGTCTTGGGGGACGGGATCAGCAGTTCCATCGTCATCTCGGACGGGGACTCCACCGGCGCCGCCGGGCGCGGTACGGCCTCGCCGGGCTCCTCGGCCCGCTCGGCCTGCTCGGGCCGCTCGGCCTGCTCGGCCCGCTGGCCGGAACGGGTCTCCGCCTCCGCGGACCAGGTCCCGGCCTCCCCGGCCGGCTCCGTCGACCCGGCGCCGGCCTCCTCGGGCTCCGTCGGCCCGTCCTGGGCGGCGGTCTCGGTCGGCCGCTCGGCGTGCTCCTGGTCGCGGACCGCTCGTTCCGCGAGGGCGATCAGGCGGTCGCCCTCGCTCGCGCGGCTGTGCAGGACGTTGGAGTTGGCCTCCGCGTCGGCGCCGGGGAGGGTGAAGGTCTGGGTGGTGCTCGCGCTGGGGGCGGGCGGGGCGACGGCGGCCGCCGGGGCCGCGGCCAGCAGCGGCTGCGGTACGACGACGACCGCCGCGGTGCCGCCCTGCTTCTGCTCGCGCAGCCGTACCCGTACGCCGTGCCGGTGGGCGAGGCGGGCGACGACGTAGAGGCCGAGCCCGAGGCCGTCCTCGCCCTCCTGGTCGTAGGGCGTCTCGGGGTCGAAGTCGGTCAGGCGGGCGTTGAGCCGCTGCATGCGCTCGTCGGTCATGCCGATGCCCTCGTCCTGGACGGAGAGCATGACCTCGCCGCTCTCCAGCAGCCAGCCGGAGACCTCGACGGGCAGGTCGGGCGGGGAGAACGCGGTGGCGTTCTCCATGAGTTCGGCGAGCAGGTGGGACAGGTCGTCGGCGGCGAAGCCGGCCACGTGCGCGTGCGGCGGCAGCGCGGCGATGCGGACGCGTTCGTAGCGCTCGATCTCGCTGACGGCCGCGCGGACGACGTCGACCAGCGGGACGGGACCCGCGTGCTGCTGGACGTGTTCGGTGCCGGCGAGGACGAGGAGGTTCTCGCTGTGCCGGCGCATGACGGTGGCGAAGTGGTCCAGCTTGAAGAGCGTGGCCAGGCGGTCGGGGTCCTGCTCGCGCTCCTCCAGGCCCTCGATGACGGCGAGCTGACGCTCGACCAGGCCGAGGGTGCGCAGGGCGAGGTTGACGAAGGTGGAGCCGATGCTGGTGCGCAGCCGGTCCAGCTGGGCGGCGGACTCGGCGAGTTCGGCGCGCAGTTCCTCGCGGGCGTCGGCCATCTTCTGCCGCTGGCCGACCAGGTGCTTGCGGTCGGACTCCAGGGTGGCGACGCGCTCGGCGAGGGCGGCGGCGTGCGCGTGCAGGGCGTTGACGGACCGGACGACCTGGGCGAACTCGTCGTTGCGGCCGGTGAACTTCACCGGCTCCTGACCGGCCGGGTCCTCGGCCTCGGCGAGGCGGGCCGAGCCGCGGCGGAGCACGGCGAGGGGGCGGGTGAGGCTGCGGGCCATGGCGGTGGCGGTGCCGATGGCGAGCAGGACCAGCGCGCCGAGGACGGCGATGCGGATCTCCAGCGCGGTGACGTCGTCGTCGCGCAGCTTCTCCAGGTCCTTGGTGCGGTGCTCGAAGAGCGCGGACTCGGCGCCGCGCATCAGCTCGATCCGCGCGGACAGCGCTGCGTCGAGCTTGCGGGTGGAGGTGTCGAGCTCGTCGTCGTCCAGGGTGGGCTGGTCGGTGAGGCCGGCGAGGTACTTCTCCGCGGTGGTGGTCTCCGGACCGGTGACGGTGGAGTCGTAGGAGGCCACGGCCTGGCTCGGCGCCGACTGGTGGAAGTCGGCGAGGGCGGCGTCGGAGCGCAGCCGGGCCTGCTGGGCGGCGGCGGTGAGCGCGTCGCGCTGCTTGGCGGCGCCCGAGGAGGAGTCGGAGCCGGTCTCGGGCAGGCCGGTGACCGGGTCGATGGTGCTCTGTGTGCCGCCGGGGACGTTCAGCGCGGCGAGCAGCAGGCCGCGGGTGGCGGCGGCCTGCTGGACGGCGGAGTCCAGCTCGGCGAGGGCGTACGCGCCGGCGCCGGCCCGCGGCGGGGTCTGCTGGGCGAGCTGCTCGGTGAGCCGGTGCAGCTCGGTGATCGCGGCGGAGTACGCCTGGTGGGCCTCCAGCGCGCCGCTCTTGCCGGTGAGCGCGGCGCGGCGGACGGCGGCGATGCCGTCGAGGTCGCGGCGCAGGGCGGCGGGCAGGTCGGTGTCGGCGCGCAGTTCCTCGACCTGCCGGTCGACGCGGGCGCTGCGCTGCTCGTCGGGGGCCTTGGCCTTGGGCCGGCCGGCGGCGATGTAGGAGGTGACGTCGTCGCGTTCGTCGGCGAGGGCGTGCGCGAGGGTGAGCGCCTCCTGGGTCTGGCCGGCGAGGGTGACCAGGTCCTGGGTGTCCTTCAGCTGCCCGGAGGCGGCGATGACGGACGGCGCGCCGGCGCCCGCGATGGCCGCGGCCACCACCGCGACGGCGACGATCAGCCGATTGCGTACATGGGTGGGGCGGCCCTTGCCGACGGGGGGCTGCACGCCCCCTTCGGGGGCCGACTGCCTGCCTGTGCGCCGAGGCCGCGTCTTCTGCACCGGTGCTCGCATTCCTGTACTCGTGTAGCCATGGGACCGGATGACGCCCCGTCAGTCGGCGCGTGCGTCCGGTACGGTTCCCGACCCTCCCAGTGCCGGTGGGCAGCGGACGGGCATCGCCTGGCCCGCCACCCGAAGGAGTGAACCTCGGAGGGGAGTTGGCGGGCAAGTTCCTCTGGCCCGTGCAGCCGCCTTGCGCGGCGGGCCGGTTGGACGTCTGCGGCGCGCTTTGGCAGGATTCGCCGCCACGCCTTTGCGGAGTGCAGCATTCCCACCCAAAACCGGCAGCGGGGCGCTGCGGCCGGGGTGAACCCGCGATGTTTGCCAGCCGTTCGCGGAGCATGTGAAGGGCTCGTGCAGACTGGCTGGATGCGTACGGAACTCGTCTCGGAACCCGGCGATCAAGAACGCCCCAACGAGGACTTCGCCGGCGTCGGAGTACCCGCTTCCGGACAGGGCGGCGGCTCGCTGGTCGTCCTGGACGGCGTGACCCCGCCGCGCGGCGGGACGGGCTGTCTGCATTCGGTCCCCTGGTACACGGCACGACTGGGCGGGGCGCTGACCGAACTGACCGTTTCGCTCCCGGATGTTCCCCTCCCGGAGGCCCTCGCCCGCGCCATCGCGCGTACCTCAGCCGCACACGCGGCAACCTGTGACCTTTCTCACCCGCGTACCCCGCAGGCAACCGTGGTGCTGGCGCGCTGGTCCGCGCAGACCGTGGAGTACCTGGTGCTGTCCGATTCCGTGCTGCTGCTGCAGTCCCCGGACGGCGGGGTCGAGGCCGTCGTGGACGACCGGCTGGGCCGGCTGCCGCGCGCCGCCCTGGCCACGGACGCGCTGATCGACGCGCACCTGCGCAACAAGGAGGGCGGCTTCTTCACGGCCGCCGCCGACCCGTCCGTGGCGCGGCGGGCGGTGACCGGGTCGGTGCCGCGCTCCGAGGTGTCCGCGCTGGCCGCGCTGACGGACGGGGCGACGCGCTGGGTGGAACGGTTCCGCGAGGGCGACTGGGCGGACTGCCTCACGCTGATCCGCAAGGACGGCGCGCGGGCCCTGGTCGACCGCGTCCGGGCCTTGGAGCGCGCGGACGCCGAACAGCGGGCCTACCTGGGCCGCAGCAAGACCCACGACGACGCGACGGTGGTGTACGCGGAACTGTGAGGGAGGCCGACCGGCACGGCCGCGCCCTGACCGCCCGCGCCCCGGACCGCCCGCCGTCCGGGGTGCGGGGCACGGGGGGGCTCACGGCCTGAGGGGTGATCGACAGCGGCCGGCTCCTCGGCGCTCGGACCGCCCGCCGTCCGGGGCGCGGCGCACGGCGGGCTCACGGCCTGAGGGTGACTGGCAGCGGCCGACTCCCCGGCACGCGGCGCGCGGTGGCTCAGCGGCTCCGCACGTCACCCCGGCCCGTCCGGCCCGCGCGCCTCACTTCTCCATCCCCTGGTTCAGGTGCTGCAGCAGCCGTGCCAGTTCGGCCACCTCGCGGCGGTCCCAGTGGGCGAGCTTGCGGACGTAGCGGGCCCGGCGGGCCTCGCGGACGCTGCCCACCCGTCGGCGGCCCTCCTCGGTGAGGTGGACCAGCCAGGCGCGGCCGTCGGCCGGGTCGGGTTCACGGGCCACGAGGCCCAGCTCCTCCAGGGCCCGCAGCTGGCGGGACATCGTGGCCTTGCCGACGCCGACGTAGGCGGCGAGTTCGGTGGCGCGCTGCCGCCCGCACTCGTCGAGCCGGACGAGCAGGCCGTAGGCGGCCGATTCCAGGTCCGGGTGGACCTCGCGGGCCATCTCGCCCTGGCTGGCGCGGGCCCGGCGCAGGAAGACCGTCAGCTCGCGTTCCAGCGCCAGGAACTCCTGGTCCACACCACTCGGCGACGTCTCGGGTTCGCCCCGATGCCCCGCGCCGTTCGCGTCCTCGTGCACGTCAGTCCCCTGATCCGGTTTCCCGATCCTGAAAGTTTCCGCCAGGCGCCCACCATCGCCGCAGCTCCGTCAGTATTTCGCAGGGCTAGACCAACGGCAGCGACCGGACCCCTTCCCTCGCACGGTCTACGTGCGTAGCTTCATTACCAGGCCCAGCGCTGGCATGCCCACGCCAGTGCAGAACGGGCCAACCTGTGCAGCACGTCGTCCAGCGTTCCCCACCAACGCCCTCGGAGGCACGTCATGCCCGTGCACAGACCCGGTTCCGTACGCCGCCGCCTGCTCGCCCCGCTCGTCGCGGCCGGCCTCACGGTCCTCTCGCTCGCCCTCCCCGCGTCCGCCCGGTCCGCCGACGTCCCTCAGCGCGGCTCCGCCCACATGGGCATGGGCGTCCTCGCCCACGACGGCCAGAGCGGCACGCCCAGCAGCTCCGACGCCACCCAGACCGAAGGGGTCGACGTGGCCAGCTACCAGGGCAACGTCGCCTGGTCCACGCTGTGGGGCAGCGGCGTGAAGTGGGCCTACACCAAGGCCACGGAGGGCACGTACTACACGAACCCCTACTTCGCGCAGCAGTACAACGGCTCGTACAACGTCGGCATGATCCGCGGCGCGTACCACTTCGCCACCCCGGACACGACGAGCGGTGCCACCCAGGCCAACTACTTCGTGGACCACGGCGGCGGCTGGTCCGGCGACGGCAGGACCCTCCCGGGCGCCCTCGACATCGAGTGGAACCCCTACGGCGCCGCCTGCTACGGCAAGACGCAGAGCGGCATGGTCACCTGGATCCGCGACTTCCTGAACCAGTACAAGGCCCGCACCGGCCGTGACGCCGTCATCTACACGGCGACCAGCTGGTGGACGCAGTGCACCGGCAACTACGGCGGCTTCGCCACCACCAACCCGCTGTGGATCGCCCGCTACGCCAGCGATCCGGGCACCCTGCCGGCCGGCTGGGCGTACTACACGATGTGGCAGTACACCTCCTCCGGCCCGACGGTCGGCGACCACGACAAGTTCAACGGCGCCTACGACCGGCTGCAGGCCCTGGCCAACGGCTAGCCCTCCCCCGCCGACGGCTGACGCTTCCGGCCGACGGCGGACGCTTTCCGGCCGACGGCCGGCGCGCCACCGGCCCACGGCGGGCGTTTCACCGGCCGGCGCACCGGAGCGCCGGCCGGCCCCGACGCGGCGAAGGCCCGGGTTCCCCTCACGGGACCCGGGCCCTGCCGTGATCCGGCCGCGTCCGTCACCGCGCGGCCGGAGCCTCACCGCCCGCGACCGTCAGGCCGCGACCGGGATCTCGGGCGTCGCGCCGCTGGTGGCGGGGGCGAGCGCCAGTTCCAGGACCTGGCGGACGTCGGTCACGGCGTGGACGTCGAGCTTGTCCAGCACCTCGGCCGGGACGTCGTCCAGGTCGGGCTCGTTGCGCTTGGGGATGATCACGGTGGTCACCCCGGCGCGGTGCGCGGCGAGCAGCTTCTGCTTCACACCGCCGATGGGCAGCACCCGGCCGGTCAGGGAGACCTCGCCGGTCATCGCCACGTCCGTGCGGGCCAGGCGGCCGGAGAGCAGGGACGCCAGGGCCGTCGTCATGGTGATGCCGGCGCTGGGGCCGTCCTTGGGGACCGCGCCCGCCGGGAAGTGGATGTGCACCCCCCGGTCCTTCAGGTCGGCCACCGGCAGCTCCAGTTCGGCGCCGTGGCTGCGCAGGAAGCTCAGCGCGATCTGCGCGGACTCCTTCATCACATCACCCAGCTGACCGGTCAGGGTCAGTCCGGCGGCGCCCGTCTCCGGGTCGGCCAGGGAGGCCTCGACGTAGAGGACGTCACCGCCGGCGCCGGTCACCGCGAGACCGGTCGCCACGCCGGGCACCGCGGTGCGGCGCTCGGCCGGGTCCTGGGCGGACTCGGGCACGTGGTGCGGGCGGCCGAGCAGGTCGCGCAGGTCGTCCGCGGTGACCGTGAACGGCAGCTCCCGCTCGCCCAGTTCGTGCTGGGCGGCCACCTTGCGCAGCAGCCGGGCGATGGAGCGCTCCAGGGTGCGCACGCCGGCCTCGCGGGTGTACTCGCCGGCCAGCTTGCGCAGGGCGCCCTCGTCGATCGTGACCTCGTCCCGGTTCAGACCGGAGCGTTCCAGCTGACGCGGCAGCAGGTGGTCGCGGGCGATGACGACCTTCTCGTCCTCGGTGTAGCCGTCGAGGCGGACGATGTCCATGCGGTCGGCGAGCGCCTCGGGGATGGCCTCCAGGACGTTGGCCGTGGCGAGGAAGACCACGTCGGACAGGTCGAGTTCGACCTCCAGGTAGTGGTCGCGGAAGGTGTGGTTCTGCGCCGGGTCCAGGACCTCCAGCAGGGCCGCGGCCGGGTCGCCGCGGAAGTCGGAGCCCACCTTGTCGATCTCGTCGAGCAGGACGACCGGGTTCATCGAGCCGGCCTCCTTGACGGCCCGCACGATCCGGCCGGGCAGCGCGCCGACGTACGTCCGGCGGTGACCGCGGATCTCGGCCTCGTCGCGCACACCGCCGAGGGCGACGCGGACGAACTTGCGGCCCATGGCGTGGGCCACGCTCTCGCCGAGGCTCGTCTTGCCGACACCCGGAGGCCCGACCAGCGCCAGCACGGCGCCGCCCCTGCGGCCCCCGACGACGCCCAGCCCGCGGTCGGCGCGGCGCTTGCGCACGGCCAGGTACTCGGTGATGCGTTCCTTGACGTCGTTCAGCCCGGCGTGCTCGGCGTCCAGGACGGCCTTGGCGCCCTGGATGTCGTAGGCGTCCTCGGTGCGCTCGTTCCACGGCATCTCCAGGACCGTGTCGAGCCAGGTGCGGATCCAGGAGCCCTCCGGGGACTGGTCGGAGGCCCGCTCCAGCTTGTCGACCTCCTTCAGCGCGGCCTCGCGGACCTTCTCCGGCAGGTCGGCGGCCTCCACACGGGCGCGGTAGTCGTCGGACTCCTCGCCCTCCTTCTCGCCGTTGAGCTCGCGCAGCTCCTTGCGGACGGCCTCCAGCTGGCGGCGCAGCAGGAACTCGCGCTGCTGCTTGTCGACGCCTTCCTGGACGTCCTTGGCGATGGTCTCGGCGACGTCCTGCTCGGCGAGGTGGTCGCGCAGCTGCTGGGTGGCGAGCTTGAGGCGGGCGACCGGGTCGGCGGTCTCCAGCAGCTCCACCTTCTGGGCGGTGGTGAGGAACGGCGAGTAGCCGGAGTTGTCGGCGAGCGCGGAGACGTCGTCGATGGCCTGGACGCGGTCGACGACCTGCCAGGCGCCGCGCTTCTTCAGCCAGCTGGTGGCGAGGGCCTTGTACTCCTTCACCAGTTCCTGCACGTGGCCGGGGACCGGGTCGGGGATCTTCTCGTCGATGGTCGTGCCCTCGACCCACAGCGCCGCACCCGGGCCGGTGGTCCCGGCGCCGATCTTCACGCGGCCGCGGCCGCGGATCAGGGCGCCCGGGTCGCCGTCGGCCAGCCGGCCGACCTGCTCGACGGTGCCGAGGACACCGGTGCTCGCGTAGGTCCCGTCGACGCGTGGCACCAGCAGGACCTTGGGCTTTCCGGGCTGTGCGGAGGCGGCGGACTGGGCGGCCTCCACCGCGGCCCGCACCTCGGAGTCGCTCAGGTCCAGCGGGACCACCATCCCGGGCAGCACGACCTCGTCGTCGAGCGGCAGCACAGGCAGGGTGAGCGATGCGGACGTCGAAGCCATGATCTCCCCTTCGGCATTCAAGTTGAGTTGTACTGACTCAATGCTTGTGAGCCGGGGGATGTTCCCACGCGATGTTCGCTCTCAGCGATCACCGCTTTCCGGGGGTGCAGTCATCCGCAACACCCCACGCCCCTGCGCCCTTCCCGCCCGCGCCCCATGCGGCCCTCCCGCCCGCGTCCCCGTGCCCTTCCCGCCCTGCCGGGCGTCGGCCCAGCGGCGCAGGGCGGGCCAGGTGGCGACGCCTATCGCCAGCGCTGTGGCATGGCCCCAGCTGGTGAGCGGGTCGTAGGGGGACAGCAGGTCCTGGCCGAGGACCGCCGCGAGGTACGAGAGCAGGGGCCAGCGCAGCCACGGGGTGAGCAGCCCGGCCAGCGCGCCGACGCCGGTGGCCACGCCGAAGCTGATGCCGTAGTCGAGGCGGTGCAGGGAGCTGTCCGGCAGATGGCCGGTGAGCACCGCGAGGCCGACCGGGACCTCGGTGGCGAGGGTGGCGAGCACATGCCCGCACAGGAAGACACCGGCCGTGCGCAGCCCGCCGATCCGCCGTTCCAGGGCGGTGAGCACCAGCAGGAAGCCGAGCGTGTACGGCGAGAGCACGCCGCCCGCGATCCACAGCGCGCTGGCGACGAGCACCAGCACGGGATGGCGCACCAGGTGGGCCACGTCGGTGCTGGAGCCCTGCTGCAGCGCCTGGACGACGGCGGGGTCGGCGTACGCCGCGACCAGTGAGGTGACGGCCAGGACGGCGGCGTAGGCGAAGGTGAACGGGGTGCCGGCGGGCGTGGGCAGCAGGCGCCAGGGGCGGGCCGTGCGCAGGCGGTCCCGCAGGGCGGCCGCGCACCGGGGCGTCCGTTCCGCGGCGGGCCCGGTCGCCGGGGCCGGGGGCTCGATCGCCGCGGACGGGCCGGGCCGGCGCCGGAGGGGCTGGCCGGGCATGGCGTCCAGCAGCCGGGCCACCTCGGGCGGGACGGCCGGAAGGGGCGCGTCCGGGGGTGTCGTCTCGACCCTCGCAGTCCGTTCCACGGTGGGGCGCTCCTTCCGTCGCACCCCACCCTTCGCGCCGGACCGGCCCACTGTCTGTGATCCACGCCACGGGTGAGCGGATTCTCAGCAACCTCTCAAGGTTCTTACGCGTCCGCCCTCCCGCGCCGCGCGCTCCCGCCCTTCCGCACCGCGTCCTCCCGCCCTCCCGCGCCGCGTCCTCCCATGCCCCCCGCGCCGCGTCCTCCCATGCTCCCGCGCCGCGTTCCCGCGCGCCTGCCACCGCACCGCGCGGGCGTCCCCCGAACCGGGCACCGCCCCCGTAATTCCCCGTCCCGTCAAGCCCCGTTCATGCAGGATGGGGTGCATGTCCACGACGTACGACATCCCCGAGGTCCTGGACCGCCGTGAGGGTCCCCATGGCGAGGTCGTGTTGCGGCGGCACGGCTCCCTGCTGCAGATCATCGCCAACGGCTGCTTTTTGATGGACACCTCCGACGGCCGCAGCGAACGGCTGCTGGTGGACGCCGCGCTGGACGCGCTCGGCGACCGCGACGCCCCGCATGTGCTGATCGGCGGGCTGGGCGTCGGCTTCTCGCTGGCGCATGCGGCTGCGAATTCGCGGTGGGGGCGGATCACCGTGGTGGAAAGGGAATCCGCGGTCATCGACTGGCACCGGCACGGCCCGCTCGGCGAACTGTCCCGCGCCGCACTCGCCGACCCGCGCACGCGGATCGTCGAGGCCGACCTGGTGGAGTACGTCAATGAGACATCCGCCACGTTCGACGCGCTGTGCCTGGACATCGACAACGGCCCCGGCTGGACGGTCACGGAAGGCAATGACGGACTGTACTCACCGGCCGGACTGGCAAGCTGCGCACGGGTGTTGAGACCCGGCGGGGTGCTCGCGGTGTGGTCGGCCGAGCCGTCCGAGGATTTCGAAGAAACCTTGGGGAATGTCGGGTTCCAGCAGGTGCGTACGGAAGAGATCCCCGTTGCCCGAGGAGTTCCGGACGTGGTGCACCTCGGGATCCGCCCTGAATAGCAAAGCCGTGGTGACTCCCCGTACGCTGCTTCCCTGACGCGGATCATTCAAGCGTCAATCGCAGTCACGCGCAGACCAAGGGATCACCCCACTGATTCCGGAAAGCACACTTCAGGGGCGGGCGATGGAGCAGACACACACCTCCCACAGCGGCACGACGGCGACCCCCGGCGCGCAGCGGCGGGTCCTGGTCGTCGAGGACGATCCGACGATCGTCGACGCCATCGCGGCCCGCCTGCGAGCCGAGGGATTCCTCGTGCAAACCGCGGGTGACGGCCCGGCGGCCGTCGACACCGCCGAGGCCTGGCAGCCCGATCTGCTGATCCTCGACATCATGCTGCCCGGCTTCGACGGGCTCGAGGTCTGCCGGCGGGTGCAGGCGCAGCGGCCGGTGCCGGTGCTGATGCTCACCGCCCGCGACGACGAGACCGACATGCTGGTCGGGCTGGGCGTCGGGGCCGACGACTACATGACCAAGCCGTTCTCGATGCGGGAGCTGGCCGCCCGCGTGCACGTGCTGCTGCGCCGGGTGGAGCGGGCCGCGCTGGCCGCCGCGACGCCGCGCAGCGGTGTGATGCGCCTGGGGGAGCTGGAGATCGACCACGCGCAGCGCCGGGTCCGGGTGAAGTCGGAGGACGTGCACCTGACGCCCACCGAGTTCGACCTGCTGGTGTGCCTGGCGAACACGCCGCGCGCGGTGCTCTCGCGGGAGCAGCTGCTGGCGGAGGTGTGGGACTGGGCGGACGCCTCCGGCACCCGCACGGTCGACAGCCACATCAAGGCGCTGCGCCGCAAGATCGGCGCCGAGCGCATCCGTACCGTGCACGGCGTGGGCTACGCGCTGGAGACGCCGACGCCATGAGCGACGGGCGGCCGGCCGCGCGGAGGAGCCCCGGGGATCCCTGGGGCGGCGTACGCCCGTTCTCGATCAAGACCAAGCTGGGCGCGCTCGTCGTCATCTCGGTGCTCATCACCACCGGGCTGATGATGATCGCCCTGCGCACCCAGACGGAGCTGCGCTTCATCACGGTCTTCTCGATGATCGCCACCCTGCTGATCACGCAGTTCGTGGCGCATTCGCTCACCGCGCCGCTGGACGAGATGAACACCGTGGCCCGGTCGATCTCGCAGGGCGACTACACGCGCCGGGTGCGGGAGAGCCGCCGGGACGAGCTGGGCGACCTGGCCCAGACGATCAACGTGATGGCGGACGAGCTGGAGGCGCAGGACCGCCAGCGCAAGGAGCTGGTGGCGAACGTCTCGCACGAGCTGCGCACCCCGATCGCGGGCCTGCGGGCGGTGCTGGAGAACATCGTCGACGGGGTCACCGAGGCCGACCCGGAGACCATGCGCACGGCGCTGAAGCAGACCGAGCGGCTGGGCCGGCTGGTGGAGACGCTGCTGGACCTGTCCCGGCTGGACAACGGCGTCGTCCCGCTGAAGAAACGTCGCTTCGAGGTGTGGCCGTATCTGTCGGGCGTGCTGAAGGAGGCCAACATGGTCGCCTCGGCGCGCGCCGGCATCGCCTCCGGCTCGGGCGGTCACACCCGCGCCGACGTCCACCTGCACCTGGACGTCTTCCCGACCGACCTGACCGCGCACGCCGACCCGGAGCGCATCCACCAGGTGGTCGCCAACCTGATCGACAACGCGGTCAAGCACAGCCCGCCGCACGGCCGGGTCACGGTCCGGGCGCGGCACGGCGCGACGCCCGGCTCGCTTCAGCTGGAGGTCCTGGACGAGGGGCCCGGCATCCCGAAGTCGGAGTGGCACCGCGTCTTCGAGCGGTTCAACCGGGGTGTGGTGGCCCGTCCGCACGGTCCGGGCAGCGACGGCGGCACCGGGCTGGGCCTGGCGATCGCCCGCTGGGCCGTGGACCTGCACGGGGGCCGTATCGGGGTGGCCGAATCCGAGCGAGGTTGCCGGATTCTTGTCACTCTTCCAGGAGAGCCAAGCGCTTGAAGTTGACGTAGGGTTCGAAGCGGAGCTTCAAGATCCACCTGCGTCCGCGCCGACGGACACGTGTGATCAGGCACAGGCCCGCACGCCCGGCGTGCCGGGCCCTCGTCGCCGTACCCCCGTGCTCCCCTTTCACACCGGAACCTCGCTTGTTTCCCGCCATTTCCAGCGCCGAAACACGGGCCGAGATGTGACTTACGCGACGATGAACGGGCCCGACCTGACCTTCACCCTCAGGGAGGCGTAGCCTTTATTCCCGCTGTCCATCACCTTGTGAAGCGGAAGAGGGCGGTTGCCGCCGTGTCGCCACAGTCCCCCAGTAACGCATCGAGCGCTCCCACGACCGAAGCCGACCAAGCGGGAAAGAACCCCGCTGCCGCCTTCGGTCCCAACGAGTGGCTCGTCGACGAGATCTATCAGCAGTACCTCCAGGACCCGAATTCGGTAGACCGCGCCTGGTGGGACTTCTTCGCCGACTACAAGCCGGGGGCGGCAGGCGCCCCGGTTGCGTCGGGCGGCGCGGCCGCGGGGGCCGCGCAGACCCCCACCCAGACGCCCGCTCCGGCCCCGCAGGCCGCCGCGCCGGCCGCTCCGGCGCCCAGCGCCGCTCCGGCTCCGGCCGCCAAGCCCGCGGCCGCCGCCCCGGCCCCCGCGGCGAAGCCCGCCCCCGCCCAGGCTCAGCCGGCGCGTCCCGCACAGGCGCCCGCTCAGCCGAAGGCCAAGGCGGAGCCCGCCAAGGAGGCCCCGGCCGGTCCGGAGCTCGTGACGCTGCGCGGCCCGTCCGCCGCGGTCGCGAAGAACATGGACGCCTCGCTGGAGATGCCCACCGCCACCTCGGTGCGCGCGGTCCCGGTGAAGCTGCTGTTCGACAACCGCATCGTCATCAACAACCACCTCAAGCGCGCCCGCGGCGGGAAGATCTCCTTCACGCACCTCATCGGGTACGCGATGGTGCAGGCCATCAAGGCCATGCCGTCGATGAACTGGTCGTACCAGCTCAAGGACGGCAAGCCGACCCTGGTCAAGCCGGAGCACGTCAACCTCGGTCTCGCCATCGACCTGGTCAAGCCCAACGGCGACCGCCAGCTCGTCGTCGCGGCGATCAAGAAGGCCGAGACGCTGAACTTCTTCGAGTTCTGGCAGGCCTACGAGGACATCGTCCGTCGCGCCCGCGACAACAAGCTGACGATGGACGACTTCACCGGCGTCACGGTCTCCCTGACCAACCCCGGCGGCCTCGGCACCGTCCACTCCGTGCCGCGGCTGATGCCCGGCCAGTCGGTGATCATGGGCGTCGGCTCCATGGACTACCCGGCGGAGTTCCAGGGCACCAGCCAGGACACCCTGAACAAGCTCGGCATCTCGAAGGTCATGACGCTCACGTCGACCTACGACCACCGGGTCATCCAGGGCGCCGCCTCCGGCGAGTTCCTGCGCCAGGTGGCGAACCTGCTGCTGGGCGAGAACGGCTTCTACGACGACATCTTCGAGGCCCTGCGCATCCCCTACGAGCCGGTCCGCTGGCTCAAGGACATCGACGCCAGCCACGACGACGACGTCACCAAGGCCGCCCGCGTCTTCGAGCTGATCCACTCCTACCGGGTCCGCGGCCACGTCATGGCCGACACCGACCCGCTGGAGTACAAGCAGCGCAAGCACCCCGACCTGGACATCGTCGAGCACGGCCTCACCCTGTGGGACCTGGAGCGCGAGTTCGCCGTCGGCGGCTTCGCCGGCAAGTCGATGATGAAGCTGCGCGATATCCTCGGCGTGCTGCGCGACTCGTACTGCCGCACCACCGGCATCGAGTTCATGCACATCCAGGACCCCAAGCAGCGCAAGTGGATCCAGGACCGCGTGGAGCGCCCGCACTCCAGGATGGAGCGCGAGGAGCAGCTGCGGATCCTGCGCCGCCTGAACGCCGCCGAGGCCTTCGAGACGTTCCTGCAGACGAAGTACGTCGGCCAGAAGCGGTTCTCCCTGGAGGGCGGCGAGTCCGTCATCCCGCTGCTCGACGCGGTCATCGACTCCGCGGCCGAATCGCGGCTCGACGAGGTCGTCATCGGCATGGCCCACCGCGGCCGCCTGAACGTCCTCGCCAACATCGTCGGCAAGTCGTACGCGCAGATCTTCCGCGAGTTCGAGGGCAACCTCGACCCGAAGTCGATGCACGGCTCCGGCGACGTGAAGTACCACCTGGGCGCCGAGGGCACCTTCACCGGCCTCGACGGCGAGCAGATCAAGGTCTCCCTGGTCGCCAACCCCTCCCACCTGGAGGCGGTCGACCCGGTCCTGGAGGGCGTCGCCCGCGCCAAGCAGGACATCATCAACAAGGGCGGCACGGACTTCACCGTCCTGCCGGTGGCGATCCACGGCGACGCGGCCTTCGCGGGCCAGGGCGTCGTGGCCGAGACCCTGAACATGTCGCAGCTGCGCGGCTACCGCACCGGCGGCACGGTCCACATCGTCATCAACAACCAGGTCGGCTTCACCGCGGCCCCCGAGTCCTCGCGTTCCTCCATGTACGCGACGGACGTGGCCCGCATGATCGAGGCCCCGATCTTCCACGTCAACGGCGACGACCCCGAGGCCGTCGTGCGCGTGGCGCGGCTCGCCTTCGAGTTCCGCCAGGCGTTCAACAAGGACGTGGTGATCGACCTCATCTGCTACCGCCGCCGCGGTCACAACGAGTCGGACAACCCGGCCTTCACCCAGCCGCTGATGTACGACCTGATCGACAAGAAGCGCTCGGTGCGCAAGCTGTACACCGAGTCCCTGATCGGTCGCGGCGACATCACCCTGGAAGAGGCCGAGCAGGCGCTGCAGGACTACCAGGGCCAGCTGGAGAAGGTCTTCACCGAGGTCCGCGAGGCCACCTCGCAGCCGGCCGCCGGTGACGCCCAGGCCCCGCAGGACGGCTTCCCGGTCGCGGTCCCGACCGCGGTCTCCTCCGAGGTCGTCAAGCGGATCGCCGAGTCCCAGGTCAACATCCCGGACAACATCACCGTCCACCCGCGTCTGCTGCCGCAGCTGCAGCGCCGGGCGGCGATGGTCGAGGACGGGACGATCGACTGGGGCATGGGCGAGACCCTGGCCTTCGGTTCGCTGCTGCTGGAGGGCGTGCCGGTCCGCCTGGCCGGCCAGGACTCCCAGCGCGGCACCTTCGGCCAGCGCCACGCGGTCATCATCGACCGCAGCACCGGCGAGGAGTACACGCCGCTGCAGTACCTCTCCGAGGACCAGGCGCGGCTGAACGTCTACAACTCCCTGCTGTCCGAGTACGCGGCCATGGGCTTCGAGTACGGCTACTCGCTGGCCCGCCCGAACGCGCTCGTGCTGTGGGAGGCCCAGTTCGGCGACTTCGTCAACGGCGCCCAGACGGTGGTGGACGAGTTCATCTCCTCCGCCGAGCAGAAGTGGGGCCAGACCTCCGGCGTCGTGCTGCTGCTGCCGCACGGCTACGAGGGCCAGGGCCCGGACCACTCCTCGGCCCGCCCGGAGCGGTTCCTGCAGCTGTGCGCGCAGAACAACATGACGGTCGCCATGCCGACCTCGCCGGCGAACTACTTCCACCTCCTGCGGTGGCAGGTGCACAACCCGCACCACAAGCCGCTGGTCGTCTTCACGCCGAAGTCGATGCTGCGCCTGAAGGCCGCCGCGTCGAAGGCGGAGGACTTCACCACGGGCCAGTTCCAGCCGGTCATCGGTGACTCCTCGGTCGACCCGGCCGCGGTCCGCAAGGTCGTCTTCTGCTCCGGCAAGGTCTTCTACGACCTCGACGCCGAGCGCAAGAAGCGCGGCGTGACGGACACCGCGATCCTGCGTCTGGAGCGCCTGTACCCGCTGCCGGGTGCGGAGCTGCAGGCGGAGATCGCCAAGTACCCGAACGCCGAGAAGTACCTGTGGGCCCAGGAGGAGCCGGCCAACCAGGGCGCCTGGCCGTTCATCGCCCTGAACCTGATCGACCACCTGGACCTGGCGGTCGGCGCGGACATCCCGGCCGGCGAGCGCCTGCGCCGCATCTCGCGTCCGCACGGCTCGTCCCCGGCCGTCGGTTCCGCCAAGCGGCACCAGGCGGAGCAGGAGCAGCTCGTGCGCGAGGTGTTCGAGGCGTAACCGCTCCCGCGGGTCGTACGTGACCGGGCCGCACCCCCTGTTCGGGGGTGCGGCCCGGCCGTGTGTGCGCACTTATCCTTGACCCCATGTACTTCACCGACCGAGGCATCGAAGAACTGGAGAAGCGGCGGGGCGAGGAGGAAATCACCTTCGAGTGGCTCGCCGAGCAGCTGCGCACCTTCGTCGACCTGAACCCGGACTTCGAGGTCCCGGTGGAGCGCCTGGCCACGTGGCTGGCGCGGCTGGACGACGAGGACGACGAGTAGCCGGCGACCGCCGTCGCGGGCTCACCAGGGCGCCTACGGGCGCCCTTCGCCGTTTCCGGGCGTCCTTCCAGGCTTCCCGGGCGCGGTACGGCGCGCACGCGTCCCGTACGGCGGTCTGCGGCGCTGTCGTGCGGGGCGTCCTGTGGCGCGGCCGTCAGTCCGGGGGGTGCGTCAGTCCGTACGTCAGGGACAGGGCGCCGTGGGCCACCAGCAGGGCCCCCGCCGCCGTCCGCCCCGGGCTGCGGCGGCGCAGGCCCCACACGGCCAGGGGGAGGCCGACCGCCAGTTGGGCGGTGGCCAGGGCCCGGGCGCGCGGGGTAGCGGCCCAGGGCAGCCAGGGGGCCAGGGCGACGCCTTCGACGGCGTCGAGTTCGGTGCGCAGGGCCTCGCGCAGGCCGTGGCCGTCGGTCTGCCGGGCGTCGGGGCGGCGCAGCGCGGCCTCGCGCAGTCGGCCGGGGCCCGCGCCCGGGTCCAGGCCGGGCGGCAGGCCGACGCCGGCGCGGGTCAGCACCGCGAGCAGGCCCCGCAGGCGGGCGCGGGCGTCGGCGTTCGGGTCGGGGCGGGTGAGGTGGTCCAGCTCCTGCACGTCCAGGACGGGGTCGAGGCCGAGCCGGGCGGCGAAGGTGCGCATCGCCTCGTCCTCGCCGGCCGCGGTGCCGTTGGCCAGCCAGACGTAGCCGACGGGGCGGCGGAAGCCGGCGGCGAGGGTGTAGCCGGCGCGGTCGGCGTCCCACCACAGGGCGAGGACGGGCCAGGGGGCGGCGACGGCGAGGGCGGTGGCCCAGCCGGTGAGCACCCGCTCGACCGGTTCGCCGCCGTCCCGCCAGGGCCGCCCCTCGGGCACGAGCACGCTCCAGGTGTCGCCGGCGCCGGTGAGCAGCATGGGGTCGCGCAGCAGATGCGCGAGCGGGGCGACGGCGCGGGGCGCGGCGCGGCACAGCAGCAGTCCGCCCGGCGCGGCACCGGAGTGCGCGGGGCCCTGGGCGTGGGGCGTGGGCATGCTCACACGCTAGGGCAGCCCGGCGTGGCGGGCTCTTCCTGATCGCCGGAACGAGTGTCTTGACTTCCCGGATCCGCGATATATCGTGAAGAGTGAAAGACGCGATATGGCGTGTCGAGGAGGTCTCCCATGTCCGAGTGGTCCGTCGCAGAGCCGCAGAAGCTCACCTTCGACGAGCCCGTGAGCGAACTCCACGTGCGCATCGTCAACGGAACGGTGAACGTCGTGGGCACGGACGAGGGTTCCGCGCGCCTGGAGGTCTCCGAGATCGAGGGCCCGCCCCTGCTGGTCACCCAGCAGGGCGGCACGCTGACGGTGGCGTACGAGGACCTGCCCTGGAAGGGCTTCCTGAAGTGGCTCGACCGCAAGGGCTGGCGCCGCAGCGCGGTCGTCTCCCTGGCCGTCCCCGCGCGGACGCGGGTGGAGGTGGGGGTGGTCGGGGCCGCGGCCATGGTCTCCGGGATCGACGGCCGTGCCGAGGTCAAGGGCGTCACCGGGGACACCACCCTGGTCGGGCTCGGCGGCCCGGTGCGCGCCGACACGGTCTCCGGCAGCGTGGAGGCGCAGGCGCTCAGCGGCGAGCTGCGCTTCACCTCCGTCTCCGGTGACCTCACCGTGGTGGACGGTTCCGGTTCGTCGGTGCGCGCGGACTCGGTGAGCGGTTCGATGATCGTGGACCTCGACCCGGCCGCCCACCCCACCGACGTCAACCTCACCAGCGTCTCCGGTGAGATCGCCATCCGCCTGCCGCACCCGGCGGACACCGAGGTGGAGGCGAACACCGCGAGCGGCTCGGTCTCCAACGCCTTCGAGGACCTGCGGGTCGGCGGCCAGTGGGGCGCCAAGCGGATCACCGGCCGGCTCGGCGCGGGCAACGGCCGGCTGAAGGCGACCACTGTCTCCGGTTCCATCGCCCTGCTGCGCAGGCCCCCGGCGGAGGACGCCCCCTGGGACGCGCAGCCGAGCGGCGACGGCCCGGCCGCGAGCGCCCGCACCGGCTCGGGGGACAATTCCGTTTCCGGCCCGGGCGAGGATGCCCCCACCGCCCCGGCCGACGGTACGACCGACAAGAAGGTGCTCTGACATGCCTCCCGTCTTCGCCCACGGCCGCCTCCGTCTGTACCTGCTCAAGCTCCTGGACGAGGCCCCGCGCCACGGCTACGAGGTGATCCGCCTGCTGGAGGAGCGCTTCCAGGGGCTGTACGCGCCGTCGGCCGGCACCGTCTACCCGCGGCTGGCGAAGCTGGAGGCCGAGGGCCTGGTCACCCACACCACCGAGGGCGGCCGCAAGGTGTACGCCATCACCGACGCCGGCCGCGCCGAACTGGCCGACCGCAGTGGTGAACTGGCCGACCTGGAGCTGGAGATCCGCGAGTCGGTGGCCGAGCTGGCCGCCGAGATCCGCGCCGACGTGCGCGGTGCCGCGGGCGATCTGCGCCGCGAGATGCGGGCGGCGGCCGGCGAGGCCCGGTCGGGCGGTGCCCAGGGGTCCTCCTCCTTCGAGTTCACCGACACCGGCGACAAGGAGGCGTGGCGCGCCGCCAGGGAGGAGATGCGCCGCGTCAAGCAGGAGTGGAAGGAACAGGCCCGGCGCGCCAAGGACGAGAGCCGCCGGGCCCGCGAGGAGGCCCAG
The DNA here is from genome assembly GCF_043082085.1 of Streptomyces sp. NPDC014801. NCBI lineage: Bacteria > Bacillati > Actinomycetota > Actinomycetes > Kitasatosporales > Streptomycetaceae > Streptomyces > Streptomyces sp. NPDC014801. The sequence continues at coordinate 333,909 of NZ_JBIBXG010000010.1, read as the reverse complement.
CGGGCCCGGCGCCAGGCGAAGGAGGCCCAGGAGCGGGCCCGCGCCCAGGCGCAGGAGGAGCTGCAGCGGCTCGCGCGCCGGGTGCAGGAGCAGGTGCAGGACCGCTTCGCGCGGGGCGACTGGCCGAACGGCGTGAAGGAGGGCCTGACCGAACTGGCCAAGGAGTTCGGCGACTTCGGCAGCACCTTCGGCAAGGAGTTCGGCTGGGGCCGCTCGGGCGCGGACCGCGCCCGCCCGGAGCCGGAGTATGAGCGGACGCCGGAGGACTTCCCGGCCGTCCACGAGCCCTCCTGGGCCCATGACGCGCCGACCGGCGACCCCGCCCGCGACCTCGACCGGCTGCTGGACCGTTTCCGCGACGACATCCGGGACGCGGCCCGCGATCACGGGGTGGACGCCGACCAGCTGCGCGACGCCCGCCGCCATCTGTCGACGGCGGCCGCCCACATCGCAGCGATATTGCGCGCCCCGAAGGCGTGAGCGACGGGCGGGCGCCGCGGGCTCAGCCCGCCTTCGCCTCTCCCCCGCCGTACAGGACCCGGGTGACCGACGCGTAGGTCACCCCGTGGTCGGCCAGCACCTCGGCGGGGGCGCCCGGCAGGACGGTGAGCGCGAGCAGCAGGTGCTCGTCCCCGATGTGCCGGTCGCGGTGGGCGAGGGCGATCCGCAGCGACCTCTCCAGCACGTCCTTCCCGCTCCGGGCGAAGGACGGCCGCCGCCCGGACCACCACCGCCCGTCCCCCGGGTCGCCGGCCATGGCCCCCACGCCGTGCGTCTCCTCCACCCGGGCCACGATCTCCGACACGTCGATGCCCAGCTCCGCCAGCGCGTCCGCGTCGGCCCGCGTCAGTCCTGCGCGCCGCCGCGCCTCCCGCAGTGCCTGCCGGACCGCCTCGCGCTCCTCGGCGAGCCCCACGGCCGCCAGCGCGAAGGAACCACGGCTGCCCTCGCGGTCCAGCAGTGCGAGCAGCAGATGCTCGGCGCCGACCGATCGTTCCCCGGCGCGGTCGGCGTGGGCGTACGCCCCCTTGACCACGTCCCGGGCGTCCTTCGTGAACCGCTCGAACATCAACGCCTCCCGTACTTCTTGTGCACGGCCTGCCTGCTCACTCCGAGCTCCGCGGCGATCTCCTGCCAGGACCAGCCCTGGTTGCGGGCGCTGCGCACCTGCACCGCCTCCAGTTGTTCCAGCAGCCGGCGCAGCGCGGCGACGGCCCGCAGACCGACCCGCGGGTCCCGGTCTCCGGCCCGCTCGGCGAGATCTGTGGCTTCGGTCATGACGTCAACCTACGTTGACACACCGGCGATGTCAACCAACGTTGACACATCGGGCACGGAAAAGGCGGGCCCGGTATCGCCACCGGACCCGCCCGCGTCACCGGACCGTCAGGAGTTGGTGAGCACGACCTTCCCGAACAGCTCGCCGGACTCCATCCGCTCGAAGCCCTCGCGGGCCCGGTCCATCGGCAGCACCTCGTCGATGACCGGCCGCACCCCGGTGGCGGCGCAGAAGGCGAGCAGGTCCTCCAGCTCGTCCTTGGTGCCCATGGTCGAGCCGACGACCTTCAGCTCCAGGAAGAAGATCCGGGTGAGCTCCGCGTGCGAGGGGCGGTCACCGCTGGTAGCCCCGGAGATGACCAGCGTGCCGCCGGGCCGCAGCGACTTCACCGAGTGCGACCAGGTGGCCGCGCCCACGGTCTCGATCACGGCGTCCACCCGCTGCGGCAGCCGCGCGCCCGACTCCAGCGCCTCCACCGCGCCCAGCTCCAGGGCCCGCTTGCGCTTGGCCTCGTCGCGGCTGGTAGCGAAGACCCGCAGGCCGGCGGCCTTGCCGAGCACGATAGCGGCGGTGGCGACACCACCGCCGGCGCCCTGCACCAGCACGGAGTCGCCGGGGCGGACACCGGCGTTGGTGAACAGCATCCGGTACGCGGTCAGCCAGGCCGTCGGCAGGCAGGCGGCCTCCTCGAAGGACAGCTCCTTCGGCTTCGGCAGCACGTTCCACGTCGGTACGGCCACCTGCTCGGCGAAGGTTCCCTGGTACCGCTCGGTCAGGATCGACCGGGGTTCCCTGGGGCCGACGCCATGACCGCTCTGGCCGATCACGGAGTGCAGGACGACCTCGTTGCCGTCCTCGTCGACGCCGGCGGCGTCGCAGCCGAGGATCATCGGCAGCTTGTCCTCTGCGAGGCCCACGCCGCGCAGGGACCACAGGTCGTGGTGGTTGAGGGAGGCGGCCTTGACGTTGACGGTGCTCCAGCCGGGGCGGGCCTCGGGGGCCGGGCGCTCCCCCAACTCCAGGCCGTTCAGCGGCTGGTCGCGGTCGATTCGGGCGGCGTAGACAGCGAACATGAAGCCGACGATAGGTGGGTGACGCCACGGTTGGAACCAGGACGCCCTGTGACACACACCCTCTTGCGCCGACCCGGGGTCGCCGTGACCGCCGTAGGGTGCCTTGCCCGGCGCCACGGGGTGCCGCCCGCGGCGCGCTGGGCGCGGACGGCGACTGCAACCCCTCAGGGGCGCGGGGAACTGCGCGACCAGCCCACCACCCACCCGCGGATGACCGACGACCCCACCACCCCCCACCCGAAGAAGCCACCGGGCGCAAGAAAAATGACCCCGCCACCCGACGGGGTCATTTCGCCGAGGTCGGCCCAGCGCGGCGTTACCGCCGCGCCACACCCTCCGCCCGAGCGGCCGCGGCAACCGCCGCCGTGACGGCCGGCGCCACGCGCTCGTCGAAGGGCGAGGGGATGACGTAGTCGGCCGCGAGGTCGTCACCGACGACCGAGGCCAGCGCCTCCGCCGCCGCGATCTTCATGCCCTCGGTGATCCGGCTGGCCCGCACCTGCAGCGCGCCCGCGAAGATGCCCGGGAACGCCAGCACGTTGTTGATCTGGTTCGGGAAGTCGGACCGCCCGGTCGCCACGACCGCCGCGTACTTGTGCGCGACGTCGGGGTGGACCTCCGGGTTCGGGTTGGCCATCGCGAAGACGAACGCGCCCTTCGCCATGGACGCCACGGCCTCCTCCGGCACCGTACCGCCGGAGACGCCGATGAAGACGTCGGCGCCGGCCAGCGCGTCCTCCAGCGACCCGGTGATCCCGGCCTTGTTCGTGAACGAGGCCAGTTCCCGCTTCACGGAGGTGAGGTCCTCGCGGTCCGCGGACACGACGCCCTTGCGGTCGGTGACGGCCACGTCCCCGATGCCGGCCTCGACCAGCATCTTGGCGATGGCGACACCGGCCGCGCCGGCACCGGAGATCACGGCGCGCAGTTGCCCGATCTCCCGCCCGCTCAGCCGGGCGGCGTTGCGCAGCGCGGCCAGCGTGACGACGGCCGTGCCGTGCTGGTCGTCGTGGAAGACGGGGATGTCGAGCTTCTCCTGGAGCTTGCGCTCGATCTCGAAGCACCGCGGCGCGGAGATGTCCTCGAGGTTGACGCCGCCGAAGGAGGGCGCGAGCCGCACCACGGTCTCGACGATCTCGTCGACGCCGGTGCAGTCGAGCGCGATCGGCACCGCGTCGACGCCGCCGAACTGCTTGAAGAGGATGGCCTTGCCCTCCATGACCGGGAGGGAGGCCTCGGGCCCGATGTCCCCGAGCCCGAGGACGGCCGTACCGTCGGTCACGACGGCGACCACGGACGACTTCCAGGTGTAGTCGTTGACCAGCTCCGGCTGTTCCGCGATCGCGGTGCACACGCGCGCGACGCCGGGGGTGTACGCGAGGGACAGGTCGTCCTTGTCACGGACGGGCACGGTGGCCTGCACGGCCATCTTGCCGCCGCGGTGCAGGGCGAACGCCGGATCGAAGGAATCGAGAGGCTCCGCACCGCCGTCCTGATCCGGTTTGTTCTCGCTGCGAGGATTGACGATCTCCGCTGCCACTTTCTTTTACCCCTTAAGTATTCATGGTTTGAGGGTTTTGTTACCGCCCCTGGTGAGGGGCGGGCGGGCACCGCGTACGGCCCGATTTGACTGATGCGTACGGGCACCTACGCGACGGGCGCGCCGCACACGCGCCCTGAGCCCCGGATGAGGGGTGTAAAGAACCTTCTTACCCGACGGACCGTGCCGCCGACGAGTCGATACCGCAAAGGTCACACGTCGGGCCCGTGACGTGACATCTCTCATGATCGAAAATAAGGGCAAGGTCTGGACAAAGCCTCGATGTGCACTCAAGCGGACACGCGGGGACACCGAGGGGCCGCGCTCCGTCGACCACATTTTGAGATGCGCCGAAGATCTTCCGGCCGGAAGCCTGGATTCCCGCAGATGGTCCGGCCAGGATGTACCGGAGTGGTGCGGTTCGGGTGTCGCCCGTTATCCGATTTTGACATGGCGAGTCACCTGAATGACTGAGTCCGAATGGCAAGATGCCGTAATCACACGAGGTCGCGACACCCGAAGGTGTGTGTTCTCGTCGACCCATCGGCAACTGCCGTGACCATCGGCACCACCCATCCCGCCGGAGGAACCCACGATGACCGCAAGCTCCACCCGTCGTACGACCGCCGCGCACTCCCGGCTAGCAGCGGTCGGTGCGATCGCGGTCGCAGGCGCGCTCCTGCTCACCGGTTGCGGTGACCAGACCAAGAAGGACAGCGGTTCCCAGAGCAGCGGCCCGGCCTCCGGCACGGCTCCGCTCGCCGACAAGCTGCCCCAGGCCATCCGTGACAAGGGCGTCATCAAGGTCGGCTCGGACATCGCGTACGCGCCGGTGGAGTTCACGGACAGCTCCGGCAAGACCGCCGGCATCGACCCGGACATCGCCGACGCCATGGGCAAGCAGCTCGGGGTGAAGTTCCAGTTCGAGAACGGCACCTTCGACACCCTGATCACCGGTCTGCGTTCCAAGCGCTACGACATCGCCATGTCCGCGATGACCGACACCAAGGACCGCCAGGAGGGCATCGACTCCGACACCGGCAAGAAGGTCGGCGAGGGCGTCGACTTCGTCGACTACTTCACCGCCGGTGTCTCGATCTACACCCAGAAGGGCAAGGACCAGGGCATCAAGACCTGGGCCGACCTGTGCGGCAAGAAGATCGTGGTGCAGCGCGGCACGACCTCCGAGGACCTCGCCAAGTCCGAGGCGAAGAAGTGCCCGGCGGGCAAGGCGCTGTCGATCGAGGCCTTCGACACCGACCAGCAGGCCCAGACCCGGCTGCGCGCGGGCGGCGCCAACGCCGGCTCCTCCGACTTCCCGGTCGCCGCCTACGCGGTGAAGACCTCCGGCGGCGGCAAGGACTTCCAGATCGTCGGCGAGCAGGTCGAGGCCGCCCCGTACGGCATCGCCGTCGGCAAGGGCAACACGCAGCTGCGCGAGGCCCTCAAGGCCGCGCTCGACGCCATCATCAAGAACGGCGAGTACAACAAGATCCTCCAGAAGTGGGGCGTCACGGACGGCGCCGTGCAGGCAGCGGCCATCAACGGCGGCAAGTGACCGCTCGTACCCGCGGGCACTGAAAGGCAACACCCGTGACTGTTGACACTGACAAGACGACGGAACCGGCGGCCACCCCGCCGGCCGGCCCGGAGGCCATCAAGGCGATCCCGGTCCGTCACTACGGGCGGTACGTCTCCGCCGTCATCGCGCTCGCCCTGCTGGGCGGCATCATCTACGCGTTCTCCCAGGGCAAGATCAACTGGGGTGCGATCCCGGACTACTTCTTCAACGACCGCGTGCTGCACGGCGTGGGCAACACGCTGCTGCTGACCGTCCTGTCCATGCTGATCGGCGTGGTCGGCGGCATCGTGCTCGCGGTGATGCGCCTGTCGAAGAACCCGGTGACCTCGTCGATCGCGTGGTTCTACATCTGGTTCTTCCGCGGCACCCCGGTCCTGGTCCAGCTGATCGTCTGGTTCAACCTGGGCCTGGTCTTCGAGTACATCAACCTCGGGCCGATCTACAAGGACGAGTGGTCGGACTTCATGACCCCGTTCCTGACGGCGCTGCTCGGCCTCGGCCTGAACGAGGCCGCGTACATGGCCGAGATCTGCCGCGCCGGCCTGCTCGCGGTCGACGAGGGCCAGACCGAGGCGGCGCACGCGCTGGGCATGAGCCACAGCAAGACGCTGCGCCGGATCGTCATCCCGCAGGCGATGCGCGTCATCGTGCCGCCGACGGGCAACGAGGTCATCAACATGCTGAAGACGACCTCGCTGGTCTCGGTCGTCCAGTACTCCGAGTTGCTGCGCGTCGCACAGGACATCGGCCAGACCTCCGGCGCCCCGGCCGAAATGCTGTTCCTGGCCGCCGCCTGGTACCTGCTGCTGACCTCGATCTTCAGCGTGGGCCAGTACTACCTGGAGCGTTACTACGCCCGCGGCTCCTCGCGCCAGCTGCCGGCCACGCCGTGGCAGAAGATCAAGGCGAACGTGCTCTCCCTGACCCACCGAGAGGGGGCTGCGGCATGACGGACAAGACCGCCAAGCCGGTGAAGACCGACAAGGCCGCCGAGCCCGCGAAGACGGACGCCGCTCCGGCGGCGACCCCGGCGATGGTGAAGGCCGAGGGCGTGCACAAGCACTTCGGTGCCGTGCAGGTGCTCAAGGGCATCGACCTGGAGGTCAAGCAGGGCGAGGTGTTCTGCCTGATCGGCCCGTCCGGTTCCGGCAAGTCGACCTTCCTGCGGTGCATCAACCACCTGGAGAAGATCAACGCCGGCCGGCTGTACGTCGACGGCGAGCTGGTCGGCTACCGCCAGAAGGGCGACAAGCTGTACGAGCTGAAGGACAGCGAGGTCGCGCGCAAGCGCCGGGACATCGGCATGGTGTTCCAGCGGTTCAACCTCTTCCCGCACATGACGGCCGTCGAGAACGTCATGGAAGCGCCGATGCAGGTCAAGGGCACCGGCAAGACGCAGGCGCGGGAGCGCGCCATGCAGCTGCTGGAGCGCGTCGGCCTGGCCGACAAGGCGCGCAACTACGCCTCGCAGCTCTCCGGCGGCCAGCAGCAGCGCGTGGCGATCGCCCGCGCGCTGGCGATGGACCCGAAGCTGATGCTGTTCGACGAGCCGACCTCGGCGCTGGACCCCGAGCTCGTGGGTGACGTCCTCGACGTCATGCGGGACCTGGCCGAGTCGGGCATGACGATGGTGGTCGTCACGCACGAGATGGGCTTCGCCCGCGAGGTGGGCGACAGCCTGGTCTTCATGGACGGCGGTGTGGTGGTCGAGTCCGGCCACCCGCGCGACGTCCTGACCGACCCGCAGCACGAGCGGACGAAGTCCTTCCTGTCCAAGGTGCTGTAGGCGTTCGACACGCGCGAAGGGGTGGTACGGCCGGGCCGTACCGCCCCTTCGCGCGTGGGCCCGTTACCGGAGCGCGAGGAGCATCGTGTCGGACGGGGAGGCCCACACCGGCCGCGCCTCCTCGAACCCCTGCTCGCGCAGCACGCGCGCGTGCCAGGCCGCGGAGGGCATCTCGCCGTCGGCGTGGACGCCGTAGATCTCGAAGCGGCGGGCCGTGGGGGCGGCGAGGACCGGGTCCTTGGCGGCCAGCGCCCACCACTCGGCCCAGTCGACCGCGCCGGCGCGCCTGGCCTGATCCCTGCGGGTGCGGCTGAAGATCTCCTCGGCCGCGTTGATCCGCGGCGTGGTGTCGTCGATCATGTGGTCCGCGTCGATGAAGACACCGCCGGGGCGGACCAGTCCGGCGAGCTGCCCGTAGAGGACGCGCAGGGGCTCCTTGCGCAGCCAGTGCAGGGCGGTCGCGGTCAGGACCGCGTCGTAGGTGTCGTACGGCAGCCGCGCCGGCCAGTCGGGGTCGGTGAGGTCGGCCTCGACGAGGGTGACACGGTCGTCCCCGGCGAAGGTGCAGCGGGCGATGGTGAGCAGGGCGGGGTCGAGGTCGACGCCGGTGCTGACGGCGCGGGGGAACCGGTCGAGCAGGCGGGCGGTGATGCTGCCGGTGCCGCAGGCGAGGTCGAGGACGCGCGCCTCGGTCCCGCAGAAGGCCTCCACCATGTCCAGCATGACCCGGAAGCGGTCCTCGCGGTCGGGCATGTACCACTCCTGCTGGCGGTCCCAGCTCTGCTGCCATGCCCGCCAGTCGGTGCCGTGGGTGGTGGACGTCGTGGTGGTAGAGGTGTCCGTCATCGCTGCCCCTCCGTCAAGGATGACCGTAATACCCTGGAAGCACGACCGGCTGTTACCCGACCGCACCCACGACCATAGAGCGCCTTCGTAAGGACTACAAGTGGAACTGGCCTATTACTCGGACTACGCCGTACGGCTCGTGAACAGCGAGGAGCCGGCCCGGGGCAAGGACGTCCTGACCTCGGTGGAGGCCGTCCGGGACCTGTTCGGCGTCAACCAGTCGGCGGCCCGCCGCGCCACCGACGCGGACGTCACCCGGTTCCGCTCGGTCCGGGCACGGCTGCGCGCCGTCTTCGAGGCGGCCGACGAGGGCGACGAGACCCGCGCGGTGGACCTGCTCAACGCGCTGCTGCTGGAGTTCCCGGTCAGCCCCCAGATCTCCGGTCACGACCACCGCGACGACGACGGCCGGCCGCTGTGGCACATGCACCTGGCCGACCACCCGTCCAACGCCACCGCCGGCTACGCCGCCATCGCCGCGATGGGCCTGGCCTTCCACCTCACCGAGTACGGCGTGGACCGGCTCGGCCTGTGCGAGGCCGCACCCTGCCGCAACGCCTACCTGGACACCTCGACCAACCGCTCGCGGCGCTACTGCTCCGACCGCTGCGCCACCCGCGCCAACGTGGCCGCCTACCGCGCCCGCAAGCGCCTGGAGGCCGACCGGTCGGCGAGCACCGGCCGGGCGGCCGAGAACGCCCAGCGCGCCACCGCGAGCGGCGAGCGCTGATCCTGTTTGCGGGGCCGGTAGCGGAAGCGCACCCGCCCGAGGATCAGCTCCTCGGGCACGGCGCCGTAGTCGGTGCTGTCGCCGCCCGCCCAGGCGTTGTCGCCGAGCACCCACCAGCCGCCCTCGCGCAGCTCCACCGCCCGCTTGACGACCAGCAGGTCCTGCTGGAAGGGATGGCGCAGGACGACCACGTCACCGGGGCGGATCCGGGCGCCGTAGCGCACCAGGAGCCGGTCTCCGTGGTACAGCGTGGGCACCATGGAGGGACCGGTCACCTCGGCCAGCCCGAAAGGCAGCACGGCCTTTCCCCGCTCCATGTCCTGCGACAGCTCCGGCATCACCGGTACCTCCCCGGTCCGATCCTCCACCAGTCCCAGTTTCACCCTGGACTTTTGTCCTAAGCCCAAGGGGGCACTCGCGAAAAGCCGTGCCGCAGGGAGTAATGTCCCACCTGAGAAGACGATCACGAGGAAGGAACGCTCCATGCTTTCCCGCCTGTTTGCCCCCAAGGTCAAGGTCAGCGCGCACTGCGACCTGCCCTGCGGTGTGTACGACCCGGCCCAGGCCCGCATCGAGGCGGAGTCGGTGAAGGCCGTGCAGGAGAAGATGGCCGGCAACGACGACCCGCACTTCCAGGCTCGTGCCACGGTCATCAAGGAGCAGCGCGCCGAGCTCGCGAAGCACCACGTGTCCGTGCTGTGGAGCGACTACTTCAAGGCGCCCCACTTCGAGAAGTACCCGCAGCTGCACCAGCTGGTCAACGACACCCTGAAGGCCCTCTCGGCCGCCAAGGCCTCCACCGACCCGAAGACGGGCGAGAAGGCCCTGGAGCTCATCGCGGAGATCGACAAGATCTTCTGGGAGACCAAGAAGGCCTGATCACGGCAGCCGTCGCCGACCCGCGGTCGGTGCACCACCGCGGGGGCGGCCCGTGAGCGAAGGGGCCGGTCGGATCACCCGACCGGCCCCTTCGTCGTGCCCCGAACCCCTCCTGCCACCCTGGCCGGCCTCAGGCCGAGCGGTGCCACTCCGCCCGGGAGACGGGATGGGCGAACGGGACGCCCGCGGCGTAGCGCTCCAGTTCGTCCGCCGCCGCCGACGCCATCCGGTGCAGCTCGTTGCCGAGGGAGCCCGCGATGTGCGGGGTCAGCAGGACGTTGGGCAGGTCGTACAGCGGGGAGTCCGGCGGCAGGACCTCCGGGACCGTCACGTCCAGGACCGCGTGGAGGCGGCCCGTCGTCAGCTCCTCGGTGAGCGCGTCCTGGTCGATCAGGGAGCCGCGCGAGGTGTTGATCAGCGTGGCGCCGGTGCGCATCAGCGCCAGGCGGTCCCGGTCGATCAGGTGCCGGGTCTCGGGGAGTTCCGGCGCGTGCACGCTGACCACGTCGGACGCGGCGCACAGCTCGTCCAGGCCGACGGCCCGCGCCCCCAGCGCCCGCGCCTCGGCGGGCGGGACGTAGGGGTCGTACAGCAGCAGCTCCAGGTCGTGCGGCCGCAGCAGTTCCAGGACCCGGCGGCCGATGCGGGAGGCGCCGACGATGCCCACCGTGCGGTGGTAGTTGCCGGCGCCGGCGTACGCGGCCTGCCAGTCGTGGCGGGCGCGGCGGCGCCGGTAGTCGTCGCGGATGCGCAGCAGCTGCTTGCCCGCGAGCAGGACCAGCGCGACGGTGTACTCCGCGACGGGCAGGGCGTTCGCCCAGGCGGCGGAGGTCACCTCGATGCCGCAGTCCCAGCAGGCCTCGGTGATGTGGTGCTTGACCGAGCCGGCCGCGTGGACCACCGCCCGCAGCCGGGGCGCCGCGGCGAGCACGTCCTCGGTGAGCGGCGGGCAGCCCCAGCTGCTGACGACGACCTCCGCCTCGCGCAGGGCGGCCGCCGCGCGCGGCTCGGTGAAGTCCTCGACGACCAGCTTCGGGTCGAGGTCCGCGAGGTCGGTGAGCCGGGTCATGGTCGCCGGGTCGATGAGCTTGGCCGCCAGGTCGGCGTGCATGGCCAGCAGGGCGCGCGGCCTGCGGCGCGGCGCGGAGACGGTCGTGTCACGGCCCTGGCGTGCGGTGGAGTCGGTCACGTCACGGCCCCCGAGGGTGGTGGAGTCGGTCACTTCACGGCCCCCGCGGTCATGCCCGCCTTCCAGAACCGCTGCAGCGCGACGAAGGCGACGACGAGCGGGATCACGGCGAGCAGGGAGCCGGTCACCACCAGCGGGTAGTACTCGGGGAAGGAGTGGGTCTGCGTGTTCCACGCGTACAGGCCGAGGCTGACCGGGAAGAGCTTGGTGTCGGACAGCATCACCAGCGGCAGGAAGAAGTTGTTCCAGATCGCCGTGAACTGGAACAGGCAGATCGTCACGAACCCCGGCATCACCATGCGCAGCCCGATCGACCGGAAGATCCGCAGCTCCCCCGCGCCGTCCATGCGCGCGGCCTCCAGCACCTCGCCGGGCACGTAACCGGCGCAGAAGACCCGGGCCAGGTACACGCCGAACGGGTTGACCAGCGACGGCAGGAACACCGCCCAGAAGGTGTTCACCAGGCCCACCTTGGAGGCGAGCAGGTACATCGGCAGGGCGAGCGCGGTGGTCGGCACCAGCACGCCGAGCAGCACCAGGCCGAACAGCTTCTCCTTGCCGGCGAAGCGCGCCACATGGAAGGCGTAGCCCGCGGCGACGCAGATCAGCCCGCACAGCAGGGCGCCGCCGCCCGCGTACAGCAGGGAGTTGAGGTACCAGCGGAAGTACACGCCGTCCCCGGTCGCGGCGAGGTTCGCGAGGTTGTCGCCGAGGTGCCAGCGCGACGGGGACAGGGTCCGCCCGCCGAGCAGGTCGCCGGTGTTCTTGGCGGCGGCGGTCAGCAGCCACAGCAGCGGGAAGAGGGTGTAGGCGGTGGCCAGCAGCAGGATGCCGTTGACGGCCGCCTTGGACAGCGACCAGGGGCGGCGTGCGGCCTCGGGTGTCTCGCGCGGGGCGCTCTTGAGGGGCTGCGGGCGTACGGGCGCGGCGGTGCTCATGCCTTCGCTCCCTTCGGGCGGGCCCCGCGGCCGCCGCCGAGGCGGGTGACCACGAAGGACAGCAGGGCGGCGGCGAGGGCGAGCAGGACCGAGGCGGCCGCGGCGAGGCCGTAGTCGTTCCGCTCGAAGGCCGCGGTGTAGGCGTACATGTTGGGGGTCCAGGTGGTGACGACGCCGGGGGCCGCGCCGTGCAGGATCGTCGGCTCGGTGAACAGCTGCAGCGAGCCGATCACGGTGAACAGGCCGACCATGGCGAGCGAGGGCCGGATCAGCGGCAGCTTGATGCTCAGCGCGGTGCGCAGCGGGCCGGCGCCGTCGACGACGGAGGCTTCCAGCACCTCGCGCGGGATGGCCTGGAGGGCGGCGAAGAAGATGATCAGGTTGTAGCCGGTCCACTCCCACAGCGCGATGTTGACGACGGCCGGGACGGGGTGGCCGAGCAGGTCGGCCTCGATGCCACCGGAGTGCAGGGCGCCGATCACCGGGCTCACGCCGGGCGTGTACAGGTACATCCACACCAGGGCGGCGATGATGCCGGGCACGGCGTGCGGCAGGAACAGCGCCAGCTGGAAGAAGCGCCGGGCGCGGGCGAGCGTGGAGTCCAGCAGCAGAGCCAGCAGCAGGGACAGCGCCAGCATGAGCGGGATGTACAGCAGGCAGTAGAGCGCCAGGTTGAGGAAGCCGTCCCGGAAGGCGGCGTCGCCGAGGGCGTCGGTGTAGTTGCTAAGGCCGGTGAAGACGCGCTGCACGCCGCCGAAGCCGAGCCCGGAGCGCCGCTCGCGGAAGAGGCTGAGGTAGACGGCGTTGCCGATGGGCACGAGCGTGCAGGCGGTGAAGAGCACGAAGAACGGCAGCAGCAGGAGCACCGGGGCGCCGGGCCTCCCGCGCCGGCCGGCGCTCCGGGAGGCCGGGGCGGCGCCGGAGGCCGGGGCGGTGCGGGAGGCGGGGGCGGTGCCGCCGGGCAGGGTCGGGGCGACCATCAGCCGGTCACCTTGATGCCGCGGTTGCCGAGCTCCTTGGTGGTCGCGGCCTGGGCGCCCTCGACGCTGTCGAGGATGCTGCCCTCGCCGCCCTTGATGCCGGCGAAGGAGTCCTTCAGGGAGTTGTTGGTGACGCCCATGGCCGGGCCCCAGGCCCAGTCGGGGCGGATCGACTTCGCGGCGTCCTCGAAGAGCGTGTAGACGTCCTGCCCGGCGAACAGCTGCCCCTTGAAGGCGTTCTTGGCGACCGGCACGAGCGCGGGAGCGGCCGGGTAGGCGGAGGAGGTGCCGCTGGCGATACGGGCCTTGATGCCGGCCTCGGTGGTGGTCGCCCACGCGGCGAACTTCACCGCGGCCTCGGCCTTCTCACTGTCCTTGGACACGGCGAAGGTGGAGCCGCCGAGCATGCCGCTCGCCGGGTTGCCGTCGGCGGTCGGGATCGGCGCGGCCGCCCACTTGCCGGTCTGGTCCGGCAGCGTGCCGCCGAGCACTCCGGCGCCCCAGCTCGCGCCGAGGTAGCCGGCGGTCTGCCCCTTCTGCAGGGCGGCGGTCCACTGCTGGGAGAAGGACGGGGCGACGTCGATCAGGTCGTCGTCGATCATCTTCTGCCAGTAGTCGGCGGTCTGCCGGGTCGCGGCGTCGGTGAAGTTCACCTTCCAGGTGTCGCCCTCGGTCTTGAACCACTGCGCGCCCGCCTGCCAGGCCATCGCCTCGAAGGTGCTGGGGTCGTCGGGGAAGAAGGTGGCGATACGGGCCTTGGGGTCGGCCTTCTTGATCTTCTCGGCGTCGGCGCGGAACTCGGCCCAGGTCTTCGGCGGCGTGGTGATGTGCGCCTTGGCGAAGACGTCCTTGCGGTAGTAGAAGGCCTGCGGCGCGGCGTCCAGCGGCAGCGCCCAGGTCGACCCGCCGAGCGTGGTCAGCTGCACGGCCTGCGGCAGGTACTTGCCCTTGAGGTCGGCGGGGACGAGCTTGCTGATGTCCTTGACGGCGCCCTGGCTGACGAAGTCCGGCAGCTGCGGGTACTCCACGTTGAACACATCGGGCGCGTTGCCCGCCTTGACCGCGTTGGAGATCTTGGCGTAGCCGCCGGCGTTGCCGGAGGGGATCTCCTGGAACTGCACCTTCACGTCCTTCTGCGCCGCGTTGAAGGCGTCGACGACGTCCTTGGTGCCCTTGGCCCAGCCCCAGAAGGTGATCGTCACGGGGCCGCCCTTGCCTGCGGCGCCGGCGTCCGCGTCCTCGCCCGAGCCGCAGGCGGCGAGCGCGCCGAGGGACAGGGCGGTGACGGCGATCAGGGCGGTGGAGCGGACTCTGCGTGCGGTGGCGGAGGAAGTCATGGGCGCGGCTCCTTGAACGGGGCGGGATCGAGTGACATCCTCAGCCGCCATTTGATCGCAGTCAATACTCTTCGATCAAATGATCTGAAGTGATCAGCGCGAAGCGGCTGGAGCCCGTCGGTTCAGCCTGAAGGGGCCGGACCTGTCGGCCGGGCCTGCTCGAACCGGCCGGACCCTGGCGTCCGGGCCAGCCCGAACCGGCCAGAGCCCGTCGGCCGGCCGTCAGCCGCAGGACGCCCGCACGGTGAGCGTGGGCAGCAGCTCGATCTGGTGGACCGGCAGCGCGTCGCCCTCGTCCAGGCGGCGCAGCAGCAGCCGCAGCGCCTCCGCGCCCACGGCCCGCTTCGGCGGGGCCACCGCGGTCAGCGGCGGGTCGGACAGGTTCGCGTACACGTCGTCGTACGACACCAGGGCGAGGTCGTCGGGGACGGTCAGGCCGTGGGCGCGCAGCAGCGGCGGCAGCTGGATGGCGTCCTGGTCGTTGTGGACCAGCACGGCCCGCACGCCGCGGTCGGCGGCCTCGGCGATCCGCGCCGCCAGCTCCTGGTGCGCGCCCGCGGGGTGGCCGGCGGCCGGCGTGGGCACGTCGATCACGGGCAGGTCCTCCAGCCCGAGCCCCTCGACGGCCAGGGCGTACCCGGCGCGCACCTCGTGCGCGGTGCGGGTGTCGGAGCGGGCCGCGAGCAGGACGGAGGTGTGGCCGCGCCCGGCCAGCCGGCGCAGGGCGAGCAGGACGCCGTGGCGGTGGTTGGAGCAGACCGCGTCGAGTCCGGCGGCGGGGCTCGCGGGCGCGGCCCGCCGCTCCACCAGGACGGCCGGGACGGGCAGGTCGCCCAGCCAGTCGCTGCCCACGAGCCCGGTCCCCGCGGACCAGTTCGGGGTCAGCAGCAGCCCGTCGACGTCGGACTCCAGCAGCCGCTCCACCTGGCCGCGGTCGCTGTCCGCCTCGTAGGGCGCGATGCCGAGGACGACCCGGGCCCCGGCGGCGGTCGCCGCGGCGCTGGCACCCGCGACGACCTCGTCGAAGTACGACCCGACGGACGGCACGAGCATGCCGATCACCCGCCCCTGCCCGCCCGGCCGGCCCACGGGGGCGCCCGCCGGCAGGGAGACCGCCCCGTGCGTGCGCTCCAGGCGGCCCTCCTCGGCCAGCGCGGCCACGTCGCGGCGGATGGTGACGGCGGGGATGCCGAGGCGTTCGGCGAGCTCGACGACCCGGACCGATCCGGCCTCCCGCACCACCTCGAGGATGCGCGTACGGCGTTCCTGCGCCGATGTGGCCATCGGGTCCTCCTGATCCTGGCGCGGTCGCGCCCGTCGCCGTCCGCCTCGGGGCGCACGACCTCCCGCCCTCACGGTATCCGATCACATCGCGGTCACCTGATCAATTCGCTCAGCCTGCGGGCGGCCGGCTACAGCCCGGGGCCGTTGTACGCCCCCCGGTGCGGCTTCGCGGTCGCGGAGACCGGGTTGCCCCAGTAGTCGTGGCCGCCGTTGTCCTGGACGACGCCGCCGTTGCCGAGGGCCGGGGAGTCGGCGCGCAGCCGGTAGCCGTCGGCCGAGGCGAGGGTGTCGCCGCCGGTGCCGGGCGCGGTGAACCGCGGGTCGCCGACGATGCCGTTGGCGGTGGGCCGGGGCACGCCCTGGAAGACGTTCCACAGCCAGGAGACGCCGGAGCCGGTGGGCAGCGTGGAGTCGGCGGTGCCCACCCAGATGTTGTTCTCGACGAGGCTGGTCGGGGGCAGCGTGACGTCGAACTTCTTGTCCGGGCAGTAGAAGACGTTGTTGTACATCCGCAGCGCGGACTTCCCGCCGGAGGCGTGCACGATCCGGCAGTCGCCCTCGGAGACGTTGTAGCGGACGATCTGGGTCGCGCCGCCGCTGGTGCCGCAGCCGTCGCAGTCGAGGAAGAAGCCGCCGACGTTGTCCCGGCTGAAGTTGTACTGGACCGTGCAGGTGCCGGTGTTGCCCCAGTCGCAGTCGAAGGACTCGCTGTCGAAGACGGACATCCGCGTGATGTCGTGGACGGCGTTGTACTGCATGACCGGGTTGTGCCCGCCGAGCACCCAGATCCCGGCGAAGTTCCCGCCGGAGAAGGGGTAGACGCCGTTCCCGACGCCCGCCGCGGTGTTGTACTGGATCAGCGGCGCCTCGCCGTAGCTGACGATGATGCCGTCGCCGCCGACGTCGGTGATCGTGTTCCGTTCGACCAGCACCCCCGCGCCGCGCAGCGCCATCGAGCCGACGCGGACCTTCACACCGCCGCCGCCGGTGTTGCTGACGGCGTTGTCGTGCACGTGGACGTCCTGGAGCACGGACCCGGTGCCGCTGGCCCCGGTGACGATGCCGGCGGACTGGACGTAGTCCTCGGTGGTGGGGCTGTTCTTGTTCGTCTGCCCGGCGACCCGGTCCACGACGAGATCACCGATGTCGAAGCCGGAGTGCGCACGCCCGTCGGTCACCGAGACGCGCAGGCCGGTGCGGCGGGCCGGCGACGCGGCCGGGTTGGTGATCTTCAGCCCGGTGACCGTCCAGTGGTCCTGATTCGTGAAGGCGACGGCGTCGGGCGCGCCGCCGCCGTCGATGACGGGCCGGGCGCCGGACCCGTACGAGGTGAGCGTGACGGGGGCGGCGGCGGTGCCGCTGCCCTGGGGCGTGAGCGTGCCGGTGCAGGTGGTGCCGGCGGCCAGGGCGAGCGTGTCGCCGGGGCCGTAGGTGCGGGCGCTCGCCTGGGCGAGGCTGTGGAAGGGGGCGGCCGCGCTGCCGTCGCCCGCGGCGGCGCGCGAGCAGTCGACGTAGGTGGTGGTGCCGGCGGCCGCGGCCGGAGCCGGCGGCAGGGCGGCCGCACCGCTCAGGGCGAGGGCGGCGACGGCCAGTCCGCGCAGGGCGGGGCTGATCCTCATGACGCGTCCACCTTTCTGGTGGCTCAAGGGACCGGGACGAGCCCCGAAGCTAGGGAGCCGCACGGATCGCGTCAATGCTCATGTATCAATCGATCGGTAATCGCTCGCCGTTCGATCAACTGATCCCCGTTTCCTCTGCCGGAAGGGCGTGAGATCCTGACCGGGTGACACCCGAGGACCTGGTACGGCTGCGCACGGCTCGCGACCGCATGGACCGCGAGTACGCCGAGCCCCTCGACATCGCCGCGCTCGCCCGTACGGCGCTGATGTCACCGGGCCACTTCCAGCGCAGCTTCCGCGCCGCGTACGGCGAGACGCCCTACGGCTATCTGATGACCCGCCGGGTCGAACGCGCCAAGGCACTGCTGCGGCGCGGGGACCTGAGCGTGACCGAGGTGTGCTTCGCCGTGGGGTGCACCTCGCTCGGCTCGTTCAGCTCCCGGTTCACCCAGCTGGTGGGCGTGACGCCGAGCGCGTACCGGGCCCGACCGCACGAGGCGGCCGCGCAGATCCCGCCCTGCGTGGTGCGCAGGCTCACGCGACCGCGCAGACCCTAGGTTGACCGTCATGGATGTGAAACTGAAGCAGTGCTTCATCACCGTCGACGACCCCGACAAGGCGCTCGCCTTCTACCGGGACGTCCTCGGTCTGGAGCTGCGCAACGACGTGGAGTTCGAGGGACTGCGCTGGCTGACCGTCGGCTCCCCGCTCCAGCCGGACGTGGAGATCGTCCTGGAGCCGCCGGCCGCCGACGCCTCCCCCGCCGACCGCGAGACCCTGACCCGGCTGCTGGCCAAGGGCGTGCTGCGCGGGGTCATCTTCACCACTCCCGACTGCGAGGCGCTGTGCGAGCGGGTCCGGGAGGCCGGCACGGACATCCTCCAGGAGCCGATGGACCAGCCCTACGGCGTACGCGACTGCGCGTTCCGCGACCCGGCGGGCAACCTGCTGCGGTTCATGCAGCGGGCGGCGGCCTGAGGGGTCGGCGTCCGGCCCCGGCGCTCGACGCCTCGGCTCAGGCCTGCCACGGCTCGACGGACACCACCGCGTCCACCGGGATCGGGCCGTACACGTGCGGGAACTCCTCGGCGCCCGGCTCGGGCGCCTCGTACTTCAGCGGCGCGTCCAGCCGCGCCGGGTCCACGACCAGGACGACCAGGTCGTCCGGTGCGTCGTCGCCGCCGTACAGGAAGGCGGCCACGGCCGGGAGCTGGGCCCGGGTGGAGCAGTGGATGAACCCCTCCTGCTCCAGGGTGCGGCCACGGGTCGACATCGTGTACGCGCCCCGGGCCTGTGCGGCCTCCCACAGGGAGCGTTCGGTGATGTGGAGGATGTGCGGGGCGTCGGTCATGCGCCCACGCTAGCCGCTCTGGTCGGGGGCGGACGCGGAGGCGTCGGTTCCGTCCGCCGGGACGACGGCCTCGCCGGCCGATCCCGGCTCGGCGCAGGCCGGGCATTCCGGGTTGTGGCAGGGACCGGGTCCCCACACCGGCACCCAGGCGCCCAGCGTCTTGTGCCGGTGCACCACGGTGGCGACGGGCTGTCCGCAGACGGAACAGACCTGCCCGTCGCGGTCGTCGTCGCGGTCGCCGTCCATCTCCTCAGCGTAGGACGGACCCCGGGTCAGCGCTTCCTGCTGTACGGACCCCGGGTCAGCGCTTCCTGCTGTACGTCCGCACCAAGGCGCCGTTCTTGAAGGTGCGCAGATCCTCCAGTTGGAAGTCCGCGACGGCGAACCCGGAGGCGAACATCGGCATGCCCGAGCCGTAGATCTGCGGGTAGGTCTTGACGACCAGTTCGTCGATCTCGTCGACCAGCTCGCCCGCGGCCCGGGCGCCGCCGCACAGATAGATGCCCAGCTCCCCGTCCTCGCGCTTGAGCTCGCGGACCTTGCCCACCAGATCGTCGGCGACGATCTCGACGTGCGGGTCCGGGGACTCCCCCAGGGTGCGCGAGGCGACGTACTCGCGCAGGTGGCCGAAGGGGCTGGTGATGCCCTCCTTCAGCGCGACCTCGTAGCTCGCACGGCCCTGGATGATCGTGTCGAACTTCCTGTTCGGCACCTCGTCGATCCCGAGGCCACGGCGGACGTGCGTGGGCAGGGTCTCCGGATACTCCTGCGTGACGAACGCGATGAACTCCTCGTCGGCGAAGGCGTACATCGACGACGCGTCACCGCTCGGGTCGCCGATGAACCCGTCGATCGAGCAGGCGATGTAATACGTGAGCTTGCGCAAGCCGGTCTCTTTTCCGTGGACGACAACCACGACAGTTGTAGTACTCCGGCTGTAGTGGTGGCAAGGTCTTTTCTCAGCCGCGCGGTTCGCGCCACATGGGCCACATGCGCGGCCCGTCGGGGAGATCCAGCACACGGTCCGGGAGAACGGCGAAGCCGAGCCGCTCGTACAGCGCGCGGCTGCGCGCGTTGCTGGCCTCCAGATAGGCCGGCACTCCGTCGCGGTCGCACCGCTCCAGCACATGCTCGATCAGCGCCGTGCCCAGCCCCGCGCCCTGCCGGTCCGGCGCGACACCGATCATCCAGAGATAGGCGTGCGCACGGTCGGTGGGATGGATGCCCGCGGTCAGCCGCCCGATCCGCTCCACGCGTTCGTTGGCGGGGTCCACGGCCCGGCGCAGCTCGGCCGGACCCTCTTCGTCGTCGTGCTCCCCCTCGGGCACGGACAGCCACAGCGCGCAGGCCGTGCCGTCCTCGGCGAGGTCGATCCACCCCTCCTCCAGCACGACGTCGGTGAACGCCGCCATGAGCCGGTGGTGGACGCGGCGCCGGTACTCCTCGTCCGGGAAGACCCAGGCGCTGACCGGGTCGTCGGCGAACGCCTCGTCCAGCAGCCGGACGACCAGCTCCCGATCCGCCTCGCCCGCGCGCCGTATGACCACACCCATGGGACCGACCTCCGCTCAACGTGCCTGCCGTGTACGGAGGTTGACCCTATCCATCGCGCCCGTGCGAGCGGACGCCACGCTGCTGCGAAGGGTCGCCGGCCTCGAGCGACCGGCGACCGACGCGCTACGCCCCTCGTCGCGTGACGAACTCCGCCATCCCCAGCAGTCCTCCCGCCCGCTCCGGGTCCGGCAGGGCGCGGGCCAGTGCGCCCACCGCGCGGGACATCCGGTCGGCGGCCTCTTCCTGGGCCCAGTCCCGGCCGCCGGCCCGCTCCACGGCCAGGGCCATCCGCTCGACGTCGCCCGGCCGTGACGGTCCGGCGTACAGCTCCGCCAGCTCCGCGGCCGCCGGTGTGCCCGAGGCCAGCGCGGCGACGACCGGCAGCGACTTCTTGCGGGCCGCGAGGTCCGCGCCGGCCGGCTTGCCCGTCCGCCGGGGATCCCCCCAGATCCCGATCACGTCGTCGATCAGCTGGAAGGCCAGCCCGGCCTCCCGGCCGAACGCGTCCAGCGCCTCGACGTCCTCGGCACACGCCCCGGCGTACAGCGCGCCCACGGCGCAGGCGCAGCCGAGCAGCGCGCCCGTCTTGGCCTCGGCCATCGCGAGGACCTCGTCGAGCTCCACCTCGCCGGACGGGCGCCGCTCCAGCGCCGTGTCGGTGTGCTGTCCGGCGCACAGCTCCACGACGCAGGAGGTGAGCCGTGCGATGGCCGCCGTGGCCGCCGGGTGCGGATCCTGGGCGAGCAGCCGCAGCGCGAGCGCCTGCAGCGCGTCGCCGGCCAGGATCGCGTCGGCGTCCCCGAACACGGACCACACCGTCGGCCGGTGCCGGCGTGTGGCGTCCCGGTCCATCACGTCGTCGTGCAGCAGCGTGAAGTTGTGCACCAGCTCCACCGCGGCGGCCACCCGTACGGCGCTGTCCCGGGCCGTGGGCCCGCCGAGCGCGTCCGCCGCGGCGAGGACCAGCGCGGGCCGCAGGGCCTTGCCCGCGGGCGCCGCGTCCGGGCTGCCGTCGGCCCGCTCCCAGCCGAAGTGGTAGGCGGCGATCCGCCGCATGGACTCCGGCAGCGACGCGACCGCCGCCCGCAGTTCGGGGTCGACCAGGGCACGCGCGCCCTCCAGCAGCGCCACCGCCTCGGATCCGTCCGCCGCGCCGGCCTGCTGCGGCAGTGCGACCGAAGCGTGTGCCCGCCCCGCCGCGGGGCGGGCACACGGCCCCTGGACGGGGAGGGTCACCGCCAGCGGCCGATCTCGACGTTCTCCAGGACACCCAGCGCGTCGGGCACCAGCACCGCGGCCGAGTAGTAGGCCGTGACCAGGTACTTGATGATCGCCTGCTCGTTGATGCCCATGAACCGCACCGACAGGCTCGGCTCGATCTCGTCCGGGATGCCGGACTGCCGCAGGCCGATGACGCCCTGGTCCTGCTCGCCGAGACGCATCGCGATGATGGAGGTGGTGCGCGCCTCGGTCACCGGGATCTTGTTGCACGGGTAGATGGGCACGCCCCGCCAGGTCGGGATGCGGTTGCCGCCGACGTCGATGGTCTCCGGGACCAGCCCGCGCTTGTTCAGCTCGCGCCCGAACGCGGCGATCGCGCGCGGGTGGGCGAGGAACATCTTCGTGCCGCGCCGCCGGCTCAGCAGCTCGTCCATGTCGTCGGGGCTGGGCACGCCGTCGTGCGGCTGGATCCGCTGGTCGTACTCGCAGTTGGAGAGCAGGCCGAACTCCCGGTTGTTGACCAGCTCGTGCTCCTGGCGCTCCTTCAACGCCTCGACGGTGAGCCGCAACTGCTGCTCGGTCTGGTTCATCGGCTGGTTGTACAGGTCGGCCACGCGCGTGTGGATGCGCAGCACGGTCTGGGCGATGCTCAGTTCGTACTCGCGGGGCCGCGGCTCGTAGTCGACGAAGGTGTGCGGGATGTCCGGCTCACCGGAGTGGCCGGCGGCGAGCTCGACCTCCTTCTCCCCGTACTTGTTGGTGCGCTGCGCCGGGATCGAGCGCGCCCGCCCCAGCTGCTCGCGCAGCGACTCGGCACGCTCGGCGACCTGTTCGAGGTCCTGCCGGGAGAGCGTCAGCACCGTGCAGGCGGTGTCGGCGCGGGCGGTGTACTCCCAGATGGCGTCGTCGGCGAGCAGCGCCTGGTCGCCGAAGTAGGCGCCGTCGGCGAGCACGCCGAGGACCTGGTCGTCGCCGTAGGGGCCGGTGCCGACCTTCTCCACCCTGCCGTGGGCCAGCAGGTACACCTCGTCAGCCTGGCTGCCGAAGGAGGCGATCACCTCGCCCGGGGCGAACTCCCGCTGCCGGCAGCGCTGCGCGAGCTCCCCCAGCACCTCCTCGTCCTCGTACGCCCGCAGGGCGGGCAGCTCGCCCAGTTCCGCGGGGATGACCTCGACCCGTTCCCCGGTCTTCACGAACGTGATGCGGCCGTCGCCGACGGCGTAGGTCAGCCGTCGGTTCACCCGGTACGTGCCGCCCTGGACGTCGACCCACGGCAGCAGCCGCAGCAGCCAGCGGGAGCTGATCTCCTGCATCTGCGGTACGGACTTGGTGGTGGTGGCCAGGTTCCGCGCGGCCGCGGTGCCGAGGCTCTGCTGCGGCCTGGTCTCTTCCGTGCGGACCTCTTCGCCTACCGACATAGAGAATTGCCCTCCCAGTGCTGCACTGGCTCCGAAGTGGGCCAGGCATCGATCTGTTGACCAGGCTCTCATCACGGAGCGTGCCGGTGCTATTACACGAAAGAGGGGGGTTGTGATCAGCGCCGGATGGGAAGACACGGGGATCACCCCTCCGCCCGGCCGCGGCGTGATCCGCCCCTGCCGTCCCTCGCCGTGTCCGGATCGGCTCGCACACCGTACGAACGATGTCGTCCGGCTCGTCCGTTTTCGGTAGAAGCGCTCTACGACGGCGGCCGCAGTCCGCGGCCGCGGGGACGGCAGCACGAAGGAGGCGGCATGGCCTCACCCCTGTCCGCGAGCGACTTCCTGGCCGCACTGAGAGCCGAGGGCCTGCGGGTCGTCGAGGTCGGCGACTGGAGGCATCACAACCGCAATCACAAGGGCCCCTGGGGCCCGGTGCACGGCGTGATGATCCACCACACGGTGACCCGGGGCGGCGCGCGCACGGTGGAGATCTGCCGCGACGGCCACCCGGGACTGCCGGGGCCGCTGTGCCACGGGGTGATCACCAAGGACGGCACGGTCCACCTGGTCGGCTACGGCCGCGCCAACCACGCCGGCCTCGGCGACGACGACGTGCTGCGCGCGGTCATCGCGGAGAAGGCGCTGCCGCACGACAACGAGGCCGACACCGACGGCAACCGCCACTTCTACGGCTTCGAGTGCGAGAACCTCGGCGACGGCGAGGATCCGTGGCCGCCGGCCCAGCTGGAGGCGATCGAGAAGGCCGCGGCGGCGATCTGCCGCCGGCACGGCTGGACGCAGCGGTCGGTCATCGGCCACCTGGAGTGGCAGCCGGGGAAGGTGGACCCGCGCGGGTTCACCATGGCGTGGCTGCGGGAGCGGATCGGCCACCGCCTGAAGTGACGGCCCGACCGTGGCGACCGGGCAGGCCGCGGTGGGCGGGCCGGGACGGCTGTTCGACAATGGTGCCGTGACCAGCCCGGACGCCTTGGACGCCCTGCGCCCCCGCCTGCCCTCCCCGGTGCGGGAGGCGAAGGACGACCGCCTCGCGCGGCACGGTGTCCGCCTGCTGCTCAAGCGGGACGACCTGATCCATCCCGACCTGGTCGGCAACAAGTGGCGCAAGCTCGCGCCCAACCTGGCGGCGGCGGCCGGGCGGCCGATCGTGACGTTCGGCGGCGCGTACTCCAACCATCTGCGGGCCACGGCCGCCGCGGGTCGTCTCCTGGGCGTGCCGACGCACGGGGTGGTCCGCGGTGAGGAACTCGCCGGGAAGCCGCTCAACCCCGTCCTCGCCCGGTGCGCCGCCGACGGCATGCGGCTGCACTTCGTCGACCGATCGACGTACCGCAGTAAAGCGGAACCGGACATTCTTGCCGCGGTCCTGCGCGCGGCGGGGGTGCCGGACGCGTACGTCGTCCCCGAGGGCGGCAGCAACGCGGCCGCCGTGCGCGGATGCGTGGCGCTCGGCGCCGAGCTGCGCGGGCGGGCCGACGTCGTCGCCGTCGCCTGCGGCACCGGCGGCACGCTGGCCGGGCTGGCCGCCGGACTGGCGTCGCAGCAGCGGGCGCTGGGCGTGGCCGTCCTCAAGGGCGGCTTCCTCGCCGGCGAGGTGCGGCGGCTGCAGCACGCGGCGTTCGGGGACCGGCGCGGCACCTGGTCCGTGGACGACCGGTTCCACTTCGGCGGCTACGCGCGCGTGCCCGCCGTGCTCGACGCCTTCGCGGAGGACTTCGAGGAGCGGCACGGCCTGCCCGTGGAGCGTCTGTACGTCGCCAAGATGCTGTACGCCCTGCTCGCCCTCGCCGAGGAGGGCGCCTTCCCGCGGGGCACGACCCTGGCGGCCGTGATCACCGGGCGCCCGTTCCCCGAGCCGGCGGACGGCGGTCAGGTCGCCTCCCGGTAGGCCGCCGCCTCCTCCAGGTCCAGCCGGCGCAGCAGGGTGCGCAGCATCTCGTCGTCGATGTAGCGGCCGTCGCGCAGCTTCACGAAGACCTCCCGCTCGGTGCTGATCATCTCGCTGGACAGCCGCCGGTAGGTGTCGTCGGCGGTCTCCCCGGTGATCGGGTTGACCTGGCCGAGGCGCTCCCACACGGCGTTGCGGCGGCGCTCCAGGACGGTGCGCAGCCGGTCGGCGAGCGGCGGCGGGAGCGTGTTGCGCTCGTCGGAGAGGAGGTCGTCGAGGCGCTGTTCGGCGGCGCGGGATGCCTGCGCCTGGGCGTTGGCCTCGGCGAGGGTCTCGGCCTGCACGTCGCGGCCCGGGAACTTCAGCAGGCGGATCAGCGGCGGCAGGGTCAGGCCCTGCACGACGAGCGTGCCGATGACCGTGGTGAAGGTCAGGAACAGCACGAGGTTGCGGTGCGGGAAGGGCTGCTGGCCGTCGTGCAGGTGGAGCGGGATGGAGAAGGCGATGGCGAGGGACACCACACCGCGCATGCCGGCCCACGCGATGACGACGGGACCGCGCCAGGTGGGGTTGTCCTCCCGCGCGCGGATGCGCGCGGACAGCAGCCGGGGCACGAAGGTCGCCGGGTACACCCACAGGAAGCGGGCCGCGACGACCACCAGGAAGACGGCGACGGCGTACCCGGCGGCGTCGACGCCCTCGTACTCCCCGAGGCCCTGCAGGACGACCGGCAGCTGCAGTCCGATGAGCGCGAAGACGGCCGACTCCAGGACGAAGGCGACCATCTTCCACACGGCCTCCTCCTGCAGCCGGGTGGCGAAGTCGACCTCCCAGGCGCGGTGGCCGAGGTAGAGGGCGACGACGACCACGGCCAGCACACCCGAGGCGTGGACCTGCTCGGCCGTCGCGTACGCGACGAACGGGATCAGCAGGGAGAGGGTGTTCTGCAGCAGGGGTTCCTTCAGGTGGGTGCGCAGCCAGTGGATCGGGGCCATGAGGACGAGGCCCACCACCACGCCGCCGACCGCGGCGAGCAGGAACTCCCCGATGCCGCCCGCCCAGGACGCGCCCTCGCCGACGGCCGCGGCGAGGGCCACCTTGTAGGCGGTGATCGCGGTGGCGTCGTTCAGCAGGGACTCGCCCTGGAGGATGGTGGTGATCCGCGAGGGGAGCCCCACCCGGCGCGCCACCGCCGTGGCCGCGACCGCGTCCGGCGGGGCGACGACGGCGCCGAGCACGAGGGCCGCGGTCAGCGGCAGACCGGGCACGAGGACGTACGCGGCCCAGCCGACGACGACGGTCGCGAAGAGGACGTATCCGACGGACAGCAGCGCCACCGGCCGCATCTGCGCGCGCAGGTCCAGGTAGGAGCTGTCGGTGGCGGAGGTGTACAGCAGCGGGGGCAGCAGCAGCGGCAGGACGACCTCCGGGTCGAGCCGGTAGTCGGGGATGCCGGGCACGTACGACACCGCCAGGCCGACCGCGACCAGCAGCAGCGGCGCCGGCACCGGGGTGCGCCGGGCCGCCGCGGCCACCGCGGCGCTGCCCGCCACCAGCAACAGCAGTGGCATCACGTCCATCGTCCTCGCCCACCCTCTTTTTCCGCGCCGCCGTGCGCGTGCCCGTCGTAACCTGGCAATCATGAAACAGTGCACGCACGCCGACGCGCTGCCGCATCCGGAACCCGCGCCGCTGAGCAAGACGTGTCCGGAGTGTCTGCGGGACGGCACCCACCCGGTGCAGCTGCGGTTGTGTCTGACGTGCGGCCACGTGGGCTGCTGCGACTCCTCGCCGGGCCGGCACGCCACCGAGCACCACAAGGATTCCGGTCACCCGGTGATGCGGACCTTCGAACCCGGCGAGGACTGGCGCTGGTGCTTCGTCGACCACGTGCTGGTCTGAGACGGCCCGCGGGTCCGGGCCGGCGAAAAGCGGTCCGGTCCGGGCGGAAACGGGGCCACGAGAGGAGACCGGAAGCGGCCGTACCGGGTACGGTTCGAGCGTCTGACGTCTGGGTACGTCAATCCGGCGCGCGCTCTTCCCAATTGGGCCCGCACACCCCCTAGCCACGGAGCGTATCCGGAGTTTTACTATGAGTGACGGCAAGGGGTTGGGGTCCCGGGACAGGAAACTTCCGGGCGCGATAGCGTCACCGCTGTACCACACTTCGCGTTGACCCGGGGGGCGACCCTCGGCCCCGAACAGCTTGTACCACCTTGGAGGTGAGGGTGTCCCAGATCGCAGGCGAACCCGCGGTGAACCAGGACTTCGTGGAGGTCCGGCTGCCGGCTGCGGGTGCCTACCTGTCGGTGCTGCGGACGGCCACGGCCGGTCTCGCGGCCCGTTTGGACTTCACCCTGGACGAGATCGAGGACCTGCGCATCGCGGTGGACGAGGCCTGCGCGATCCTGCTGCAGCAGGCCGTGCCCGGCTCGGTGCTCTCCTGCGTCTTCCGGCTCGTCGACGACTCACTCGAGGTCACCGTCTCGGCGCCGACCACGGACGGGCACGCTCCCTCGCGGGACACGTTCGCCTGGACCGTCCTGTCCGCCCTCGCGGGCAAGGTCTCCTCCGCCGTGGACGAGGACAAGACCGTTTCGATCAGCCTCTACAAACAGCGCGGCGCGGGACCCGGGCCGGCGTGAGGAACGGGGACGGGCCGGTGCGGGACGAAGAGCGCGGCACACGGGAGCTGCCGTCCGAGGACGCCCTGGGCGCTCAGGGTGCTTCCCGGCGTACGGCGGCCGGCATCGACGGCATCCCCGAGCAGGCCCGGCCGCATCCGGAGGACGAGTCCTCCCGGGCGGCGGGAGCCGGTCCGCGGGGCACCGCCGAGGCCGGCGCGCACGAGGCCGCGGACGGCGGCACGCGCGCGAAGGAAGGCGCCGGACCGGGCACGCCCCGGGACCGGCGGAACGGGGGCACCCCTGTCCGAGCGGAAGCCGGGGCTCGGGGAAGGGCAACGGGCGGGACGATGAGCGAGCACCAGCGGGATTCCGAGGAACAGTCGCCGGACGCGCAGACCGCGCCGGCCCTGCAGGCCACACAGCACGGCCTGCAGGACCGCAGCGGGGCGCGGGCGATGTTCATCGAGCTGCGCGGACTGAAGGAGGGCAGCCCGGAGTACGCCGAGCTGCGCAACCGGCTGGTCCGGATGCATCTGCCGCTCGTCGAGCACCTCGCGCGCCGCTTCCGCAACCGCGGCGAGCCGCTCGACGACCTCACCCAGGTCGCCACCATCGGGCTGATCAAGTCCGTCGACCGCTTCGACCCGGACCGCGGCGTGGAGTTCTCCACGTACGCGACCCCGACGGTCGTCGGCGAGATCAAGCGGCACTTCCGCGACAAGGGCTGGGCGGTGCGCGTGCCGCGCCGGCTCCAGGAGCTGCGGCTGTCGCTGACGACCGCCACGGCGGAGCTGTCGCAGCTGCACGGCCGCTCGCCGACGGTGCACGAACTGGCCGAGAAGCTGGCGATCTCGGAGGAGGAGGTCCTGGAGGGCCTGGAGTCCGCGAACGCGTACTCCACGCTGTCCCTGGACGTCCCCGACACCGACGACGAGTCCCCGGCGGTCGCCGACACCCTGGGCGCCGAGGACGAGGCGCTGGAGGGCGTGGAGTACCGCGAGTCGCTCAAGCCGCTGCTGGAGGACCTCCCGCCGCGCGAGAAGCGGATCCTGCTGCTGCGCTTCTTCGGCAACATGACCCAGTCGCAGATCGCGCAGGAGGTCGGCATCTCCCAGATGCACGTCTCCCGCCTCCTCGCCCGGACCCTGGCCCAGCTGCGGGAGAAGCTCCTCGTGGAGGAGTGAGACGCCTGCCGTCCCGGCTCGACCCGGGCCCCCTCCCGGGGAGCCCTCATGGTTCGGTCCGGGGCTCCCTTCCGGGATCCGCCCGATCCGGGGCTTCCCGGATTCCGTACGACTACTTGCGGGCGCCCGGCCCCCGGATGCCGAGGGCCCGGGTGGTCTCGCCGTTGACCAGCAGCACCAGTGCGGCGACGGCCACGGCGGCGAGCGCGATCCCCACCGGGATGGCGGCGCCGTCGGCGTGGATCAGGTTGTAGGCCACCGGCAGCGCCATGACCTGCGTGATGACGGCCGGGCCGCGGCTCCAGCTGCGGCGGGTCAGCAGTCCGCGGGCGGCCAGCAGGGGCAGCAGCGCGAGGATCATCAGCGTCACTCCGCCGGTCACGGCCGACTTCCGGTCGTCCGGGGAGCCGACCAGACCGAGGACGAGCATCCACACCCCGCCGACCAGCAGCGCGAGCCCTTCCAGGCCGGCAAGCGCCGCGGCGTACGTCAGGCGCCGCGGGCGGGGACCGGCGGCGGGGTCCTGCGTCTGCACGGGGGTGGGGTTCTGCTCACTGCTCACCCCTGAAGGGTAGCCCGCACCCCCTCGCTCCCCTCGGCAAGCCTCCCCGCCCCGCGGTGCGCGTCCCGGCTCTCCCTCGCGCCCCCGCTCATCCGCCGGTACCGCCCCGCAGCCCTCCCCGTGTCGAGCCTCACGCCCGTCCTCTTACCCGTTCCCTACCTCGCCCTCGTCCGAGTACCGCTCAGTAGGTACGCTGCACGTCATGCGTGCACTTCTCGTGGTCAACCCGGCGGCAACCACCACCAGCGCACGCACACGTGACGTGCTCATCCACGCACTCGCCAGTGAGATGAAGCTGGAGGCGGTCACCACCGAGTACCGCGGGCACGCGCGTGACCTGGGCCGGCAGGCCGCCCTCGCCGACGACGTCGAGCTGGTCGTGGCGCTCGGCGGCGACGGCACCGTCAACGAGGTCGTCAACGGTCTGCTGCACGCCGGCCCCGACCCCGACCGGTTGCCCGGCCTCGCCGTGGTCCCCGGCGGCTCCACCAACGTCTTCGCCCGCGCCCTCGGGCTGCCCAACGACGCCGTCGAGGCGACCGGCGCCCTGCTGGACGCGCTGCGCGAGGGCAGCGAGCGCACGGTCGGCCTGGGCCTGGCCTCGGGCACGCCGGGCACCGAGGACGAGGCGGTGCCCGAGCGCTGGTTCACCTTCAACGCGGGACTCGGCTTCGACGCGGGCGTGGTCGGCCGGGTGGAGCAGCACCGCGAGCGCGGGAAGAAGTCGACGCACGCGCTGTACGTCCGGCAGGTCGTACGGCAGCTGCTGGGCGAGCCGAACCGCCGGCACGGCTCGATCACACTGGAGCGGGACGGCGAGGAGCCGGTCACGGATCTGGTGCTCTCCATAGTCTCGAACACCTCGCCGTGGACCTTCCTCGGCAACCGCCCGATCTACGCCTCCCCGGAGGCGTCGTTCGACACGGGGCTCGATGTGTTCGGTCTCAGCCGTCTGTCGACGGCCGCGGTTGCCCGGTATGGCACCCAGTTGCTCACTTCGTCCCCGGAGCGCGGACCGCGCGGCAGGCACGCCCTCGCCCTGCACGATCTGGACCGCTTCACCTTGCATTCGAAGGTGCCGCTCCCCCTCCAGATGGACGGTGACCATCTGGGGCTGCGTACCAGCGTGACGTTCACAGGTGTACGCCGTGCACTGCGTGTGATTGTGTGAGCAGAAGGGGCTAAAGTCCTTTCACTCGAACGTTTAGGCCAGGATCCACCCCATGGAAGTACGGCTGTGACCTAGTCGACACCGAAGAATCAAAAAAAACTTTCCGGAAGGGGTTGTATCCGCCGCTGAGGTTTGCGAGTCTCTACGTGGCGATCGGGACGGCCCGCAACACCGGCCTCCACTGATCACCGGAACCCCTCTTCAAACCACAGGACCACGCCGGGGAAGACTCGGCGGTCGGCCCTTCACTTGTTGAGGGATTCGTGAAAGCGTTCACATTCACAAGCAACTTGCACGTAATACCAAGGAGAGGTAGCAGCCATGGACTGGCGTCACAACGCCGTTTGCCGCGAGGAAGACCCCGAGCTCTTCTTCCCCATCGGCAACACCGGTCCTGCGCTGCTGCAGATCGAGGAAGCCAAGGCCGTCTGCCGTCGCTGCCCGGTGATCGAGCAGTGTCTGCAGTGGGCGCTCGAGTCCGGTCAGGACTCCGGCGTCTGGGGTGGTCTCAGCGAGGACGAGCGCCGCGCCATGAAGCGCCGCGCCGCCCGCAACCGGGCCCGTCAGGCCTCCGCCTGACGCCCCACCCCTGCTGACAGCCTGAGCTTGGCGGCGCGCACATCGCGTGCGCATCTCCCGCCCCCGAGCCGCAGCGCGCAGTAACCCGATGCGCTTGAGCTAGCTGAAGCAGCAACGAGCACTAGCCTCGGACCAATGGCGGTCCGGGGCTTTTTGCTGTGCCGACGGCCGTGTGGCACGGACCTCAGCTTCCGTGTGACGCGGCCCTCGTCGTGCTTGTGGCGCGCCTCTCGACGCCCCTGTGATCTGGACCTCAAGGCCCCTGTGGCGAGGGCCACTTACTCTGCGTGACATCCGTCGCTCGCGCGGCCCGACCGCTTCCGCGGCCGGCCCCGCCACCCCGCCCGGTCCTACTTCTGCGACCGCACCGGGATGTCCAGGATCACCTGGGTGCCGCGCTCGGGAGCCGGGACCATGTCGAAGGTGCCGCCCAACTCGCCCTCCACCAGCGTCCGCACGATCTGCAGGCCCAGGTTGCCGGCCGTGTGCGGGTCGAAGCCCTCGGGCAGGCCGACCCCGTCGTCCTGGACGGTGACCAGCAGCCGGGCCTCCTTCGTCGTACCGCCGCGCACCGCGGAGACCTCGACCGTGCCGGTGTCGCCCTGACGGAAGCCGTGCTCCAGGGCGTTCTGCAGGATCTCGGTGAGGACCATCGACAGCGGCGTGGCGACCTCGGCGTCCAGGATGCCGAAGCGGCCGGTGCGCCGGCCGATGACCTTGCCCGGGGAGATCTCCGCGACCATCGACAGCACGCGGTCGGCGATCTCGTCGAACTCCACGCGCTCGTCCAGGTTCTGGGACAGCGTCTCGTGCACGATGGCGATCGAGCCGACCCGGCGGACCGCTTCCTCCAGCGCCTCCCGGCCCCGGTCCGAGTCGATGCGCCGGGCCTGCAGCCGCAACAGCGCCGCGACGGTCTGGAGGTTGTTCTTCACCCGGTGGTGGATCTCCCGGATGGTGGCGTCCTTGGTGATCAACTCACGTTCGCGGCGCCGCAGTTCCGTCACGTCCCGCAGCAGCACCAGCGAACCGATCCGCGTGCCCTTCGGCTTGAGCGGGATCGCCCGGAACTGGATGACCCCGTCGTTCGCCTCGATCTCGAACTCGCGCGGCGCCCAGCCGCTGGCCACCTTGGCGAGCGCCTCGTCCACCGGGCCCCGGGTCGGGGCGAGTTCGGCGGTGGTCTGGCCGAGGTGCTGGCCGACGAGGTCGGAGGCGAGGCCCAGGCGGTGGTAGGCCGACAGGGCGTTCGGGGAGGCGTACTGCACGATGCCGTCCGCGTCGAGCCGGATCAGGCCGTCGCCGACGCGCGGCGAGGCGTCCATGTCGACCTGCTGGTCGGGGAACGGGAACGATCCGGCCGCGATCATCTGCGCGAGGTCGGAGGCGCTCTGCAGATAGGTCAGCTCCAGCCGGCTGGGCGTGCGCACGGTGAGCAGATTGGTGTTGCGGGCGATCACTCCGAGGACGCGGCCCTCGCGCCGCACCGGGATCGACTCGACCCGGACGGGGACCTCCTCGCGCCACTCCGGGTCGCCCTCGCGCACGATCCGCCCCTCGTCGAGCGCGGCGTCCAGCATGGGGCGCCGGCCGCGCGGCACGAGGTGGCCGACCATGTCGTCCTGGTAGGAGGTGGGGCCGGTGTTGGGCCGCATCTGGGCGACCGAGACGTACCGGGTGCCGTCCCGGGTGGGCACCCACAGGACCAGGTCGGCGAAGGAGAGGTCGGAGAGCAGCTGCCACTCCGACACCAGCAGGTGGAGCCACTCGAGGTCGGAGTCGTCGAGGGCGGTGTGCTGGCGGACCAGTTCGTTCATGGAGGGCACGTGTGCGAGCGTACCTGGCGGTTTGTACGGCCCTGAAATGTACGGCCGGGCAGGGGGCGGGCGGTCGTACCGGGCGGTCACACCCCAGGGGGCGGGCGGTCGTGCCGGAGGGGCGGCCGGTCGTACCGGAGGGGGCGGCCGGTCGTACCGGCCCCGGAAACACCCGCGGGCCGCGGCGCCTGGGAGGGACCCTCAACCCTCCCGGCACCGCAGCCCGGAGCAATATCGGCCGTGGGGTGTGCGGTCCCGGTCGGCCGAAGGTGAGGAGCCGGGGCAGTCAGGGCAGAGAGCTCCGGTTCCTCGGTCCGTCTTCCTGTGCGGGGAAGACGGAGGCTCGTGTCGCTGCGCGCTCTCGTTCTCGCGCACTCCTTACGCATTGTGGACTAGACCACTGGGCCTGTCCATGCGCCGGACGCGGTTCGCTCGCGCAGACGTGTGTGCAGTTGTGCTCCGCAGCCTAGCCCGCCCCGCTCAGCTTCGGGGCCACACGGTCATGGCAAATTCCGCGAGCGCTTCCAGTTCCTCCCGGCTCGCCCCGTCCCGTGCCTGCTGGGACATGCCCTGGATGATCGCGCCGGTGTGCCGGGCGAGGGCGCCCGCGTCGGTGTCCGCCGGCAGCTCCCCCGCCGCGATCCCGTCGTGGATACGGCGCTCGAAGGCGGCGATGTGGGCGTTGCGCACTCCGCGCAGGAACTCCTCCACCTCGGGGCTCGTGCAGTTGGTCGCCGCGTGGACGAACAGGCAGCCGTGCGGCCGGCCCGGCGCGGTGTACGTGACGGCCGCCTCACGCAGGAGCCGGTGCACCGCCGAGCGGGCGGTGGACTCCTCGGCCAGGGCGCGCTCGCCGAAGGAGCCGTACGTCGCGCCGTACTGCCGGACGACCTCCTCGAACAGCGTGCGCTTGTCGCCGAAGGCCGCGTACAGGCTCGGGGCGCCGATACCCATGGCGCGGGTCAGGTCGGAGACCGAGGTCGCCTCGTAGCCCCGCTCCCAGAAGGCCATGACGGCCTTCTCCAGCGCGGTCGCGCGGTCGAAGGCGCGGGGGCGGCCGCGGGGGCGAGAGGGGCGGGGAGCGCCGCCCTCCTGCCCGCTGGGGTGCCCGGCGTCCGGCTGCGCTCCGGGGCGCGCTTCCGGGCGGGCGTCCGGTCGTCCGCCTGCGGGAACGTCGGCCCGTCCGCCCGCGGGCACGGCCGCCCGTCCGTCGGGTTCCGCGCTCTGTCCTGCCACTGGCTGTCCACCCATGGGTGGATTTTA
Source organism: Streptomyces sp. NPDC014801 (assembly GCF_043082085.1). Taxonomy (NCBI): domain Bacteria; kingdom Bacillati; phylum Actinomycetota; class Actinomycetes; order Kitasatosporales; family Streptomycetaceae; genus Streptomyces; species Streptomyces sp. NPDC014801. The sequence goes on along the minus strand of NZ_JBIBXG010000010.1, from coordinate 300,191 downwards.
TAGCGGGCACTAGAGAAAGGTCCGCGGCCTGCGCTACGGTCTTTTTTGTAGCGACCACTAGATAATGCGAGGGGGGCGCCGACATGGGCGTGCTTGCGGGCAGGACGGCACTGGTGACAGGGGCGAGCCGGGGGATCGGGCGGGGCATCGCCGAGCGGCTGGCACGCGACGGGGCCCGGGTCGCGGTGCACTACGGGAGGAACGAGACGGCGGCCAAGGAGACGGTGGCCGCGATCGAGGCGGCCGGCGGCAGCGCGTTCGCGATCGGCGCCGAGCTGGGCGTCCCGGGTGACGCGCAGGCACTGTGGGCGGCCTTCGACCGGCACGCACAGGGTGTGGACATCCTGGTCAACAACGCGGGGGCGGCGTTCTTCGCGACCGTGGGCGAGACGGACGAGGAGCTGTTCGAGCGGACGCTGGCGATCAACGCCAAGGCGCCGTTCTTCATCGTCAAGCACGCTCTGGACCGGCTGCGCGACCAGGGGCGGATCGTCAACGTCACGGCGGCGACCCGCCTCGGCATACCCGGTATCGCGGCCACTCACATGGCCAAGGGTGCGGTGACGACCCTGACCAGGTCCCTCGCGGCGGAACTGGCACCGCGCGGCATCACGGTCAACTCCGTCGGGCCCGGGTTCGTCGAGACGGACCTCACGAGCGGGGTACTCGCGGACCCGGCGGCCCGCGGGCACGCCGAGGCGGTGTCGGCCTTCGGGCGCGTCGGCACGGTGTCCGATGTGGCGGACGTCGTCGCCTTCCTGGCCTCCCCGGACTCCCGCTGGGTCACGGGCCAGCATCTGGACGCCACGGGCGGCACGCTGCTGAGCCTGCACTAGGGGCGGTACCGGCATTGGTGATGGTGGCGGTACCGGCATCGGTGACGGTGGCGGTGCCGGCATCGGTGGCGGTGGCGGTGGCTCGAACGTGCGGAGACCCTGGGAGACGGGTACCCCTCTCTGTTAGATTGGTCTAAACCACATGGTCCGATTCCGGGCACCCGGCGCCCCCTGGGGCCACCCGGTGCCTTCCGGTGCGGGCCACCCCGGTCCCTCCCCGAGTCCCTCTTCGAAACGGCAGGCCAGCGTGGAAGTTGTCATCGTTCCGGACGCCGAGGCGGGCGGCGAGCTCATCGCCGAGGCCATGGCGCAGCTGCTGCGGCGCAAGCCCGACGCCCTGCTGGGCGTGGCCACGGGCTCGACCCCGCTGCCCATCTACCGGGCGCTGGAGGCGAAGGTGCGCTCCGGTGCCGTGGACACCGCGCGGGCCCGGGTCGCCCAGCTCGACGAGTACGTGGGGCTGCCCGCCGAGCACCCCGAGTCCTACCGCTCGGTGCTGCGCCGCGAGGTGCTGGAGCCGCTCGGCATCGGCATGGAGCGCTTCCTCGGCCCGGACGGTACGGCCGAGGACGTGCAGGCGGCGTGCGAGGCGTACGACAGGGTGCTGGCCGAGGCCGGCGGGGTCGATCTGCAGCTCCTCGGGATCGGCACCGACGGGCACATCGGGTTCAACGAGCCGTGCTCCTCGCTGGCCTCCCGTACGCGGATCAAGACGCTGACCGAGCAGACCCGGGTGGACAACGCCCGGTTCTTCGACGGCGACATCGACCAGGTGCCGCACCACGTCATCACGCAGGGCATCGGCACCATCCTGGAGGCCCGCCACCTGGTGCTGCTGGCGACCGGCGAGGGCAAGGCGGACGCGGTGGCCGCGACCGTCGAGGGTCCGGTCGCGGCCGTCTGCCCGGCGTCCGCGCTGCAGCTGCACCCGCACGCGACGGTGGTCGTGGACGAGGCGGCCGCGTCCAAGCTGAAGCTGGCGGACTACTTCCGGCACACCTACGCCAACAAGCCGGAGTGGCAGGGGATCTGACCGGACCGCCGGGGGCGGGGTCCGCACCCGGCGGTCCGCGACAACCGGGGCCGGGCGGTCCGCGGCGACCGGGAGGCCGGTGGGCGGGGCCGTCACAGGACGATCCACCCGCCCCGCTGGACTAGACCAGCACAGGCGGCGACGGTATACAGAGGAGATCACGGAGCGTGCGGAGGCGCCCACCGAGGTCCGCCCTCACCGAGCCGTGCCACGATGTGAGCCCGCGGCCGATGGCGTGTCGGCCGCTTCGGCACCGGAGCCGGGAAGGCAGAGCATGAGCACCGACGTCAGCAGTGCGGAGAACGACAGTGGCGCCACCGTCCGTACCGCGCGCGTGCCCAAGTACTACCGCCTGAAGAAGCACCTGCTCGACATGACCGAGACGATGCCGCCCGGCACCCCGGTCCCGCCCGAGCGGACGCTCGCGGCGGAGTTCGACACCTCCCGCACGACCGTGCGCCAGGCCCTGCAGGAGCTCGTGGTCGAGGGCCGGCTGGAGCGCATCCAGGGCAAGGGCACGTTCGTGGCCAAGCCCAAGGTCTCGCAGGCGCTGCAGCTGACGTCGTACACGGAGGACATGCGCGCCCAGGGCCTGGAGCCCACCTCGCAGTTGCTGGACGTCGGGTACATCACCGCCGACGAGCGGCTCGCCACGCTGCTCGACATCACCGCCGGCGGCCGGGTGCTGCGCATCGAGCGGCTGCGCATGGCCAACGGCGAGCCGATGGCGATCGAGACGACCCACCTCTCGGCCAAGCGGTTCCCGGCGCTGCGCCGCTCGCTGGTGAAGTACACGTCCCTGTACACCGCGCTCGCCGAGGTCTACGACGTCCACCTCGCCGAGGCCGAGGAGACCATCGAGACCTCGCTGGCCACCCCGCGCGAAGCCGGCCTGCTCGGCACCGACGTGGGCCTGCCGATGCTGATGCTCTCCCGCCACTCCTTCGACCGGCACGGCGAGCCGGTGGAGTGGGTGCGCTCGGTCTACCGGGGCGACCGCTACAAGTTCGTGGCCCGCCTGAAGCGCCCTCAGGACTGACGCCCCGGGGGGCCCACCTCGCCCCCCCACCGAGGCGGCCCGGCAGCGGCCCGGCAGCGGGCCGCCGGATCGCGGCGGCATCGCGGTCGTATAACGGTCACGGATGTCAACGACCGTTATACGGACGAGGGGTTCCGTTCCTGCTACACCTGACCTAGATTTCCTGCGCATTGCACAGGTGATCAGTGAGGGGACGGAGCCGCGCGATGTCGAATGCGCCAGATGTGTCCAGACCGGCGGTGGTGACGCCCGTGCGCGTCGTCATCGCCCTCTGCCTTGTCGCGCCCTTCGTGGCGATGCTGTGGGTCGGTAGTTACGCCAAGGTGGACCCGGCCTTCATCGGGATCCCGTTCTTCTACTGGTACCAGATGCTGTGGGTGCTCATCTCCACGGCACTGACGATGATCGCTTACAAGCTGTGGCAGCGTGACCAGCGCGCCCGCGCGTCCCAGAAGGGCGGTGCGGACAAGTGAAGGACGGCGTGAACGGCGTCGCACTCGGCGTCTTCATCTTCTTCTTCCTGCTCGTGACCGTCATGGGCTTCCTGGCGGCCCGCTGGCGCAAGGCCGAGAACGAGCACAGCCTCGACGAATGGGGCCTGGGCGGACGGTCGTTCGGCACCTGGATCACGTGGTTCCTGCTCGGCGGCGACCTGTACACGGCGTACACCTTCGTCGCGGTGCCGGCGGCGATCTACGCGGCGGGCGCGTCCGGCTTCTTCGCGGTGCCGTACACGATCCTCGTCTACCCGCTGATCTTCACCTTCCTGCCCCGGCTGTGGTCGGTGTCGCACAAGCACGGGTATGTGACGACGTCGGACTTCGTGCGCGGCCGCTTCGGGTCCAAGGGACTGTCGCTGGCCGTGGCCGTCACCGGCATCCTGGCGACGATGCCGTACATCGCGCTCCAGCTCGTCGGCATCCAGGCCGTGCTGGACGTGATGGGCGTCGGCGGCGGCGAGAACACCAACTGGTTCGTCAAGGACCTGCCGCTGCTGATCGCGTTCGGCGTGCTGGCGGCGTACACGTACTCGTCGGGTCTGCGGGCCCCCGCGCTGATCGCGTTCGTGAAGGACGCGCTGATCTACCTCGTCATCGCGGTGGCGATCATCTACATCCCGATCAAGCTGGGCGGTTTCGACGACATCTTCGCCAAGGCGGGCGACGCGTTCAGCCAGGTCAACCCGACCACGGGCAAGCCGCGGGGCGCGCTGGCCTCGGGCGAGGCACAGCAGTGGACCTACGCCACGCTGGCGCTGGGCTCCGCGCTCGCGCTGTTCATGTACCCGCACTCGATCACCGCGACGCTCTCCTCCAAGAGCCGTGAGGTGATCCGCCGCAACACCACGATCCTGCCGCTGTACTCGCTGATGCTGGGCCTGCTCGCGCTGCTCGGCTTCATGGCGATCGCGGCCGGGATCAAGGTGCAGAACGGCCAGCTGGCCATCCCGCAGCTGTTCGAGACCATGTTCCCGGACTGGTTCGCGGGCATCGCCTTCGCGGCGATCGGCATCGGGGCGCTGGTCCCGGCGGCGATCATGTCGATCGCGGCGGCGAACCTGTTCACGCGCAACATCTACAAGGACTTCATCAAGCCGGACGCGACGCCCGAGCAGGAGACCAAGGTCTCCAAGCTGGTGTCCCTGCTGGTGAAGGTCGGCGCGCTGGTCTTCGTCCTGACCATGGACAAGACGGTCGCCATCAACTTCCAGCTGCTCGGCGGCATCTGGATCCTGCAGACCTTCCCGGCCCTGGTGGGCGGCCTGTTCACGCGGTGGTTCCACCGCTGGGCGCTGCTGGCGGGCTGGGCGGTCGGCATGGTCTACGGCACGCTGGTGGCCTACGGCGTGCCCTCGCCGACCAACCCGAGCCAGAAGCACTTCGGCGGCTCCGCCAAGGAGATCCCCGGCATCGGCGAGATCGGCTACATCGGCCTGACGGCGTTCGTCCTCAACGTGGTCGTGACGGTCGTGCTGACCTTCGTCCTGAAGGCCCTGAAGGCGCCCGAGGGCACGGACGAGACCCGGCCGGAGGACTACACGGCCGACGCCGGCGACCCGGGCGTCCAGGTCGAGTTGCCGCCGGCCACGGCGGGCGCCGGTCACTGACCGGTCCGCGCACCCGCGCTCCGGTCACCGTCCGGTCCGCGCACACGGGCCGCCGGGAAATCCGGCGGCCCGTTGTCGTACCCGTGCGGCACACTCACCCCATGGACATCCGGATCCGCCCGGCCGACCCCGCCGAGTACGCCGTGCTCGGGGAGATCACCGCCCGGGCCTATCTCCACGACGGGCTGCTCGACTTCGGCGAGAGCGACACCTACCTCGACGAGCTGCGCGACGTCGCCCGGCGCGCCGCCGCGGCCCAGGTGCTGGTCGCCGCCGACGACAGCGGCACGGTCCTCGGCGGCGTCACCTTCGTCCCGGCCGGCGGCCCCATGGCCGACATCGCCCGCCCCGGCGAGGCCGAGATACGGATGCTCGCGGTGGCCCACGAGGCGCGCGGCCGGGGCACCGGCGAGGCGCTGGTGCGGGCCTGCGTCGAGCGCGCCCGGGCGGTCGAGGGCTGCACGGCCATCGTGCTGTCGACCCAGCGGACCATGCGCGCCGCCCACCGCATCTACGAACGCCTGGGCTTCGTCCGCACGCCCGAGCGGGACTGGAACCCCCTGCCCGAGCTGGACGACATCATGCTGCTCACCTACGAGCTGACGCTGTGACACCACCGGGACACAACATCTGGGGGTGACGCGACAGCCCGGCACTAGATGTATGCTCATGCTCGCTGTCGCCGCAGGGGAATCCGGTGCGAATCCGGAACTGTCCCGCAACGGTGTACTTGTGCATGTCCGTTCCCCGGCCCCGCCCGGAAACGCCGTGCCCAGGAGTCAGTCCGAGGACCTGCCGACAGTGCACCCGGCCACCCGGCCGGTGTGCCCTGACGTCCGGGCCTCGCGGAATGGGCCGGTGGACGCGGCGCCCCGTGCGCTCGTGTGCTGCCCCCTGCCCTCGCCGAGGCCCCGTGCCGAGCGAGGGAGAGCCCCACGTGACCATCGCGCCCGCCGATCCGGCTTCAGCCGGCGCATCGCTCACCGACGGTCCCGGTGCCGCGCTGCTGCGGACCCTGACCGAGCTGACCGCCGACCTCCCCGACACCGACCCCGGCCGGGTCGCCGCCGCGGCGCTGCGCGGCCGGTCGGCGCACGCCGACGAGGCGGAACTGCGGGAACTGGCCACCGAGGCCGCCGCCGGACTCATCTCCGAGGACCCGGCCTACTCCCGGCTCGCCGCCCGCCTGCTCACCCTCGCCATCCGCGCGGAAGCCGCCTCGCAGGGCGTGACGTCCTTCACCGACTCCGTGGCCGTGGGCCACCGCGAGGGTCTCATCGCCGACCGGACCGCCGACTTCGTGCGCCTGCACGCCGGGCGGCTCGACGCGCTGATCGACACCGGCGCCGACGACCGCTTCGGCTACTTCGGCCTGCGCACGCTGTACAGCCGCTACCTCCTGCGGCACCCGATCACCCGCAAGGTCGTCGAGACGCCCCAGCACTTCCTGCTGCGGGTGGCGAGCGGGCTGGCCGAGGACGACACGGCCCGGGCGGTCGACGAAGTCGCCGCGCTCTACGGGCTCATGAGCCGCCTGGACTACCTGCCCTCCTCCCCCACCCTGTTCAACTCCGGCACCCGGCACCCGCAGATGTCGTCCTGCTATCTCCTGGACTCCCCGCGGGACGAACTGGACTCCCTCTACGAGCGCTACCACCAGGTCGCCCGGCTCTCCAAGCACGCCGGCGGCATCGGGCTGTCGTTCTCCCGCATCCGCAGCCGCGGTTCGCTGATCCGGGGCACCAACGGGCACTCCAACGGCATCGTGCCGTTCCTGAAGACCCTGGACGCCTCCGTCGCCGCCGTGAACCAGGGCGGGCGGCGCAAGGGCGCGGCCGCGGTGTACCTGGAGACCTGGCACTCGGACATCGAGGAGTTCCTGGAGCTGCGGGACAACACCGGTGAGGACGCCCGCCGCACCCACAACCTGAACCTCGCGCACTGGATCCCGGACGAGTTCATGCGCCGGGTGAACGCCGACGAGATGTGGTCGCTGTTCTCCCCGGCCGACGTGCCGGAGCTGGTCGACCTGTGGGGCGAGGAGTTCGACGCCGCCTACCGCAAGGCGGAGCAGGCGGGCCTGGCGCGGAAGACGATCCCGGCGCGCGAGCTGTACGGCCGGATGATGCGCACCCTCGCGCAGACCGGCAACGGCTGGATGACCTTCAAGGACGCCGCCAACCGCACCGCCAACCAGACCGCGCTCCCGGGCCACGTCGTGCACTCCTCCAACCTGTGCACGGAGATCCTGGAGGTCACCGACGACGGCGAGACGGCGGTGTGCAACCTGGGGTCGGTGAACCTCGGCGCCTTCGTCGACGCGGCGGCCGGCGACATCGACTGGGCGCGGCTGGACGGCGCCGTCCGCACCGCGGTCACCTTCCTCGACCGGGTCGTCGACATCAACTTCTACCCGACCGAGCAGGCGGGCCGCTCCAACGCCCAGTGGCGCCCGGTGGGCCTGGGCGCGATGGGGCTGCAGGACGTCTTCTTCAAGCTGCGCCTGCCGTTCGACTCCCCCGAGGCGAAGGCGCTGTCCACCCGGATCGCCGAGCGGATCATGCTCGCCGCGTACGAGGCCTCCGCCGACCTCGCCGAGCGCAACGGCCCGCTGCCGGCCTGGGAGAAGACCCGCACCGCGCGGGGGGTGCTGCACCCCGACCACTACGACGTGGAGCTCACCTGGCCGGAGCGCTGGGAGGCGCTGCGCCGCCGTATCGCCACCACGGGGATGCGCAACTCCCTGCTCCTCGCGATCGCGCCGACCGCCACCATCGCGTCCATCGCGGGCGTGTACGAGTGCATCGAGCCGCAGGTGTCGAACCTGTTCAAGCGCGAGACGCTGTCCGGTGAGTTCCTCCAGGTCAACTCCTACCTGGTGCAGGACCTCAAGGACCTGGGGGTCTGGGACGCCCGCACCCGGGAGGCCCTGCGGGACAGCAACGGCTCGGTGCAGGACTTCGCCTGGATCCCCGAAGAGGTGCGGCGGCTGTACCGCACCGCGTGGGAGATCCCGCAGCGCGGCCTGATCGACATGGCGGCGGCCCGGACCCCGTTCCTGGACCAGGCGCAGTCCCTGAACCTCTTCATGGAGACGCCGACCATCGGCAAGCTCTCCTCGATGTACGCCTACGCCTGGAAGTCCGGGCTGAAGACGACGTACTACCTCCGCTCGCGCCCCGCGACGCGCATCGCCCGCGCCGCCCAGGCGCAGGCCACCGTCCCCGTGCAGCAGGCGACCTCCGAAGAGGCCGTCGCCTGCTCCCTGGAAAACCCCGAGTCCTGCGAGGCCTGCCAGTGACGACCGCCCGCCCCCAGAACCTGCTCGACCCCGGCTTCGAGCTCACCCTGCGCCCCATGCGCTACCCCGACTTCTACGAGCGCTACCGGGACGCCATCAAGAACACCTGGACCGTGGAGGAGGTCGACCTCCACTCCGACGTCGCCGACCTGGCGAAGCTGACACCGGCGGAGCAGCACCTCATCGGCCGGCTGGTGGCCTTCTTCGCGACGGGCGACTCGATCGTGGCGAACAACCTGGTGCTGACGCTGTACAAGCACATCAACTCGCCCGAGGCGCGCCTGTATCTGTCGCGGCAGCTGTTCGAGGAGGCCGTGCACGTCCAGTTCTATCTGACGCTGCTGGACACCTATCTGCCCGACCCGGACGACCGCGCCGCCGCGTTTGCGGCCGTGGAGAACATCCCGTCCATCCGGGAGAAGGCCGGGTTCTGCTTCAAGTGGATCAACGAGGTGGAGAAGCTGGAGCGCCTGGAGTCCCAGGCCGACCGGCGCCGCTTCCTGCTCAACCTGATCTGCTTCGCCGCGTGCATCGAGGGCCTGTTCTTCTACGGCGCCTTCGCGTACGTCTACTGGTTCCGCAGCCGGGGGCTGCTGCACGGTCTGGCGACCGGCACCAACTGGGTGTTCCGGGACGAGACGATGCACATGTCGTTCGCCTTCGACGTGGTCGACACCGTCCGCAAGGAGGAGCCGGACCTGTTCGACGACCGGCTGCAGCAGCAGGTCACCGACATGCTGAGGGAGGCGGTGGAGGCCGAGCTGCAGTTCGCGCGCGACCTGTGCGGGGACGGGCTGCCGGGCATGAACACCGAGTCGATGCGGCAGTACCTGGAGTGCGTCGCCGACCAGCGGCTCGCGCGGCTCGGCTTCGCCCCGGTGTACGGCTCGCAGAACCCGTTCTCGTTCATGGAGCTGCAGGGCGTCCAGGAGCTGACGAACTTCTTCGAGCGCCGTCCGTCCGCGTACCAGGTCGCGGTGGAGGGCACCGTCGACCTGGACGAGGACTTCTGACGCGGCCGGTCACGCGCGGGGTCGGACCGTGCGGTGGGCCTGGATGCGCGGGGCCCGGCGCGTGGTCCGAGGACCGGTCGTCCGCGGTCGGGCGGCCGGTTGCGCGGCCTCCCGGATCTGGCGGTCCATGCGGCGGTCGCGCAGCACGCCGAGCAGGGAGGGGAGCACCAGGAGGACCAGGATCCCCAGGGTGGCGGTCATTCCGATCAGGCCTTCGATCTGGTTTCCGTTCATGGACACCACTCTCGCGCCGAATGCTCCTTACCGTGAGTGGCAGGACTGCCGTGGACCCTCGAATTCCTGCCAGCGTCGAGGCACACTGGCAGCATGCTGAAAAATGTCGCGGCCGTCCTGCTCGACGGTGTGCATCCCTTCGAACTCGGGGTCGTCTGCGAGGTCTTCGGGATCGACCGCAGCGACGAGGGACTGCCGGGGTACGACTTCGCGGTCGTCTCCGCCGAGGGCCCGGCGCTGGGCACCCATGTCGGCGGACTGACCGTGTCGACGCCGTACGGCCTGGAGCGGCTGGAGGAGGCGGACCTGATCGCCGTGCCGGCCGGGGACGACTTCACGGAGCGCACCTATCCGCCCGCGCTCCTGGACGCCCTGGTCCGGGCGGTGGAGCGCGGGACGCGCGTGCTCAGCGTGTGCTCCGGGGTGTTCGTGCTCGGCGCCGCCGGTCTGCTGGACGGGCGGCGCTGCGCGGTGCACTGGCACCACGCCGCGGAGCTGCGCCGCCAGTACCCGCGCGCGGTCGTCGAGCCGGACGTGCTCTACGTCGACGAGGACCCGGTGATCACCTCGGCGGGCACCGCCGCCGGCATCGACGCCTGTCTGCATCTGGTCCGCAAGGAACAGGGCCAGGAGGTCGCCAACCGGATCGCCCGCCGGATGGTCGTGCCGCCGCACCGGGACGGCGGGCAGGCGCAGTTCATCGAGCGGCCGCTGCCGAAGAACCCCTGCGACACCGTGGGCGAGGTGCTGGTCTGGATGGAAGCGCATCTCGACCAGGAGGTCACCGTCGAGCAGCTCGCCGCCCGGGCCCACATGGCGCCGCGCACCTTCGCCCGCCGCTTCCAGCAGGAGACCGGCACGACGCCGTACCGGTGGATCCTGCGCCAGCGGGTACTGCTGGCGCAGCGGCTGCTGGAGGAGACGGACGAGACGATGGACGCGATCGCCTGGCGCACCGGGTTCGGCACGGCGGCGGCGCTGCGATACCAGTTCACCCGGGTGCTGGGCACCACGCCGAACGCCTACCGCCGCACCTTCCGCGGGCCCGAGGCCGCCTGAGAGCTGGGCGGGGCGGCGGTTCCGGGGCCTCCTGAGGGGCTCAGCACGGTGGCGGTCCCGGGGCCGTCCGAGCGGGTCGGGCGGCCCCGGGGCGCGGACCCTGCCCTCAGCGCGGCACCGCCCGCAGCAGCAGCCGCTGCGGGCGCAGGGTGATGCCGACCCGGGTGTCGTCGTTCGAGCCCGGGACCTGCTCGAAGCGGTACCTCGCGGCGAGCGCGGCGGTGATCAGGGTCAGCTGCGCCATGGAGAAGTGGTCGCTGGGGCACTTGCGGTTGCCGGTGCTGAACGGGCTCATGGCGTGTTTCGGCACCTCCTTGGCCCGGTCCGGAAGCCAGCGGTCCGGATCGAACTCCAGGTTCCGGGCGTACGACTTCGGATCGCGCTGGATCGCGTACGGGCTGTAGACGATGTCGGACCCGGCCGGAATGCGATAGCCACCGAGTTCGGTGTCGACGACCGCGCGCCGGGTCAATATCCATACGGCGGGCCGCAAACGCATGGCCTCGATGACGACATTGTTGGTGTGCCGCAGTGCGCGCACGTCCTCGAATGCGACGGGCCGGCCGCCGGTGACGGATTCGACTTCGTCACGGACCTTGTCGGCGTGTTCCGGGTGCTCGGCAAGTGCCTGAAGCAACCACATGATGGTGGATGCCACCGTTTCGCTGCCGGGGGTGAGGATCGCGACGACCTGGTCGTGGATCTCCTGCTCCCCGATGGGGTCGCCGTTTTCGTCCTTCGCGTCCAGCAATGCCGTCAGCAAATCGTCCGGCTTTTGACCAGATGCGCGTCGCTCGGCGATGATCTCGTCGACGAGGAGATGCAAATCGGCCAGGGCACGATTGAATTCCCGGTTGGCCGGCAGCGGCAGCCGGTACAGCGGCCCGAGCGGCACCACCATGCGCCGGTACATGCCCCGGAAGACCACCGCGAGGGCGGTGCACAGCCGCTCGGCGCGCTCGTCCATGTAGTCGCCGCGCAACAGGCAGCGGGCGGCGATCCGCACCGCGATCCGGAAGGACTCGCCGGTGCAGTCGATGGTCCGGCCGTCGCCGAAGCGCTCGGCGAGCGCGTGCGCCTCCTCCTCCATGATCGGCCCGTACGCGGGGATCGCGTCGAGCCGGAAGGCGGGCTGGATGGTGCGCCGCTGCCGGCGGTGGAGCGGGCCGTTGGCGGTGGCCACGCCTTCCTTGCCGAGCAGTCCCTCCAGGGACTCCCACAGCGGTCCGGCGATGTGGTAGTCGGGGCTGAGCGCGATGGCGCCGGTCAGTTCCGGCGTGGTGACGGCGTACACCGTCTTGGGGCCGAGCTTGAGGCGGACGACGTCGCCGTGGTCGCGCAGCGTGGACATGAACCGCAATGGATCGCGGGCCAGTTTCCAGCCGTGGCCGAGGAGCGGGACGCCGCCGCCCGCGAGGGGCGGCTCGCCGGGCCGCGGGGCCGTGGACACGGGGGGCTTCACCGACTCGACGGTCATTTCTCACCTGCCGCTTCGTTGTTGACGTACGGGGGCGTGGACCGGTCGTCCCAGCTGTCGACCATGTACCGGCCGGATTCGTGGTGGAACCAGTAGACGGAACTGAACCAGTTCCGCATGTTCCCGACGCAAGCCCGTACGGCGGCGCTCAGTTCTTTTCCGCGCACCGTGCCGTCGTCGAGTCCGTCGGCGAACCGTAAAGCGTCCTTTTCCGCGTCGAGGAATTCGGTGATGCATTCCTCGACCCGGCGCCGGACTTCGCGCACCGCCTCTTCCAGGGTGAGGCCCTCATGGGTGATGAGACTGATGCCGAGATTGTGCACCTCGTCGCCTGCTATTTCCTTCGGCAGCGAGCACAGGTCGTTGTACCAGGCGGCGAATTCCTGGCTCAGCAGGGCCGGGCGCCGATAGGCCGGGTTTTTCCGTACGGCGTCCGGGAGTTCGAGGCCGGCGCTCGGCTCCAGCAGATCGGTCCAGATCCAGTGGGCGAAGGTGAGCCGGCGCAGCCGGAGGTATTCCTCGACCGTCGGGACGATGCCCTCGGTGCGGTTGTGGAACTCGCGGTCGTAGGCCTCGATCACGGTGTGGAAGTGCCGGGCGAAGCGGGCGTTCCAGCTGTCCGGCAGGAACGAGTACAGCCGTCCCACGCTGTCCGCCAGCCCCGCGACCAGCGGGTCCTGGTGCCGCAGATGGTCCTGCGGGGCGTCCAGCGCGGTGTGCAGCCTGCCCTTCAGGCGCCGCCAGGCGTCCGGCCGTCGGTGCACGATGTCGCGGTCGTGGCGGTCGTCCCAGACGAAGAACCAGCTGCTGTAGTCGGCGATGGCCTGCAGGACCTCGTCGGCGGCACCCAGGTAGTAGCCCGCCATGAGGTCGGTGTAGCACAGTCCGTCGGCATATTCCCGGACCTTGTCCGCCGGCATCAGCCGTTTTTCCAGCAACCAGGTCCGGGTGTTCTCCTGAAGCTTTGGCCAATACGGATGCAACCGCCGGGGAAACGCCGCCTCGATCACCGGAAGAGTTAGCGACGGTGGGACCGCCACCGCCTTCGGCGCCGCCCCGGTGCCGCGTGTGGTGCTGTATGGGAGAGCATGCACGAACTACCCCTCTCAGCCGCCGCTGCGCGCACACCCCTCCCGTCGTGCCGGGCGTGCGCCGTCGCGTATCCCCGCACTTCCCATTCAGCACCACAACTGACCGTTCTGGGAACGGATTTGCTTCATTCACTACCCCGAGGTGCCGAGATTCTCCCCCTATGTGACTGCTTATCGATCAAGAGATGAGCGCAGGGGCTCGAACGCACGACGAACAGACGAACGGCGCCGCTTGGGGCGGTCAGGCCCGAAGCGGCGCCGTTCGAGAGGCGGTTGTGACGTCAGTCGTTCGCGACGACCGGGTAGCGCGGCTCGTTCTCGGCCATCTGCCGCAGCACGTCCTTGCGTTCGCGCTTGGAGAGCCGGTCGATGTACAGGTAGCCGTACAGGTGGTCGGTCTCGTGCTGCAGACACCGGGCGAAGTAGCCGGTGCCGCGCACCTTGATCGGGTTGCCCCGCTCGTCCTGGCCGGTGACCTCGGCGTAGTCGGGGCGGGCGAGCGGCGCGTACGCCGTCGGCACCGACAGGCAGCCCTCGTTGCTGTCGTCCAGCCGGCGCTTGTCGGCAGGCAGTTCGACCAGCTTGGGGTTGCACACCACGCCGACGTGCCGGACGCCGTTGTCGTCCTGGCAGTCGTAGACGAAGACCTTCAGGTCGACGCCGATCTGGTTGGCGGCCAGGCCGACGCCCTCCGCGGTGCGCTGCGAGGCGAACATGTCCGCGACCAGCTGCTGCAGGTCGTCGCCGAAGTCGGTGACGTCCTTGCACTCCTTGTGCAGCACCGGGTTGCCGACGACCGTGATGGGCCGCGAGGTGCCGCGCTCACGCCAGGCGGTCTCGCGCTCCTCGCAGTCCTCCGTGTCGACGACGTACCCCTCGTCGTCGACGGGGAGCACGCCCGCGTGCTGCTGATCGGTGTCCTGCTGCGCCATGACCGACGTAAGCCTTCCTGAACAAACAAAAGGGATGTTGCTGATACAGGGTACGGCGGGCCCTAACAGACCTCTTCCAGATCCCGCCAGTCCCGCGAGTCCGGGCTGTCCGCGACCCACCCGTCGAGCAGTCCCCTGACCAGCGAGGCCGGCGCCGCCACCCCGCACTCGCGCTCCGGCACCCACAGCTGCCCGTCCGTGCGGTGCCCGAGCGGGCCCGGGTGGCCCGGCTCGCTGTGGTCGTGCGGGTCGAGGTGCACACCGTCGCCCTCGTCCGCCGGCATCCGCGACTCCGAGCACATCCGGCACAGCAGCCGCACCGACGACGACCAGTCCTCCGCGGCGAACCCGGCGTCCGCGGCGAGCTGCTCCAACGCGTCCCGGTCCGCCTCGGTCGCCGCCTCGATCAGCACCACCCAGGTCGGCACCGGCGACGGCGCCCACAGCTCGATCTCGTCGAACACCGGGAAGGCGTGCCCGATGGACGTGGTGCGCTCCCCGTGCGGGACGCCGTCGTGCAGCACGACCTCGCCCCAGCGCCGCCCGGACGACGGCAGCGGAATGGACAGCACCTCGATCCGGGCCGGGTCCAGCCGCCGGCCCCACACCACCTCGGCCTCACCCTCCGGGGAGAGCCGTACGGCCGCGCTGCCCAGGTCCATGCCGGCCGGCTCACCGGCGGCGGTGGCACCGCCGGGCACGTGCAGCCCGTACGCCTGCCAGGCCCGCCGGGCAAGCGGCCAGTCCTGCAGCGCGGTCGCGGCGATGCCCACGTTCCACCAGTCGGGCGCCCCGGTCTCCTTCTCCAGCAGCGCGACGGCGCGCAGGCCCGCGGCCCGCGCCTGCTCCCAGTCGTGCCGGAACTTGTGCAGCAGCGCGAGGTTGAACCAGGACTCCGACAGCCAGGGCTCCAGATCGGCGGCCCGCGTCAGCAGCGCGCCCGCGTCCTCGTACCGGCCGTCGCCGATCAGCGTGAACGCGCGGTCCGTGGCCTGCCGCCAGGAGGCGGAGGGCCGGTGCCGTCCCTTGCCGAAGATCCTCACGATTCCCGCCTGCCAGTTCCAGTTCCGGAAAGTGGGCCGGCTCGCCCCCGGACACCCTCTCCCTCGCATCCAACCACGTACGCCGGGAGAGGCGCTCATTACCCATGGGTTACCCAGCTGGGGGGCCGGTCAGACCGCTCCCGGGACAGTACCCGGGCCAGCGATTCCACCACTTCCGGCGCATAGTCCCCGGCCGTCCCCAGCCGCAGCTCCTCCAGCGCCGCCAGCGCCCCGCCCGGCCCCGCGTCCCGCGCCTTCTCCTCGTAGGCGTTCACCGCGCGCACGATCCGCGCCGCGAGCGGCTGCTCCCCGCACGGGTCGGCCTGCCGCTCCACGACCCTCGCGACCTGCCGGCTCACCCCGGTCTGCCGTACGACGGCGCCGCCGAGCAGGGCGATCCTGCGCTGCTCCTCGGGCGGCAGGCAGGCCGTTGCGCCGGCCGGGACCGGGTCGAGAAGGCTGAGCTGCCCGATGTCGTGCATCAGCGCCGCGTACTCCAGCACGGTCAGCTCCGGCTCGCTCAGGCCGAGGTCGCGCCCGACCGCCTGGCTGAGCGCGGCGACCCGCAGCGCGTGCCCGGCGGGCGTGTACCCGGCGATCTCGGTGGCCCGGGCCAGGGAGGCGATGGTCTGCCGGTAGGTGGCGCGCACGGCCGCGTACCGGCGGAACGCCAGCTGGGTCAGCAGCAGCGGCAGACAGAACACCGGCAGCGCCCACAGACCCGCGACGGCCACCCCGAGCGCCATCACCGCGCCGGTCGCGCACACCGCCGAGCCGATCCCGGGCAGCGCCCGCAGCTGGTCGCGCAGCAGCGGTGCGAACGGCCACCGGGTGCGCGCGTGGGCCAGGGCGGCGGCGAGCACCGCGTCGCACAGGGCCGTCAGCGCGAGCACGGCGACCAGCAGCAGGGCGTAGGCGGGGCCGGTGAAGCTGTCGAAGTCGCCGCGGTTGTACAGCGGCTGGAAGCAGGCGGCGGCGAACCCGGCGGTCAGCGTGCGCCGCGCCAGGTCGTCCGGCGTCGGCCCGCGCCCGCACGCGATGTGCGGCACACCGCCCAGCAGCGCGGCGGCGCAGACCACGGTGACGACCTGCGCCGGCCCGTGCCCGGTGGGCAGCCCGGCGCACTGCCCCAGCAGGGCGTACGACAAGGCCCCCGCGGCCCCGAGCGGCGCCGGCTCCCGCAGTTGCGGACCGCTCCACCGGGTGAGCTCCCCTATGGCGACGAGCGCACCGAAGGCGAGCGCGATAGGCCGGTCGTCGAGCCCCGTACGCAGGGTGTCCCCGAGACAGACGAGAGCCAGCAACCCGGCACAGGCGTGCACGCAGATCAGCACCGGCGCGGCCCGCACCCGGCAGACCCGCCCGCCCCCGGTCTCGCGTTCCGCGCCCGCGGGGAGCGGCACGCCGGCGGGCTCCCCGCGCACCGCGCCGCCGGACGGTCCCCGCACCTCGCCGGCGGACGCCCCGCGCACCGCCTCAGCGGGCGCCTCACGCACCTCGCCGACGGGCTCCCCGGCGGGCGGCGCACCCGGCGCCGCTCCCGCGGGCTCCGCTTGCCGCGGGAGACCGGCGGGCTTCCCGTCCGGTACCCCGCCCCCGTGCGCCGCGCCGTCCGCGGGTCCGGGCCGCCCGTTCACCGGTGGGCTCCCGGGCGGGTGGGGGCCGGGCGGGGGGACGGAGGGGCGGGCGGGGGCGGAGGTTCCTCGGCGGTGACGGACGGGTGCCAGCCCTGGCGGGCCACCGCGCGGACGAGCGCCTCGACCATGCGCGGGTCGAACTGCGCGCCGGCGCACCGCTCCAGCTCCGCCAGCGCCGCCGGCACCGGCCGCGCCCTGCTGTAACTGCGCGTGGACGTCATCGCGTCGAAGGCGTCGGCGACCGCGACCACCCGGGCGGGCTCGGGGATCTGACCGCCGCGCAGACCGTACGGGTAGCCGCTGCCGTCGATGCGTTCGTGGTGGTGCAGGACGGCCGAACGGGCCTCGCCGAGGAAGGAGATGCCGCGCACGATGTCGTGGCCGTACTCGGGATGCAGTTCGATCACCCGCCGCTCCTCGGGCGTGAGCGGGCCGTCCTTGCGCAGCAGCCGGGTGGGGACGCCGAGTTTGCCCACGTCGTGCAGGATCCCGGCGAAGCGCAGCACCTCCACGCGCTCGTCGTCCATGCCCAGTTCGCGGGCGATCATCATGGATGCCTGGCCGACCCGCTCGCTGTGGCCGCGTGTGTAGCCGTCCTTGATGTCCACGGCCTGCACCAGCGCGCGGATCGTGGCCTGGTGGGCGGCGCGCTGCCGGTGGTACTGGGCGAAGACCCACCAGGAGACGCACATCGGCAGCAGCACGAGGAGCGCGGCGACGGGACCGTAACGGCTGCGCCACAGCACGGCCATCATCAGCCCGGCGAGCCCGTGCACCGCGAGCGGGCCGAGGGAGCGCAGGAACAGCCCGCGCCAGGCACGGCGCGCGGGGACCCGGTCGGCGCAGGCGCGGATGCCCCCGTCGAGGACCACAAGGACCAGGCAGAAGGTGAGCACGGCGGCACCGGCCGGTCCGAGCACGTACGGGAAGTCGGACGCGGCGACCGCGTCCCGGCCACCGAACGCGGTGTGCACCCGGGCCGCCGCCCACACGCCGAGCGCGAGCTGGGAGGCACGCCAGAGCCGGCGCAGCAGCACGGGCCGCTGCTCGACCGGGGCGAGCAGGGCGCCGGGCAGCGCCACCAGCGCCGCGGCGGGCGCCGGCAGCAGAAAGGCCCCGGCGAGCAGGACGGGGTAGAACGTTCCGGCGAAGCGGGGGCGCGCGACCCGCTCGCCCGCGGCGTAGAGCGCGGCGAGCAGGGCGAGCGCCCACCAGGACGTCCGCACGGACGGCAGGGGGAGCAGGCAGAGCACGGCACCGGCGACGGCGACGGCCACACAGACGCGTGCCCGTACCGGAACCGCCTCCATGAACGCCCCTCCCCCGGCCCGCGCCGCCTCCAGGGTTCGGAGCCTAGGGCGGCGTCAGGGGGCTCCGCGGGCGGATGACCCGCGGATTAGCACGTTCGGGTGACAGCGGGGAGTCAGGACTCCTGCGGCGCAGCGGTGACGTCGTGCTCGGGGACCGCCTGTCCGGAACGGATCAGGTCCAGCCGCCCGAGGACCTTGGCGCGCAGGTCGGTGGGCACGTCGTCATGCCCGCAGCACCGCTTGACCAGCTTCTTCACGGCCTGCTCCAGGCCGTACTTCTCCAGGCACGGCGAGCACTCCTTGAAGTGCTGCTTGAACTTGTCGCGATCGACGTCCGGCATCTCACTGTCGAGGAACTCGTACAGATGGTCCAGGACCTCACTGCAGTCCGTCTCGTGCGGCTCTCCGCAGCTCATGAGCCCGAGCCTTTCGCTTCGTTCGACTCTCCGGCGCCGGCCGGGACCAGCCCGCGCTCACGGGCGTAGTCCTCGAGCATTCCGCGCAGTTGACGGCGGCCCCGGTGCAGCCGGGACATCACCGTACCGATGGGTGTCCCCATGATGTCCGCGATCTCCTTGTAGGCAAAGCCCTCTACGTCGGCGAGGTAGACGGCGATGCGGAACTCCTCGGGGATCGCCTGCAGCGCTTCCTTCACGTCCGAGTCGGGGAGGTGGTCCAGCGCCTGCGACTCCGCGGAGCGCAGACCCGTGGACATGTGCGACTCGGCGCGCGCGAGCTGCCAGTCCTCGATCTCCTCCGCCGCGGAGCGCTGGGGCTCGCGCTGCTTCTTGCGGTAGGAGTTGATGAAGGTGTTGGTCAGGATCCGGTACAGCCACGCCTTGAGGTTGGTGCCCTCGCGGAACTGGTGGAAGGACGCGTACGCCTTGGCGTACGTCTCCTGCACCAGGTCCTCGGCGTCGGCCGGGTTGCGCGTCATGCGCAGGGCGGCCGAGTACATCTGGTCCAGGAATTCGAGCGCGTCCCGCTCGAAGCGCGCGCTGCGCTCCGCGGTCGACTCCGTGCTCGCGTCCGCGCCGGCGCCCTGGCCCTCGGGCACCCCCGTCTGGCCGTTGTCGGTCCCTGCGTCGGTACCGGGAACCGGACCCACCTCCTCAAGCGACGTCGGGCGGCCGAAACCGGTCCCACCCGAATCGGAGGATAGACGACGACCCGTGCCTGCCGCCGCTCGAATAGGAGCGGTCTTGGCCGCGTGCAGCACCGTCCAGTCCAGGTCGGCGCGCAGCTGACGGCTCGGGCATGTGGTCGAACCCATGCGGCGGACTTCCTCTCCCACGACGTCGGTGCTGATTCCCCAGCACTTCTGTCCGCCTCAACAGCGACCGTCCGCCCGTCATTCCCGGCCCTTTCAGGCCAGTGACCCGACCCACCGCACGACACCGGCGGTGACGGTCTCCAGTGCCTGCTCCTGGGTGATCGCCGCCCGCTTGGGCACGGCGAAGCCGTGATCGGCGTCCGCCACCTCGACCAGGTCGTACGACCCGTCCGGGAACTCCTGCGGCCTCCCGAAGGGATCGTTGCCGCCCTGGACGACGAGCGTGGGCACCCCGGCGCCCAGCAGCTCCTCGGCCCGGGACTTCTCCGGTCTGCCCGGCGGGTGCAGCGGGAAGCTCAGCGCGAGCACCGCGTGCGCGCCCAGCTCGGACGCCGTACGGCAGGCGACGCGGGCGCCGGCGCTGCGGCCGCCGGAGATCACCGGCAGTTCCATCCCGGCCAGCGCCGGCCAGATGCCGCGCCAGCCGGTGTCCAGCGTCTTCGGCGCGGGCGCGACCTTCTTGCCGGCCACCCGCCAGGGCTGCTCGACGAGGGCCACGGTGACGCCGTGCCCGGGCAGGACCCGGGCGAGGGCCTGCAGGTCGCGGGCCTCGACGCCGCCGCCGGCGCCATGGCTCAGGGCGAGGACCAGCCGGGGTTCCTCCGCCCGGTGCCAGGTGATGCGTGCGGTTCCGGCCTCGGTCTCGACAATCTCGATCACGCTAGAAGAGTGTGCCCTCTTCCGGGCCCTGAAGCTCCTTGAGCAGCTCCGGGCCGTTGTTGCGGACAT
This sequence comes from Streptomyces sp. NPDC014801, assembly GCF_043082085.1. Classification (NCBI taxonomy): domain Bacteria; kingdom Bacillati; phylum Actinomycetota; class Actinomycetes; order Kitasatosporales; family Streptomycetaceae; genus Streptomyces; species Streptomyces sp. NPDC014801. The sequence continues at coordinate 280,017 of NZ_JBIBXG010000010.1, read as the reverse complement.
TGCTCACGGCCGTGGAGACGGGGTAGGCGCGCATCAGGCCGGCGGGCGGCGGCGCGAGCAGCTCGCGCAGGTCGTCGGGGTCGGTGCGGGCCGGGTCCAGCCAGGCGTCCCAGCGGTCCGGGGTGAGCATCAGCGGCATCCGCGGGTGGATGTCGGCCAGCGCGTGCGGGCCCTCGGCGGGGGCGACGGCCAGCGGCGACGTCTCGGCCTCCGTGGTGATCACCGAGCAGGTCACCCACCAGGCCTGCGGGTGGTCGTCCGGCAGGGTGCCGTCCCGCCAGAACTCGTACAGGCCGGCCATCGCGAACACCGATCCGTCGGCCGGCAGCACGAAGTACGGCTGCTTGCGCGGCCGCTTCTTCCTGCCCTCGACCTCCAGCTCGCGCTCCTCCTTGCCGGTGACCCACTCGTAGTAGCCGTCGGCGGGCAGGATGCAGCGCCGGGAAGTGAAGGCGCGGCGGTAGGCGGGCTTCTCGTGCACCGTCTCGGCGCGCGCGTTGATCATGCGGGCGCCGCCCTCGGGCGTCTTCGCCCAGGACGGCACGAGCCCCCACCGCAGCTTGCGCAGCTGCCGAACCGGACGCGGGTCCGGCACGTCTTTGAGGGGGCGGTCCAGGACGGCGTAGACCTCTTTGGTCGGGGCCACGTTGTAGTCGGGCTCCAGGGTCTCCTCGGGCTCCCACTTCTCGACCTCGAAGATGCCTGCGAGATCCTCGGGCCTACGACTCGATGCATACCGTCCGCACATACGTGCCACCCTGCCAGACTCCCCACCAGCAGAGGAGCCACTTCCACACATGGACAGCCTCGCCGCGACCGCGCTGCCCGACCTCTGGGACCGGCTCATCGGTACCCAGTCCGATCCGGACCTGTGGGTGGTGCTGGCGACCATGGTCGCGGCACTGGCCGTGGTCGTCCCGCACACGCTGTGGCGCATAGCCCGCAACGCCATCACCATCGCCCACGAGGGCGGTCACGGCCTGGTCGCGCTGCTCACCGGCCGGCAGCTGACCGGCATCCGGCTGCACTCCGACACCAGCGGGCTCACCGTGAGCCGCGGCAAGCCGTACGGGCTCGGCATGATCCTCACCGCGGCCGCCGGCTACACCGCTCCCCCGCTGCTCGGCCTCGGCGGCGCGGCCCTGCTCGCGGCCGGCCGGATCACGCTGCTGCTGTGGGTCGCGACGGCCCTGCTGGTGGCGATGCTGGTGATGATCCGCAACGCCTACGGCGCGCTGACGGTCCTCCTCACGGGCGGCACCTTCGTGCTCGTCTCCTGGCTCACCGGACCCCAGGTGCAGGCCGCGTTCGCGTACGCGGTGGTGTGGTTCCTGCTGCTGGGCGGCGTACGCCCGGCCTTCGAGCTGCAGGCGAAGCGCTCCCGGGGCGGCGCCGGCGACTCCGACGCGGACCAGCTCGCCCGCCTGACCCACGCCCCCGCGGCCCTGTGGCTGTTCCTGTTCCACGCGGTGTCGCTGTGCTCCCTGATGGGCGGGGGGCGGTGGCTGCTGGGGCTGTGAGGGCGGCCGGTCGGCGCCGAGCCGCGAGCGGGTCGTCGCAGAACCGCCTGCGGGCGGCGCGGCGGCCGGGCTCGGCCGGGCTTCGCCGGTACGACCACGGCGGGGCGAAGGGGTGCCGCCCGCAGGTGTGACGGCCGGGCTCCCGACAGGCCGTAGCCAGGACGTGTGACGGCCGGCGCCGTACGGCGGCCGGGCGGCGGGAGCCGGTGACGAGGCGGCGCCGGGCCGCCGGATCGCCGCCGGCCGGGTCGCGGCCGGACCGCCGGAAGCCGCCGGGCCGCCGCCGGGCCAGGGCCTCACCGGGCTGGACGTCCCCGGGCTGGGCGGCTGCCGAGCCGGGCGGGCCGCCGTACCGCCTGCCGGTTCGTGACGGCGGGGCCGGTGAGGCCGGGGAGGCCGGCGGGCCGCCGTACCGCCGGTGAAGAGCCGCCGTACCGCCCGCCGGCCGGTGGCGCGGGGCCGCGGACCCGCTCCGCGGCCGGGTCCCGGAGCGCCGGCCGGGGCGTCTCGTGGGTGTCCTCGTCGGTGGGCGCTCGCGGCGACCCGTATCCCGGGGCCTTATAAAGTGGCCCCATGGCCCCGAACCCCGCACACACCGCCCTCTGGCCCGCCCCGCACGCGAGCGGAGCCGTCGACGCGACGGTCCACGTGCCCGGGTCCAAGTCGGTCACCAACCGCGCTCTCGTGCTCGCCGCCCTCGCCTCCGAGCCGGGCTGGCTGCGCCGCCCGCTGCGCTCCCGCGACACCCTGCTGATGGCCGGGGCCCTGCGGGCGATGGGCGTCGAGATCGAGGAGGGCGTCGGCCCGGACGGCACCGGCGAGGCCTGGCGGGTGTTGCCGACCGGCCTGCGCGGCCCGGCCACGGTCGACGTCGGCAACGCCGGCACGGTGATGCGGTTCCTGCCGCCGGTGGCCGCGCTCGCCGACGGCCCGATCCGTTTCGACGGCGACCCGCGCTCGTACGAGCGTCCCCTGCACGGTGTCATCGACGCGCTGCGCGTGCTCGGCGCCCGGATCGACGACGACGGCCGCGGTGCGCTGCCGATGACCGTGCACGGCGGGGGCGCGCTGGACGGCGGCCCGGTGGAGATCGACGCGTCGTCGTCCTCGCAGTTCGTCTCCGCGCTGCTGCTGTCGGGGCCGCGGTTCAACCAGGGCGTGGAGGTCCGGCACACCGGCGCCAGCCTGCCGTCCCTGCCGCACATCCAGATGACCGTCGACATGCTGCGCGCGGTCGGCGCCCAGGTGGACACCCCCGAGTCGGGCGGCGAGCCCAACGTGTGGCGGGTGACCCCGGGCGCGCTGCTCGGCCGGGACCTGACCGTCGAGCCGGACCTGTCCAACGCGCAGCCGTTCCTCGCGGCGGCGCTGGTGACCGGCGGCCGGGTCGTCATCCCGGACTGGCCGGTGCACACCACCCAGCCGGGTGACCGGCTGCGGGAGATCTTCACCGAGATGGGTGGCTCCTGCGAGCTGACCGACTACGGCCTGGTCTTCACCGGTTCCGGCAGCGTGCACGGCATCGACGTCGACCTCGGCGAGGTGGGCGAGCTGACCCCGGGCATCGCCGCGGTCGCCGCGCTCGCCGACTCGCCGTCCACCCTGCGCGGGGTGGCGCATCTGCGGCTGCACGAGACGGACCGGCTGGCCGCGCTGACCAAGGAGATCAACGAGCTCGGCGGCGACGTCACCGAGACCGCCGACGGCCTCCACATCCGCCCGCGCAAGCTGCACGGCGGTGTCTTCCACACCTACGAGGACCACCGCATGGCGACGGCCGGCGCGATCATCGGCCTGGCCGTGGACGGCGTGGAGATCGAGAACGTGGCGACGACGGCGAAGACCATGCCCGAATTCCCCGAACTGTGGACCGGGATGCTCGGGGCATAGGGGTTCCGCCATGCGCCGCTACGGCAAGCACACCGACGAGGACGACATCCGCACCCGCCCCGGACGCCGGGGCAGCCGGCCGCGCTCCAGCATCCGGCCCAAGCACGAGGACGCCGCCGAGGGCATGGTCCTCACCGTCGACCGGGGGCGGCTGACCTGCCTCGTCGACGGCCGCACGGTCATGGCGATGAAGGCGCGGGAGCTGGGCCGCAAGGCGGCGGTGGTCGGTGACCGGGTGGCGATCGTCGGCGACCTGACCGGCAAGAAGGACACGCTCGCCCGGATCGTGCGCATCGAGGAGCGCACCTCGGTGCTGCGCCGCACGGCCGACGACGACGATCCCTACGAGCGGGTGGTCGTCGCCAACGCCGACCAACTGGCCATCGTCACCGCCCTCGCCGACCCGGAGCCGCGCCCGCGTCTGATCGACCGCTGCCTGGTCGCGGCGTTCGACGGCGGCCTGGAACCGCTGCTGGTGCTGACCAAGTCGGACCTCGCCCCGCCGGACAAGCTCCTGGAGCTCTACGGCGACCTGGACATCCCCTACGTCGTCACCAGCCGGGAGGAGCTGGAGAACGGCGACGCGGCGGACCGGGTGCGCGCGCAGCTGGAGGGGCGGATCACCGCGTTCGTCGGCCACTCCGGCGTCGGCAAGACGACGCTGGTCAACGCGCTGGTGCCGGAGGAACGGCGGCGGCTGACGGGCCACGTCAACGCGGTGACGGGCCGCGGCCGGCACACCACCACCTCCGCGCTGGCCCTGCCGCTGGACGGCGAGGACGGCTGGGTGATCGACACCCCGGGCGTGCGGTCCTTCGGCCTGGCGCACATCGACCCGTCCCGGGTGATCCACGCCTTCCCCGACCTCGAACCGGGCACGGAGGGCTGCCCGCGCGCGTGCAGCCACGACGAGCCGGACTGCGCGCTGGACGCGTGGGTCGCCGAGGGCCACGCCGATCCGGCCCGGCTGTACTCGCTGCGCCGGCTGCTGTCGACGAGGGAGCGCACCGAAGGCGACTGAGCCGCCGCCACGCGGCTGCGCGCCGCCCCTTGGCGAGTCGTACGGGTCCGAGTCGTACGGGTTCGAGTCGTACGGGTCCGCGCCGCTCGGGTCCGCGTTGTTTGCCGGGGCTCGGGTTCGGTAAGTGCATAATCGCACCGAGCCGGAGATCCGGATCAACGGGAGGACAGCACATGGCGTGGCTGCTGGTCATAGTGGCCGGGATTCTGGAGACCGGTTTCGCCGTGTGCCTGAAGCTCTCGCACGGGTTCACCCGGCTCTGGCCGACGATCGCGTTCGCCTGCTTCGCGCTCGGCAGCTTCGGCCTGCTGACGCTGTCGCTCAAGAAGCTCGACGTGGGCCCCGCCTACGCGGTCTGGACCGGCATCGGCGCGGCCGGCACCGCGATCTACGGCATGGTCTTCCTCGGTGACCTGGTGTCCACCCTGAAGATCGTCTCGATCAGCTTCGTCATCATCGGCGTCATCGGCCTCCAGCTGTCCGGTTCCGCGCACTGATCCGCCTGCGGCTGTCCCGTTCCGCGCACTGATCTGCCTACGGCTGTCCCGTCCCGCGCACTGATCGGCCTGCGGCTGTCCCGTCCCGCGCACTGATCGGCCTGCGGCTGTCCCGCTCCCGCCCGCGGATCCCGGCGCGGTGAACTCCTCGCGCTCCTCCTCGCTGAGCCCCGGCCGCCCGTGCCGTGCGGTCCGGGGCCGTCGCCCGTCTACGCCGCCTGGTGGGGCAGCACACCGTGCACCAGCTCGGCGACGCCGCCCTCGCCGGGCGGGGCGGCTATGCAGGACACCGCCACCCGCACGACGAGTTCGCAGACGCGGGCCAGGCCGGCGTCCGCCTTGCCGGTCCCGGCCAGGGTGGTGCCGGACAGCGCGGCCACGGCCCGGTCACGCACCTGCGCCACGAAGTCGCCGGGTGAGGGCAGCGGCCCGTCGGCCCGGCGCTGCGCCGGCACGGACGACGTGGACGCCACGGCCCTCAGCGGCGGCGCGGGCAGCCGCTCGTTCCAGCACCCGGTGAGCAGGGCGCGCAGCAGTGCGTTGTCACCGGCCGCCGACGCCGTCCACTCCGCGGCCGCGGTCAGCCGCTCGGCGGGGTCGCCGTGTCCGGCGAGCGCCCGCTCGACGCCGGCGAGATAGGCGTCCGCCTCCCTTCGGACCAGCGCCCGGGCGAGCCCGTCCTTGCTGCCGAACTCGTTGTACAGCGTCTGCCGGGACACTCCCGCCGCGGCGGCCACGTCCACCATCCGCACCGCCGGCCACGGCCGTCGTGCCACCGCCGCGTAAGCGGCATCCAGCAGGGTTTCCCGAGCAGCAGGCATCATCGCCTCCCAAGGGCACCGACTCTGCGCCCAGGTTTGACGGGCTTGTATGCACTGTCAAGGGTGCGGACCGGTATGCACGAGATGCACCGCACGCGAGGGGCACGACCAGCACCCGGACCCCGGTGGTCCCGCCCCCGCCCGGACGACTACCGTTCCTCACATGCCGGACTACCTCGACGATCTCCGCTTCGCCCACGTCCTCGCCGACGCGGCCGACGCCACCACCATGGACCGCTTCAAGGCCCTCGACCTGAAGGTCGAGACGAAGCCGGACATGACTCCGGTCAGCGAAGCGGACAAGGCCGCGGAGGAGATCATCCGCGGCCATCTCTCGCGCTCCCGTCCGCGCGACGCGGTCCTCGGCGAGGAGTACGGCGTCGAGGGCACCGGCCCGCGCCGCTGGGTGATCGACCCGATCGACGGCACCAAGAACTACGTCCGCGGCGTGCCCGTCTGGGCCACCCTCATCTCCCTGATGGAGGCCGGGGAGGGCGGCTACCAGCCGGTCGTCGGTGTCGTCTCCGCCCCCGCGCTCGGCCGCCGCTGGTGGGCGGCGAAGGGCCACGGCGCCTACACCGGCCGCAGTCTGTCGACGGCGAGCCGTCTGCACGTCTCCCGCGTCTCCAAGCTCACGGACGCCTCCTTCGCGTACTCCTCGCTCTCGGGCTGGGAGGAGCGGGGCCGGCTGGACGGCTTCCTGGACCTGACGCGGTCGGTGTGGCGCACGCGCGCGTACGGCGACTTCTGGCCGTACATGCTGGTCGCGGAGGGCGCGGTCGACATCTGCGCCGAGCCGGAGCTGTCGTTGTGGGACATGGCCGCCAACGCGATCGTCGTGACGGAGGCCGGCGGCACGTTCACCGGCCTCGACGGCCGTCCGGGCCCGCACAGCGGCAACGCCGCGGCGTCCAACGGCCTGCTGCACGACGAGTTGCTGGGGTATCTCAACGGGCGCTACTGAGAAAGCCGAGGTGAGCGTGCACGCCCCCACCGGGCCGCACGCGCCCTCTTGTTGACCTCTGCTTTACCTGCCACTCTGAGAGTTCCCCCGCTTGTGAATTTGTGAAACCGAGAACAAAGTGCCGAGGCCGGCGGGGGCACTCGAGGAGGTGGCTCACCACATGCTCGTCCGCGACGCCATGACCACGGTGGTTCTCACCATCGGCCCGCAACACACTCTCCGCCAGGCCGCAGCCCTGATGTCCGCCCGCCGCGTGGGCGCGGCGGTGGTCTACGACCCCGACGCCGGCGGCATCGGCATCCTCACCGAACGCGACATCCTCAACTCGGTCGGCCTGGGCCAGAGCCCGGACACCGAGCAGGTCCACGCCCACACCACGACCGACGTCGTGTTCGCGGCCCCGTCCTGGACCCTGGAAGAGGCGGCCCGCGCCATGGCGCACGGCGGCTTCCGGCACCTGATCGTCCTCGACCGCGGCGAGCCCGCCGGCATCGTCTCGGTCCGCGACATCATCCGGTGCTGGGCCCCCGCCCGCGAGAACGTCCCCGCGTGAGCACGGCGACGTGAGCACGCCCGTGAGCACAGCGACGTGAGCACGGCGGCGGGCCGGGCCCCGCGAAGGGACCCGGCCCGTCGGCCGTGCACGAGTGAGCCGGTCAGCCGCGCAGCGCCTGCACCGCGAACTCCAGCCGCTTGCCGAAGTCGGCGTCGGCCTGCCGGAAGTTGTCGATCGCGCGGTCGACGATGTCCTGGCGCGAGACCTGCGCGAGGGCGCCGGACAGGTTGCCGACCAGACGCTCCTTCTCGTCCTCGCTCATCAGCCGGTAGAGGTTGCCGGCCTGCACGAAGTCGTTGTCCTCGGCGTGCCGCGGCGTCGGGTGGTTGCCCGTGCCGCCGGTGAAGGAGTCGAACGGCTGCCACAGCGGGCGCCCGGTCTGCTCGGGGCCGCCGAAGCTGTTCGGCTCGTAGTTCTTGGCCCCGCCGTGACGGCCGTCGTACAGGTAGCCGTCGCGGGAGTTGGTGCGCGCCTCGGTGGCGTGCGGGCGGTTCACCGGCAGGTGGTCGGCGTTGATGCCGACGCGGTAGCGGTGCGCGTCGCCGTACGCGAAGAGGCGGCCCTGGAGCATCTTGTCGGGCGAGGGGCCGATGCCCGGCACGAAGTGGGCGGGCGAGAAGATCGACTGCTCGACCTCGGCGAAGATGTTGCGCGGGTTGCGGTTGAGCTCCAGCTTGCCGATCTCGATCAGCGGGTAGTCGCCGTGCGGCCACACCTTGGTCAGGTCGAACGGGTTGAAGCGGTACGTCGCCGCCTCCGCCGCCGGCATGATCTGGACGGAGACCGTCCAGCTCGGGAACTCGCCGCGCTCGATCGCCTCACGCAGGTCGCGCTGGTGGGAGTCGGGGTCCTTGCCCGCGAGGACCTCGGCCTCCTCGGCGGTGAGGTTCTTGATCCCCTGGTCGGTCTTGAAGTGGTACTTGACCCAGAAGACCTCGCCGGCCTCGTTGTTCCACTGGAAGGTGTGCGAGCCGAAGCCGTCCATGTGGCGGTAGGAGGCGGGGATGCCGCGGTCACCGAAGAGCCAGGTCACCTGGTGGGTGCTCTCCGGGCTCAGGCTCCAGAAGTCCCAGACGTTGTCGGCCTCCGTGGAGCCCGTGTACGGGTCGCGCTTCTGGGTGTGGATGAAGTCCGGGAACTTGATCGCGTCCCGGATGAAGAACACCGGGGTGTTGTTGCCGACGAGGTCGTAGTTGCCCTCCTCGGTGTAGAACTTCAGCGCGAAACCACGCGGGTCACGGACCGCGTCCGCCGCGCCGAGGTTGCCGGCCACCGTCGAGAAGCGCAGGAAGACCTCGGTCTCCTTGCCGACCTCGGAGAGGAACTTGGCGCGCGTGTACCGCGTGACATCGGCGGTCACCGTGAAGGTGCCGTAGGCACCGGCGCCGCGGGCGTGCACGACACGCTCCGGGATGCGCTCACGGTTGAAGTGGGCCAGCTTCTCGAGGAGCAGCTGGTCCTGGACGAGCACCGGGCCGCCGACGCCCGCGGTCTCGCTGTTGTTGTTGTCGGCTACCGGAGCACCGGCCTCCGTCGTGAGCGGTCCCGTGGTCACGCGCGCCTCCTGCATCACTGCTGTCTATTCCTGTCCCATGGCCAAAGCCGTTTCCGATCCTACATTGGACTAAGTCCAAGTCAAGTGAAGCTCCAACTTCACACCTATTCGGAACCTGGTCCCCTTGCTGTTACGCTGGACCGCATGAGCGACCTTCTGGAACGGCTGCGCGGACGCGGATGGCGGATGACCGCGCAGCGGCGTGTCGTGGCCGAGGTCCTGGACGGCGAGCACGTGCACCTCACGGCCGACGAGGTGCACGCCAGGGCCGTCGCCAAGCTGCCGGAGATCTCCCGGGCGACCGTGTACAACACGCTCGGCGAACTGGTCTCCCTGGGCGAGGTGCTCGAGGTCAGCACCGACAAGCGCGCCAAGCGGTACGACCCGAACGCGCACCGGCCGCACCACCACCTGGTCTGTGCCAACTGCGGCGCGATCAAGGACGTGCACCCCACGGGCAACCCGCTGGCCGACCTCCCCGACACCGAGCGCTTCGGCTTCACGGTCTCGGACGTCGAGGTCACCTACCGCGGCCTGTGCCCGAACTGCACCACCGCGTAACGACTGCACACCCCACCCCGGTACGCCCGCCGTACCGGGGTTTTCCTTATGCGCCGGCGGCGTGAGCGCTCTGCCAGGCGCGGAAAACACCGAGGGCCGGAAACCTTCCGGTTTCCGGCCCTCGGCCTTCAGTAGCGGGGACAGGATTTGAACCTGCGACCTCTGGGTTATGAGCCCAGCGAGCTACCGAGCTGCTCCACCCCGCGTCGATGAATGGAACACTACGTCAAGACAACCACGAGAAGCAAATCCCTTCCCGACGCCGTAACGCAACGCCTCACAACGGAGCACGAGCAGCGCAACGACGGCACCCACCCCACGCAGCTGCGGGCAGTCGTGCCGCTGGGGCGGCACGGGTGGGCGCAGCGGCACCCCGCAAGCGCCGGGCAGCGCACCCCCACGGCGGCCACCACAACGCCGGGCGACAGGCACCCCGGGGCAGCGCACCCCACGGCGGTCACCGAAACACCGGGCGCGAGGAAAGGCAGAGCACGCTCCCCCACCGCGTTCACCACCCCGGCGTCACAAGCTCACGCCGAGAGTTCCTCCCGCAGAGCGTCCCGCAGCCGCGCAGCCCGCTCCGCAACCTCCGCCGGCCCCAGCTCCACCGCCCGATCAGCCCACCGCTGCGACTCCACCAGCTCCCCCCGACGCGCGTAGACCAGGGCCAGCCGCAACGCCGCCCGCCCATGCCCCGCGTCAGCGGCCCGCGTCCACCACATCGCCGCCTCCGGCTCGCTCCCCTCCCGCGCCAGCAGCAGCCCCAGATTGAACGCCCCGTTCCGTGACCCGGCCTCGGCCGCCTCCCGGTACCACCGCGCCGCCTCGACGACGTCGCCCCGCGCCGCGGCCAGCATCCCCACCCGCACCTGCGCCCGCCGGTGCCCCTGGGAGGCCGCCCGCTCGTACCACTCCTCGCACTCGGTCTTCTCGTGCAGTGACTGCAGCGACTCGCCCAGTTCATGCGTCGGCGCCGGCGGCCGGCGCGCGTCCAGCACGGTCGCCAGGCGGTACGCCGCCTCCGCGCTGCCGCCCCCCGCCGCGCACCGCAGGTGCCGCTCGGCCTCCTGCTCGTCGCCCTCCTTCAGGCGCGCGATCCCGACCTGGAGCGCCGCCTCGGTGTGCCCGGCGGCCGCCGCCCGCTCGTACCACCGCAGCGCGGCCTCCTCCTCGCCCCGCCCGGCGTACAGGATGCCCAGGTTGAACGCGGCGTCCACGCTCCCGGCCTCCGCCGCCTTGGAGAACCACGGCTCGGCCCCGGTCTCGTCCCCGCCGCGCAGCAGGAGGATCGCCAGCGCGTTCGCCGCCTCCCGGTGCCCGGCGTAGGCCGCGCGCCGGTACCACTGCTCGGCCTGCGCGGTCCGCCCCTGCTCGGCGCAGAGCAGCCCGAGGTTGTACGCGCCGTTGACGTCCCCGGCGTCCATCGCCGCCCGGTACCACCGCTCGGCGGTCTGCGTCTCCCCGCGCTCGGCGTGCAGCGCACCCAGCGCGTTCGCGGCGTTGCCGTCGCCCTCCTGCGCGGCCTTCAGCCACCACGCGGCGGCACTGTCGGAGTCGCCGGCGTCCCGCAGCAGGAAGCCGAGCGCGCACGCGGCCCGCGGCTCGCCGTCCTTGGCGGAGGTCAGATACCAGCGGCCGGCCTCCTTGAGCTCGCCGCGCTTCTCCAGGATCGCCCCGAGGTGCAGCGCGGCCCTGCGGTGCCCGCGCGCGGCGGCCTGCCGGTACCACTGCTCGGCCTCGGCCATCTGTTCGACACCGTTGTCACCGCCGGACTCCCGCGTGCCGCGCGCGTCGAGCGCCCGCGCGAGCCGGTACGCGGCCTCCCGGTGCCCGCGCTCGGCCGCCGCCCGCATCCAGCGCTCGGCCTCGGCGTCCGCCCGGTGTTCCAGCAGGTCGGCGAGTGCGTAGGCGCCGAGGACGTGCCCCTGCTCGGCGGACTGGCGCAGCCAGTACTCGGCGGCCGGCTCGTCGCCGCGCTCACGGTGGTGCCGGCCGAGCGCGTGCGCGGCGGCGGCGGAACCGGCGACGGCCGCGATCCGCCACCATCCGGCGGCCTCGTCGGCGTATCCGCGCTGGTGCAGCAGGACGCCCAGGTTGTTCGCGGCGGCACGGTCGCCCGCCGCGGTGGCGGCACGCAGATGGGGTTCGGCTCCGTCGAGATCGCCGCGGCGCAGCAGCATGGCCCCGAGGACGCTCATCGCCTCGACGTCGCCGGCCTCGGCGGCGAGTCGCTGACGCAGTTCCTCAGCGGCCTCGCTCTCGTCGTCATCACCCGAAGGCTGAACAAATCGCCCTGTCTCGAACAGAGTTGCCTTGTCCCCCATAACGTCCATCGTCGCACCACCTGCAACCTGGGTACACCCGGTATACCGCAGTCCGTGAGGTCACTTCAGCGTTTTGTCGACATGCCCACAGAGAGACAAGTCAAACACAGTTCGACCAACTCCCCACGGCGGCACGGCGGTCCCACCCGTCGGCACATGCGTTCGCACACACGAAGGCCCGGATCCCTGTGAGGATCCGGGCCTTCGCCGTCGTACGACTCAGTCGTCGACTTCAGTAGCGGGGACAGGATTTGAACCTGCGACCTCTGGGTTATGAGCCCAGCGAGCTACCGAGCTGCTCCACCCCGCGCCGTTGTGGGACAACCGTACCACGGCGCGGGGCGGTCATGATCAGCCGCTCGGCGAGGCCGTCGGCTTGGGGGTCGTCGCACCGGCGGTCGCCCCGGGCTTCGGAGTCGCGCTCGGACCGGCCCCGGCCCCGCCGCCGCCCTGGGTCCCCTGGGCGCCCTGGCCGGCCTTGGCCTGGGCGTCCTCGGCCCGCTTCAGGGCGGCCTCCAGGTCCTTCTGTGCCTGGCCGTACGCCTGCCAGTCGCCCTTCTTCAGGGCTTCCTGACCGGCGTCGAACGCCTTCTGCGCGTCGTCCAGGGCCTGCTGCACCGTCGGGTTGCCGGTCGCCGGCGGCTTGGTGGTGCCGGTGCCCTGGTCCGGCGGCTCCGTGGAACCGTTGGCTCCGAAGACCTTGTTCAGGGCCTCGTCCAGGGTGTTCTCGAAGGCCGTGCTGCCGCCGTAGGTGACCAGAACCTTGCGGAGCAGCGGGTACTTGAGGTCACCACCGCGGACGTAGACCGGCTCCACGTAGAGCAGTCCGCCGTCCAGTGGGACGGTCAGCAGATTGCCGTACTCCACCTTGGAGTCGCCGCGTTGCAGCAGGCTGATCGACTCGGCGATGGACGGTTCGGAGTTGAACTGGCTCTGCACCCGTTTCGGACCGTCGATCGTCTTGCCGGTGGGCAGTTTCAGAATGCTGATCCTGCCGTAGTCCCCGGACTGCGGTTCGGCGTTGACGGACATGAACGCGCTGAGGTTGTCCCGGCCGTTCGGCGTCATCGTCGTCGTCAGCGAGAACGCCTGGGACTTCTCCCCCGGCAGCTTCATGCTCAGGTAGTACGGCGGCACCGGGTCGCCCGACTTGTTCGTCGGGTCGTCCGGGATCTGCCACACCTCGCTGCCGCTGAGGAAGGTCTGCGCGTCCTCGACGTGGTAGCGGGTGAGCAGCTCGCGCTGCACCTTGAACAGGTCCTGCGGGTAGCGCAGATGCTCCATCAGCGAGGCGGAGATGTCGCTCTTGGGCTGGACCGTGCCCGGGAACGCCTTCATCCACGTCTTCAGGACGGGGTCCTTGGTGTCCCACTGGTAGAGCTTGACCTCACCGGTGTAGGCGTCGACGGTCGCCTTCACCGAGTTGCGGATGTAGTTGACCTGGTTCTGCTGGGCCACCACGCGCTGGTTGTTGGCGGCCGTCAGCGAGTCGGTCGTCGTGTCACCCAGGGTGGTGCGCGAGGCGTACGGGTAGCCGTTGGTCGTGGTGTACGCGTCGACGATCCACTGGATCCGGCCGTCGACCACCGCCGGGTAGGTCACGCCGTCGATCGTCAGCCACGGGGCCACCGCCTCGACGCGCTCCTTGGGCGTGCGGTTGTACAGGATCCGCGAGCCCTCGCCGATCGCGCCGGAGTACAGGATCTGCGGCTCGCCGAACGACACCGCGTACGCGGCCCGGTTGAGCGGATTGGCGAGGTTCACCCCGCTCTTGCCCGTGTAGCGGGTGGTCTTCTCACCACTGTCGTCGGAGTAGTCGATCTCCTCCTGGGGACCGCCGACGATGGAGTACGTGGTGGTCTTCTCGCCGTAGTACACCCGCTGCTGGTAGGCGCCGAGGTCGCCCTTGGACGGCAGGTCGTACTCGGTGAAGACCGGGCGGCCCTCGGAGTCGGCCTCGGTGCCCTTGGCCGCGACCACGCCGAAGCCGTGGGTGTAGCGGAAGTGGTCGTTGATCCAGTTGTGCTTGGGCACACCGTTGAGGTTCAGCTCACGCAGACCGATGACGGTGTCCTGGATCTTGCCGTCCTTGGTCTTGTACCGGTCGACGGCCAGGTTGGACGGGAAGCCGTAGTAGTTGCGCACCTGCTGGAGCTGCTGGAACGTCGGGCCGACGACGTTGGGGTCCATCAGCCGGATGCCGGCGACGTTCTCGGCGTCGTCGCGCAGCTTCGTCTTGTCCTTGGTGGTGCTGGTGCCCGAGTACTCGCTGACCTCGGTGTCGTCGATGCCGTACGCCTCGCGCGTCGCCTTGAGGTTCTTCTGGACGTACGGGGCTTCCTTGGCCTGCTCGTTGGGCTGGACCTGGAACTTCTGCACGATCGCCGGGTAGAGCCCGCCGATGAGGATCGCGGAGAGCACCATCAGGCCGAAGCCGATCACCGGCAGCTGCCAGGTGCGCCGCCACAGGGTCGCGAAGAACAGCAGCGCGCAGATGACGGCGATGCAGAACAGGATCGTCTTCGCCGGGAGATACGCGTTGGCGTCGACGTAGCGCAGACCGGTCCAGTTGTCGGTCGCCTTGAAGTCGCTGGACTTCACCGCCAGTCCGTAGCGGTCGAGCCAGTAGGCGACCGCCTTCAGCGTGACGAAGATGCCGAGCAGCACCGACAGATGCCCGGTCGCGGCGGCCGTGGCGCGCGCCCCGGGGCTGGTGACGCGCAGCCCGCCGTACAGGTAGTGGGTGAGCGCGGCGGCGATCACCGACAGGATCGTGGCGGCGAAGCCGAAGCCCAGCAGGAAGCGGTACCAGGGCAGGTCGAAGGCGTAGAAGGAGACGTCGAGGTGGAACTGCGGGTCCTTCTGGTGGAAGGGCACGCCGTTGACCCACATCAGCCAGGTGCGCCACTGGCCGGCGGCCGAGGCGCCCGCGATCAGGCCGACCAGGGCCGCGATCCCGAGCAGCAGCCACTTCTTGTACGGCGCGATGCCCATCCGGTAGCGGTCGAGGCTCTGCTGCTCCATCGACATCGCGCTCAGCGGCGGGCGCAGCCGGTGGGCCAGCCAGATGTTGAGGCCGACCGCGACGGCCATCAGCAGGCCGAAGACGAAGAACAGGCCGATCTTGGTCCACAGGGTGGTGGTGAAGACCGAGGAGTACTTCACCGACCGGTACCACAGCCAGTCCGTCCAGAAGCCCGCGAACATGGTGAACGCCATGCCGAGTACGGCAAGGACGCCCAGCGTCGCGAGCAGGGTCCGGATACGCCGGGACGGGCGTCCCACTCTGATCCGCGGCCCCGTGGGGCCTCCGCCGCGGTCCGGCATCTGGAAAGCCAAGGTGCGCACCTCGAAGTTCGCTGTCGTCTCGTCAGGCCCGCGTGTTCGCCGGCCCTCCGTGGCCCCCCGTGATCGCGGGCCCACACCTATGCAACTTACTCACGGTTTACTCGGTTCCCGATTTCGGCCGGGAACGAGGCAGGATTGTGACCATGTCCAACACTCCCATGGCGGCGAACCCCCTCACCCGGGCCGTGCTCGAGATCGACGAGTACGCCTCCGGCCTGGGCTGGGACCAGCCCGCCCGCCTTTTCGCCCTCGTCGACACCGCGCAGCTGCGAGCTCAGGAACCCGCGCTCGCCGACCAGCTCGGTCTCGGGGAGGACGCGTCCACCGGCCTCACCCCGATCGAGCAGGACGAGATTGGAACGGACCGGCCGCTCGACGAGTTCCTGGCCACGATCGCCTGGCCCGAGGCGGTGGCCGGCTGCGCGCTCACCGTGGAGCGCCTGATGCTGCCGCCGTCCGCCGAGGCCCAGGTCCCGCAGGGCCTGGACGGGGAGAAGCTGGCGCAGTGGGTCGCCGAGCACCCCGAGCGCCAGGAGGTCCGGATGACGGTGGCCGTGCTGCGCGACGGCTCCCGCGAGTCGGCGCTGCGGCTGCGGGAGAAGGACTCCCCGACGGAGGTCCTCACCGGCCCGGACCTGGTGCCGGGCCTGGCCGACGCGCTGGCGGCGACGTTCGAGGAGTAGCTCCCGCTACTTGGTGCACTTCGGCAGGTCGGCCGTGCGGCCGCCGCGGATGTCGTCCAGGGCGGCCAGGGCGTCGCCGATGGTCTTCACCTTGACCAGGGTGAGGCCGTCGGGGGTGTCCTTGGCGGCCGCCGCGCAGTTGTCGGCGGGCGTGAGGAAGTACTGGGCGCCCTTGTCGCGCGCGCCGACGGTCTTCATCTCGATGCCGCCGATCGGGCCGACCTTGCCGTCGTCGTCGATGGTCCCGGTGCCCGCGACGAACTTGCCGCCGGTCAGGGCGCCCGGGGTGAGCTTGTCATAGATGCCGAGCGCGAACATCAGGCCGGCGCTCGGGCCGCCCACGTCGGCGAGCTTGATGTCGATCGTGAACGGGAACGTGTGGTCGGTGCCGGCCGAGATCCCGACGATGGCCCGCTTGCGGCCGGCGTCGTCGGAGGACGCGGTGGTGATCGTGACGTTCTTGGTCACGCTCGCCGTCCGGTGCTCCTTCTCGGCGGCCGCCTGCTCCTTGGCGGGCACGATCGTGAAGACGACGTTCTGCCCGGGCTTGTGCTTGGTCACCAGCTTGGCGACGTCGCCGGGCTGCTTGACGGCCGTACCGTCGACGGCCTTGATCACGTCACCGGCGTGCAGCCGGCCCTCCGCCGGGGAGCCCTTGACGACCGTGGAGACGATCACCCAGGACTGCACCGGGATGTGCAGCTCCTTCAGCGCGGCGACCTTGGCGCTCTCCTGCGACTGGGAGAACTCCTCGGCGTTCTCCTGGGTGGACTGCTCCTCCGTCTTGCCGTCCGGGTAGAGCGTGTCGTGCGGCACGACCTTGTTGTCGTGCGCCAGCCAGCCGTAGACCGCCTCCACCAGGTTCATCCGGTAGTCGGCGCTGGTGACGCGCACGGTGGTCATGTTCAGGTGACCGTCCGTGGGGTACGTCTTGCGCCCGGAGATCTGCAGCACCGGCTCACCGTCGTGGTCACCGAGCGTGTTCACGGTCGGGCCCGGGGACATCTCCGAGTACGGCACGTTGATGAGCACTCCGGCGCACAGGAGTGCGATCAGCATCAGAGTGGAGGCGAGCATCGTCGCGGTGCGGCGTGGCATGGCACGACAGTACGGGACGCGCCTGTCGGAGCACCGTCAGGGCCGCCCCGCGCCCATGCCGCGGCCGCCTCACGTACCGGAGTGCGACTTCTCCATCGCCTCGCGGAAGCGGGCATAGCCGTCCAGCTCGGGGCCGTCGCTGCGGACCTTGCGGGTCCGGTTCGCCCAACTGCCCCACAAGCCGGCTGCGACCGCAGCCACGAGCGGAATCAGCAACCAGACGAGCGCCCCCATGGCGACCTCCCGACCCCGACTGAGCGACCGCTACTGACTGATCAGCAGATTAACCGTCTGCCGTGACAACGCTCACGCCAGGGGGGTGGTTACGCAACCGGAATTCGCCCTTGCGGCCGGTTCAGCAGGCCCCGACCCACTCCTCCGTGCCGTCCGAGAACCTCTGGTGCTTCCAGATCGGCACCTCGTGCTTGAGGTCGTCGATCAGCTTCCGGCAGGCGTCGAAGGCCTCGCCGCGGTGCGGGCAGGACACGGCGACGACGACGGCGAGATCGCCGACGCTCAGATCCCCCACCCGGTGGACGGCGGCCAGCGCCCGCACGGGGTACTCGGCGCAGACCTTCTCCGCGATCCGCCGCACCTCCGCCTCCGCGGAGGGGTGGCAGGAGTACCCGAGCGCGTCGACGTCGGCGCCCCCGTCGTGGTTGCGCACGGTCCCCACGAACAGGGCGGTCCCGCCCGAGGCGTCGTCCCCGACGGCCCGGAAGACCTCGTCCACGGACAGCGCGGTCTCCCGCACGCCGATCAACTTGATGGGATCCGCCGCAGCCTGCTCACCGGGATGGTCGTACATGGGTGCCATACCCCCATCGTGCCCCACCCCACTCCCAACCGAAATAGACGTTTCACCAGGCCCCCACGGACAACGCCTTGTAGCTACGTACGTAGCCCACACCGCCCCGGCGCCCACCCCACGCAGCTGGGGGCAGTCGTACCGCTGGGGTGGCGGAGCCGGGAGGCGGGGCTCCCCCACGTAGCTGCGGGCAATCGTGCCGCTGGGGCGGCACGGGTGGGCGCAGCGGCACCCCGCAAGCGCCGGGCCGCGCACCCCCCGGCGTTCACCGAAACACCGGGCGCAGGGAAACGCAGGGCACGCACCCCACGGCGGCACCTCAACGCCGGGCACAAGAACCCGTCACACCCGCCGCCGCGCCTTCCGGGCCCGCCGCACGACAGCCGCCGCACCCAGCAGAGCGACCGTCGCCCCCGCCGCCCCCGCCGCCGTCGCGTCCTTGCGCCCCAGCCGCCGCCCGGCCACCGTGTGCCGCCCGGCCACCTCCTCCAGCAGCTCGGCCAGCACCTCCTCGTTCGTCCACCGGGGCCGCCACCCGGCGTCGTGCAGCCGGCTCCCGCTGACCACCCACGGGTACATCGTGTAGGCCAGGTCCCCCGCCGGCGACGGCGTGAGCCCGATCCGGTGCAGCCGCGCCGCCGCGCCGAGCGCGACCGCCGACGGCAGCTCCATCCGCCGGATCCCGCTGAGCTCCTCGACCTCCTCCTGCTCCAGCCACCCGTCGCAGCCGACGGCCAGCTCCCCGTCGACCTTCTCCAGCACGGCGTACTCCAGCGCGCTGCACAGGTCCTCGACGTGGCAGAACTGCCAGGCGGGCCGCGACCCGGCCACCACCAGCAGCCGCGGCGACTCGAAGTACCTGGTCAGCGCGGTGTCCGTACCGCCGACCAGCACCGCGGGACGGACCACGGTGACGTTCAGCCCCGGATGCGCCCGCGGAGCGCGCCGGGCGAGCCGTTCGATCTCCAGCAGGTCCCCGACCCCCGTGGCCTCCGCCGTCGCCCGCAGCTCGGCGTCCTCCGACAGGGGCAGCTCGTTGTCCGGCAGCGCCCCGTAGACCATCGCGGAGGTGCACAGCACCACCCGGTGCACCCCGGCGGCCGCCGCGGCGGTCAGCACGGTCTGGGTTCCCCGGACGTTGTACGCCGTCCGGGCGGCGGCGTCGGAGCCGAGGTCGAGGTCGAGGGCCAGATGGACGACGACGTCGGCGCCGCGCAGCTTGTCGGCGATGGCGGGATCCCGGACGTCCAGGATGTGCCAGTGCGCGGCCTCGCACTCGCCGCGCCGCTCGTCGATGGCGATGACCTGCTTGATCTCCTCCGAGGCGGCGAGCCGCTCGGTCAGCAGCGCGCCGACGCCGGACGCGGCACCGGTGACCGCGACGACGGGCCCGCGCGCGGCGGATGTGGTTGAGTGGTTTCGCGCTGCGCGAACCTGCGGATCTGGGGAACTCACCGGGCGTCTCCAGCGGTTGTCTTCATACGAGCGCAAATGACGCGTACGTACCAGGTGGCATCCATCCTGCCGCAGGCGTTCACTGGGCGAAGCACCGAGGCCCGAACGGCTCGCGGTGTCTACGCTGGGTGGTGTTGTCGGGCAGTCGTGCCGTCGGGGAGAGAACCGGCGGCCTTACCAGCCGAGGAATCCCGTGAGTGACACCCCATTCGGATTCGGCCTTCCGCCGGAGGAGCCGGAAGACGGCGACGAGGGCAAGAAGAAGGACCAGCAGAGCGGTGGTGGTCAGGGACCGTCCAACCCCTTCGGTTTCGGGCTGCCCGGTGCCGGAGGCCTGGGAGGCGGCGCGGACAATCCGCTCGCTGCCATGTTCGGTTCACTGAACCCCACCGACCTGGGCGCCGCGTTCCAGCAGCTGGGCCAGATGCTCTCCTACGAGGGCGGCCCGGTGAACTGGGACATGGCCAAGCAGATCGCCCGCCAGACGGTCTCCCAGGGCACCCCGGACGGCTCCAAGGACGCCAGCGTCGGCCCCGCCGAGCGCCGGGCCGTGGAGGAGGCCGTCCGCCTGGCGGACCTGTGGCTGGACGACGCGACGTCGCTGCCGTCCGGCTCCGCCTCCGCCGTCGCGTGGAGCCGCGCGGAGTGGGTCGAGGCGACCCTGCCCGCGTGGAAGGAGCTCGTCGACCCGGTCGCCGAGCGGGTCGGCGGCGCCATGGGCGACATCCTGCCGGAGGAGATGCAGGCCATGGCCGGCCCGCTGATCGGCATGATGCGTTCCATGGGCGGCGCCATGTTCGGCACGCAGATCGGGCAGGCCGTCGGCGTCCTCGCCGGCGAGGTCGTCGGCTCCAGTGACGTCGGCCTGCCGCTGGGCCCGGCCGGCAAGGCGGCCCTGCTGCCGCTGAACGTGGAGGCCTTCGGCAAGGACCTGAGCGTCCCGCAGGAGGAGGTGCGGCTGTACCTCGCCCTGCGCGAGGCCGCCCACCAGCGCCTCTTCGCGCACGTGCCGTGGCTGCGCTCGCACCTGTTCGGCGCGGTCGAGGGCTACGCGCGCGGGATCAAGGTGGACACGGCCAAGCTGGAGGACGTGGTCGGCCAGTTCGACCCGCAGAACCCCGAGGAGCTGCAGCAGGCACTCCAGCAGGGCATGTTCCAGCCGGAGGACACCCCCGAGCAGAAGGCCGCCCTGGCCCGCCTGGAGACCGCTCTGGCGCTCGTGGAGGGCTGGGTGGACGCGGTGGTCCACGCGGCCGCCAAGCCGCGTCTGGCGTCCGCCGACGCGCTGCGCGAGACGCTGCGCCGCCGCCGCGCCTCGGGTGGCCCGGCCGAGCAGACGTTCGCCACGCTGATCGGCCTGGAGCTGCGTCCGCGCCGGCTGCGGGACGCCTCGCGCCTGTGGGCCTCGCTCACGGACGCGCGCGGGGTGGACGGCCGGGATGCCCTGTGGCACCACCCGGACATGCTGCCCACGGCCACCGACCTGGACGACCCGGACGGCTTCGTGCACCGCGAGCAGATCGACTTCTCCGAGCTCGACAAGATGCTCGGCGAGGCGGCCGGCGGCCAGGGCCCCGACCTGCGCAAGAAGGACGACGGCGCCGAGGACGGCAAGCCCGAGGGCGGCGACGACACCGAGTGAGCCTGTACGACGACGCGGTCCTCGTCCTGAAGGGGTACGAGGGCCAGGAAGAGCTGCGCCAGGTCTACCTGGACCATCTCGCCGCCCACCCGGACGGCATGTGGAAGGCCTGCGAGGCCGGCCACCTCACGGCGAGCGCGCTGGTGATCGACCCGGATCACGGGCGGGTGCTGCTGACCCTGCACCGCAAGCTGCGCATGTGGCTGCAGATGGGCGGCCACTGCGAGCCGCAGGACGCCACCCTGGCGGCCGCTGCCCTGCGCGAGGCGGGCGAGGAGTCCGGCATCGCCGGCCTGACGCTGCTGCCGGGCGGCCCGGTGCGCCTGGACCGGCACCCGATCCCGCCACCGTGCCACTGGCACCTCGACGTGCAGTACGCGGTCCTGGCCCCGCCGGGATCCGTGCAGCAGATCAGCGACGAGTCCCTGGACCTGCGCTGGTACGCCTACGACGAGGTCGCTGACGTGGCCGACGAATCGGTCGTACGCCTCCTGGAGGCGACCCGCGCCAGGCTCTGAGCCCGGACGTGTGCGAGGGGCGACCGTCATGGACGGTCGCCCCTCGCGTCTGCTCGGCTGCGGTCAGCTCCAGACGTTGCCCTGGTTCTGCCCCCGCGCCCCGTGCTGGCCCATGCCGAACTGCGCGGCCAGGCCCTGCCCGATCTGGGCGTTCTGCGGCGGCAGCAGCTCGCTGGGCTGCACCAGCGCGAACCCGGTGCCCATGAAGCTGAGCTCCCAGCCCTCACCGGTGGAGCCGCGCCGCCGCCACACGCCCGAGGAGTGCGTCTGCGCCTGCATCTGCACCCGCAGCCCGGTGGACCAGGCGACGATGGCGTCGGCGTCGCAGTTGACGTACTTGTCGGGGGTGACCTGCATCAGCAGCGGCGCCCCGGACGTCATCAGGGCGACCTTGCCGCGCCCGGTGATGTTGAGCTGGTACTTCCCCGAGCCGGAGATGCCGTAGAGGCTGTCGACGGCGATGACCTCGTGGTGCAGCGAGGAGTCCATGGCGAGGACGTAGGAGCTGTCGACGGTCAGCCCGTCCTGCTCCACGTCCATGACGTGGATGTGCTGGGCGAGGTTGGCGAAGTACACCGTGCCCTGCCCGTGGCAGCGCATCAGGTCCAGGCCCTCGCCGGTGTACGCGTGCGCGCGTGCCTGGCTGTTGCTGCGGTACTCGGCGTCGAACTCGACGAGCCCCTGATAGGCGACCATCGAGCCCTTCCGGGCCAGGATGTCGTCGTGGCCCTCCAGGGTGACGCGCAGCATCTGCTTGTTCTGCAGGCTCCAGCGCTCGGCGGTCTGCAGGTCGTTGTGGACGAAAAGCGGGCTCTGCATGGCTTTCTGGCTCCCCCTCAGCCCCGGAACCGGAGACGGTCGGTGCTGTCCTCGCTGGGCTGGACGACGACGATGCCCTGGCCGGAGAAGGCCATCTGGTAGGCCTCGCCGCTGCCGCGGCCGATGAGCGACTGCGCCTTGAAGCTGCGCTTGCCCTTCACCTTCAGGTTCGGCGACCAGGCGACCAGCGCGTCCGGGTCGACGTAGGTCTCGTCCTCGCCGCCGCCGCAGTCGACGACGATGGGCTTGCCCCGGGAGGTGAGCGCGACCCAGCCCTGCCCGGAGATCTTCGTGTTCCACAGGCCCTGCCCGGCGAACTTCGCCAGCCCCTTGACCCGCTCGACGCCCCACGTCAGATGGGCGTCGAAGGCGAGCAGGTTGGTGGCGTTGACGGAGATGCCGTCGCCGTTGAGCTGGATGACGACGACGTTCGCGCCGTAGTCGGCGAGGTAGAGCAGGCCGTCGCCGGAGCACTTCATCAGCGGGGCGCCCTCGCCGGTGATCCAGTCCCGGGCGATCTGCCGCACGGCCGGCGGGTTGGGCTCGTACTGGATGAAACCCTCGTAGGCGACCATCGAGCCCACGCGCGCGAGGAGGTCGTGCCCGGACTGCAGGGCGACCTTCAGCATGTGGTCGCCGTGGTTCTCCATGCGGGCGGTGACGGGTGCGGGAGCGAAGCCCGCGAGCGGCTGGTTCATGACGGGCTCCCCTTAGACCTCGTACGGCTGGACGACGATGAAGTTGCCGGGCGCGCCCCGGAACTGGAGGTTCACGCTCTCGCCGGTGTCGCCCGGGTAGGCGTTGCGGCGCATGCGCACCTGGCTGGAGACGACGACCTGGGAGGCCGCCGACCAGGCCACGACGGCGTTGCAGTCGGCGAACGTGGTGGGCGTGACGGGCAGGACGACGGGCACGCCGTGCGTCTTGACGACGAGGGTGCCGGTGCCCTGGAACTGCATCGTGAACAGCGCCCCGCCGGGGATGCCGTGGCCCTCGATGCGGCGCACCTCGTACTGCAGGCTCTCGTCGAAGGCGAGGACGTTCTCGGCGGAGACGCAGATCGCGTCACCCTGGAGCTCGATGGGGTGCAGATGGGTGGAGTTCTCGGCGAGGAACACCTGGCCCTGGCCGGTGCAGCGCATCAGCTGCATCTCCTGGCCGGTGGCGTTGCCGACGATCCGCCCGGCGAACCCGGCGCCCTTGTAGCTGAAGTCCACCTTGCCCTGGTACAGCACCATGCTGCCCTGCCGGGCGAGCACGGGCTGGCCGCCGATGCCGAGGTCGACGCGGACCAGCTTCTTGTTCTGCTGCGTCCAGCGCTGACCGGCCGGCGTCTCCTTGAACTGCTGGAGCGCGGCGGTCACACCGGGGCCCTGAGGAGTGCCCTGCGGGACGCCGTATCCCTGCTGCTGGCCCGGGATCTGACCGTACGACGGCTGCTGGCCGTAGCCGGGGGGCGCGGGCGGCTGCTGGCCGTAGCCGGGCGGCGGGGCGGGGGCGTGCGGTGCCTGCGGCTGGCCGTAGCCGGGCGGCGGCGGCATCGCGGGCTGCCCGGGGTGCGGGCCGTGCGGGACGTTCGGGCCCGGGTAGGGGGCCGGCGGGGGCGGCGGAGGGGGCGTCTGCGTGCCGCTCGGCGGCGTCATCGGCGCGATGAGCGTGGGCTGCGCGTGCACGGACGGCGCGGGCGCCGGGGCCGGGGGCGGCGTGGCGCCCGGCGGGGGCGCGAAGCCTTGCGCTGCGGGCTGCGGCGCGGGCGCGGGGGCCGGGGTCGCGGCGGGTCCCGACGGGGCGCCGAACGCAGGCGGCGCGGAGGTCTGGGCGGGGGGCGCGAAGCCGGGGGCGGCGCCGGTCTGCGGCTGCTGCGGGGCAGCGGCGGGCTCCTCGTCGAGCACCTCGCCGCCGAAGTTCTTCAGCAGCGCCTCCAGACCGCCGTCGAAGCCCTGGCCGACGGCGGCGAAGCGCCACACGTCCTTCAGGTAGATGTCGCCGAGCATCACGGCCCGCTCGGTGGAGAACTCCGCGCCGCTGAAGGCGTAGCGGGCCACCTCCTCGCCGCCGGCGACGATGCGCAGGTGGCCCGGGCCGATCTGCGCCATCTGTCCGGCGCCGTCGAGGGTCGCGGTGAAGGACAGCTTGTGGATGTGCGGGGGGATGCGGTCGAGCGTGACGCGGAAGGACTCCGTGTCGCCCGCCTGCGGGCCCAGCAGCTGGATGGCCTCCTCCGGGGACTTCGGCTGGTTGAAGAAGACGAAGTACCGGTCGTCGGAGAGCCGTTCACCGGCGTCGAGACCGAAGCAGCTGATGTCGAAGCTCAGGCCGGGGCCGGAGATCTGCACGCCGACGTACAGATCCGTGCCCGCGGTGAGGTCACTGATCCTGGCCTTGTGGCCGCGTTGGAATTCCCTGGGCATGCGTTACGACCGTCCCCCATCCCGAATACGAGTGCGTCGCGCCAGGCTAACGGCAAACCCGGACATCGGCGGAAGCCGGTACAGACCCGCTACACAACGACGACCGGGCTGCTGCGCAGACGACCGGCGCGCTCACTCTCCGCGCGCGCCGGGCACGTGCGGCAGCCGGTCGGCCGCGACGACGCCCTCCAGGTAGCCGCGGGCCCGCTCGGTGCGCGGGTAGGCCTCCAGCAGCCGCCAGAAGCGGGGGCCGTGACCGGGCACCAGCAGATGGGCGAGTTCGTGCAGCAGGACGTAGTCGACGACGTACTCGGGCATGCCCTGCAGCCGGTGCGACAGGCGGATGCTGCCCTCGGCCGGGGTGCAGGAGCCCCAGCGGGTGTTCTGGTTGGTCACCCAGCGCACGGAGGTGGGGCGGGCGCGGCCGTCGAAGTACTGCGCCGACAGCCGCTCGGCGCGCTCGGCCAGCTCGGTGTCGCCCAGTCTGCGCTTGCTCTCCTGGGCGGCCAGTTTGTCGAGCATGACGTTCACCCAGCGCCGCTCCTCCGCCTCGGACATGCGGGCGGGGATGAGCACGATGGTGCGGTCGCCCTCGCGGTAGGCGGAGACCGTCCGGCGCCGGCGACTGCTTCTGCGCACCTCGATCGCGCTCGTCCCCGGGCCGCCGGCCGACGGGCTCGTCGTACTGCGCTGGGGCGCTGCTGCGCGCTGCAGGGGGTCGGCGGACACGCCCCGACGTTACCCGCTGCCCACGGCGGAAGTCCCGGCTCGGGAACGCATCTGTCGCCACGCCCCACCGAGCGCCGGATTAGTACGACTGAGATGTACGACAAGTACGACGAATCCCGTGGCCTGTGGACAACCGTCGGCGCCGGGTGGCACGGCCCGGCATGCTGGCATGCGTCGGCGGGGTGAGGACGCCCCCACGCCCCCGCCCCGCCGGCGTACGGGGGCGATCCGTGACCTCACGGGCGTTTCGCTCCCTGCACCAGTCGACCTTCTCGGGCTACGGGGGCCTGTCATGCATCCAGTGGTGAAACCCGCGCTGCGGCGCGGCTGGCGCGATCTGAACACCGTGCAGTTCGGGATGACACCGGCGCACGCGATGACGCTCGGCCCGGTGGACACGGCGACGGGCAGCTTCCTCGACCTGCTCGACGGCACCCGCGGACTGCCCCTGCTGCGTGAGCTGGCGCCCCGCATGGACCTGCCCGACGGCCATGTCGACCGGCTGGTGGAGCGGCTGGCGCAGGCCGGTCTGCTCGACGACGCGCGCGGCGGCGGGGAGGCCGCGGACGCGCTGCGCGCCAGAAAAGACGTCCTCGACCGGCTCCGGCCGGACCTTCAGTCGCTGTCGCTGACGACGTCCGAGCCGGGCGAGGCGATCCGGCTGCTGGCCGCGCGCCGCGCCTTGCGGGTGCAGGTCCGCGGAGCCGGGCGGGTGGGCGCGGCCGTGGCCGCGTTGCTGTCCGCGGCCGGCGTCGGCGAGGTCGACGTCCGCGACACCGGCCCGGTCGAGCCGTGGGACGTGGCCCCCGGTGGTCTGCCGCCGGAGGCGGTCGGCGAACGCCGGGACGAGGCCGCCCGCCGCGCCGCGCGCCGCGCCGCGCCCGACCGGCCGCCGCGCCGCTCCCCCGGCCGCCTGCGGGAGGACGGCGAACCGGGACTCTCGCTGGTGATCATCGCCCCGCGCGACGACGTCGCCGTGCACGCGCCGGCCCCCGCCTCGGCGGACGCCCTCGTCGCGTCCGGCACCCCTCATCTGTACGCGGGCGTGGTGGAGGCGACCGGTGTCGTCGGCCCGCTCGTCCTGCCCGGGGAGAGTGCCTGCGCCGGCTGCCTGGACCTCTCCCGAACCGACCGGGACCCGGCCTGGCCCCGGATGATCGCCCAGTGGCGGTCCGGACGCCGGCGCCCCGCGCCGCCCTGTGACGTCGCCCTGGCCACCACCGTCGCCGGGCTCACCGCGGCCCACGCGCTCGCCTTCCTCGACCGGCGCTCCACCGCCGCGGCCGACACTCGGTGGCAGGTGTCGCTGCCGGGACTGCAGTGGCACGCGCGACCGGTGTGGCCGCATCCGGAGTGCACCTGTGGGGCCGCGCCAAGAAGCTCGACGAAAGCCGATGGGGAACGCGCCGTGGAGGACGGGGAAGCGCACGAGACAATGGCTGTGCAACGGTCGTCTACTCGGGTACGCCGTCAGGCACGCGCGGCGCGGCCGGCTGGGACTTGGAGGGCGCATGTCTGATCTTCCTCGGAAGGCGGTCACCCGGACCGCCAAGCTCGCCGCGCTCCCGCTCGGCTTCGCGGGCCGGGCGACCTGGGGGCTGGGCAAGCGGATCGTGGGCGAGTCCGCGGAGATCGTCGGTCGTGAGCTGCAGCAGCGCACCGCGGAGCAGCTGTTCAAGGTGCTCGGCGAGCTCAAGGGCGGCGCGATGAAGTTCGGGCAGGCACTGTCCGTCTTCGAGTCGGCGCTGCCCGAGGAGATCGCCGGACCGTACCGCGCGGCGCTGACCAAGCTGCAGGACGCGGCGCCGCCGATGCCGACCCGCACGGTGCACACCGTGCTGCGCGAGCGGCTGGGCGAGGACTGGCGCGACCTCTTCGAGGAGTTCGAGGACAAGCCGGCCGCGGCCGCCTCGATCGGCCAGGTCCACCGCGGGGTGTGGCACGACGGCCGGGAGGTCGCGGTCAAGGTGCAGTACCCGGGCGCCGGCGAGGCCCTGCTGTCCGACCTCAACCAGCTCAGCCGGTTCGCCAAGCTGCTGGGCCCGCTCATCCCCGGCATGGACATCAAGCCGCTGATCGCGGAGCTGAAGGACCGGGTGTCGGAGGAGCTGGACTACGGCCTGGAGGCGCAGGCCCAGCAGGCGCACGCGGAGGAGTTCGCCGGCGACCCGGACGTGGTCGTCCCGGCGGTCGTCCACCAGAGCGACCAGGTCCTGGTCACCGAGTGGATGGACGGCATCCCGATGTCCGAGGTGATCGCCGACGGCACCCCGGAGCAACGGGACCGCGCCGGGCAGCTGCTGACCCGCTTCCTGTTCTCCGGTCCGGCCCGCACCGGCCTGCTGCACGCCGACCCGCACCCGGGCAACTTCCGTCTGCTGCCGGGTGGTCCCGGCGGCGAGGACGACTGGCGCCTGGGCGTGCTGGACTTCGGCACGGTCGACCGGCTGCCGGGCGGGCTGCCGACCCCGATCGGCGACTCCCTGCGGATGACGCTGGACGGCGAGGCCGAGGCGGTCTACGAGCTGCTGTGCGCGGAGGGCTTCGTCAAGGAGTCGATCGACCTGGACCCGGACGCGGTCCTGGACTACCTGCTGCCGATCATCGAGCCGGCCCGGGTCGAGGAGTTCACCTTCACCCGTGGCTGGATGCGCAGCCAGGCCGCCCGGGTGGCCGATCCCCGCTCCCCCGCCTACCAGCTGGGCAAGCGGCTCAACCTGCCGCCGGCCTATCTGCTGATCCACCGGGTGACGCTGAGCACCATCGGTGTGCTGTGCCAGCTCGGGGCGACGGTCCGGATGCGCGACGAGCTGGAGGAGTGGCTGCCGGGGTTCGTGCCGGAGGACCCCGCGGACGGGGAGACGGCGGCACAGGCATAGCGGGCGGGCACAGCGTGATCGCCGAGACGCCCCCTACGGGCGCGCCGCGGTCACGGCCGGGCGGGGCCCGTCACCACCAGGAGGAGTCCAGGCGTCCCTCGATGGCGCGCAGGTTCTCCCGGGAGCAGACGTCGCAGAAGTAGCGGCCGACGCCGTTCTCGACGGAGAAGGTCCAGGTGGTGGGCTGCTGTTCGGTGGCCGTGGTGCCGCAGCGGGCGCATACGGGCGGCCGGGGCTCCGCCCGGGAGCCGGCCCCCTCGCCCCTGTCACCGCTGCCGGGAAGGCTCGTCATCCGGTGACGATAACTCCGCGGCCCGGCGATCGCCCGGCACAACGCCCGCGGGGCCGGTCCGTGTGGACGGACCGGCCCCGCGAGGAGGCGGCCTTCCGGCAGGAAGGCCGCCGCGGTCAGGAGTGCCGCCGGCGGGCGACGGTGGTGACCCGGCATCACCGGGTCACTGCATCACCGCCATGGCGAGCGCGCGGCGGGCACGCAGCGAGGCGCGCTCCGCCCGGCGCTGCATCCGGCGGGCGGCCGCCAGGCGCACGGCCAGGCGGTCCCGCTCGGCCTCCTGCAGCCGCTCGTGCATATGCGCACGTGCCAGGGCTTCTGGGATGAGTTGCATCTCTCGGGTCCTGTTCTGACGCGAGTCGGTCGCGCCGGTGGTGGTGACGTCTTCGATCACGGAGCCGGTGGGCTCGCTGGTGGACGGCTTCATCGGGGCCTGCTTTGCGGGGTCGTGCGTGAGGGGGCGGTCGATCGTTCCTGCGGTGTTCATGCCGAGACCGGGTTCTTGCGCGGGCGGCCACGCGGCCGCTTCCGGGCGACGACGACACCCTGGACGAACAGCTCGCCACCCCAGACGCCCCAGGGCTCACGCCGCTCCTTGGCACCGGCGAGGCAGGCCTCGATCAGCGGGCAGGTGCGGCAGAGGGACTTGGCGTACTCCACGTCCGCGGGCGACTCGGCGAAGAAGACCTCCGGGTCGTAGGAGCGGCACGGGACGGGTACGCCGAGGTTCTCGATGGCGTCGTCGAGCGCGGTGAGCGCGGTGAGCGGGGTCAAGGAGTCCTCCGTGGGGCCGGGCTTGGGGATCGTGTCGGAAGGCGGTACGGACGGGGCGTGCGCTTCGAGTTGCACGGTTCGTCTTCCTCGTCTGGTCGTTTCCGGCCTGTTGGCCGGGTGGCGGCTGGTACCGGGTTCTTTTCTTGTCCCGAGGCCCCTTCGCTCTGCCGTCCCCGTTCGGGGAAAACAGAAGGGCCGCGGATCCCGGATGGGGTTCCGCGGCCCTGAAGGCGCCGGCCTGATCGAAGATCAGGCTGGATCACTCCAGGGTTCAGGCCCACGGAAGGCCCACATCAGGTGGTGGTGCGTCGTCTGCTTCCGGATACCGGCACCGGTCGCCGTAAAGGCATAGGCCTGCGCCTGTGCCACTACTGCCGCTTCCAGTGCCTTGGTCGGTCGCTCATCGCGCTCGCGGACAGGAAGACCCGCGGGGGCGACGGAGGACGCCGGACGGACGGCACGAATGCCGGACAGACCGGTGCCCTGGTTCGAGGCGCCGAGCATGCACAGGGAGACGGCCGAGAGATCGGTCATTTTGGCCGTGGTGCTGGTGTAGTGGGCGTTGATGCTGATCACTGGACTCGCCTCCTCTCGGCGTCTCATGGACCGGTGTGTGAACCGGTCTTCGGGTATGCAAGTACAACACGGAATCAGGGCCTTCGAGAAGGCCGCTGTCCCCGTGCGTAAGAACCTATGGGGATTGCTGGGGCATGCGCAAACTATTTTTTCGACGAGTTGGCATCAGTCGCCGATCTCGTCCGTCGCCCCCTCTTCCTGCGGGTCACGGCCTGCGCAGATGGCCAGCACATCGGCCCCGTAGCGGCCCAGCTTGCGGGCGCCCACGCCGGGGATGCGGGACAGTTCCCGCTCGTCGTCGGGCACGTTCTCGGCGATCGCCATCAGGGTGCGATCGGTGAAGACGCAGTAGGCCGGCTGGCCGCTGAGCCGGGCCTGCTCAGCGCGCCATTCCCGCAGCCGCTCGTACAAACCCTCGTCCATGTCGGAGGGGCAGTCCTCGCAGCGCATCAGTTTCATCTCGCCGGCGTCGGTGAGCGTGCGCCCGCACACCCGGCAGCGGGCCGGGGTGCGCACTCTGCGCCGGGCCACGGGCTCCGCCCGGGTACGGCCGCCCCCGCCGAAGCCGCGCTCCACGCCGCCGGTGCCGCCCGCGCCCGCGCGGCCGGCGGCGCCCGACGAACCGGGGCGCAGCCCGTCCAGGAACCGGCTGGGGCGGCGATTGGGCCGGCCTCCCGGTGAGCGGGAGAGCGCCCACGACACGTGCAGTCGCTCCCGGGCGCGGGTGACCCCGACGTAGAGCAGGCGGCGCTCCTCCTCGATCTGCTCGTCGGTGCGCGCGTAGGTGATCGGCATCATGCCCTCGGCGACGCCGACCAGGAACACGGCGTCCCACTCCAGGCCCTTGGCGGAGTGCAGGGAGGCCAGCGTGACGCCCTGCACGGTCGGGGCGTGCTGGGCCTGCGCCCGCTCGTCGAGCTCGGCGACCAGGTCGGCGAGGGTGGCGCCGGGCCGGGCCGCGGCGAAGTCCTGGGCGAGGTGCACCAGGGCGGCCAGCGACTCCCAGCGCTCGCGGACCGCGCCGGAGCCGGCCGGGGGCTGAGGCGTCCAGCCCTCGCCGGAGAGCACGGCCCGCACCTGGGAGGGCAGGTCGACGGCCTCGTCGAGGGCGGAGTCGTTGCCCCCGAAGCGGGCGGCGCCGCGCAGCGCCATGCCCGCCTTGCGCACCTCGGGCCGGTCGAAGAACCGCTCGGCGCCGCGCAGCTGGTAGGGCACGCCGGCGTCGGCGAGGGCCTGCTCGTAGGTCTCGGACTGGGCGTTGGTGCGGAACAGGACCGCTATCTCGCCGGCCGGCACGCCCGCCTCCAGCAGCTCGCGGATGCGGCGGGCGCAGCCCTCGGCCTCGGCGGGCTCGTCGCCGTACTCGGTGAAGACCGGTTCGGGGCCCGCCGGCCGCTGGGAGACCAGCTCCAGGCGGTGGTCGGCGGCCCGGCCGCGGGCCTGGGCGAGCAGCCCGTTGGCGAGGTGGACGACCTGCGGGGTGGAGCGGTAGTCGCGCACCAGCTTCACGACGGTGGCGCCGGGGTGCCGCAGCCGGAAGTCGAGCAGGTGGTCGGGGGTGGCTCCGGTGAAGGAGTAGATGGTCTGGCTGGCGTCCCCGACAACGCACAGGTCGTCCCGGTCGCCGAGCCACAGCTCCAGCAGGCGCTGCTGCAGCGGGCTGACGTCCTGGTACTCGTCGACGACGAAGTGCTGGTACTGGGCGCGGACCTGCTCGGCGATGTCCTGCCGGTCCTGCAGGACGGCGACGGTCAGCAGCAGGACGTCCTCGAAGTCGATGACGGCGCGCTGCCGCTTGATGTCCTCGTAGGCGGCGTACAGCTGGGCGATCTCGGCGGGGTCGCGCGGGGTTTCCCGGCCGGCCTTGGCGGCGGCGGGCGGGTAGTCGGCGGGGACGGTCTGGGTGACCTTGGACCACTCGATCTCGGCGGTGGCGTCCCGCAGCTCGCCCCGGTCGAGGCGGATGCGGCAGGCGGCGGCCGCGTCGGCGACGAGCTGGATCTTGCGGTCGACGAGCCGGGGCATCTGGCCGCCGATGGCTTTCGGCCAGAAGTACTGCAGCTGCCGCAGCGCGGCGGAGTGGAAGGTGCGGGCCTGGACGCCCTGGGCGCCGAGCTGGCGGAGCCGGCCGCGCATCTCTCCCGCCGCGCGGTTGGTGAAGGTGACGGCGAGCACGCTGGAGGGCTGCAGGATGCCGGCGCGGACCCCGTAGGCGATGCGGTGGGTGATCGCCCGGGTCTTGCCCGTACCGGCACCGGCCAGGACGCACACCGGTCCGTGCAGGGCGGTCGCCACCTCGCGCTGCTCGGGGTCGAGCCCTTCGAGCACCGCGTCCGGGGAGTCCGGTACCTGCGGGAAGAGGGAGGAGTGCGTTGCTGCTGTCACACGACCATGCTGCCAGGCCGCGGGAGGCGGGTGCGGCGGTTGTCCACAGGCAGGGGGCCGCAGTCGTATCAATGCGACCGGGGTCACCCTCGTCGATGCGACCGGGGTCACCCTCGGGCCGTCGGGGGCGGCGGGAATGGTGGCGGTTTCAAGTACGTTCTCCCCCTAGCGAGCGTGATCCCCGAGCCGCTGAAGGAGCGCGAAGACATGCTGGGCACTGTGACGATGTACAGCACCACCTGGTGCGGTTACTGCCGCCGGCTGAAGAGCCAGCTGGACCGCGAGGGCATCGCGTACACCGAGATCAACATCGAGCAGGACCCGGAGTCCGCGGCCTTCGTCGAGAAGGCCAATGGCGGAAACCAGACGGTTCCGACCGTGCTCTTCCCCGACGGCTCGACGCTGACGAACCCGTCGCTGGCCCAGGTGAAGCAGAAGATCGGCGCGTGAGGGTTCCCGAGCGCGCGTGAGCGCTCAGAGCGAAGGGGTGGCCGTCCCGGTGCGGGACGGCCACCCCTTTGTCGTGCCGTACGGCCTCAGACGCTGCGCGTCGGCAGCGGCTTGCCGTACCACAGCTCGATCAGGCGGGCGGCGATGGAGATGCCGTACGGCGGCATGACCTCGCCCGCCTCGAAGGCGGCGGTGAGTTCGTCGCGGGAGAACCAGCGGGCCTCGTGGATCTCGTCGCCGTCGACGTCGATGGCGGTCGACGTGGCGCGTGCCATGAAGCCGAGCATCAGGCTGGACGGGAACGGCCAGGGCTGGCTGGCGACGTACTCGACCTGGCCGACGCTGACGCCGACCTCCTCGTGCACCTCGCGGCGCACGGCCTGCTCGATGGACTCGCCCGGCTCGACGAAGCCGGCCAGGGTCGAGAAGCGGCCCTCGGGCCAGTGCACCTGGCGGCCGAGCAGGATGCGGTCCTCCTCGTCGGTGACCGCCATGATCACGGCCGGGTCGGTGCGCGGGTAGTGCTCGGCGCCGCAGGCGGGGCAGCGCCGGATGTGCCCGGCGGCGGCGATGACCGTGCGCTCGCCGCAGCGGGAGCAGAAGCGGTGGGTGCGCTGCCAGTTCTCCAGGCCGACGGCGTGCACCATCAGGCCCGCGTCGCGCGGGGAGAGCAGCAGCCCGGCCTCGCGCAGGCCCGCCGGGCGCGCGGACTGGTCGATGCGGCCGGGCAGCGCGTCCTTCTGCAGCGCGAAGTAGCTGACGCCGTCCTCGTCGATGCCGAGGAAGTAGCGGTGCGCCTCGGTGAGCGGGGCCTCGAAGGAGGGCGTCATCACCAGTTCGGTGCGGCCGTCGGGCGTCTCGTCGATGAGGACCTGGCCGCCGGAGACCACGAAGCAGCGGGTCGAGGGGTGGCTCCACGCCGCCGCGAGCCAGGCCTCGTCGAGCCGGTGGTGGGCGGCCCGGTCGATGCCGCTGGGCGCGGTCAGTGAGATGGGTCGGTCGGCGGTGCGGTCGGTCCAGGTGGTCACGGGTGCTTCCAACTCCCCCGGTGGAACGGTTTGGGTCGGCGGGCGGTTCAGCGGTTCGTACGGCAGGCGGCGACCGGGTCCGGGCGGGCTCGGCGGGCGGTGCTTACAGTGTGCCTCCGGCGGCGGGGCGCGCGGTCGGGTGCACCGGGGTCAGGGCGTATCACGCCCGCCGGCCGCGAGGTCACCCCAGAGGTACGCGCTGGTCTCGACGCCCTTGAGGAGCAGATCGAGCTCGACCTTCTCGTTCGGGGCGTGCCAGCCGTCGGAGGGGACGGAGATGCCGAGGAAGAGCACGGGGGCGCCCAGGACCTCCTGCAGGTCGGCGGCCGGTCCGGAGCCGCCCTCGCGGGTGAAGCGGACGGGCTGCTCGAAGGCGCGGCTCATGGCGCGCACGACGGACTGCAGCGCCGGGTGGTCCAGCGGGGTCAGGCAGGGGCGCGTGGCGGCGCCGAAGGTGATCTCGTGGCGGATCCCGGCGGGCACCTGGTCGGCGGCCCAGGCGCGGACCACCTTCTCGATGTGCGCCGGGTCCTGGCCCGCGACCATCCGGAAGGAGAGCTTCACCATCGCCGAGGACGGGATGATCGTCTTGCTGCCGGGGCCCTGGTAGCCGCCGCCGATGCCGTTGACCTCGGCGGTGGGACGGGCCCAGATGCGCTCCAGCGTGGAGTAGCCGGCCTCGCCGTGGGTGGCGGAGGACTTGGCGGTGGCGAGCCAGCGCTGCTCGTCGAAGGGCAGCTCGGCGAACAGCTCGCGCTCGCGGTCGGTCAGCTCGACGACACCGTCGTAGAAGCCGGGGATCGCCACGCGCGCGTGCTCGTCGTGCAGCGCCGCGACCAGGCGGGCCGCGGCGGTGGCCGGGTTGGGCACCGCGCCGCCGAAGGAGCCGGAGTGGATGTCCTGGCCGGGGCCGTACAGCCGGATCTCGCACTCGGCGAGGCCGCGCATGCCCGTGCACACGGTGGGGGTGTCCTCGGCCCACATGCCGGTGTCGGAGACGATCACGGCGTCGGCGGCGAGCCGGTCGGCCCGCTCCTCGACGAGCGCGCGGAAATGCGGGGAACCGGACTCCTCCTCGCCCTCGATCAGCATCTTGAGGTGGACGGCCGGGGCGGTGCGGCCGGTCGCGGCGAGGTGGGCGCGCACCCCGAGGGTGTGGAAGAAGACCTGGCCCTTGTCGTCGGCGGCCCCGCGCGCGTAGAGGCGGCCGTCGCGCACCACCGGCTCGAACGGCTCGCTGTCCCAGCCGTCCTCGCGGGCGGCGGGCTGCACGTCGTGGTGGCCGTAGACCAGGACGGTGGGGGCCTGCGGGTCGTCCGAGGGCCACTCGGCGAAGACGGCGGGCGCGCCCGCGGTCGGCCAGATCTCGGCGGTCGGGAAGCCGGTCTCGGTCAGCTTGGCGGCGAGCCAGTCGGCGCTGCGGCGTACATCGGGGGCGTGGTCGGGCTGGGCCGACACGGAGGGGATGCGCAGCCATGCGGCGAGGTCGTCGAGGAAGGCGGCGCGGTGCTGCTCGATGTACTGGCGGACGGCGCTGTCCGGGGTCTGGCTCATGGTGTCGAGCCTATCGGCACTCAGTGACATCCAGGCTGGGCGGTTCGTCACACACCGGGCTCGGCCTCCACGGCCCCTTCCGAGGTCAGCAGCCTCTCCAGGGCGGCCCGGTCCGGCAGGTCGCCGGGCCGGACGACCTGCCCGGTGCGCACATAGAGGAACGCCGCTGTGACGGATTCCACAGGGACGCCCTGCCGCTCGGCCCAGGCCAGCCGGTAGACGGCGAGCTGCAGCGGATCGGCGTCGCGGCGGCGGTTGGTCTTCCAGTCGACGATCTCGTACGTCGCGTCCTCCCCGTCGCCGTCCTTGTAGACGGCGTCGATCCGGCCGCGGATCACGCGCCCGGCGAGGGACAGCTGGAAGGGCTCCTCCACGCGGTAGGGCGTGCGGTGCGCGTACTCGGTGCGTTCGAAGGCCTCCTTGAGGGCTTCGAGGTCGTGTTCGTCGGCGATCTCGGCGTCGCTTCCGGGCAGCTCGTCCGGCTCCAGCAGGGGCAGCTTCAGCGCCTCGAAGCGGGTCTCCACCCACGCGTGGAAGCGCGTGCCCCGGCGGGCGGCCGGCTGCGGCGGACGCGGCATGGGGCGGGCGAGCTCCTGCGCGAAGCCGTCGGGGTCGGCGGCGAGGCGCAGCAGCTGCGAGGCGGTGAGCGACGCCGGCAGGGGTACGTCGGTGACGGCGTCGCGGGCGCGCAGCAGCTCGCCGGTGAGCGCGTCGAGGTCCCGGTCCCAGGAGGCGACGACGCGGGCCTCCTCGGGCGTGAGGGGCTCGGGCCGGTCCGCGCGGGGCGGGGAGGGCTGCGGCTGCGGGGCCGTGACCGGGGGCTCGGGGGCCGGGGGCTCGGGGGCCGGGGGCTCGGAAGCCGCGGCCTGGTGGGGCACCGTCGGCCGTTCGGCCGGCCACGTGTCGTCCCAGTCCGCGTCCTCCGCGAAGGGGTCGGGCTCGTCCAGGGGCGGCTCGTCGAACGGCGGCTCGTCGATGGGAGCCTGGTCGAAGGGCGGCTCGTCGTCCTCGGGGGGCGGTGGCCAGTCCGGGTCGTCGTACGTGTCCGGGTCGTGCGTCGCCGTCGCGTCGCCGGCGGCGAGGGCGTCGAGGTGGGCGAGGACCGTCTCGGCGGCGGCCCGGCGGCGGGCCAGGGCGGCCTCGTCCAACGGCAGCGGCCATGCCTGCTCGGCCCCGGCCTGCTGGAGCGCCGGGTTCTCCTCGCCCTCCTCCGGCTCGTCGGCCCACGCCTCGATCTCGCCGTACCCGGCGGCGCAGTGCTCGTACAGCGCGAGGAGGAAGTCGGACGGGCCGCGCGGTTTCTTCTGGCTGGGGCCCCACCAGTGGCCGGAACCGAGCAGCAGGGAGCGGGGGCGGGTGAAGGTGACGTAGCCGAGGCGGAGTTCCTCGGTGTGCTGGTGGTCCTTCATGGCCTCGTGGAAGGCCTTCATGCCGCGCGGGTCCCACGCCTCGACGTCGGGCAGGGTGTCGGCGTCGCCGCGCAGGGCGTGCGGCAGCACCTTGGCCTGCGCGGTCCACTTCTCGCGGCCCTGGCCGCTGGGGAAGGTACCGGTGACCAGGCCGGGGACGGCGACGACGTCCCACTCCAGGCCCTTGGACTTGTGCGCGGTCAGCACCTTGACGGTGTTCTCGCCGCCGGGCAGGGCGTTGTCGAGGCCCTTCTCGTACTGGGCGGCGGTGCGCAGGAAGGCGAGGAAGGCCAGCAGGGTGGCCTCGCCGTCGTTCGCGGCGAAGGACGCGGCGACGTCGAGGAAGTTGGACAGCGTCTCGCGGCGGCGGGCGGCCAGCGCGTGCGGGGACGCCGACAGTTCCACCTCCAGGCCGGTGACGGCGAGGACCCGGTGCAGGACGTCCATGAGCGGGTCGGCCAGGGAGCGGCGCAGGTCGCGCAGTTCGGCGGCGAGGCGGGCGAAGCGCACGCGCGCGTCCGGCGAGAACGGCAGCCCGTCGTCCTGACCGTCCAGGGGCGTCTCGAGGAAGGTGTCCAGGGCGTCCGCGAGCGATATCACCTCCGACGGGTCCACCCCCTCGACGGCCTCGGCGAGACGGCGGTCCGGGTCGTCGCCGTCGTCCACTCGCGTGTGCGCCACCAGCAGCCGGGCGCGACGGCCCAGCAGGGCGAGGTCGCGGGGGCCGATGCGCCAGCGCGGGCCGGTGAGCAGCCGTACCAGCGCGGCGTTGGCGCCGGGATCCTGGAGCACCTCGCAGACGGCGACCAGGTCGGCGACCTCGGGCAGGTGCAGCAGCCCGGACAGGCCGACGACCTCGACGGGGACGTCACGGGCGACGAGGGCGCCCTGGATCTCGGCGAAGTCGTTGGCCGTGCGGCACAGGACGGCGATCTCCCCGGGCGGGGTGCCGGTGTGCACGAGGTGGGCGATCGAGCCGGCGATCCAGTCGATCTCCTCGGCGTGGGTGCGCAGCAGGGCGCAGCGGACCATGCCGTCGCGTTCCGCGCCCGGGGCGGGGCGCAGCGCCTCCACGCCCGCGTGCATCGCGCGCAGGGGCTCCGCTAGGCCGTTGGCTAGGTCCAGGAGGCGGCCGCCGCTGCGGCGGTTCTCGCTGAGGGCCTGCCGCGTGGCGGGGCGGCCGTCGGCGCGGGCGAAGTGCTCGGGGAAGTCGTCGAGGTTGGCGACGGAGGCACCGCGCCAGCCGTAGATGGCCTGGCAGGGGTCGCCGACGGCGGTGACCGGGTGGCCGGTACCGCCGCCGAAGAGGCCGGCCAGCAGCACGCGCTGGGCGACGGAGGTGTCCTGATATTCGTCGAGGAGCACCACGCGGAACTCCTCGCGCAGCAGACGGCCCACCTCGGGCAGTTGCGCGAGTTGCGCGGCGAGGGCGATCTGGTCGCCGAAGTCGAGCAGGTCGCGGTCGCGCTTGGCGGTGCGGTAGCGCAGGACCAGCTCGGTCAGCGCCCGCCGGGCGGCGGCGGTCTCGGGGACCTTGCGCAGGTCGGCGTTGGACAGCTTGGCGCCCTGCAGGGTGAGCAGCAGTTCGGCGTCGTGGGCGCGCAGCGCCTCGGGGCGTACGAGGTGTTCGGCGAGCTCGGCGTCGAGCGCGAGCAGGTCGCTGACCAGGTCGGGGAAGGAGCGGGTGAGCGCCGGGTAGGGGCCGGGCGCCTCGCGCAGCACACGCGCGGCGAGCTGGTAGCGGCTGGCGTCGGCGAGCAGCCGGGAGGAGGGCTCCAGGCCGATGCGCAGGCCGTGGTCGGTCAGCAGGCGGCCGGCGAAGGCGTGGTAGGTGGAGATCACCGGCTCGCCGGGCGGGTTGTCCGGGTCGATGACGTCGGGGTCGGTGACACCGGCCTTGATCAGGGCCTTGCGGACGCGTTCGGCGAGTTCGCCGGCGGCCTTGTTGGTGAAGGTCAGGCCGAGGACCTGCTCGGGTGCGACCTGGCCGGTGCCGACCAGCCAGACCACGCGCGCCGCCATCACCGTGGTCTTGCCGGACCCGGCGCCGGCCACGATCACCTGCGGGGCGGGCGGCGCGATGATGCAGGCCGTCTGCTCCGGGGTGAACGGGATGCCGAGGAGCTCCTTGAGCTGCTCGGGGTCGGTGATACGTGCGGACACATCGCAAGAGGCTAGCCGCGGGCACTGACAGCGGAGGCCCGCGTCACCCTCCGGGACGGAAGAAGCGCAGGTCAACCCGTGAGGTGGAGTCGGTCACGCCGGCCCCTGGCGATTCCCGCCGCCGGGTCACTCCACGACGTGGCGCCCCTCCGGCCGTGCGCTGCAGGACGCGCGGAAGGCGCAGTGCGTGCAGTGCTGGCCGGCGGTCGGCGTGAACCGTTCGTCGAGCACCTTGCCGGCCGCCGTGGCCAGCAGCTCGCCCACCCACTCCCCCTCCAGGGGCTCCTGCGCCTGCACCTTGGGCAGCGTCTCGCCGCCGTCGCGCTTCGCGGCGCCCTGCCGCAGCTGGACCAGCTCCGCGCCGCCCGGCTCGGGCCGCACCCCGTCGAAGACGTCGTCGACGGCGCCCTCGCGGACGGCGAGCTGGTAGACGGCGAGCTGCGGATGCCGGGCCACCTCGGCGGAGCTGGGCGCCTGCTTGCCGGTCTTGAAGTCGACGACGTAGGCCCGGCCGTCCCCGTCGGCCTCGACGCGGTCCATCTGGCCGCGGACGCGCACCTCGTACTCGCCCGCCCGCAGGGTGACGTCGAAGTCGTGCTCACTGGCCACCGGGGTGCGGCCGCCGCGGTCCATGACGTGCCACTTCAGGAAGCGTTCGAGCGCCACGCGCGCGTTGTCCTTCTCCTGCTGCGACTTCCACGGCGCGTCGAAGGCGAGCGCGTTCCACACCGTCTCCAGCCGCTCCATCAGCACGGCGAGGTCGGCGGGAGTGTGGCCGGAGGCGACCTCGTCGGCGAGGACGTGGACGACGTTACCGAAGCCCTGGGCGGCGGTCGCGGGGGCGTCGGCCTTGACCTCGCGGCCCAGGAACCACTGCAGGGCGCACGTGTTGGCGAGCTGGTCCAGGGCGCTGCCGGACAGCACGACGGGCTGGTCACGGTCGCGCAGCGGCACCTTGGACTCGGTGGGGTCCCACATGCCCCACCAGCGGTAGGGGTGCGCGGACGGCACCAAGGGGCGGCCGTCCTCGTCGGCGAGCGCGGCGAGGCGCGCGAGACGCTGCGCGGCCGCCTTCCGCAGGGCGTCGGAGGCACGCGGGTCGACGGTGGTGGCGCGCAACTCGGCCACCAGGGCGGCGACCGACAGGGGGCGGCGCGGACGGCCCGTGACGTCCCTGGGCTCGACGCCGAGTTCGGTGAGGAAGCGGGAGGGCTGGTCGCCGTCGTCCGCGGGGGCCTTCACGGCGGTGACGACGAGCCGTTCCCTCGCGCGCGTGGCGGCGACGTAGAACAGGCGGCGCTCCTCCGCGAGCAGCGCGCCCGGGGTGAGCGGCTGGGCCAGCCCGTCACGGCCGATGCGGTCGGCCTCCAGCAGGGAGCCACGCCGGCGCAGGTCGGGCCACAGCCCCTCCTGGACCCCCGCGACGACGACCAGGCGCCACTCCAGGCCCTTGGAGCGGTGCGCGGTCATCAGCCGTACGGCGTCCGTGCGCACGGCCCGCCGGGTGAGCGTGTCGGCGGCGATGTCCTCGGCCTCGATCTGCTCCAGGAAGTTCAGCGCGCCGCGCCCGCCGGTGCGCTCCTCCGCGCGGGCCGCGGTCGCGAACAGCGCGCACACCGCGTCCAGGTCACGGTCGGCGTTGCGTCCGGCCGCGCCGCCACGCCGGGCGGCCCGCTCCAGGCGCCCGGGCCACGGCGTGCCCTCCCACAGGTCCCACAGCGCCTCCTCGGCCGTTCCGCCGCCGGCCAGGCGCTCGCGTGCCGTGCGCAGCAGCGCGCCGAGGCGCTGGGCGCCACGCGCGTAGGTCGGGTCGTGCACGGCGAGGCGCTCCGGCTCGGCCAGGGCGCGCGCGAGCAGCTCGTCGGAGGGAGGCGGCAGCGGGTTGCCGGCGGCGCGCTCCTCCTCGCGCAGCGCGCGGCCCAGACGGCGCAGATCAGCGGCGTCCATCCCGGCGAGCGGGGAGGAGAGCAGGGTGAGGGCGGTCTCGGTGTCCAGCCAGCAGGGGGGTGGGGTGTCGGTTTCGGCCGGGGCGTCGGCCTCGGCATCGGCCGGAGCGTCGGCTTCGGCTTCGGCTTCGGCTTCGGCTTCGGCTGGAGCGTCGGCTTCGGCCGGGGCATCGGGCTCGGCCTGACCGGCCTTGGGCTGAGCCTCGGACTCCACCTGAGCCTCGGACCCGACCGGAGCGTCGGACTCCGCGCGCGGGCCGGACTCCGCGTGCGAGTCGGCCTCCCCGTGCCCGTCGCCGGGCGTCCCGCCCGCCTCCGCCGTGGCCACCGCGCGCAGTGCCGTCAGCAGCGGCGCGACCGCCGGTTCGTGGCGCAGCGGCAGGTCGTCGCCGTCGATGTCGAGCGGGACGCCGGCGGCGGTCAGGGCGCGGCGGACCGCCGGGATGGTGCGGGCGCCCGCACGCACGAGGACGGCCATGTCGCGCCAGGGCACGCCGTCCTCCAGATGGGCGCGGCGCAGGATGTCGGCGATGTTGTCCAGTTCCGTGCCGGGCGTCGGGTACGTGTACACCTCGACGCGGCCCCCGTCGCGCACCGGGGTCAGCTCGCGGTGGGCGCGCACCTTCTCGGCGGGCAGCCGGGTCAGCGGCATGCGCTGGGTGATCAGGCGGGTCGCGGCGAGCAGGGCGGCGCCGGAGCGGCGTGAGGTGCGCAGTACGGCGACGGGGGCGGGGCGCCCGTCCGCGCGCGGGAAGTCGTGGGGGAAGTCGAGGATGCCGTTCAGGTCGGCGCCGCGGAAGGCGTAGATCGACTGGTCGGGGTCGCCGAAGGCCACGAGGGTCCGGCCGCCGCCGGCGAGCGCGTGCAGCAGCCGTACCTGGGCCGGGTCGGTGTCCTGGTACTCGTCGACGTACACGGCGTCGTACTGGGCGGCCAGCCGCTCGGCGACCTCGGGGCGGCGCGCGAGGAGCACCGCGCGGTGGACCAGTTCGGCGTAGTCGAGGACGCCCTGCAGGTCGAGGACGTCGAGGTACTCGGCGAGGAACGCGGCGGCGGCCCGCCAGTCGGGGCGGCCGATGCGGCGGGCGAAGGCGTCCAGGGCGTCGGGGCCGAGCCCGAGTTCGCGGCTGCGGGCGAGGACGGCGCGCACCTCGTCGGCGAAGCCGCGCGTGGTCAGGCAGGCACGCAGTTCGTCGGGCCAGCGCACGTGCGCGAGGCCGAGCCGCTCCAGGTCGACCTGCCCGGCCAGCAGCTCGCGGACGGTGACGTCCTGCTCGGGGCCGGACAGCAGCCGCAGCGGTTCCACGAACAGGTCGGTGTCCTGGTGGGCGCGGACGAGGGCGTAACAGAAGGAGTGGAAGGTGGTCGCCTGGGGCGCGCGGCCGGCGCCCATGCGCAGCGCCATGCGGTCGCGCAGTTCGACGGCCGCCTTGCGGCTGAACGTCAGCACGAGCACGCGCGCGGGGTCACCTCCGCGGGCGATGCGGGCGGCCACGGACTCCACGAGGGTGGTGGTCTTGCCGGTGCCGGGGCCCGCCAGGACGAGAAGCGGGCCGCGGTCGTGGTCAACCACGGCACGCTGGGCGGCGTCCAGACGAGGGGGGTCCGGACGGTGCGGCGGGGTACGCAGCAGTCGGTAGGCGCCACGGCTCCCCTGCCGTACCCGGGGGTGCGGCAGGCGCTTGGTGGAGGAAGAGGAGCTCACGTGGTTCGCCGGTCCTGGTGGGAGTGCTGGGTGCGCGGCCCCGCGCGCGTGGGCGGCGGTGGCCGGGGGGTACGGGAGACGGGTGCGGCCGACGCTACGCCGGGCAACAGGGCGGAAGGAGGACTTCCGGTCCTTCCCGCCGGGCGCTCGGGCCACGCCTGTCCCTCCACTCTCGAACGTACGTCATGCCACGGTGGTGCCCTCCTTCACCCTTACGGGTCACAGGTCACACGGCGGCGTGCCGCATGGCGGAAGCTGTCAGGTGTGAGCGTCAGCGCGTCCGCCGCCGTCCCACCGCGCGCGTTTCATGTCGAGGCGCGGCAGATGGCCGTGC
Source organism: Streptomyces sp. NPDC014801 (assembly GCF_043082085.1). NCBI lineage: Bacteria > Bacillati > Actinomycetota > Actinomycetes > Kitasatosporales > Streptomycetaceae > Streptomyces > Streptomyces sp. NPDC014801. The sequence continues at coordinate 237,302 of NZ_JBIBXG010000010.1, read as the reverse complement.
GCGGCCCGGCTCGCCTGCTTCAGCGGGGTGCCCTCCGCCCGGTAGTGCGCGAGCGCGCGCTGCTCGTGCCCCGGCAGCAGCACGCCGTCGGCCCGTACGACCCGCCACCACGGGACGGCACCGCCGTACAGGGACATCACCCGGCCGACCTGGCGCGGGCCGCCCTCCTCCAGCCATTCGGCGACGTCCCCGTACGTCATGACGCGCCCCGGCGGGATCAGCTCGGCGACCTCGAGGACGCGCTCGGCGTACTCGGGGAGCGCGTCGTCGTCCTCCGGGAACGCGCCGGCGTCGGCCGGGCGGCTCTGCTCGCTCATTCGCCCCATCCTGCACCACACCACCGACACAGTGACCGGTTCCCGACGGTGCGTGAGCCTCGCCCCGGGACGGCGCTTCGGGCAGACTGTGCGCCCCCGCAGGTGACCCTGATGCCCCCGGGTGTCGGTGGGGCATGCCACCATCGTGCGGGCGGTGACCGGTGATACGAGATCAAGAAGAGACGATGAAGCAGCAGGGTGTGCACCCCGGAGACGCGGAGGGCACCTCTGACGCTGCGTCGCGCCCGGGCACCGACGGCACGAGCGACCAGTCCGGCCAAACGGCGGAGGACCAGCCCAGCCAGGCCGCGAGCGACCAAGGCGGCCGGCCCGACCGCGACAAGCCGCCCCAGCCGCCCCAGGGCGACGGGTCCGACGGCGACCGGCCGTCCTCTAGCGGCCGGTCCGGCGGCGACGGGCCTCCCGAGAGCGACCTGCCGGACGGCGACCGGCCTTCCCCGGGCGATCTGCCCGCCGGCGACCGGCCTTCCCGGGACGACCGTCCTGGCGGCGACCGGCCTCGGCAGGGCGGCGCGTCCGAGCAGCGCTCGAAGGACACGAACGCCTCACGCGGCTTCGACGAGGAGCGTGAGGTGACCCACATCGACGAGGTGGAGGGCGACGAGCCGCTGCTCCCCGCGCGCGTGCACCGCCCTTCCGACCTGATGCGGCTGCTGGTGGGTGTGCTGGCGATCATCGTCCTGCTGGCGATCGCCGCCTTCGCGCACGGCACCACCTCCGGTCTCGAACAGGACATCAACAAGGGCACCGGGCAGGCGCCCGACCTGCTCATCAAGATCGCCGGCCTGGCGTCCAGCATCGCGATCCTGCTGGTCCCCGTCGCCTTCGCGATCGAGCGGCTGATCAAACGCGACGGGCTGCGCATCGCCGACGGCGTCCTCGCGGCCGTCCTCGCGCACGGCGTGACGCTCGCCACCGATCTGTGGGTCGCCAAGGCCGCCCCCCACTCCATCCAGGAGGCGCTCACCCAGCCCTCCCCCGGCGACATCCACGCGCTGACCGACCCGGTGCACGGCTACCTCGCCCCGGTCATCGCGTACATGACCGCCGTCGGCATGTCCCGCAGGCCGCGCTGGCGGGCCGTGCTGTGGATCGTGCTGCTCCTCGACGCCTTCTCGATGCTGGTCACCGGCTACACCACGCCGTTCTCGATCATCCTGACCGTGCTCATCGGCTGGACCGTGGCCTACGGCACGCTGTACGCGGTGGGCTCGCCCAATGTGCGCCCCACCGGACGCACCCTCATGGCCGGTCTGCGGACCGTCGGCTTCCGCCCGGTCAGCGCCGCCCGCGAGGAGATCCCGGAGACCGCCGAGATGGGCGACCGGGGCAGGCGCTACTTCGTCACCCTGGAGGACGGCCCGCCGCTGGACGTCACGGTCGTCGACCGCGAGCAGCAGGCCCAGGGCTTCTTCTACCGCGCCTGGCGCAACCTGACGCTGCGCGGCTTCGCCACCCGCAGCAGCCTGCAGTCGCTGCGCCAGGCCCTGGAGCAGGAGGCGCTGCTCGCCTACGCGGCGATCGCCGCCGGCGCCAACGCGCCCAAGCTGATCGCCACCTCCGAGCTCGGACCCGACGCCGTCATGCTCGTCTACGAGCACACCGGCGGACGCAGCCTGGACTCGCTGGCGGACGAGGAGATCACCGACGAGCTGCTGCGCAACGCCTGGCACCAGGTGCGCGCCCTGCAGTCGCGGCGCATCGCGCACCGCAGGCTGGCCGGTGACGCGATTCTGGTGGATCGTTCCGGCAGGGTGATCCTCACCGACCTGCGCGGCGGCGAGATCGCGGCCGGTGATCTGCTGCTGCGCATGGACATCGCCCAGCTGGTCACCACGCTCGGCCTGCGGGTGGGCGCCGAGCGTGCGGTGGCCTCCGCGGTGAGCGTCCTCGGCCCCGACGCCGTGGCCGACTGCCTTCCGATGCTCCAGCCCATCGCGCTGACGCGCTCCACGCGCGCGACGCTGCGCAAGCTGGCACGCGAGCGTGCCCAGCGCGAGCGCGAGGCGGTCCTGGAGGCCGCCCGGCACGCCAAGGAGATCCGCGCGGAGGCCCACGAAGAGGGCGCCGCGGAGCCGGACAAGGCCGACAAGAAGGCCGTACGGGCGCAGGCGCGGGCCGAGAAGCGGGCCGTCGACGAGGCGCTGGAGGAAGCCCGCGAGGAGGCGCGCGAAGAGGACCTGCTCAGCCAGATCCGGCACCAGGTGCTGCTGATCAGGCCGCAGGCACCGGTCGAGCCGGCCCGCCTGGAGCGGGTGCGGCCGCGCACGCTGATCAGCTTCATCGCCGGCGCCATCGGCGCGTACTTCCTGCTCACCCAGCTCACCCACATCGAGTTCGGGCCGCTGGTGGCGAACGCGCAGTGGGGCTGGGTGGCCGCCGCGGTGCTCTTCTCGGCGCTGAGCTATGTCGCCGCCGCGATGAGCCTGCTGGGCTTCGTGCCCGAGCGGGTGCCCTTCCCGCGGACGGTGGCGGCGCAGGTCGCCGGGTCCTTCGTGAAGATCGTGGCGCCCGCGGCGGTGGGTGGGGTCGCGCTGAACACCCGCTTCCTGCAGCGCGCGGGGGTGCGACCCGGCCTCGCGGTGGCCAGCGTGGGCGCCTCGCAGCTGTTCGGGCTCGGCGCGCACATCCTGATGCTGCTGTCGTTCGGCTATTTGACGGGCACCGAGAAGACCCCGTCGCTGTCGCCGTCCCGCACGGTCATCGCCGGCCTGCTGACCGTCGCGGTGCTCGTCCTCGTGGTGACGTCGGTACCGTTCCTGCGGAAGTTCATCGTCACGCGCGTGCGGTCGCTGTTCGCGGGCGTCATCCCGCGCATGCTGGACGTGCTGCAGCGGCCGCAGAAGCTGGTCACCGGCATCGGCGGCATGCTGCTGCTCACCGCCTGCTTCGTGATGTGCCTGGACGCCTCCATCCGCGCCTTCGGCGACGGCTCGGTCTCGCTGAGCCTCGCCAGCGTCGCCGTCGTCTTCCTCGCCGGCAACGCGCTCGGCTCGGCCGCCCCCACCCCGGGCGGCGTCGGTGCCGTCGAGGCGTCGCTGACGCTCGGTCTGATCGCCGTCGGACTGCCCAAGGAGGTCGCCGCGCCCGCGGTGCTGCTGTACCGGCTGCTCACGCTGTGGCTTCCGGTACTGCCGGGCTGGCTGGCGTTCAACCACCTCACCCGCAAGGGAGCGCTGTAGGACGGCCGCGATCGCTCGGACGGCCGCGATCGCTCGGACGGCCGCGATCGCTCGGACGGCCGCTGTTGTCCGACGGGCGCCCGTCCCCCCAACGGGCCCGCGCCCCGCGCGCGCGGGCGGGCGGCGCCGCAGGATGGGATCATGCCCAACCCCTCCCGGCTGCGCGCCGCCGCCCTGACCGTCACCGCTCTGCTGCTGTCGGCGGCCCTCGCTGCCTGCAGTGATTCCAAGGACGAGGACCTGACGGATCAGAAGCTCAGCTGGAAGGACTGCCCCGCCCCCTCGCAGGCCGAGGGGGGCGGCAACGCGCCCTCGCCGCTGCCCAACGGCGGCCAGTGGCAGTGCGCCACCATGAAGGCGCCCCTGGACTGGTCCAAACCCAAGGGCGACACGATCGGCATCGCGCTGATCCGGGCCAGAACCAGCGGCCCGGCCGACCGGCGCATCGGCTCGCTCATCTTCAACTTCGGCGGCCCAGGCGGCTCCGGCGTCACCACGCTGCCCGCCTTCGGCCAGGACTACGCCGCCCTGCGCACCCGCTTCGACCTGGTCAGCTTCGACCCGCGCGGGGTGGGCCGCAGCGCACCCGTGAAGTGCGAGAACGACCAGCAGCTGGACGCCTACTTCCAGCAGGACGCCACGCCCGACGACACCGCCGAGCGCACCACGTACCTCACCAACACGCGTGACTTCAACGCGGCCTGCGAGGACCACTCCGGGCGGGTCCTGCCGCATGTGCGCACCACCGACGCGGCCCGCGACATGGACCTGATGCGCCAGGTCCTCGGCGACGACAAGCTGTACTACTTCGGCATCTCCTACGGCACCGAACTCGGCGGCGTCTACGCCCACCTGTTCCCCCGGCACGTCGGGCGGGCCGTGTTCGACGCGGTCGTCGACCCGACGCAGAACGCCGAGCAGGGCGCGCTCGGCCAGGCCAAGGGCTTCCAGCTCGCCCTGGACAACTTCGCCAAGGACTGCACCTCCAAGGTCGAGGAGTGCCCGATCGGCGCCACCCCGCAGGAGGTGGAGAACCGTATCGCCGCGCTGCTGCACGACCTCGACCGCAAGCCGATCCCGGGCATCTTCCCGCGCCAGCTGACGCAGACCGCCGCGACCAACGGCATCGCGCAGGCCCTGTACTCCAAGGACTTCTGGGAGTACCTCACCGAGGGGCTGCAGGAGGCCTACAGCGGCAACGGCCGGATCCTCATGGCCCTGTCCGACTCGATGAACGGGCGCAACGAGAACGGCGAGTACAGCAACATCACCGCCGCGAACATCGCCATCAACTGCGCCGACGACAAGCCGCGGTACGACGCCGCCTACGTGCAGGGCAAGCTGCCCGAGTTCCGGGCCGCCTCGCCGCTGTTCGGGGACTTCCTGGCCTGGGGCATGGTCAGCTGCACCGACTGGGCCGTGCCCGGCGCCGCCGACCATCCCGACGTCAGCGCGCCCGGTGCGGCGCCGATCCTCGTCGTCGGGAACACCGGGGACCCGGCCACGCCGTACGAGGGCGCCCGGAAGATGGTGGACGCCCTCGGCAAGGGCGTCGGGGTCGAGCTGACGTACAAAGGTCAGGGCCACGGGGCGTACGACAGCAAGAACAAGTGCGTGCAGTCCGCGGTGAACGGCTATCTACTGGAGGGAAAGGTCCCGCCGGCCGGGACCGTCTGCTCCTGACCCCTGGAGCCGCCCGGCGAACCCCCAGGTCAGAGAGTTATCCACAGGCCCCGACAGGCGCGGCCCGATCCCCCTACGATGGCCGGACAGCCGTTCGCCGTCCGGTGCGGGCGGTGCACGAGGGGGGTGAGGGTCATGGCACGTTCGATCCGGTGGGCAGCGCTCGCAGCCGCTGCCGCACTGCTGATGTCCGGCTGCGGTGGAGGCTCGTCGTCATCGGACGACGCGTCCGACGCCCGCCCGGGCAGTCCGCGTCCGCCGGCCACCGCCCCGGATACAGCGACGGGGCTCCCCGCCTCCCTCACCGCGCAGAAGCTCGACTGGGGCCGCTGCAAGGCCACCGCCGACTCGCCGGCGCCGGGCGGGGAGTGGCAGTGCGCCACGCTGAAGGTGCCGCTGGACTGGTCCCGTCCCACCGGCCGGACGATCGGCCTGGCCCTGATCCGGGCCCGGGCGACGGGCGGCGACCGCATCGGCTCGCTGCTGTTCAACTTCGGCGGCCCGGGCGGCTCCGGCGTGGCCGGCATGCCGTCGTACGCGCCGCTGGTCTCCGCACTCCGCGAGCGCTACGACCTGGTCAGCTGGGACCCGCGCGGGGTGGCCGCGAGCGAAGGCGTGCGCTGCCGCGACGACCGGGAGATCCAGGCCGCCGAGGCGATCGACGCGACGCCGGACACACCCGAGGAGGAGCAGGCGTTCCTGGCGGACGCCGCCGCCTTCGGCAAGGGCTGCCAGAAGGCCGCCGGGGAACTGATGGCCCACGTGTCCACGACCGACACCGCGCGCGACATGGACCTCATGCGCCAGGTCCTCGGCGACACGAAGATGCACTACTTCGGCATCTCCTACGGCACCGAGCTCGGCGGCGTCTACGCCCACCTGTTCCCGCGGAACGTGGGCCGGCTGGTGCTGGACGCGGTGGTCGACCCCACCGCCGACACGATCGGCCACGCCGAGAACCAGACCCGCGGTTTCCAGCGGGCGCTGGACGACTACCTGAAGTCCACCGGCCAGGACCCGGCACAGGGCACCGTCCGTATCGCCGGCCTGCTGCGCCGGCTGGACGCCCAGCCCCTGCCGACCTCCTCCGGGCGCAAGCTCACGCAGAACCTCGCGGTGACCGGCATCGTCCTGCCGCTGTACAGCAAGCAGAGCTGGCCCAGCCTGACCGGCGCCCTCAGCGCCGCCGAAAGGGGCGACGGCACCGCACTGCTGGCCCTCGCCGACGGCTACAACGAACGCGACGACTCCGGCCACTACGGCACCTCGTCCCACTCCCAGCGGCTCATATCGTGCCTCGACGAGAAGCAGCGCCCGACGCCGCAGCAGACGAAGCAGCGCCTGGCCGCCTTCACCCGCATCTCGCCGGTCTTCGGCCCCTTCCTCGGCTGGGACACGGCCGGCTGGTGCCACGACTGGCCGGTACCGGGCCAGTACGACACCCCGCAGGTGAGCGCCCCGGGCGCGCCCCCGATCCTCGTCGTCGGCAACACGGGCGACCCGGCCACCCCCTACGAGGGAGCCCGCCACATGGCCGACACCCTCGGCCGGAACGTGGGCGTCCTCCTCACCTGGAAGGGCGAGGGCCACGGAGCCTACGGCAGCGGCAGCACCTGCGTGGACACGAAGGTGAACACATACCTCCTGAAGGGCACCCCACCTGCCGGGAACACGGTCTGCTCCTGATCGTCCCGGTCACGGCGGCCGGGATCCGTCGGGGCCATGGGCTGAGTCACAGACCACCGCGTTCGATCAACGTGCCGTCCGGGGCCAGTGTGTACACGCGCGGGGGTGGCACGGCGGCAACTGCCCTCCGTAGCGCGGCTTCCTGTTCGGCGGGGCCGGGGGCGTGGGGGTCTCGTACGTGGAATCCGTACAGCGCGATGGCCTCCGCGTCGACGTCATCGGGGTGTGGACGGCCTTCCTGGATGAAGCCGCAGAGAGCGCGCAGCGCGTCCTCGCCCAGGTCCAAGGGGTGGAACGGGAGGGCGTAGGGCTCTTCCTCCTCCCCCGGCCAGGGGACGACGTCGGCCGGGCGGTCTCCGGCCCAGTAGGGCAGTTCGAAGGGGAGCGGATCGCCGATGTTCTCGATGACGCCGCTGTCCGGGGACAGGCTCAGGGAGCGGACGAGGCGCCCGTCCTCCCAGACGGCGAACGCCAGCCAGTCGACGACGCTGTGCATCGCATGCAGGACGAGCCGCCGGCCGGCGCTCGCGGCGACGAGGTGTTCCGGGAGCTGGGAGGGGGCGTCGATCATCACCCTCTGATCGCCGACGACGTCCACGCCCGGCCAGCTGGCCGCATACGCCGTTCCCTTCGGGGGGTAGACGCCGTCCCAGAGATCCGAGCCCGCACACTCCTCGATCTCCCAGCCCGGGTAGAGCCGCCGCATCAGGGCGGTCGTCCGGTCCCGGTCCGCCGCGCCCACCTGCCGCAGCAGCTCCGGCGCGGCACCGTCGGAGTACACCAGCAGTCCCGTCTTGGCTCCCAAAGCCCCTCCCCAGAGCGCTGCCGTCCATGGCGAACGCACGCTAGCCGCAGGCGCTGACAGCGGGGTGGCTCAGCCAGTCCGTCCGGCACGTTCCTGGGGCGTGCGCGGACGCCCGATACTCCTACTGGGCGGTGTAGCCGCCGTCGACGGGGAGCGCGACGCCGGTGACGAAGCCGGCGCCGGGGCTGCACAGCCACAGGACGGCCTGGGCGATTTCCTCAGCGGTGCCGAGCCGGTTGATGGGCTGGTTTGCTTCGGCTTCGGCACGGTCGAGTTCCCCCTTGGCGATCATGTCACTGACCATGGGGGTGTCGATGGTGCCGGGGCAGATGGCGTTGACGCGGATGCCGCGCGGGGCGTATTCGAGGGCGGCGCTGGTGGTCAGGCCGATCACGCCGTGCTTGGAGCAGTGGTAGGAAGCACGGCCGGGGAGGCCGACAAGGCCGCCGAGGGAGGAGCAGTTGACGATGGCGCCGCTGCCCTGCTCGCGCATGTGCCGCAGTTCGTGCTTCATGGACGCCCAGACGCCTCGCAGGTTGATGGCGTGGACGCGGTCGAACTGGTCTGCGCCTTCGTCGGCGGCGTCGGCGGGCGGGATCTGGATGCCGGCGTTGTTGTAGGCCATGTCGAGACGGCCGAACCTGGCCACCGTGCGGTCGACGGCGGCGGCGACCTGGTCCTCGTCGGCGACGTCGCAGACCAGGGCGAGGGCCTGGTGCCCGGCCTCGGTGAGGTCCTTGGCCGCCGCGTGCACCGCGGTCTCGTCGACGTCGGCAAGGGCAACGGCGGCGCCGGAGGTGGCGAAGGCGCGGGCGGCGGCCAGGCCCATGCCGGAGCTGGCGCCGGTGACGAAGGCGACCTGGCCGGTGAAGTCGTAGGTGGGGTTCACGGGGTTTCCTTTGAGCTGCCGGGCCGCGCACGCGCTGGGGCGCGGCGTCGGGTTTCAGTCGGTGGCCGGGGCGGCTGCGTACTCCTCGTCGGTGACGGGGGTCAGCCAGTGGACGACGGCGTGGTCGGCGTCGCCCTCGTTGATGGCCACGTGCACCATCAGCCGGTTCGGGGCGGCGCCGTGCCAGTGCTCCTCGCCGGCCTCGAACAGGACGCGGTCGCCGGGGCGGATGACCTCCACCGGTCCGCCGCGGCGCTGGCACAGGCCGACGCCCTCGGTGACGAAGACGGTCTGGCCGAGCGGGTGGCGGTGCCAGTGGGTGCGGGCGCCGGGCATGAAGTGCACCAGCGACGCGGTGACCCGGGACGGCTCGGGCGCGGCGGCTACGGCGTCGATGTAGACGTCGCCGGTGAACCAGTCGGCCGGGCCCTTGACGGTGTCGATCGAGCTACGGGTGATCTGCATGAAGTTCCTTGTACGGGTGGCGGGGGTGAGAGCGGCGGGTCAGGGCTTGAGGAGGGTCTTGATGGCGCGGCGCTCGTCCATGGCCCGGTAGCCCTCGGCGACCTGCTCAAGGGGCAGCGTGAGGTCGAAGACCTTGCCCGGGTCGATCGCGCCGGTCAGGACCCGGTCGATGAGGTCGGGCAGGTAGCGGCGTACGGGGGCGGGGCCGCCGCGCAGGCCGACGTGGGAGAAGAACAGCTCCTGCCCGTCGATCGCGACCTCGTGGGGGACGCCGACAAAGCCGACGTTGCCACCGGGCCGGGCCGAGTGCAGGGCCTGGCTCATGGCCTCGGGGGTGCCGACGCACTCCAGGACGGAGTCGGGGCCGATCCCGTTCGTCAGCTCCTTGATCCTCGCGACACCCTCCTCACCGCGCTCGGTGACGATGTCGGTGGCGCCGAACTCCCGGGCGAGTTTCTGCCGCGTCTCGTGCCGCGACATGGCGATGATCCGCTCCGCGCCCATCTCCTTGGCCGCGATCACACCGCACAGGCCGACCGCCCCGTCGCCGACGACCACGGCGGTCGCGCCGGGCTTCACCTCGGCGGCGTCGGCAGCCCACCAGCCGGTGCCCATGACGTCGGACACGGCCAGCAGACCGGGCCAGAACTCCTCGTCCGGGATCTCGTCGGTGGCGACCAGGGTTCCCTGGGCGTTGGGGATGCGGACGTATTCGGCCTGGCAGGTGGACATGAACTCGCGGTGCAGGCAGTTCGACTGGAAGCCGTTCTGGCAGTTCGCGCAGGTGTTGTCCGAGGTGGCGAAGGAGCCGACGACGAACTGGCCCGGCTTCACCGAGGTGACCGCGGAGCCGACCTCCTCCACGAAGCCGACGTACTCGTGGCCCATCGGGTGCGGGTCGCCGATCGGCTCGGCACCGCGGTAGGGCCACAGGTCCGAGCCGCACACGCAGGTCACGGCCGTACGGATGACCGCGTCCGTCGGTTTGAGGATCTTCGCGTCGTCCACGGTCTCGAAGCGGACGTCGCCGGGGGCGTGGATCATTGCTCCGCGCATGGGAGAGGTTCCTTTGTTCGCCGAGGCGTGCGATCCCGGATGCCGGGGCCGTCGCCGAGTGCAGGGCCGGATGCAAGCTCCCGTCGTGACGACCGGGCGGAAAGCACCACGTCATCCAGGTAACCCGCTCCTCGCACCCGTAGCGAGACACCATCGAGGGGTGTACTGGCAGTACATCCCTGTGGACACGGGCGGGACGTACCGTCGAAAGGGTGGACAACCGAGCAGAGGTCCGCGAGTTCCTCACCTCGCGGCGAGCGAAGATCACCCCCGAGCGGGCCGGCCTGCCCGCCGGGAACCGCCGGCGCGTGCCGGGCCTGCGCCGCAGCGAGGTCGCCGCCCTGGCCGATGTGAGCGTGGAGTACTACGCCAAGCTCGAGCGCGGGAACCTCGCCGGCGTCTCCCCTGCCGTACTCGAGGCCGTCGCCCGCGCCCTCCAGCTCGACGACGCCGAACGCGCCCACCTGCTCAACCTGGCGCAGGCCGCGGACGGCTCCGACGCACTCACCCGGCCTCGTCGCCGCACCGCCCGGACCTGGACCGCACACCGGAGCCTGCAGTGGGTCCTGGACGCCGTCACCGCCGGCCCGGCCTTCGTCCGCAACGGCCGCATGGACCTCCTGGCTACCAACCAGCTCGCTCGCGCCTTCTACGACGACGTCTACGCCACGGCCGGCAACCAGGCCAACCTGGCCCGCTTCCAGTTCCTCGACCCCGCCTCCCGCCGCTTCTACCCCGACTGGGACCAGGCCGCCGACATCGCCGTCGCCATCCTGCGCACCGAGGCCGGCCGCGACCCCCACGACAAGGATCTCCACGACCTCGTCGGCGAACTCTCCACCCGCAGCGACGACTTCCGCACCCGCTGGGGCGCCCACAACGTGCGCCACCACGGCACCGGCACCAAACGCTTCCACCACCACGCGGTCGGCGACCTCACCCTCGCCTACGAAGGCCTGGACATGGCAGCCGAACCCGGCCTCACCCTCACCGTCTACACCGCCGAACCCGGCTCCCCCTCCGAAGAAGGCCTGCGCCTGCTCGCCTCCTGGGCCGCCACCCGAGACGCGATCTCCCCCGCGCGACACGCATCCAGCTGACGGCACAACCGGCGGTCAGCCCTCTCCGCGCTGTCGTTGCCGGCCGGACAGGACCCCGCGCCGTCCGGCAACGACAGAAGCCCACGGCATCCGACAAGGTCGGGGCCGTGGGCTTCGTCAGCCTCGCGGGTGGGCGAGAGCCGGGATCAGTAGACCGGCTTGTGGGGTTCGATCTGGTTGACCCAGCCGATGACGCCGCCGCCTACGTGGACCGCGTCGGCGAAGCCGGCGGACTTGAGGACCGCGAGGACTTCCGCACTGCGGACACCCGTCTTGCAGTGCAAGACGATCTTCTTGTCCTGCGGGAGGCCCTCCAGGGCGGTGCCCATGAGGAACTCGTTCTTCGGGATCAGACGGGCGCCGGGGATGGAGACGATCTCGTACTCGTTCGGCTCGCGGACGTCGATGATCTCGATGTTCTCGCCGTCGTCGATCCACTCCTTGAGCTGCTTGGGAGTGATCGTGGAGTCGGCGGCCGCCGCCTGGGCCTCCTCGGAGACGACGCCGCAGAAGGCCTCGTAGTCGATGAGCTCGGTGACGGTCGGGTTCTCGCCGCAGACCGCGCAGTTGGGGTCCTTGCGGACCTTGACCTGGCGGTAGGTCATCTCCAGGGCGTCGTAGATCATCAGGCGGCCGACCAGCGGCTCGCCGATGCCCGCGAGGAGCTTGATGGCCTCGTTGACCTGGATGGAGCCGATGGACGCGCACAACACGCCCAGGACGCCGCCCTCGGCGCAGGAGGGAACCATGCCGGGGGGCGGGGGCTCCGGGTAGAGGCAGCGGTAGCAGGGGCCGTGCTCGGACCAGAAGACGGACGCCTGGCCGTCGAAGCGGTAGATCGAGCCCCAGACGTACGGCTTGTTCAGCAGCACGCACGCGTCGTTGACCAGGTAACGGGTCGCGAAGTTGTCCGTGCCGTCGATGATCAGGTCGTACTGGCTGAAGATGTCCATCACGTTGTCGGCCTCGAGCCGCTCCTCGTGAAGGACCACGTTCACGTACGGGTTGATGCCCTTGACGGTGTCCCGCGCGGACTCCGCCTTGGAACGGCCGATGTCGGACTGGCTGTGGATGATCTGGCGCTGCAGGTTCGACTCGTCGACCTCGTCGAACTCCACGATGCCGAGCGTGCCGACGCCCGCGGCGGCCAGGTACATCAGCGCCGGCGAGCCCAGGCCGCCGGCGCCCACACAGAGCACCTTGGCGTTCTTCAGCCGCTTCTGCCCGTCCATCCCCACGTCGGGGATGATCAGGTGGCGGGAGTACCTGCGGACCTCGTCTACGGTGAGCTCAGAGGCTGGCTCGACCAGGGGTGGCAGCGACACGGGGACTCCGTTGGTCGGTCAATCACTACGGTTGTTCTCCCCGTAACAGTGCCATGGCCTTTTTCATTCCGAGACACCTGTTCCGATACGCGAGACGATTTCGTCCCAGAACCCGGGCATCGTCGACCAGGGGTCCGCTCCCCGGTCCACTCCCCGGTCTCCCCGGTCCGTCCCGCGGCGGCCGCCGCCGGCCACGCGGTCGGTGAACCAGATCGTGGCCGCGCCGTGCCAGCGCGCGATGCGCAGCGCTTCCTCCAGGTGGGGGCGGGGCACGCCGTGCACGAAGTGGCAGAAGCGCTCCGGCGGGTAGTCCGCGGTCCACTCGGCGGCCTGCGACCAGCGGTAGTCGCCCCAGGCGCCGTTGAAGGTGACCAGCTGGTCGGCGGTCTCGGCGTAGCCGGGGTGTGGGTGGGTGCCGTGGCCGAGGACGATGTGGGCATCCTCACACCGTGCGCGCAGCGCGGAGACCGTGCGGCGCACGGCCGGCAGGTCGGCGCGGTCGACGGGGCAGTGGTCCAGCAGGAAGCCGTCGACCTGGTACCAGTGCGCATAGCGCTCGGCGTCGCCGACCACACCGGCGGCGGCGTGCTCGGCGTCCAGCCGACCCAGGACGCGGACGCCCGCGTTGCGGAGCCGTCCGGTCGCCTCCAGGCAGTGCGGGTCGGGTCGGGTGCCGGGGCCGTCGGCGACGTCGAGGACGACCCAGTGCAGCGGTGTGCCGGGCCGGGTGAGCTCGCCCCACTCGGCCGGCGCGACGAGGGGGTGGGCGAGGCCCGGGATGCCGAGGCCGGTGCCCAGGAGCGTGCCGGCCGTGCCCGTGGTCGTGCTGGTCAGATGCGGCATGCCGCCTCCATCCAGATGTCGGCGAGGGACTCTTCGAGGTTGATCCGGGGCCGCCAGCCCAGCCGGTCGCGTGCGGTGCGCACGTCGGCCTGCTGCCAGCTGCCGCAGCCGTCGGGGTAGGGGTACGCGATCGGGGCGGCGTGGTCGGAGTCGGCGCGCGGGTGGCCGATGGCGGCGCGCAGCGGGCCGGGCGGGCCGTCGAGTTCGTGCAGGGCGCCGCCGTATCCGGCGACCCGGGCCAGGATCGCGGCGGCGTCGCGCAGCCGTACGGCACGGCCCGAGCCGATGTTGATCACGCCCTGCGCGGCCGACAGCGAGGCCGCGTGCACGGCGCGCGCCACGTCACGGACGTCGATGAAGTCCCGCTGCGCCCCGAGCCCGCCCAGCTTCAGCTCGCCGTCGCCGGACTGCATGGCGCGCCGCATGGCCTCGGCGAGCCGGCCGAGCGGGGAGCCTGCCGGGGTGCCGGGCCCGGCGGGCGAGAACACCCGCAGCACCACGGCGTCCAGGCCGGAGCCGAGCACCAGCTCGGTGGCGGCGAGCTTGCTGACGCCGTACGGGCCGCCGGGGCGCGGCACGGCGTCCTCGGCGGTGGAGGACCCGGGCTGGCTGGGGCCGTACTCGGCGCCGCAGCCGATCTGCACCAGGCGGGCGCCGCAGCCGCTGCGCCGCAGCGCCTCGCAGACGGTGGCCACGGCGACGGTGTTGTGCCGGGTCAGTTCGCGGGCGCCGCCGCGGGTGGCGCCGGCGCAGTTGACGACGACCTGGGGGTGGACCGCGTCAAGGAAGCGGGTGAGCGCGCCGGGGCTGCCGCTGGCGAGGTCGAAGCGGACGTCGGCGTCGTCGCCGCGGCCGAGCGCGGTGAGCTGGACGGCCGGGTCGGCGATCAGGCGGTCGGCGACGAACCGGCCGAGGAAACCGTTGGCTCCGATCAGCAGGACCCTCATCGGGCGGCTCCCGTGGCCGAGGTCTCGGGTCGGGAGGTGATCATCTGGTGTTCTCCTTCAGGGGTGTTGCGATGGCGTGCGGCCCGGTGGGGGGTGGGCTGCCGGCGGCTCACCGGGGGTGGTCCGCTCGCGCGTGGGCCGAGGCCCGGGTGAGGGTGCGGGTCGCGTGGATCAGCAGGGTCAGGGCCGACGCCCCGCACAGCAGGGCGGGGACGCTGCCGGGGCCGAGGGCGTCGACGAGGAGGTCGACGGGCGTGGCGAGGAAGCCGCAGCCGGGCAGCCGGGCGGTGAAGACCGCGGCGAGGACGGCGGCCTCGCCCACGGCCGTGGCGCGGAGCACGAGCCCGGGGGCGCGCGTCGCGCCGTGCGTGGTCAGCAGGCGGGCGAGCAGGAGGAGGGCGCCGAGGGTGAGCGTTTGCGCAGCGCCGGCGGGTTCGTCCAGGGCCACCGCGCACAGGGCGAGCAGGCCCGTGAGCGCGGCCAGGAACAGGGCGAAGACACCCAGCAGCAGCGGTCGTACGGCGGTGGCGAACTCCTCCAGGCCGCGGCTGGCGGCGAGTTTGCGGCGCGCGCCGGCGGAGAGGAGGTGGGCGCACCAGGCGGCGGGGGCGCAGGAGAGGGCCAGCGCCAGCACGGGGGCGGCGGCGAACCGCCACGCGCCGACCGCGGTGCCGTCGGGCAGGCCGTCCGGGCCTCCGGTGAGGGCCGCCGTGAGCAGGGCGTCGCCGAGGCCGGCGTAGGCGAGGAGCCACCAGGTCCCGCCCCGGGTGCCGGCGGGGCGGGCGCCCCTGCCCGTGCGGTACGGCCGGCTCAGCGGCCCCCGGCGCAGGACGGCCCGGAGCGCGGCGGCCACCGCGAGCACACCGGCCACGGTGACGAACAGACGTGCGCGGCCGTCGGTGAGCCGCAGGCCGGCCACGGTCGCGGCGCCCAGGGTGCCGGGCAGCAGCGAGAGCAGCAGCCAGGCCGGACGCGCCCGCTCCGGAGCCGCGGCGGAGGGCGGAGCCGAGGCGGGCTGGTCGCCGGAGCGGGGCACGCGCGCGTACATCTCCTCCGCGAGGGAGAAGACGTCCCGGTGGCGGAAGCGGGCGGCGGTGCGGTCGGTGACGCCGTGCGCCTCCAGACCGGCCGCGATCTCCAACGGGTCGACGGCCCGCTCGCACAGCTCCCGGTGCCGGTGCATCAGCGCCTTCACGGGGTCGACGGCGCCGCGGCGGGGGGTGGGCGGCCTGCGGTCGGCGGAGGACGGGGTGGCGGGAGCGGTGCGGGCCGGGGCGGCGGTGGCGGTGGGTGCCGGGCGGCCGCGGCCGCCCTGTTCGGTCTCCGCCCTCGCCCCTGCGCCCGCCACGGAGGAATCGGGTGCCGACGGCTCCGGCGCGGACCGCTCAGACGTGAACCGCTCGGACGTGAACCGCTCGGACGTGAACCGCTCGGATGCGGACCGCTCGGATGCGGACCGCTCGGGCGTGAACAGCTCGGGCGTGAACAGCTCGGACGTGTACCGCTCGGATGCGGACCGCTCATGCGTGGACCGCTCGGCGTGCGTGTCACGCCGCGTCGGCACCTCGCCACCGGCCACGGCCTCGTCGGCGTCCGCGTCCACGCCCTGGTCGACGTCCGCGTCCATGCTCTCGTCCAGCTCCACATCCAGCAGCTGGGCCGAGCGCGCGTCCCAGGCTCCCGGGTTGCCGGGTGTCCCCGGGCGGTCGAAGTCTCCCGTCGCGCTCATCGCGCTCATCGCGCTCCCTCCGCCGCCGGGACCGGTGCGGTGCCGGTACGGCTCGTCGCCTGGACCGGTTCGGCCGCCGCCCAGCCGGGGCCGCCGCGGGCCACCACGCGCGCGCCGGAGTCGGTCCAGTTGCCGGGCACATGCGCCTCGGCCGGAACGCCGAACGGCAGCGGCTCGCCGGTGTCGTCGAGGACCTCGCGGGTGACCGGGCAGCGGGAGACGATCTCCAGGTAAATGCCGTGAAATGCCGCGACGTTCTGCTCGACGGTGAACAGTTCGAGCGCACGCGCGCGTGCGGCGGCACCGAGGCGCGCACGGCGCTCGGGGTCGCGCAGCAACGCCACGCACGCCTCCGCGAGCGCCCGCGGATTGCGCGGCGGTACGACGAGCCCGGTGCCGCCGATGACCTCCACGACCGCGCCGACGTCGGTGGAGACGGTGGCCCGGCCGCAGAACATGGCCTCGACCAGGCCGATGGGGAAGCCCTCGACGACGCTGGACAGCACGACGACCGCACCGGCGGCGTAGGCGTCCGCGAGGGTGGGCAGCTCCGGACCGCCGATCTCCTCGAAGGAGACGGGGTTGTCGCCCACGGCGTGCAGCCCGTCGGCCTCGTCCGGGAAGAGCTGGGCGGCCAGCGCCCGGCAGTGGCCGAGGTACGCCTCGCCCTCGGCGCCGGCCGCGGGGCCCACGATGCGCAGGCGCGCGCCCGGCTCCTCCTTGCGGACCTCGGCGAAGGCGTGCAGCAGCGACACCAGGTCCTTGGCCGGTTCGACACGGCCGACCCACACGAGCGTGTCCGGGTCCGCGGCGTCCGGTGCCTCGCCGACCTCGGCGAAACGGCTCGCGTCCATGCCCGGGTACACCGTGCGCAGCTTCTCCCGGTCGGCGCCGCAGCGTTCCTGCCAGCGGCGGGCGTGCGCGTTGCCGGGCGTCACGCACGCGGCCCGGCGGTAGACCTCGGTGGCGAGCCGGCCGTGGAAGGCGGCGAGCAGGGCGCGTACGGCGGGGGCGGCGGCCGCGTCGGTGCCGTGTGCGAGGTAGTGGCTGCGCAGCCGGACGCCGTACTCGGTCACGAGCAGGGGTACGCCGAAGAAGTGGCCGGCGAGCAGGCCGGGCAGGGCGGCGGTGCCACCGGAGGCAGCGTGGCACAGGTCGGCCGAGCCGAGCCCCGCGTCGTCGTACCAGTCGAGCGAGAGGGGGCGCAGGGCGCTCTCCAGGTGGGCGGTGACGGTGAGCAGGTCCGGCACCCGGGCCTCGCGGGCGGTGCGCAGCGCGCCGGGCGCACGACAGGCGCGTTCGAGGGCGCGTACCGCCCCCTCCGAGCGGAGCGCGCCGACCAGTCCGCCTTCGTCGCGGGCGAGGTCGGCGAGGGCGTACAGCGCGTTGCTGAAACGGTCCGCCTGAGAGGCGTGACCGGTCCCGGAGGGCTGCGCGCTCCGCGCGGGGTCGGCGGACGGGTCGGCGCAGATCGCGGCCAGGAGCTCGCCGTAGCACTCGGCGAACCGCCGGCGCGCGCGCCGCCCGTACACCACCCCGTCGTCCTCGGCCGTCCACAGCGGCGCCGTACGCACCCGGCTGACCTGCGGCGGCAGCGGGACCCAGCCCTCGTCCTCCTGGTGCCGGCTGCGGCTGAGCGCGTAGACCTCGAACTCGTGCTGCCCGAGCCCGCGCACGAGCCGGTCGCACCACGGCCCGGCGTCACTGCTCAGAAACGGGTAGCCACCCTCCGTAATCAGTCCGATGCGCACGCGTACACCCCCGATCTCCCGTGTGGGGAGCCGCCGTTGGCCCGGCGGCTCGCAGCGGGACGAACGTATGCGGACAAGGCGGTGGCGCGATGGACGGTTGTCCGTCGCACCACCAAAAGGGGTGAACGGTCGTAACTTTCCCGTGCGGGTCGCGTTCGGTCGCGCTAAGAGATCGCGCGGTTGCGAAACGTCACGCGTCACGCCCCCGCGGACGCGCCGCGGGGCCCGCGGGACCGGCCGCCGGATCCGGTAGAACGGCCGCGGGGGCCGGCAGACTGGCCCAGGAGAGTCGGCGGACCTGTCAGGGGTGCGGCAGGTCCGCCGCGCGGGTCAGCGGCCGGGGTAGGGCCACGGGTTGGGGCGGCAGTGGATGCCGTCGTGGTCCAGGAACTTGGTCTGCTGCTGCATGACCGGCGCCAGTTGGCCGTCCTTGTCGCAGGTGACGTGGCCGTGGCCGAGACGGTGGCCCACCTCGTGGTTGATCAGCATCTGCCGGTAGGCGTAGATCTGGTTGCCGTAGGTCGGGGAGCCCTGCGCCCACCGGTAGGCGTTGATCATCACGCGCTCGGTGGCGGCCGAGTCGCAGGAGACGTTGTCCTCCGTGGTGTCCAGGCCGGACTTCGCGCACCAGGCGGCGGTGGTGCCGGGGCTGGCGAGCGTGATGACGAAGTCGGGCTTGCCGGAGGAGACGCGCTCGAAGGTGCGGGCGCCGCCGTGGGCCCAGCTGCGCGGGTCGTTGAGCGTCTGCTGCACGGCCTCCGCGAACAGCGCGCCGTCGAGGCCGAGACCCTGCTCGATGTCCACCCGGTAGGTGTACTTCTGCCCCTTCCCGGGCGCCTTGTCGGCACCGGGCACCGCGTCGAAGGTCCCCGGGCCCTTCAGCGTGGCGCTGAGCGGGTACGTCTGCGCCATCTTCTGGGCGTACGTCAAAGGGGCCGCCGACGTGGACGGGCTCGGCCGGCCCTCGCCGCGCGAGGCGGGGTCGCGGACGTCGCGCGCCTGATCGGTGCCCGTCTGCGCGCGCACCCCGCCGTCGTGGCCGTCGGCGACCTGACCGGCCACGATGATCGCGAGCACGGTGGTCACGGCAGCGGCCGCGATGCCGGTGAACGTACGGCCCTTGCCGCCCCTGGGGCGGGCGGGCAGGTCGTCGGCGGCGGGGCCGGTGTCCTGCGGTCCGGCACCGGGCGGGGCGGCCGCCCCGGTGAGCGTGCCGGCGCGCGGGTCGGCGGCCGGGTCAGCGGACAGGCCGGTGGAGCGGCCGGGGGCGTTCCCCGGCGGGGTGAAGAGGTCGTCACGGGCGTCGGGGCCGTCGCCGCCGAGACCCTCGAACGCGTCGAGGTAGTCCTGCCGGGGCCCGCGGTGCGGCGCGCGGCGCTGCCGCGGTATCGGTACGCCGACGCTCTGCGGTCCCGGGCCACGCGCCGGGGCGGCACCTCCGGCTCCACCCCACTCGCCCCAGCCACCGCCGGGTTCCCGCTGCTCGGGATGCCCGCCGCGGACCCGGGGGACGCCGCGCGCGGGCGTGCCGTCGGGGAGGCGCGGGACACCTCGCGCAGGGGTGCCGTCCGACATCCGCGGCACACCGTGCGCGGAGGTCCCGTCGGGCAGACGCGGAACACCGTGCGCGGGGGTGCCGTCTGCCATCCGCGGCACACCCCGCGCCGGAGTGCCGTCGGGCAGACGCGGAACGCCGTAGGCGGGCGTCCCGTCCGCCAGCCGTGGCACACCGCGTGCCGGCGTCCCGTCAGACATGCGCGGCACGCCATGAGCCGGCGTCCCGTCCGGGAGCCGTGGCGTGTCGTTCCCCGGCGGCACAGCGCGCCCGCGCCCTGGCGGCGTCGCGCGCCCCGGTCCCCCGTCCCCCGCCCGCGGTCCCGGCGTCTGGGGAGCCGCCGGCCTCTGGGGAGCTCCCGGCATGCGGGGAGTCGTCGGCATCGGGTTCTGCTGGGCGAAAGGCGCCGGCCGGGGTGCCGGACCCGGATGCGGCAGGGGCGCCGGCGCGGACTCGCGCCCCGCTCCCGCCTCACGCCCCGTTCCCGCCCCCGTCCCCCCGGTGGTCTGTGTGGTCTCGCCGGGCGCCTTCTTCGGCGCGGGCCCCCGCCTGCTGTGGCGTCCCACCTCGCGCCTCAGCTCCCCTGGTTCGCGGACTCGGATGCGGACTCGGACTCGTTCTCGGACCTGGAAGAGTACGCGGCCGTGGCCGTGGCCCCCGCCGCCCCGGACCGGGAGGCCGCCCCCGGCCGTCCCTCCACGTCCGTGAGCAGGTCGCGGAAGGCGGCGGCCACGGCCTGCGGGTACTCCATCATCGCGACGTGCCCGGCCTCGGGCAGCGTCAGCAACCGTGCGTCGGGGAAGGCGCGCGCCGCCTTCTGGGCCATGCGGTAGCCGACGAGCCGGTCGCGCCCGCCGTAGACGAGGAGGGTGGGTGCGAGGACCCGGGTGGCCTGGCGCCACAGCCCGTGCTGGCCGCCCAGCGTGTAGGCGTCGACGATGCCGCGCGCGGAGCGTGCCATCGCGTCCCAGAAGTACGGCAGCTCCATGCGCCGCTCCAGTTCCTCCACGGCGTACCGGAAGGCCTCCGGCGACACGCGCGAGGGGTCGCCGTAACACAGGGCCATGGAGCCGCGGACGCGCTGCTCGGCCGTCCAGTCGCGGGTCAGCCGGGTGAACAGCGCGGCCACGCCGGGCACGCCGATGAGCGCCGTCGGCACGGCGGAGCGCTGGATGCGCAGCTCCGGCAGCGCGGGTGAGACGAGGGTGAGCGTGCGAACCAGGTCGGGGCGCAGCGCGGCGACGCGCGTGGACACGGCGCCGCCGAGGGAGTTGCCGAACAGGTGCACGGGTCCGCGCCCGGACGCGTCGAGGTAGCGGATCACCGCACGCGCGTGCCCGGTGACGGAGTAGTCGCCGTCGTCCGGCGGCGGCGAGTCGCCGAAGCCCGGCAGGTCGAGGGCCTCGCTGTCCACGGCGCCGTCGAGCCCGGCCATGAGGGAGGACCAGTTCTGCGAGGAACCGGCGAGCCCGTGGACGTACAGCGCGGGCGGCAGTCCGTCGCGTGCGGGCGTCCGGGAACGCACCGTGAGGGTGATGCCGGGCAGTCCGACCGACCTCAGCCGCTCGCCCTCCGCGACCCTGACGGGCGCCGCCTTCGGGGCCAGATCGGTGGGCGGCACGGCGGGCAGCTCGGTCGAAGACATGCGGCAATGTTACGAGACGATCACGTACTGGCTCACGTGTTCGGCCGTGTTCGGCGTCACAGGAGTCGCCTGGAACCCAACGGGCACCCGCACCGTCACCCGTCGCGCACCACGCGCGCGTACGGGGCTGTCGTCCGTCGCGCCGCACGCGTGTGCGGCCCCGCCGTCCGCCGTACGGGCGGCACGATGGCATGGCGTCCGCATCCGGTGTCTCCTACGCTCTGGGAGAGGGCACCCGGGTGTGACCCCTGCTTCTCCCAGGGACGTTCGTAGGAAGGGAGCCCGTCCGATGGCCGTTGACCCCACCGACCCCGAGACGTTCGAGGAGACCGAGGAAGAGGGTGCTCCGGAGTTCGACGTCGAGGCGCCCGACGCCGATGCCGCCGAACAGCACGCACCGGTCGCCCCCGACCGCGACGACCCGCTGACCGGTGTCGATCCCGGCCGGGCGAACGAGGCGGACCTGCTGGAGCAGGCACGCGTCGTCTCCCTCGACGAGGACGACTACCGCTGATCTCGGGCCCGCGCCGAGCTGGAGAGAGGCCGTTTTTTGCCCGCTCGGCGCCGGTTTGAAACCTTTTCCCCGACTTTCGCCACCGTCCGGTCCGTGAAATTCTGCGTTCGCACCGCGCACACCCGGGTTACCGAAAAGTACGATGGCGGCGCGGCGCACACCGCATGTGGACGATTTTGGGAGGCGGCGTGACAGCCATCGAGCAGACAGAGGCGGCACGCCCGCGGGGCACGCGCCTGCCGCGCCGTGCCCGACGGAACCAGCTGCTGGGCGCCGCCCAGGAAGTCTTCGTGGCGCAGGGCTACCACGCCGCCGCGATGGACGACATCGCCGAGCGCGCCGGCGTCAGCAAGCCGGTGCTGTACCAGCACTTCCCGGGCAAGCTCGACCTCTATCTCGCACTGCTGGACCAGCACTGCGAGTCCCTGATCCAGGCCGTGCGCGGCGCGCTCGCGTCGACGACCGACAACAAGCAGCGCGTGCGGGCGACCATGGACGCCTACTTCGCCTACGTCGAGGACGACGGCGGCGCGTTCCGCCTGGTCTTCGAGTCGGACCTGACGAACGAGCCCGCGGTGCGCGAGCGCGTCGACAAGGTCACGAACGAGTGCGCGGAGGCGATCTGCGACGTCATCGCCGAGGACACCGGCCTCTCCCGGGCGGAGTCGATGCTGCTGGCGTCCGGCCTGGGCGGGCTGGCCCAGGTGGTGGCCCGGTCCTGGCTGCACAGCGACCGCAGCGTGCCTCGCGACCAGGCGGTGCAGCTGCTGACCTCGCTGGCCTGGCGCGGCATCGCCGGCTTCCCGCTGCACGGCACCGAGCAGCACCACTGACACCCCGAGCGGGGACCACGACGGCCGGCGGGACTTTGTTCCCGCCGGCTGTTCGCTGTTGGCGTGCCCGGCGCGGAGCGTGCGGGTCCCCTCACCGGGCTAATGTGTGCTGGGTACGGCGCGGAAGGTTCGCGCACTTCACTGACCGTCGGAGGGACATAGCCGTGGAGGTCAAGATCGGCGTGCAGTACGCGCCCCGCGAGATCGTTCTGGAGAGCGGTCAGAGCGCCGAGGAGGTCGAGCAGGCGGTGGCCGAGGCGCTGGCCGGAAAGTCGCAGTTGCTGAGCCTCAAGGACGAGCACGGCCGCAAGATCCTGGTCCCGGCCGACCGCCTCGCCTACGTCGAGATCGGCGAGCCGGCCCCGCGCAAGGTGGGCTTCGGCGCGCTGTAGGGCGCGGCGCGCATTCGGAGGGGGCCGGCGGTGCGGAACCGCCGGCCCCCTCCGGCGTTCCCGCTCACCGGGCCTTCACCGGCTGCGCACAGCCGCCTCACAGCCGATGATTGGATTCCGCAGGTCACGGGTATGACGGGCTACGACCTTGGTACCGGGTGGGTATCGCCTGTGATGCAGTGTCCGGTCGTCTGGGAGGGACCCGCGATGATCTTCGAAGCGCTCGGCTCGGCAGTGCTCGGTCTGGTCCTGGCCTGGGCCGCGCTGCACCGCCTGTCCCACCGGCTGCCCGCCCGCGCACTGGTCCTCGCGACAGGCGTGGCCGGCGCCCTCTTCGGCGACTTCGTCACCCACAGCGCCCTGGGCACCGACAGCGTCCTGCCCAGCCTGATCGGCGCGGCCATCGTCTCGGCCGCGTCCCTCTCCCTGCTCCTGCGCCCCGCGGGCCGCCTGCGCCGATCAGCGACGGCGTAAGCCGAGCGGGGCGAAGGCGAAGGCGAAGCCGAGCCAACAGGGGCGCGGGGAACTGCGCGACCAGCCACAACCGACCCGCAGCCGCACAATCCCCCGCAACCACCCCGACGCAGCGCACCCGGCCGTCAGACCACAGCGCACCCGGCCGTCAGGCGGCAGCACACCCGCTGCTCAGGCCGCGAGGCCCAACGCAGCCATCCGCTTCGTGTGCGCCTCGGTGATCCGCGAGAACATCCTGCCGACCTCCGCGAGGTCGAACCCGTCCGCGACCCCGCCCACCAGCATCGTGGACAGCGCGTCCCGGTCGGCGACCACCCGCTGGGACTGCGAGAGCGCCTCGCCCATCAGCCGCCGCGCCCACAGCGCGAGCCGCCCGCCGACGCGCGGGTCGGCGTCGATCGCGGCGCGCACCCGCTCCACGGCGAACCCGGCGTGCCCGGTGTCGTCCAGTACGGCCAGCACCAGCGAGCGCGTGTCGGCGTCCAGGCGCGCGGCGACCTCGCGGTAGAAGTCGCTGGCGATCGAGTCGCCGACGTACGCCTTGACCAGGCCCTCCAGCCAGTCGGAGGGCGCGGTCTGCCGGTGGAAGCCGTCGAGCGCGGCGACGAACGGCTCCATGGCCTGCGCCGGGTCCTCACCGATCTCGGTGAGCCGGTCGCGCAGCCGCTCGAAGTGGTGGAACTCGGCCGACGCCATCTTCGCCAGCTCCGCCTTGTCCGCCAGCGTGGGCGCGAGCTTGGCGTCCTCCGCCAGCCGCTCGAACGCCGCCAGCTCGCCGTAGGCGAGCGCGCCGAGCAGGTCCACGACGGCGGCCCGGTACTGCGGTTCGGCGGATGCCGTCGCCCAGTCCTGGGCGGCGACCCCGGTGGGTCCTTCGGAGGCGTGGTCAGGCTTGTCAGAGCTCGTCATGCAGCGCACAATAGCCCGCTCGCCGCACGACGGAAGCCCTGGTCACCACAGTGGCGGCGACGACCGGCCACGCGCGTGCGGGGCGACGGGGGCAGCGGCCGCGACAGTGTGACGACCACAACGTGACCGAATCGGCCATCGCGTGTGCGGCGATCCGGGGTATGGTGGTAATGCGCCTGCCGAATACTCGGTCGTGTTCCGACGTAGTGTCTCGACGGGCCGCACGTATGAGGATGCCCGGTCGGTGGCCCGATCGGCTCCGACCCGCCAGCCCTCCCCGACCGTACGGCAGCACGTGTACGGCCCCGGAGGGGGACACCCTCAGCGGTACGAGCGCTCGAGCGTCGGCAGAGGTCCCGTGCTCTACGGCTTGCCTGTACGGCTCTCCGTAAGGCGGCCGACGTCCCCGGCACGGTCCGACACGACCCCCGCGCTCGCCTCGCACCGCGCACACAGAAGAGGCAGCACCCTGACTACGACGTTCCGAGAGCTCGGGATCCTCCCCGAGACCGCCGAGGCCCTGGAGGCCGTCGGCATCATCACCCCCTTCCCCATCCAGGAGATGACCCTCCCCGTCGCCCTCTCCGGCACGGACGTCATCGGCCAGGCCAAGACCGGCACGGGCAAGACCCTCGGTTTCGGCCTCCCGCTCCTCGAGCGCGTGGTCGTCCCCGCCGACGTCGAGGCCGGCCGGGCCCCCGCGGAGGCGCTCACCGACGCTCCCCAGGCGCTCATCGTGGTCCCCACGCGCGAGCTGTGCACC
The DNA here is from genome assembly GCF_043082085.1 of Streptomyces sp. NPDC014801. Lineage (NCBI taxonomy): Bacteria > Bacillati > Actinomycetota > Actinomycetes > Kitasatosporales > Streptomycetaceae > Streptomyces > Streptomyces sp. NPDC014801. The sequence goes on along the minus strand of NZ_JBIBXG010000010.1, from coordinate 212,418 downwards.
CAGGTCACCAACGACCTGCTGACCGCCGGCAAGGTGCGCAACGTCCGGGTGACGGCGATCTACGGCGGCCGCGCCTACGAGCCGCAGGTCGAGGCCCTGAAGAAGGGCGTCGACGTGGTCGTCGGCACCCCGGGCCGCCTGCTCGACCTGGCGGGCCAGAAGAAGCTGAACCTGAAGCACATCAAGTCCCTCGTCCTCGACGAGGCCGACGAGATGCTCGACCTGGGCTTCCTGCCCGACGTCGAGAAGATCATCGACCTGCTGCCGGCGAAGCGGCAGACCATGCTGTTCTCGGCCACCATGCCGGGCGCGGTCATCGGTCTCGCCCGCCGCTACATGTCGCAGCCCGTCCACATCCGCGCCACCGCGCCGGACGACGAGGGCGTGACGGTCGCGAACATCAAGCAGTTCGTCTACCGCGCCCACTCCCTCGACAAGCCGGAGATGGTCGCCCGCATCCTGCAGGCCGAGGGCCGCGGGCTGGCGATGATCTTCTGCCGCACCAAGCGCACCGCCGCCGACATCGCCGAGCAGCTCCAGCGCCGCGGCTTCGCGGCCGGCGCGGTCCACGGCGACCTCGGCCAGGGCGCCCGCGAGCAGGCGCTGCGCGCCTTCCGCAACGGCAAGGTCGACGTCCTGGTCTGCACCGACGTCGCCGCGCGCGGCATCGACGTCGAGGGCGTCACGCACGTCATCAACTACCAGTCCCCCGAGGACGAGAAGACGTACCTGCACCGGGTCGGCCGTACGGGTCGCGCGGGCGCCAAGGGTACGGCGATCACGTTCGTCGACTGGGACGACATCCCGCGCTGGCAGCTGATCAACAAGGCGCTGGAGCTGGACTTCAACGACCCGGTGGAGACGTACTCGAGCTCCCCGCACCTGTTCTCCGACCTCGGCATCCCCGAGGGCACGAAGGGTGTCCTGCCGCGCTCCGAGCGCACCCGCGCCGGCCTGGACGCCGAGCAGCTGGAGGACCTGGGCGAGCCGGGCGGCCGGGGTGGCCGCGGGCGCGGTGGCCGGGGCGGCCGCCGCGACGAGGGCCGCTCCGCCGACCGTGAGCGGGACCACGACCGGGACCGCGACCGCGACCGTTCGCCGCGCCGTCGTCGCCGCACGCGCGGCGGGGCCCCGCTGGAGGCGGGCGCCGAGCAGACGGCTCCGGCCGCCGAGGCCACCGCGACCGCCGAGGGCACCGAGAGCGGACCGCGCGTCCTGCGCCGCCGTCGCCGCACCCGCGGTGGTTCCTCCGCCGCGCCGGTGGAGAACGCCGCCACGGTGACGACGCCGGACACGGCCGCCGCGGAGGCGGACAGCGACCGTACGGCCGCCGCCGTGAAGGCGTCGGAGGGTACGGCCGTGGAGACGGCCCTCGACACGCCGGAGGCGCCGGCGAAGCCGCGCCGCCGCCGGACGCGCAAGTCGGCGGAGGCGGCCGCGGTGGAGGCCGAGGTCGCTCCGGTGACCGAGCCCGCGGCTCCGGCCGCCCCCGTCGCCGAGGAGCCGGCCGAGACCCAGGCCGCCGCGCCGCGCCGCCGGACCCGCAAGGCGACGGCGACGGCCACGGCGGAGACCGCCGCCGAGGCGGCCGTGGACACGGCCGAGGCCGTGGAAGCCGTCGAGGCCAAGCCGAAGACGCGCCGTACGCGCAAGACCGCGGCCACCGCTCCGGCGGAGGCCGCCGTCGAGACCGCCGAGGGCACGGAGGCGAAGCCGAAGGCCCGCCGTACGCGCAAGACCGCGGCGAGCAAGGCGGCGGAGGCGGCCCCGGCCGCCGAGGCCACCACCGCGACCGCGACCGCCGAGGCGACCGCCGGGATCCCGGCGCAGGCCACGGCCGAGCCGGAGGCCGAGGCCAAGCCGAAGGCGCGCCGCACCCGCAAGGCCACGGCCGCCGCCGAGACGGCCGTCGACACGGCCGAGGCCGTCGAGGCCAAGCCGAAGACGCGCCGCACGCGCAAGACCGCGGCCACCGCTCCGGCGGAGGCGGCCGTCGACACGGCCGAGGAGACCGCCGAGGTCAAGCCGCGCCGCACCCGCAAGGCGGCGGCTGCCGCCCCGGCGGACGCGGAGACGGAGGCCAAGCCGCGTCGTACGCGCAAGACCGCGGCCGCCAAGGCCGCGGAGGCCGCCGTCGACACGGCGGAGGGCACGGACGCGGAGGCGGAGGCCAAACCGAAGGCGCGGCGCACCCGCAAGACCGCGGCGGCCACGGCGGAGATCCCGGCGCAGACCACGGGTGAGCCGGAGGCCGAGGCGAAGCCGAAGACGGTGCGGCGTACGCGGAAGACGGCGGCTGCCGGGTCGGCGGAAGCCGAGGCCGAGGCGAAGCCGAAGACGGTGCGGCGCACCCGGAAGACGGCTGCGGCCGAGCCCGCGGACAGCTGATCCACCCCCCGGCGGCCCGGTCCACACCTGCGTGTGGGCCGGGCCGCCGGCGTTTCCGGTGACCGCCGTAGGCTGCGCAACCCGGCGCTTGCGGGGTGCCTCCCCCAAGCACTACGTGCAGGGGGTACCCCCAGCGCCCACCCGTGCCGCCCCAGCGGCACGACTGCCCGCAGCTACGGAACAGCCGGGACTGCAACCCCCTCAGGGGCGCGGGGAACTGCGCGACCAGCCAGCCACCCACCCGCAGACGAACGAACCGCCCGGCGGCACGCATGAACGCCGACTCTCGGCCGGTGGGACTGCACCCCCCCAGGGGCGCGGGGAACTGCGCGACCAGCCCGCCACCCACCCGCGGACGAACGAGCCGCCCCCCGGCCGCATATCCTCGCCTCGTGACCCACCCCGACTCCTCCCCGTTCACCCCGCCGGCAGGCGCCCGTGCCGGGCGGTTGGCCACCGCCCGCGGTGAGTTCGCCGTCGTCGACATGCCCGTCGCGCCCGGTGTCGCCCCGCGGGGCACCGCGCTGCTCGTGCCCGGTTACACCGGCAGCAAGGAGGACTTCGCGCTGCTGCACGCCCCGCTCGCCGAGCGCGGGTACCGCACGGTCGCCGTGGACGGGCGGGGCCAGAACGAGTCCGAGGGGCCGCGGGACGACGAGTCGCCGTACCAGCAGAGCGAGTTGGCGCGGGACGTGCTGGCGCAGGCCGCGGCCCTCGGCGAGCGCGTGCACCTGCTCGGCCACTCGCTCGGCGGCCAGCTGTGCCGCGCCGCCGTACTGCTCGACCACACGCCGTTCCGCTCGTTCACCCTGATGTCCTCGGGCCCGGCGCAGATCTCCGTCTCGCAGGAGCAGCGGGTGAAGCTGCTGCGGGACGCGCTCGCGGTGATGACGATGGCCCAGGTGTGGGACGTCATGCAGACGATGGGCCCGCCGGAGGAGGTCGGCGGCCCGGCGCGCGGTCCGGTGAGTCCGGAGCAGCTGCGGCAACGCTGGCTGAACACGCGCCCCGCGCAACTGCTCGCCACGGGACGCCAGTTGTGCGCCGAGCCGGACCGGGTGGCCGAACTGGCCGAGGTCCCGCTGCCGTTCCACGTCCTGTCCGGCGCCCGCGACGACACCTGGCCGCTGCCGCTGCTGGACGACATGGCCGTACGCCTGCGGGCGCGCCGTACGGTGGTCGAGGGCGCCGAGCACTCCCCCAACGCCGATCAGCCGGCCGCGACCGCCGAGGCCCTGGCCGACTTCTGGGACACGGTGACCGACGCCGAGGGCTAGCGCCTGCCGCGAAGGTCCCCGGCGCCCGTTCAGTACTGCGTCTGCAGGTGCTCCCAGAAGCCGTCGCGCAGGGCGCGCCGCAGGTCGGCCTGGCCGCGCAGGGAGTACTGCAGCAGGCGCTCGGCCTCGACGAGCAGGTCCTGGTCGACCGAGCCGGGCAGGTAGGGGTGGCCCGGCAGCAGCTCCACCAGGGACTCGCGGCCCCGCGCGGAGAGCCACTTGGCGGCGATCTGCGCGCCGACGAAACGGACGTCCTCCCGGGTGGGCCGTGCGGCCTGCGCGCCCTCGTAGGTCGCGGGGGTGCGCCGGGAGACGTACGGCTTGAAGAAGTCGAGGTCGAGGGTGCGCTGGCTGTCGACCTCCCACAGCAGGGGTTCGGCCTGGTTGCGGCCCTCGGGTGCCTCGATGCCCCACAGATGCACCCGGGCGCCGTAGCCCTGGGCGGCCTCGACCGCCGACACCAGGTCCTCGTCGCCGCCGAGCAGGGCCGCGTCGCTGATGGCGCGGTGCCGGGCGAGGGACTCCAGGTCGGTGCGGATCAGGGAGTCGACGCCCTTCTGCTGGTTGTTGGCGTTGAGGTTGCCCAGCCGCACCTTGACGTCGGGGAGTTCGGCGATGGACTGCTGTTCGGCGGTGTGGATGCGGCGGCGGGCGCCGTCGTACCAGTAGACGCGCAGCAGGCGGCTGTCGGCGAAGACGTTGCGGGCGCGGTCGATGAGTGCGTCGATGAGGCCCTCGGCGTCGAGGTCGAAGGCGCGGCGGTCCTCGGTGCCGGCGACCAGGCGTCCCGCGGCCGCGTAGAGGTAGCCCGCGTCGACGAAGATCGCGTGGGTGGAGGGCGTCTTGGCCACCTCGGCGAGCATGCGCTGCAGCAGCTCGTTCGTGCGGTCGATGCGGGCGGCCAGGGCCGCCAGGTCGTCGTTCATCGTCTCCATTGTCCCGTTGGTCACGCAACGGGCACAACCGGTCCCGTTCGGTTCCGCACCCGACGTCTTACTCGTCAGTAATTAGTCGTTCGAAAAATTTCTTTAGCGTAGGGAATGTTCGTAACACGCAGCGGGTTGACTACGACGTACGGAACGCGGGCACCGACGCCCAGACGCTCCACTCTCTCAGCAGTTCTCCTCAGGAGGATGACCAGACGAAGGGGGAAGCCACCATGCGCTTCGAAATCATGCGACTCGACGACGTCGACGGTACGCCCGTGGACACGACTGTCGTGGACGCCGCCTCCGTCAACCGGATCGTTCAGCAGGCCGCCGCCATAGGGCAGCGCCTGTGGATCCGCCCGGCCGACACCACGGCCTCATAACAGGGCGGCTCCCCCACAAGAAGCTTCAGGGCCCCGCACGGCACGTTCGCCGCGCGGGGCCCTGCCGCGTGTACGGGCCGGTCAGCCGCCCCGGATGACCTGCGTGACCCCGTTGATGATCTGCTGGACGGCGATCGCGGAGAGCATCATGCCGGCGAGCCGCGTCACCAGGACCACCCCGCCGTCCTTGATGACCTTGATGATCAGCAGCGAGTACCGCATCACCAGCCACAGCACGACATGGATCGCGAGGATCGCGCTCCACACGGACACCTGCGCGGAGACGCTGCCGGCCTTCTGCACGGCCAGGATCACGGAGACGATCGCACCCGGCCCGGCCAGCAGCGGCATGCCCAGCGGCACCAGGGCGACGTTGACGTCCTTGGTCTGCTTGGGCTCGTCCGTCTTGCCGGTGAGCAGGTCGAGCGCGATGAGCAGCAGGAGCAGACCGCCCGCGATCATCAGCGCGGGCACGGAGACGTGCAGGTAGTTCAGGATCTGGTGGCCGAGCAGCCCGAAGACGGTGATCACTCCGCCGGCCACGCACACGGCCTGGAACGCCATGCGCTTCTGCACCCGCGCGGGACGGCCGCCGGTCAGCGCGATGAAGATCGGGGTGATCCCGGGGGGATCCATGATGACAAAAAGGGTCAGAAAGAGAGAGCCGAAGACAGCGACGTCGAACATGAGTGTGGTGCAAGCCTTGGGAGAAGTGAGAAAGAGAGGGGGCGTGAGGAGATGCCTCAGGCCCCGCCGGCGCCCGGTACCGGGAACGCGCCGGTCGCGCGCCGCGTGATCTCCCCGTAGACCTCGGGGTCGGTCGTGTACGCGCCGAGCTCGACCGTCTTGCGGCTGCCGTGGTAGTCGGACGAGCCGGTGACCAGCAGGCCGAGGTCCTTCGCCAGGCCGCGCAGCCGGTCCCGGGTCTCCTCGTCGTGGTCCATGTGGTCGACCTCGATGCCGTCCAGCCCGGCTTCGGCCATGGCGGCGATCGCGGACTCCGGGACGGTCCGGCCCCGCTTGCTCGCGGCCGGGTGCGCGAAGACGGTGACCCCGCCCGCGCCCTTGACCAGCCGAATGGCCTCGAAGGGGTCGGTCTCGTGCTTCTCGACGTAGGCCCGGCCGCCGTCGGCGAGCCAGTCGGCGGTGAAGGCGTCGCTCACGGTGGGCACGACACCCAGCTCGACCAGCGCGGTCGCCACGTGCGGCCGCCCGACGCTGCCGTCACCGGCGATCCGCGCCACCTGTTCCCAGGTGACGGGCACGCCCAGCGCGTTCAGCTTGGCGACCATGCCGCGGGCGCGCGGCACCCGGTCGTCCCGCACCAGCTCACGCTCGGCGAGCAGGGCCGGCTCCTCGGGGTCGAAGAGGTAGGCCAGCAGATGCATGGAGACGCCGTCGATACGACAGGACAGCTCGGCGCCGGTGACCAGGGTGAGCCCCTCGGGCAGCGCGGCGATCGCCTCGCCGTACCCGCGGGTGGTGTCGTGATCGGTCAGCGCGACGACGTCCAGCCCGGCCGCGGCGGCGTTGCGCACCAGCTCGGCCGGGGTGTCCGTACCGTCGGACGCGGTGGAGTGGCAGTGCAGATCGATACGCACGACACAGACTCCAGGCGACGACGGTCAAGAAGGGGACACCCAAGGATAACCGGATTTTCAAGGGCCCCTGTCACCCCCGCACAGGAGAACACCCCTTACACCACCCCGCTCAAGGGGCGCGGGGAACTGCGCGAGCAACCACCGAAAGCCCGCACCCGCCGACGAGCAGAGACCCATCCCCACAGCAGGCGCAGCCCTACGGCTTGAGCAAGCGCGGCGACAACGCCCCACAGGGCACCAGTTCCACCTCCGCCCCCGCCTCCCGCAGATCCGCCAGCACCAGCTCGTCGTACATCAGCAGCCCCGACTGCTCGGGCCACACCACGGCCCACAGCCACAGCCCGAGCGCCTCGCCGGCGAAGACGGCGCGGTCGGCGGGCGCTCCGGTCACATGCCACAGCGGCGTCGGCCGCCCGGCGGCCAGGACCTTGACCTCGGCGGGCTTCTCCACGTTCATGTACGGCCCGGGGTCGGGCCCGTCGATCCCGGCATAGCGCGCACCGAGCCCGACACCGAGTTCCTCGGCGACCAGGATCAGCTCGCCCATGCCGCCGAGCGGCCCGGGACCCGTACAGGCCACCGCCGCCGCGCGGCCGCCGCTGCGGTCGTCGCCGGCGCAGGTCACGCCCGTGAACAGCCAGCCCACCGGCAGCGGCCACGGCATCCACACCGGGACCTGGGTGCGGCGCACCACGGCGTTGAGGGCCTCGACGCTGGGCGGGATCACGGGCTGCAGCGGATACACCGTCCCGTGCACGTCGCACTGCCAGGAATCGGCGAAGAGACCGGGAGCCCTGACCCGGCCACCACACTTCGGGCAACTGGGTTCGCCCCTCATAGGGCCCCACGGTCCTACCCCGGCCGCCCCACGTCAAGGACGATCACCCGTCCGGGCCCGTTCTCACCAGGGAAAACAAGGTGTATCTTGCATTATTTAGCACACCTAACTTACTATGTGCATATTGCAACCATCTCTTCGTCGGGCACACGCCGGGATTGGAGAAGACATGGACCCCTTCGACGCGGGAGCCGGCGGCATCCTGCGACAGCCCAAGGCGGTCTGGGCGACCGCGGGCGCGTCCGTCGTCGCCTTCATGGGCATCGGACTCGTCGACCCGATCCTGCCGTCCATCGCCCAGGGCCTCCAGGCCACGCCGAGCCAGGTGTCGCTGCTGTTCACCTCGTACTTCCTGATCACCGCGATCGCCATGCTGGTCACCGGATTCGTCTCCAGCCGCATCGGCGGCCGCAAGACGCTGCTGGCCGGCCTCGCGCTCGTGGTGGTCTTCGCCGGCCTCGCCGGCACCTCGGGCTCGGTCGGCGAACTGGTCGGGTTCCGCGCGGGCTGGGGTCTGGGCAACGCCCTCTTCGTCTCCACCGCGCTCGCGGTGATCGTCGGCGCGGCGGCCGGCGGCAGCGCGGCGGCGATCCTGCTGTACGAGTCGGCGCTCGGCCTCGGCATGGCGTGCGGCCCGCTGCTGGGCGCGCTGCTCGGTGACGCCAGCTGGCGCTACCCCTTCTTCGGCACCGCGTTCCTGATGGCGGTGGGCTTCCTGTGCATCACCGCGTTCCTGAAGGAGCAGCCGAAGCCGGCCCGCAAGACCTCGCTGCTGGACCCGCTCAAGGCGCTCGGCCACGGCGGCCTCGCCTCCGCCGCGATCTCGGCCTTCTTCTACAACTACACGTTCTTCACGGTGCTGGCCTTCACACCGTTCGTGCTGAACATGACGCCGTACAAGTCGGGCGCGGTCTTCTTCGCCTGGGGTGTGCTGCTCGCGGTGTTCTCGGTCGTCGTGGCGCCCCGGATGCAGGCGCGCTTCGGCTCGCTGAAGGTGCTCGGCGGCTCGCTGGTGCTGCTCGCGGCCGACGTGGCCGTCCTCGGCTACGGCGACCACACCACGGCGATCGTCTGCACGATCCTGTCCGGCGCCTTCATCGGCGTGAACAACACCGTCTACACCGAGCTGGCCCTCGGCGTGTCCGACGCGCCGCGCCCGGTGGCCAGCGCCGGCTACAACTTCGTGCGCTGGTTCGCGGCGGCGGCCGCGCCCTACCTCGCGCCGAAGATCGAGGAGTGGACCGACCTCCACATCCCGTTCGTGGTCGCCGCGGTCACCGCCGTGCTCGGCGCGCTGGTGGTCCTCGTCCGGCGGAACGCGCTCACCCACGACGCGGAGGAGCTGGAGCCGAAGCACGCCACGGAGGACGGGGTCGGCGTCTTCGCCAACTGAGGCGAGGAATCACGGGGTTGGTGACATCGGTCACGTCCCCGCGGTCCCCTCGGTCACTCAAGCGGAACGGACTTCCGGGACGGATCCCGGAGATCCGTTCCGTGCGTCAGCCACTTCTCCTGGAGGGCCTGGGCGCCGTGCACGCGCTTCCAGGCGGCCTCGTTCGGGGTCATCGGCAACAGCGGCAGGAAGCGGACCGGGTCCAGCGGCGCGTCCAGCTCCAGGTCCTCCACCAGCCCGCCCGGCTCGGCCACCAGCACGGAGGTGAAGGGGGCACCCGGCCACAGCGGCTCGCCGACGTCCAGCGACGCGCCCGGGGCCACGACCACGCCCTCGACCTGCGGCGAAGCGGCCAGCACCGCGAGCGGGCGGAGCACCTTGTCGGTGTCGGCGGCCCCGGCGCGCACCGACAGGAGCAGCTCGGCGCGCGGGCCCTTGACGGGGTCGGCGAGCATCGCGGTCGGATCGGCCATCGGCTGCGCGGACATGCCGAGGGTGGCGTAGCGCACGACGTCCCCCTCGTGGAAGCGCAGCACCTCGATCCGGTCCGTGCCGAGGAAGGTGACCGCCGCGCGCGCGTCCGGCTCGCCCAGCGTGGTGCGCAAGCGGGCCTCGACGAGAGGAAGAACATCTGCCATGCCGCGAGCATAGAACTCGTCAGTAGCGGGCAAAGCGGCGCCTTGACACACCGGTCGGCTGATACTCTTGGCCGGTCGGGCAGCACGCAGCAGCGGCGCCTTTCGAGCCCGACGCCGAAGGAACTCCCTTACGAGGGACCGACCGGAGGAGGTGGGGCTGACATGGATCGAAGTCGACCGTGCAGTACCACTCGCTCTTCCGGCCGCTGATGCGGTTGCCCTGAATTCCGGCTTGCTGCCGCCTTTCCTGCTCGTGATCTTCACGCGGAAGAGCACTTCGTTTCGTTTTGCCTGATCTGTCTGATCTGAATCAGCAGCGAAGTTCGCCACCGCGACGGTGCGGTGCTCCCCGCTTTGTGGACGTGCCAAACCTCTCCCCTGCCCGAATTTCGGGGAGACTCCCAGCAGAACGTCCTCATTCCGGGTAGTTCCACCCGCCGAGGGTGACCGGGGTCTTCGCTGCCCGATGCGAAGGAGCCCGCCATGTCGATGATCCGCGACCTGCGCGCAGTGGTCCGCCCGTCCCGTGTCTCCCTGCGCAAGGACCTGCCCCGGACCGCCGGCTACGACACCTCCCCCCGCGCCGGCCGGCCGTCGGCCGTCGTCGACTGCGCCGTCTACCGCGACGGCGCCCGCCTGCCCAGCGACCGCCCGATCACCCCGCAGGAGGCCATGCGGCAGGTGCGGCGCGACGGCGGCTTCGCCTGGATCGGCCTGCACGAGCCCACCGAGGACGAATTCGCCGGGATCGCCACCGAGTTCGGGCTGCACCCGCTGGCCGTGGAGGACGCCGTCCAGGCGCACCAGCGGCCCAAGCTGGAGCGGTACGACGACTCGCTGTTCACCGTCTTCAAGACGGTCCACTACGTCGAGCACGACGAACTCACCGCCAACAGCGAGGTCGTGGAGACCGGCGAGGTGATGTGCTTCACCGGCCGGGACTTCGTCATCACCGTCCGGCACGGCGGGCAGGGCAGTCTGCGCGCGCTGCGCCACCGCCTCCAGGACGACCCGGAGCTGCTCGCCAAGGGCCCCTCGGCGGTGCTGCACGCCATCGCCGACCACGTGGTGGACGGCTACATCGCGGTCGCCGACGCCCTCCAGGACGACATCGACGCGGTCGAGACGGACGTCTTCTCGCCGGGCCGCAAGGGCACTCCGCGCGGCACGGACGCCGGCCGGATCTACCAACTCAAGCGCGAGATCCTGGAGTTCAAGCGGGCGGTCTCCCCGCTGCTGCGGCCCATGCAGCTGCTCAGCGAGCGGCCGATGCGGCTGATCGACCCCGACATCCAGAAGTACTTCCGGGACGTCGCCGACCACCTCGCCCGCGTCCAGGAGCAGGTCGTCGGCTTCGACGAGCTGCTGAACTCCATCCTGCAGGCCAACCTCGCGCAGGCCTCCGTCGCGCAGAACGAGGACATGCGCAAGATCACCTCGTGGGCCGCGATCATCGCCGTACCGACGATGGTGTGCGGGGTGTACGGGATGAACTTCCAGTACATGCCGGAGCTGCACTGGCGCTACGGCTACCCGGTGATCATGGCCATCACGGGCGTGATCTGCCTGGGCATCCACCGCACGCTGAAGCGCAACGGCTGGCTGTGACGGGCGTGCGGGGCGCGGCGGGCGTGCGGGGCGCGGCGGGCACGCTGGTTAGGCTGGGCGCATGACAAGCGAGCTGCTCGATGAGGCCCTCGTCGAGGAGGCCACGAAGAAGTCCGGTCTCATCTGGGTCAAGGCCGCCGGCGCCCCGGCCGCGCGTGCGCTGTGGCACGTGTGGCACGAGGGGGCGGCGTGTCTGGTCGGCGACGGCGCCGAGCAGCCGCTGACCGGGCTCACCGACGGCACCACCGCCGAGGTGACCGTCCGCAGCAAGGACAAGGGCGGCCGGCTGGTCGCCTGGCCGGCGAAGGTGGTCGAGCTGGCGCCGGGCTCCGAGGCGTGGGAGGCGGCCGTCGCCGAGCTGAAGGGCAAGCGGCTGAACGCGCCCGACGGCGAGGCGATGGTGGAGCGGTGGGCGCGGGAGTGCCGGGTGCTCCGCCTGGAGCCGTCCGGTGACGTGCTGCCGGTCCCCGAGGGGTCGCTGGCCGCCGTGCCGGTGGGATCGCCCGCGACGACCAGGGAGCCGGTCCCGGCGGGGCTGCCGCGGCTGCTGTTCAAGAAACGCAAGCGGTAGCGCTCCGCGCGGGTCCCGGGTTCCGCCCGGGTGCCGGGTTCTGCCGTTCCGCGGCGGCGCCACCGTCGTGGCCGGTCGCGTCCACGCGGTGGAGCCGCACGTCGACACGGCCCCGCGCCCCTTCGGGGCGCGCTGCCGCCTCAGCGTTCGGAGTCACGACGTGGGCAGTTGCCTGCCGTAGTCGACCGTGTCGCCCTTCGGCGGCTCGGCCAGGGCGAAGTCCTTGCCCCAGTCCGAGAAGACCAGGGTGCCCGCGCCGCCCGCGCGGACCAGACGGAGGGGATACGGCTTGCCTTCCAGGGAGACGTCGAGGGTGCCGCCGGAGCCCTTGCCGCCGGTGATGCGGATGGTGCGCACGCCGGACTGCTCGTGGTGGCCGTCCGCCGCGAGCGCGCCGTGCAGGGTCAGCACGCTGTCGAGGAGGACGTCCTTGTCCGTGAAACCGCTGAAGCGCTGGTACGCGGGGTCGCCCTGGGGCACCTTGACGTACTTGCCGCCGAGCTTGTCCGCGGCCGCGGTGTCCGCCACCTTCGGGCCGCCCTTGGCGTCCTCGTGGTCCCAGAAGTCGGCGCCGGCCTTGAGGAACAGCTGCTTGCCGACGCGCAGCAGCTGGAAGGTGCCCGCCTCGGAGGTGACCGAGCCGGTGCCGCCGTCCCCCTTCAGGCGCATGTCCAGCTTGTACGTGTGGCCGCCCGCCACCACGGTGCCCGCCAGGTGCACGGCGTCGACGGAGTCGGCGGCCTGCTGGGTGCGGCTCTGGATCTGTTCGGGCGGCAGCTTGCCGACGCCGTTGGTGCCCGCGTCCGGATCGTCCGAGCAGCCCGCGAGCCCCGTCACGGCCAGCGCGGCGAGCGCGCCGGCGAGCGCGGTCCGGCGGGTGAGGCCCAGGGCAGTCGCAGTCACGGAGCAGGCGCCTTTCCGATGGGGTCCACAGCGGCGTACCGCAGCGTACCGGGGCCGGGGCCACCGAACGGAGCCAGTCCGTCCGGACCGTCCGCCGGGACGTAGCGGAACAGGACGGGCTAGCCTGAAGCCCGACTCAGCGGGCAATTGGGAAAAGACTTACGAAAACCGCACCACGTCGTTCAGCCACCACACCCGCGCAAAGGAGGCCCCGGTCATGGCAGGGGGCGCCCCCCGGATCTTCGTCTCGCATCTCGCCGCCGTCGCGGTCTTCGACCCGACCGGCGACCAGGTGGGGCGCGTACGCGATCTGGTCGTCATGCTCCGCGTCGGACGCCGTCCGCCGCGGCTGCTCGGGCTGGTCGTCGAGCTGGCCACCCGGCGCCGCATCTTCCTGCCCATGACCCGGGTCACCAGTATCGAGTCCGGCCAGGTCATCACCACCGGCGTGCTCAACGTGCGCCGTTTCGAGCAGCGGCCCACCGAGCGGCTCGTCTTCGGCGAGCTGCTGGACCGGCGCGTCACCCTCGTCGAGACCGGCGAGGAGGTCACCGTCCTCGACCTGTCGGTGCAGCAGCTGCCGGCCCGCCGCGACTGGGAGATCGACCGCGTCTTCGTCCGCAAGGGCAGGAAGGGCAGCGCCTTCCGGCGGGCCAAGGGCGAGTCGCTCACCGTCGAGTGGTCCCAGGTCACCGGCTTCTCGCTGGAGGAGCACGGCCAGGGCGCCGAGAACCTGCTCGCCACGTTCGAGCAGCTGCGCCCCGCCGACCTCGCCAACGTGCTGCACCACCTCTCCCCCAAGCGCCGCTCCGAGGTCGCCGCCGCCCTCGACGACGACCGGCTCGCCGACGTGCTGGAGGAGCTGCCGGAGGACGACCAGATCGAGATCCTCGGCAAGCTGGCCGAGGAGCGCGCCGCCGACGTCCTGGAGGCCATGGACCCCGACGACGCCGCCGACCTGCTCTCCGAACTGCCCGAGGCGGACAAGGAACGGCTGCTGAGCCTGATGGCGCCCGCCGACGCCGCCGACATGCGCCGGCTGATGGCGTACGAGGAGCACACCGCCGGCGGTCTGATGACCACCGAACCGATCGTGCTGCGCCCGGACGCGACCGTCGCCGACGCGCTCGCCCGGGTGCGCAACCCCGACCTGTCGCCGTCGCTCGCCGCGCAGGTGTACGTGTGCCGGCCGCCGGACGAGACGCCCACCGGCAAGTACCTGGGCACCGTCCACTTCCAGCGGCTGCTGCGCGACCCGCCGTACACCCTGGTCAGCTCGCTGGTCGACCAGGACCTGCAACCGCTGGACCCGGACGCGGCGCTGCCCGTCGTCGCCGGGTTCTTCGCCACGTACGACATGGTCGCCGCGCCCGTCGTCGACGAGTCGGGGGCGCTGCTCGGCGCCGTCACCGTCGACGACGTACTGGACCACATGCTGCCCGAGGACTGGCGGGAGACCGAGTTCCACCTGGGAGAGGGGGCGAACACGCATGGCACCTGACCGCGACACCACCCGCGACCGCATGCCCGCCGGGGCGACCGCGACCAGCCGCCCGCGCGCCCGGCTCGACCAGCCGCGCCCGCCGCGGCGGCGCATCCTGCCCGAATGGGACCCGGAGGCCTTCGGCCGGCTGTCGGAACGGATCGCCCGGTTCCTGGGCACCGGACGGTTCATCGTCTGGATGACGGTCGTCATCATCCTGTGGGTGGTGTGGAACGTGGCCGCCCCCTACCACCTGCGCTTCGACCGCTACCCGTTCATCTTCCTGACGCTGATGCTGTCCCTGCAGGCCTCCTACGCGGCCCCGCTGATCCTGCTCGCGCAGAACCGGCAGGACGACCGCGACCGGGTCAACCTGGAGCAGGACCGCAAGCAGAACGAGCGGTCCATCGCCGACACCGAGTACCTGACCCGGGAGGTCGCCGCGCTGCGGATGGGCCTCGGGGAGGTCGCCACCCGCGACTGGATCCGCTCCGAACTGCAGGACCTGATCAAGGAGCTGGAGCACCTGCAGAACGGCCACCCGCCGGAGGCGGTGGTATTCCCGGCAGAACGGTCGCCCGGACGTGACGTAGACGACCGCTGACGCCCGTCCCGGAGGGTGGCTACCGCGCCGTACCATCGTCCTATGGTTACGGAAGACGCGGTGCGCGAAGCGCTGGCGACGGTGAACGACCCGGAGATCAACCGGCCCATCACCGAGCTCGGGATGGTCAAATCGGTGGAGATCGGCGCCGACGGCGCGGTCGCGGTCACCGTGTACCTGACGGTGTCCGGCTGCCCGATGCGCGACACCATCACGCAGCGCGTCACCGACGCGGTCTCCCGCGTCGAGGGCGTCACGCGCGTCGACGTCACGCTCGACGTGATGAGCGACGAGCAGCGCAAGGAGCTGGCGGCGGCGCTGCGCGGCGGCCAGACCGAGCGCGAGGTGCCGTTCGCCAAGCCCGGCAACCTCACCCGCGTCTACGCGGTCGCCTCCGGCAAGGGCGGCGTCGGCAAGTCCTCGGTGACCGTGAACCTCGCGGCGGCCATGGCGGCCGACGGCCTGAAGGTCGGTGTCGTCGACGCCGACATCTACGGCCACAGCGTGCCGCGCATGCTGGGCGCGGACGGCCGTCCCACCCAGGTCGAGAACATGATCATGCCGCCGTCCGCGAACGGCGTGAAGGTCATCTCCATCGGCATGTTCACCCCGGGCAACGCGCCGGTCGTGTGGCGCGGCCCGATGCTGCACCGCGCGCTGCAGCAGTTCCTCGCCGACGTCTACTGGGGCGACCTCGACGTCCTGCTGCTGGACCTGCCGCCCGGCACCGGCGACATCGCGATCTCCGTGGCCCAGCTGATCCCGAACGCCGAGATCCTGGTCGTCACCACCCCGCAGCAGGCCGCCGCCGAGGTCGCCGAGCGCGCGGGCTCCATCGCCGTGCAGACCCACCAGAAGATCGTCGGCGTGGTCGAGAACATGTCCGGCCTGCCCTGCCCGCACTGCGGCGAGATGGTCGACGTCTTCGGCACGGGCGGCGGCCAGCTGGTCGCCGACGGCCTCACCCGCACCACGGGCACGAACGTCCCCGTCCTCGGCTCCATCCCGATCGACGTGCGGCTGCGCGAGGGCGGCGACGAGGGCAAGCCGGTCGTGCTGTCCGACCCGGACTCCCCGGCGGGCTCGGCCCTGCGCGCCATCGCGGGCAAGCTCGGCGGTCGCCAGCGCGGCCTGTCCGGCCTGTCGCTGGGGATCACGCCGCGCAACAAGTTCTGACATCCCCCTTCCGACGTTCTGAGGTCCCTTCCCGGCGTTCAGGTGGGCGACGGCCGCGCGTCGTCGCCCACGGACGCCGGTGGCACGTTCGGCACCACCCGGGTCAGCCCGAGGACGCCCCAGACGATGCACCCGAGGCCGAGCGCCTCGGGCAGCAGCCACCAACCGGTGCGGATGTGCTCCTCGAACAGCGTGATGCCGAGGATCAGGCTGACCGTCGCGTCCCCGATCGTCAGCGCGGGCTGCGACGCGGCCAGCGAACCGGCCTGCAGGGAGTTCTCCAGCAGCAGCAGCGCGGCCGCTCCGACCAGCGCGAAGCCGTACGTCTGCCAGGTGCTCAGGAAGACCGGCAGGCCGCCCTCGGCGAAACTGTCGCTCGCGGTCTTCAGCAGGGCCGCGGTGAGGGCGTTGCCGATGGCGGCGGCCGCCGCGAGCGCCGCCGCACGGAACAGGGGCGGCCGGCCCGGCCGGGCGGCGACCACCGCCGCGCCCATCGTCCCCAGGCACAGCACCAGCACCGGCACCCAGCGCGTCATCGGCGCCTCGTTGCCGCCGCCGGAGGGCGCCGCGGACGCCAGGATCATCGCCAGCCCCGCGACCACCGCCGCCACCGCCCACCAGCCCGCGGACGGCATCCCGCGGTGCATCAGCCGCGCCGCGATCAGCAGGGCGAACGGCAGCTCCAGGATGAACAGGGGCTGCACCAGCGCCATCGGCCCGTTCAGCAGCGCGAGCGCCTGACAGGTGGCCGACAGCAGCACCCCGCAGATGCCGATGATCCAGGCCGGCCGGCGGGCCAGCGCCAGCAGCAGGCGCAGCCCGCCGCCGCTGGGGACGGTCGAGGCGGCCTTGCGCTGGAAGGCCGTCCCCACGGCGTTGCTCGCCGCCCCCAGGACGGCGAAGCAGGCGGCCAGCACGATCACATGTCCACCATGCCGGACGACCGGCGCGGCGTCCTGCGGGGGACGCCGGTGGGGCGCTCGCGCGCGCGTCCCGGGCCGTACAGGGCGGGCACGCGCGTGTCCGTGCGCACCCTGGGGTCAGGCGTAGCTGCCGATGTCCTTGATCACGGCGAAGCCCAGGCCGTACGCGCTCATGCCGCGGCCGTACGCGCCCACGTGCACGCCCTGCTCGGTGGAGCCGGCGAGCACCCAGCCGAACTCGGACTCCCGGTAGTGGAAGGGCGTCGGCACGCCGTCCACCGGCAGGGAGAGCGTCGACCAGTCGGGGCCCTCCAGGTCGTCGGCCAGCACCCAGGCCGTCTCCGTCTGCTGCTCCAGCCAATCGTCGCGCAGGCTGTGGTCCATCTGGCCGGGCCAGGTGAACGACAGCAGCCCGACGCCGGCCAGCCAGGCCGCCGAGGAGACGGAGGTCGCCTCCAGTAGCCCGGTGCCGTCGGCGCTGCGCCGGGAGGGGTGCGCGGCGACGGTGACCACCACCGCGAACTTCTCGCGCGGTTCCCCGGCCGCGCCGGTCTCCCCGCGCACGGACGGCTCGTCACCGTGCCCGATCGACCCGTGCTCGACGGCCCCGTCGGCCGCCGTCCCGACCTGCATCAGCCAGCGCGGCCCGGTGAACGCCTCGTCGAGGCCGTACCACGGGAAGGGCGCGCGCAGGTAGCCGTCGACCGTGCGCCGCGCGGAGGGGACCTGTTGTCCGCCCTCCCCGGCCGGCGCCTGTGCGACTGCCCGACTCGTCGTCTCCATTACCCGGACGCCTCCTCGCTCTCGTCGGACCGGAACGGCCCGCCCCCCTTCGGGCGTACTCGTCCGATCCGCACAACAACTCGGCAGCATATCCATCCCGCCGCGGGCAGCCGGGAAACCGCCCGGCGCGTGGGTCGCGCGGGCGGCGCGTTCAGGCCGTGCCGGACGCGGGCCGCGCCGTGCGGGGGCGCAGGCCGGGCGGGGTGGAGATCAGGTGGCGTCGTAGTCGAACGGCGGGCGGTCGTCCTTGCCGTCGTCCTCGGGCTTCTTGGTCATGTCGACCCGGCCGGAGGCGGCGGCCGGGGAGCCGTTGGCGGCGGAGAGGTCGGAGTCGCGGCTGTGCACCGCGTCCGTGACCTCGGCCATCTCCTTCTTCAGGTCGAAGCCGTTGCGGATCTCCTTCAGCCCCAGGTCCTCGTTCTCCAGCTGCTTGCGGATGAACGTCTTGGGGTTGAGGTCCTCGAACTCGAAGTCCTTGAACTCCGGGCCCAGTTCCTGCCGGATGTCCTGCTTGGCGCTCTCCGAGAACTCGCGGATCTTCCGGATCGTGCGCATGACGTCCTGGATGACCTTGGGGAGCTTGTCCGGACCGAAGACGAGCACAGCGAGCACGATGATGGTCACCAGCTCGAGTGGTCCTATGTCATTGAACACCTGTAGCTCCTCGCGATGTCCTCGGCCGGGTCCACGGTACCTGTCCGACCTGTCCGACCGGTACCGTCCCGGGGTGAGGTTTACGTCAGTCGCACGGCCGGGCGTCAGTCTCCGCCCGCCGAGCCCAGGACCAGCGAAACCTTTCGGACCTGCCCGCCGCGCTCCACGGTCAGCTCCAGGCTGTCGCCGGGGCGGTGCGCGCGGGTCTTCACGATCAGTTCCTCGCCCGAGTGGACGCGCTGGCCGTCGACCGCGGTGATCACGTCACCGGGCTTGATCCCGGCCTTCGCGCCGGGGCCGCCCGGGGTCACGGAGGGCCCGCCGTCGTTGCCCTGCGCGCCGACGCGGGCGCCGTCGCCGGTGAAGTCCATGTCGAGGGTGATGCCGATGACCGGATGGGTGGCGTGGCCGGTGTTGATCAGCTCCTCGGCGACGCGCTTGCCCTGGTTGATCGGGATGGCGAAGCCGAGGCCGATGGAACCGGCCTGGCCGCCCGCCTCGGGGTCGCCGCCGCCGGCGCTGTCGGCGGAGCGGATGGCGGAGTTGATGCCGACGACCTGGCCCCGTCCGTCCAGCAGCGGGCCGCCGGAGTTGCCGGGGTTGATCGGCGCGTCCGTCTGCAGCGCGTCGACGTACGACACGTCGCTGCCGTCGCCCTTCTCCCCGCCCGCGGTGATGGGCCGCTCCTTGGCGCTGATGATGCCGGAGGTGACGGTGCCGGCCAGGTCGAAGGGGGCTCCGATCGCTACGACGGGGTCGCCGACGCGGACGTTGTCGGAGTTGCCGAGCGGCAGGGGCCTGAGGCCCTTGACGCCGGTGACCTGGACGACGGCGAGGTCGTAGCCGCTGTCCCGGCCGACGACCTTGGCCTTGGCGGTCTCGCCGCCGTTGAACGCGACGGTTATCTCGCCGCCGGTGCCGGCCGGCTCCACCACGTGGTTGTTGGTGAGGATGTGCCCGCGGGTGTCGAGGACGAAGCCGGTGCCGGTGCCGGACTCCTCGGTGCCGGTCACATGCAGGGTGACGACGCTGGGCAGGGCCCGCGCGGCGATCCCGGCCACGCTGTCGGGCGCCCGGCCGGCCGGCTCGTCCCCGGCCTGCGGCAGTTCCACGGACGTGCCCAGCCCGCCGTTGCGCTCCAGGTAGGCGCCGACGACGCCGCCAATGGCGCCGGACACCAGCGCGAGCGCGACGACGAACACGACGGCGCCCCGCCGCTGCCGGCGCCGCCGCCGCTGCACGGTGTCGACGGCGGCCCCGGTCTGCTGCAACGGCCCTTGACCGGGGGCCGGTGCCGGGCTGGCGGGGGCGGCCCAGGGGTCGTAGCGGTGCCAGGGGTCGGCGGGCGCGGCAGGCGCGGCCGACGAGGGGGCTTGGTCGGCGGGGCCCGTGGCGTCGGGGGTGGGGCTCAGGGGCTCCGCGGTGGCCGCGGGGCTGGCGGGGGACGCCGGGGGCGCGGCGGGGGCAGCGGGCGCGCCGGGAGTGGCGGGAGTGCCGGAGGCAGGCGGGGGCGGTACGGCGACCGTCGTGGACGGCGGCGCGGGGGTGGCCGGGGGGACGGGGGCCGCCGTCGGCGCGGGGGCGACGGGAGCGACGGGGGCCGCCGTCGGCGCGGGGGTACCGGGCGCGGCGGGGGCCGCCATCGGCGTGGGGGCGCCGGGCGCGACGGGGGCCGCCATCGGCGCGGGGGCCACCGGCGCAACCGGCTCCGCCGTCGACGCGGGGGCCACCGGCGCAACCGGGGCCGTCGTCGGCGCGGGGCCACCCGTTGCCGGGGCGTGCGGCGGTACGGGAGGCTGCGGGGCCGGCATCGCGTGCGGAGCCGTCGGTGGCTGCGGAGCCGGCGTAGGCGGAGCCGTCGGCGGCTGCGGGACCGCCGTAGGCGGGGCCGGCGATGTCTGCGGGGCCGCCGCCGGGGCCGTCGCGGGCGCGGTCAGCGTCCCGTGCGACGGAGTCGCCGCCGGGTGCTGGACCGGCGGGGCCGGCGCCCAGGGGCCGGGCTCGCCGTAGGGCGGGGTGTTGTAGGGGTCGGGATCGTGCAGCGGCCTGGGCCGCTCGGCGGGAACGGCGGCCGCCGCCCCCTGCACCGCGGCAGCCCCGGGCCCCTCCTCGCCCGCCGCTGACTGAACGCCACCAGCCCCGGGCCCGTCCTCACCCGCCGCTGACTGAACGCCACCAGCCCCGGGCCCGTCCTCGCCCGCCGCTGACTGAACGCCACCGGCCCCGGGCCTGTCCTCGCCCGCCCGCGCCGGACCGCTCAGCTCGTAGTCGCCGTCGGCCGGGGCCTCCCCCGCGCCGGTGTGCCGGGCGCCGGGCCGGGCCAGTTCGAAGTCCGCCTCGGGATCGTGGAGCCCGGTGCCCTGACCGTCGGCCGCCGGGACGGCGTGGGCGTCGGCGGCTGCGGTGTTCTCCTCCGTGCCGTCGGTCCGGTCGTCCCGCTGCGCGGACGGACCCTGCGTGGGCTTCCCCTCGTTCATGCTCTCCCCACGGGTGGCCGCGGCACGGCTCGTCGGCGGCGGCCGCGGATCGTCGAAATCCGCGCCCGGCGGGCATGCCGAGGGCGCGGCTCACCTGGATTCAACCAGGTTCGCCGCCCCGCTGCTCAGGGGGAGGACGTGGGGGAAGGAGACGCCGAGCCGCCGGGTGCCACCAGGGACAGCACGCCCGGTGCCGTCACCGAGGGGACCGGCGCCGACAGCGCGATGGGTGCGGTCACGCTCAGCGGGCGTATCAGTGGAGACATCGCGGCCGCACCGGCCATCACGGGTGTGGTCAGTGTGCGGGCGACGTCCTGGATCGTGCCCGGCGTCGGCAGGCCCGGCACCAGCGGCGCGGACAGCGTCGTCGGGGCGACGACCGGGGTGCCCGCGGCGGCCTGGCCGCTCTGCGTGAGCAGCGGTGCCGTGCCGCGGCGGCGCTGGCTCTCCGGTGCCGTGGCCGCGCCCGTGCCGGCGGGGCGGGCCGGGGTGACGTTGCTGTTGCTGCCGGAGCCGGCGCGGGTGTCCGGGTCGGCGGGGGTGCCGGTGGTGACGCCGCCCAGCGCGATCGCGGCCAGCGAGACCGCCCCGGCGGCGACGAACGCGAACCGCAGTCCGCGGGAGGGGGCGCTCTCGCCCCGGCTGACGGGGTGGATCCGGAAGCCGGACTCGGCCGGTACCGGCACCGCCGCCGCGTGGCCGTGCCCGGGGGCGCGGCCCGGCGCGTAGTCGAAGTCGAAGGGCGTGCCGCCGCCCCGCTTCACACCGAAGAGCCCGGGCGCGGCGGGGCGTCCGGACAGCCCCGAGGGGAATCCGCCGAGTCCTCCCCCGCCGAACGGCGAGCCGCCGCCGTCCAGGTCACCTCCTCCGGGCAGCCCCTGCAGACGGGCCAGGAAGCTCTCGGAGGGGGGTGGCGGGGCCACCTCGGCGAAGACGTTCTTCAGGCGGCGCTGGGCGTCGACCTCCGCCTTGCACTTCGGGCAGGTCGCCACGTGCGCCAGGACGCGCTCACGCGTCTCGTGACCGAGCTCTCCGTCCACCAGGGCGGAGAGTCGGTCTCCCAGGTGCTGCTCTGCCGGGTTGGGACGTGATCCACTCACGCGGTCGCGCCCCCTCCCCCCAGCACGGGCACGCGGGCCACCAGGGAGCGGCGCTCCCGGGCGTCGGGCGAGCGGTGGGCGAGCGCCTTGCGCAGCTGCGAGCGGCCGCGGTGGATGCGCGAGCGGACCGTGCCGAGCTTGACGCCGAGGGTCGCGGCGATCTCCTCGTAGGACAGCCCCTCGATGTCGCACAGGACGACCGCGGCGCGGAACTCCGGCGCGAGCGTGTCCAGCGCCTGCTGGATGTCGGCGTCGAAGTGGGCGTCGTTGAAGACCTGCTGCGGGGTGGGCTCCTTGCTGGCCAGCCGCTCGGCCGCGTCCTCGCCGAGGGCGTCGAAGCGGATGCGCTGCTTGCGGCGCACCATGTCCAGGAAGAGGTTGGTGGTGATGCGGTGCAGCCAGCCCTCGAAGGTGCCCGGGGAGTACGTCGACAGCGAGCGGAAGACGCGGACGAAGACCTCCTGGGTGAGGTCCTCGGCGTCGTGCTGGTTGCCGGTGAGGCGGTAGGCGAGGCGGTAGACGCGGCCGCTGTGGGTGCTGACGATCTCCTCCCAGGTGGGCGGAGTCCACGCCGGGCCGTCCGCGTCGGTGGAGAAGGTCGCGGTCTGGGCTCGGCCTGCGGCAAAGCCGGCGGCGTGGCTGGTGTCAGCAGTGTCGGTCACGGATTTCGGCCTGCCCGCCGATCCGAGGAAGCGCCGCAGCGCTCCTCCACGATCCGCAGGCGCGGCCGCACCTCCCCTGTCAGCTCTGGTGGTGTCCAGTGGAGCCCCTACCATAGCCACCTCGCCCGTTAGGACCGGATAAGCGGTTTTACGAGAATTTGATCTGGGCTGATACGGCTCATGCGGCTGCGTCAGCACTTGCTCGGCGGTCCGTGCCGCATCGTGATCCAACCGTGTCCCCCCGTCGCGTCTCCCACCCCTCTAAACGCCCGGTCCCATCTGCGGGTTCCCGGCCCCAACGGATACAGTCACGCCGAGGCAACCATGGGGACAGGAGAGGGTCATTACCGGCAACCGGCAGACGGACTGGGCGTTCGCCGACGCCTATGTCGCCGAGGACGACGCGCTGCTCTGGGCCCGGGAACGGGCTCGTGAAGCGGGGCTGCGCTCGGTGTCGCCCGGCACGGGTGCGGCCCTGCGGTTGCTCGCCGCCACCGTGGACGCCAAGGCGGTCGCGGAGATCGGCACCGGCTGCGGCGTCTCCGGCATCCATCTGCTGCACGGCATGCGCCCCGACGGCGTGCTGACCACGGTCGACCCCGAGCCCGAGCTCCAGCAGTTCGCGCGGCAGGCGTTCCGCGCGGCCGGCTTCGCCAGCAACCGGGCCCGCTTCATCCCCGGCCCGGCGCTCGACGTGCTGCCGCGGCTCGCGGACGCCGGCTACGACCTCGTCTTCTGCGACGGCGACCGGCTGGAGGTGCTGGACTACCTCGCTGAATCGTTGCGCCTGCTGCGTCCCGGGGGCCTGGTGGTGTTCGAGGGCGCCTTCGCCAGCGGCCGCACGGTCGACTCGGGCCCGCAGCCGACGGAGGTGATACGGATCCGGGAGCTGCTGCGCGCGGTGCGCGAGAGCCAGGATCTGGTGCCGTCCCTGCTGCCGGTCGGCGACGGCCTGCTGTGCGCGGTCAAGCGGTGAATGACCGGCGCGATACCGCCGGCCACCGGCACGCACGTACCTGACCTGCGCAAACAGCCGCCCCGGCACCCGAAAGGGCGCCGGGGCGGCTGAAAGATGAGGGTCGCTTTACGCGTCAGCCGACGACCTTCTTGAGGGCGTCGCCGAGGGCGTCGGCCTCGTCCGGGGTCAGCTCGACGACGAGCCGACCGCCGCCTTCGAGCGGAACGCGCATGACGATGCCCCGCCCCTCCTTGGTCACCTCGAGCGGGCCGTCGCCCGTCCGCGGCTTCATGGCCGCCATGCTCGTTCCCCTTCCTGAAACCAGCTCATCGTCAAAGCCGACGGCCCGTGAAGGGCACGCACGCCCGTCGCCCGGAAGAGCCCAGGACACGCGACACCGGCATCGAACACATTGCTTCCAAGCCATTATCCCGCATCTCAGGACCCGATGACCAACATCAGTCCGCATCGCTTGGGCAACGCGCGCGAGCAAAACCACTCAATTCGGCGATGTGGCTGCGATACTGCCCGACCGCGCGGACGGCGCCGGCGCGCGCCGTACGTGCGGGTGTTTGACGCAGGTCACACGTCCGGCCCGGGCCGCCGCCGGTGATCTCCGCCATGCTGTCCTTCGTACGTCGGCGTACCGAGCGGTACGCCGTGCCCCGACACCGGAGGGATGCGCCATGGCCGACACCGTGCTCTACGAGGTGAGCGACGGGCTCGCGACGATCACGCTGAACCGCCCGGAGGCGATGAACGCGCTGAACATCGCGACGAAGGTGGCCCTCCGCGAGGCGGCGGAGTCCGCGGCCGCCGACACCGCCGTACGGGCGATCCTGCTCACCGCGGCCGGGGACCGGGCGTTCTGCGTGGGCCAGGACCTCAAGGAGCACATCGGGCTGCTGGCCGCCGACCGGGAGACCGGCTCGGGGCAGACGATGAGCACCGTCAAGGAGCACTACAACCCGATCGTGCGGGCGCTGGCCGGTGCCCCGAAGCCGGTGGTGGCCGCGGTGAACGGGGTCGCGGCCGGCGCGGGCTTCGGCTTCGCCCTGTGCGCGGACTACCGGATCGTCGCCGAGACGGCCTCCTTCACCACGTCCTTCGCGGGCGTGGCCCTGACCGCCGACTCGGGCGTCTCCTGGACCCTGCCGCGCGTCGTGGGCCCGGGCCGCGCCGCCGACCTGCTGCTGTTCCCGCGCAGCATCACCGCGCAGGAGGCGTACGAGCTGGGCATCGCCAACCGGCTGGTGCCGGCCGCCGAGCTGCGCGCCGAGGCGGAGAAGGTGGCCCGCGCCCTCGCCGAGGGGCCGACGGTGGCGTACGCGGCGCTGAAGGAGTCCGTGGCCTACGGTCTGACGCACTCCCTCGCCGAGACGCTTCAGAAGGAGGACGAGCTGCAGACGCGGGCCGGCCGGTCCGAGGACCACGCGATCGCGGTACAGGCGTTCGTCAACAAGGAGAAGCCGAAGTACCTCGGCCGCTGACGCTGCGCGGCGGGCCCACGACGGCGTCGCGCGTGCGTGCCCGGGTCAGGACCGGTTGCGGGCGACGCAGTCCGCCAGGTGGTCGTCGACCAGGCCGCAGGCCTGCATCAGGGCGTACGCCGTGGTGGGGCCGACGAAGCGCAGGCCGCGCTGTTTCAGGGCCTTGGACAGGGCGGTCGACTCGGGCGTGACGGCGGGGACGTCGGCGATCGTCCGGGGCGCCGCGCGGGCGTCCGGGGCGGGGGCGTGGGACCAGATGAGGTCGTCCAGCTCGCCGGGCGCCCACGCGGCGAGCACGCGCGCGTTGGCGAGCGTGGCGTCGATCTTGGCGCGGTTGCGGATGATGCCCGGGTCGGCGAGCAGCCGTTCGCGGTCGCCCTCGTCGAAGGCGGCGACCTTGGCGATCTCGAAGCCGGCGAAGGCGGCCCGGAATCCGGGGCGGCGGCGCAGGATGGTGATCCAGGACAGGCCGGACTGGAAGGCCTCCAGGGCGAGTCTTTCGAAGAGGGCGTCGTCGCCGTGGACCGGGCGGCCCCACTCCTCGTCGTGGTACGTCACGTAGTCGGGCGTGGACAGGGCCCACGGGCAGCGCAGGGCGCCGTCCGGGCCGGTCAGCGCCGAGCCGTCGCTCACTGCTGTCCCTCCTGCTGCTCGGACTTGTCCATGGACACCTGGTGGGCGGCGGCGCGGGCGCCCGCCAGCGCCGACTCCAGGTCGGCGATCCGGGAGTCGCGTTCGGCGAGTTCGGCGGCGACACGGTTGAGGGCGTCGTCGACGTCGGCCATGCGGTAGCCGCGGGCGGCGAGCGGGAAGCGCAGGCCGTCGATGTCGGCGCGGGTGACGGGGCGGTCCGGCGGCAGCGGGTCGTGCAGCCGCTCCGGGGCCGCCTCCGGCAGCGGCCCGGTGCCCTCGCCGCCGCCCACCACGGCGAGTGTCACCGCGGCGACCACGACGGCGAGCGCGATGACCAGGAACAGGAACATAACCATCGCCGCAACCCCACGCTCGGTCTCTTCAGTGCTTCGTGCCGACGCCCCGACGGTCTCGCGGGGGTCAGGGTCCGATCGTGCCATGCGACGCTGACAGTTAGGGTCACAGGCGGCGCAAGACCAGGAAGAACCCAGGACGTACGAGGAGAGGTCACAGGGGATGCTCAGGCTGGGCAGGCGTGAATTCGGCACGCACGAACCGGTGATCATGGCGATCGTGAACCGGACCCCGGACTCCTTCTACGACCAGGGAGCCACCTTCCGGGACGAGCCGGCCCTCGCGCGCGTGGAGCAGGCGGTGGCCGAGGGCGCGGCGATCATCGACATCGGCGGGGTGAAGGCCGGGCCGGGCGAGGAGGTCACCGCCGAGGAGGAGGCGCGGCGCACGGTCGGCTTCGTGGCGGAGGTGCGGCGGCGCTTCCCGGACGTGGTGATCAGCGTGGACACCTGGCGCGCCGACGTCGGCGAGGCGGTGTGCGAGGCCGGGGCGGATCTGCTGAACGACGCGTGGGGCGGGGTCGACCCGGGCCTCGCGGAGGTCGCCGCGCGCCACGGCGTGGGGCTGGTGTGCACGCACGCGGGCGGCGTCGAGCCGCGCACCCGGCCGCACCGGGTGGCGTACGAGGACGTCATGGCCGACATCCTGAAGGTGACCGTGGGGCTCGCCGAGCGGGCGGCGGCGCTCGGGGTGCCGCGGGAGTCGATCCTGATCGACCCCGGGCACGACTTCGGCAAGAACACCCGGCACAGCCTGGAGGCGACGCGCCGGCTGGACGAGATGGTGGCGACGGGCTGGCCGGTGCTGGTGTCGCTGTCCAACAAGGACTTCGTGGGCGAGACGCTGGACAAGCCCGTGAAGGAGCGGCTGCTGGGCACGCTCGCGACGACCGCGGTGTCGGCGTGGCTGGGGGCGCAGGTCTACCGCGTCCACGAGGTCGCGGAGACCCGGCAGATCCTGGACATGGTGGCGTCGATCGCGGGCCACCGCGCGCCGGCGGTGGCCCGCCGCGGCCTGGCATAGCAGCACGTCACGTCACGGGCGGCTGCGGTGGATGTCGCCCTGTGCTCGCGCTGCGCGCTCTGCGGGTGACAGGCCTCGGCCTCCGACTACGGCCGCTCCTACCGACCGGCCTCCTTCGACACCAGGGCCACCGCCTCCTCCACGTCGTCCGTGACGTGGAACAGCAGCAGGTCCGCCGGGGACGCCTTGCCCTGCGCCACCAGGGTGTTCTTCAGCCAGTCGACCAGGCCGCCCCAGTACTCCGTGCCGAAGAGGACGATCGGGAAGCGGGTGACCTTCTGGGTTTGGACCAGGGTGAGGGCCTCGAAGAGTTCGTCGAGCGTGCCGAGGCCGCCCGGCAGGACCACGAAGCCCTGCGCGTACTTGACGAACATCATCTTCCGCACGAAGAAGTAGCGGAAGTTGAGGCCGATGTCGACGTACGGGTTCAGGCCCTGCTCGAAGGGCAGCTCGATGCCGAGGCCCACCGAGGTGCCGCCGGCCTCGCAGGCACCCTTGTTGGCCGCCTCCATCGCCCCTGGGCCGCCGCCCGTGATCACCGCCCAGCCGGCCTCCACCAGCCCGCGTCCGAGCTGGACGCCCGCCTCGTACTCCGGGGAGCCGGCCGGCGTGCGGGCCGAGCCGAAGACACTGATCGCGGGCGGGAGTTCGGCCAGTGTGCCGAAGCCCTCGATGAACTCCGACTGGATGCGCAGCACGCGCCAGGGGTCGGTGTGCACCCAGTCGGAGGGGGCGCGCTCGTCCAGCAGCCGCTGGTCGGTCGTACTGGCCTGCACCTGGTCCCGCCGCTGGAGGACCGGTCCGAGCCGCTTCTCGTCCGGCGGGATCTTCTTCCCCTCAGGGTTCCCGGTCGGCATGTGCGCTCCCTCCGTCGTGCGGTCCGTGCACCTCAGCGTAGATCTACGCGGGTTACGTCTGAGGGACCTGAATATGTCCGCCGCGCTGCGTCGTAAACACGCCCGCGCGGCCGAACGGGTCACGCCGTCAGCCAGGACCTCAGGCGCTCCTCCCCCGCGACGATCTTCGCCGTCTCCACCCGCTCGTCCCGCTTGTGCGCCAGGATCGGGTTGCCGGGGCCGTAGTTGACCGCCGGGACGCCCAGCGCGCTGAAGCGGGCGACGTCGGTCCAGCCGAACTTGGGCTTCGGGGTGCCGCCGACGGCGTCGATGAACGCCCGGGCGGCCGGGTGGGACAGGCCGGGCAGCGCGCCGCCGCTGTGGTCGTCGATCACGAACTCCTCCACCCCGCAGTCCGCGAAGACCTCGCGGACGTAGGCGACCGCCTCCTCCTCGCTGCGGTCCGGGGCGTAACGGAAGTTGACCGTCACCACGCAGGCATCGGGGATCACATTGCCCGCGACGCCGCCGGAGATCGCCACCGCGTTCAGACCCTCGTGGTACTCCAGCCCGTCGATCACCGGCCGGCGCGGCTCGTAGGCGGCCAGCCGGGCGAGGATCGGGGCCGCGGCGTGGATGGCGTTGGACCCCATCCAGCTGCGCGCGGAGTGCGCGCGCTCGCCGCTAGTCTTCAGCAGCACCCGCAGCGTGCCCTGGCAGCCGCCCTCGACCTCGCCGTCGGACGGCTCCAGCAGCACCGCGAAGTCGCCCTCCAGCCACTCGGGGTGGGCCTCGGAGATGTGCTTGAGCCCGTTGAGCTCGGCGGCGACCTCCTCGTTGTCGTAGAAGACGAAGGTCAGGTCGCGGTTGGGGGCCGGCACGGTGGCGGCGATGCGCAGCTGCACGGCGACGCCCGCCTTCATGTCGCAGGTGCCGCAGCCCCACAGCACGCCGTCCTCGTCCAGCCGGGAGGGGACGTTGTCGGCGATCGGCACGGTGTCGATGTGGCCGGCGAGGATCACGCGCTCGGCGCGGCCCAGGTTCGTGCGTGCCACCACGTTGTTGCCGAGGCGGTCCACCGTCAGGTGCGGCAGGGCGCGCAGCGCGCTCTCGATGGCGTCCGCGAGCGGCTTCTCCGTACCGCTCTCGGAGGGGAAGTCGACGAGCTGCGCGGTCAGTGCCGCGGCGTCCAGCGTGAGGTCAAGCGGGGTGTCGGCCATGGCTCCGACCCTATCCCGGGCGGGTGCGCCGGCGCCGTTCGCGCGGGTCCGCGGAGCGCGAACCCCCGGTGAACCCCACAGCGGCCTCCAGTAGGTTGTACGGCGTGCCAGAGCCGTCCCCCACCTTCCCCAAGCGTCGCAGCCGTCTCTTGCGTGTCGGCGCGGCCCTCGTGGTGCTGTGTGCGGTCGCCGCCTACCTCGTGGTGCAGTACGTCACCGGAGGCACCGGCGTCCCGGGCTGCAAGGTGGTCTCGGGCCAGGACGACGGAGCGACGTACGAGTTCACCCCGGAGCAGGCGGTGAACGCGGCGACGATCGCGGCCGTCGGCACCAACCGGGACCTGCCCGAACGGGCCGTGACCATCGCCCTCGCCACCGCGCTGCAGGAGTCCGGGCTGCGCAACCTCGACCACGGCGACCGCGACTCGCTCGGCCTGTTCCAGCAGCGGCCCTCGCAGGGCTGGGGCACCGAGCAGCAGGTCATGGACCCGTCGTACGCGGCGGGCATCTTCTACGAGCACCTGGTGAAGGTGCGCGACTACACCGAGCTGCCGCTCACCGTCGCCGCGCAGCGCGTGCAGCGCAGCGGCTACCCGGAGGCGTACGCCAAGCACGAGCAGGACGCGGAGCTGCTCGCCGCCGCGCTGACCGGGCAGTCCGCGGCCACGCTGACCTGCGCGGGCCGCCCGGGCGCGGACGCCGCGGCCGGTCCCGACGCGGTACGGGCCGCGCTGGTGCGGGACTTCGGGCGCGGCGCGTTCCAGGAGACCGGCGCGGAGGTCGGCGGCAAGGGCCGCCCGGCGCCGGCACCGTCCGTGAGCGCGGAGGCCGACGGACGGACGGTGACCGTGCCGGTGCCCGCCGCCGGCGACCGGCGCGCCGTGCGCGAGCGCGGCTGGCAGCTGGCGCACTGGGCGGTGGCCAACGCCTCCGCGCTGCGTATCCGGCACGTGTCGTACGCCGGGCGCGAGTGGAGCGCCGGGAACACCGACAGCACCTGGCGCGTAGGCGGCACCGGTACCGACACCGCGGTCCGGATCGTCACTGCGCAGTAGTGCGGGCGTTCACCCGCAGGGGTTAGCCGGCGGGGGTGGCGCGGATGCGGTGCGCAGGTTTTCGTGCCGTCACCCCCGCAGGGCCGAAATCCCTTGGAAACACAGAGGCGGAAGGATTCAGCGGCCTTTCCCGCCGGGTGCTCTTTGCCCGTTTTTATCCGCAGCCGATAATGCGACGCATTGCCAACTCTTTACGTTGCCGATCCGCAACCTTCGCGGGCTTCGAGCGGTAGTCACTGCGTCCGAGCCCGAACGATCAACAGCCAGTCGGTCGGCCAACTCCCGGGCCCGGACGCACAGTTCAGCGTTCCACCGTTCTCTCCCCGTCTAAGGAGCATCATGTCCCTCCCCCTGACCCGCCGGATCGCCCGTGCCGCGCTGCTCGTCGCTGCGGGAGCGGCCGCCGGGGTCGGTGCGGCCGGCTCCGCCAGCGCAGCCCCCTCCCTGCCCGCCACCCCGAACCTGGGCGGGCTGACCGCCCTGGACGCCACGAGCGTCGCGGGCCAGACCGACAGCGCGCTGCAGCACTCCACCGCCGCCGCGGGCGAGACCGGTGGCAAGGCGGTCCAGCAGGCGGTGCCGACCGCGGGCAAGACCGGTGGCAGCGCGGTGAAGAAGGTGGCGCCGGTGGCGCAGAAGGCCGCCGGTGAGGCCGCCGGGTCCGCGGGCGGCCTGCTCGGCGACACGGCGAAGACGGCCACGCAGGGCGGCCTGCCGACGGACTCCCTCACCAAGGGCGCGCCGTCCCTGCCGGTGGGCGGGCTGCCGCTGGGCGGCTGACGGTCCACCGCGGTCGCTCGGCCGGCTCGTACGGCTTGACCGGCCGATACGGCTCGACCGGCCGATACGGCTCGGCCGGATCGGCGGGGCCGTACGGCGACGGGGCCCGGGATCTCTCCCGGGCCCCGTCGCCGTGTGCTCAGGACAGGCGGGACACCGCCGCGGCGACGCGCTCGTCCGTCGCCGTGAAGGCCACGCGGACGAACTTCTCGCCCGCGGTGCCGTAGAAGTCGCCCGGGGCGACGAGGATGCCCAGGTCGGCGAGGCGGGCGACCGTGTCCCAGCAGGACTCGTCGCGGGTGGCCCACAGGTAGAGGCTGGCCTCGCTGTGCTCGATGCGGAAGCCGTGCCCCTCCAGCGCGGCGCGCAGGGCCTGGCGGCGGGCGGCGTAGCGCTCGCGCTGCACGCGTACGTGCTCGTCGTCGCCGAGGGCCGCGACCACCGCCGCCTGGGTCGGCGCCGACGTCATCATGCCGCCGTGCTTGCGGATCTCCAGCAGCGGGCCGAGGACGGCCGGGTCGCCGGCCAGGAACGCGGCGCGGTAGCCGGCCAGGTTGGAGCGCTTGGAGAGGGAGTGGACGGCGACGATGCCGTCGTAGGAGCCGCCGTTGACGTCCGGGTGGAGGACGGAGACCGGGTCGGCCTCCCAGCCCAGCTCCAGGTAGCACTCGTCGGAGAAGACCAGCACGCCGTGCTCGCGGGCCCAGGCCACGATCCGGGTCAGCTCGTCCTTGGCCAGCACCTTGCCGGTCGGGTTGGACGGCGAGTTCAGCCAGAGCAGCTTCAGCCCGGTGGGGTCCAGCTCGGTCGGGTCGTCGTAGACCTCGTAGGCGGCGCGGGCCAGACGGGCACCGACCTCGTACGTCGGGTAGGCCAGGCGCGGATAGGCGACCCGGTCGCCGGGGCCGAGGCCCAGCTGGGTCGGCAGCCAGGCGACGAGCTCCTTGGAGCCGACGACGGGCAGCACGTGCCGGTGGGTGACCCCGCGGGCGCCCAGGCGCCGCTCGACCCAGCCGGTGATCGCGTCGCGCAGCGCCGGCGTGCCCCACACCGTCGGATAGCCCGGCGAGTCGGCCGCGTCGATCAGGGCCTTCTGGATCAGCTCGGGCACCGGGTCGACCGGCGTGCCGACGGAGAGGTCGACGATGCCGTCCGGGTGGGCCGCGGCCGTCTTCTTGTAGGGCTCCAGCTTGTCCCAGGGGAAGGTGGGGAGTCGGCCGGAGAGTGCCGAGACTGCGGACACGGGTCTAGCTCGCTTTCTTCGGTTCGGCAAACGCCTCGGTCCCGTACGGCGATCACGACGGTGATCGGGCCGTACGGGACCGAGGCGGCGCTTCAGAGGCGGCCGGCGTCAGCCGTTCGCGGCGGGCGTCGGCCGTCGGCCGTCGCAGCCGGCGTCGGCCCTTCGCAGCCGGCGTCGGCCGTTCGCGGCGGCCGGTGCCGGCCGTCCCACGGAGGCCGGTGCCGGCCGGTGCACGGCCGGAGCGTCAGCCGTTCTGCGGCGGGAGCGCGGCGATGAAGGGGTGGTCGCGCTCGATCAGCCCCAGCTTGCTCGCACCGCCCGGGGAGCCGAGCTCGTCGAAGAACTCGACGTTCGCCTTGTAGTAGTCCTTCCACTCCTCCGGAGTGTCGTCCTCGTAGAAGATCGCCTCGACCGGGCAGACCGGCTCACAGGCACCGCAGTCGACGCATTCGTCCGGGTGGATGTACAAGGACCGCTGGCCCTCGTAGATGCAGTCGACCGGGCACTCCTCGATGCACGCCTTGTCCTTGACGTCGACACAAGGCTGCGCGATGACGTAGGTCACGCTGTCGTTCCTCCTCGATAGGGCGCTGGCGGGCCTCCCACAGGCTCCGCCGCCTGGCGCGCGGGAGCGCGGCGTCGTCGATGCCCGCCCCTAGTATCTCCGTTCCTGGGCATGATCCGAACAGGAGGGGTGAACTGACCTGTGGAAATCTCCGCCGTCGGGCGCCTCGAGGTCCGTATCACCGCTGCTGACGTGGGCAAACGGGTCTCGGTGCGCTGCTTGAACGACACTGGTGCGGCCGGGGAGAAATTCACCGACACGGTGGGTGTTCTCACATCATGGGACGACGGTGTGCTGCTGATCACACGGAAGAACGGGGAGGCTGTCCGGATTCCGGAATCCTCGCTGGTCGCCGGGAAAGTCGTGCCGGCCGCTCCGGCGCGTCGCCGTGGTCCGGCCGCCTCCTACGAGGAGCTGGCGCACGTGACCACGCGCGCGTGGCGGCCGCTGGAGAGCGAGCGGCTCGGTGAGTGGGAGCTGCGGGCCGCCGCCGGGTTCACCCGGCGCGCCAACTCCGTCCTGCCGCTCGGTGACCCGGGCCTGCCGCTGGACGAGGCGCTGGCCGCCGTACGGCACTGGTACGGCGAGCGGGGCCTGCCCGCGTACGTGCAGACCGCGACCGGCGCCGAGGGCACGCAGGAGCTGCTGTGCGCGGAGCTGGAGCGGCGCGGCTGGGTGCGGGAGGTGAGCGCCGAGCTGTGGATCGGGGGGCTCGCGCCGGTCGCCGACCTCGTCGAGCCGGGCGGGGTGGAGCTGTCCCGCCGGGCCGACGAGGCGTGGCTGGGCCGCTACCGGCGCAAGGGGGTGAGCGAGGCGGCGCTGACGGTGCTGCACGGCGGTCCGTCGGTGTGGTTCGCGACGGTGCCCGGCGCGGAGGGGGAGCCTCCGGCGGCGATCGGCCGGTGCGTGGTGGACGGCCGGTGGGCCGGTTTCGCCGCCGTCGAGGTCGACCCGGCGCGGCGCCGCCAGGGCCTGGCGAGGGCCGTGATGGCCGCGCTGGCCGGGCGGGCGCTGGAGGAGGGCGCCTCGGCCGCCTGGCTCCAGGTGGAGACGGACAACCCGGCGGCGCGGGAGCTGTACGCCG
The DNA here is from genome assembly GCF_043082085.1 of Streptomyces sp. NPDC014801. Lineage (NCBI taxonomy): Bacteria > Bacillati > Actinomycetota > Actinomycetes > Kitasatosporales > Streptomycetaceae > Streptomyces > Streptomyces sp. NPDC014801. The sequence continues at coordinate 178,786 of NZ_JBIBXG010000010.1, read as the reverse complement.
GGATGGGCTTCGCGGCGCACCACACGTACCACCACTACCGCGAGCCCGAGCCGGATCCGGAGCCGGGGGCGGGGCCGGGGCCGGGGAGCGGGAGGGCGTGATGCGGCCCCCGTCCCTCCGTCCCCCGTTCCCCCCGCCGCCGGACCGCATGGCCGAGCTGCACCGCCGCTTCGCCGAGGAGGCCCGCGCCGAACGCCCGGACCTGTCGGCGCTGTGCCTGCTGATCGGCGCGGTGGCGGACGGCTCGCTGGACGACGCCGGGATCGACGCGGCGCAGGTGGAACTGGACCGGCTGGCCGGGCAGCTCCCGTTCCGCCCCGGGGGCCCCGCCGAGTGGGCGCGGGCCCTGCACCGGGTGCTCGGCGAACGCCTGGACTTCCACGGCACGCCCGCCGACTACCGCCTCCTGGAATCCTCGCTGCTGCACGAGGTGCTGCGCCGGCGCCGGGGGCTGCCGATCCTGCTGTCGGTGGTGTGGATGGAGGTCGCGCGCCGGGCCGGGGCGCCCGTGTACGGCGTGGCGCTGCCGGGCCACTTCGTGGTCGGCTTCGGCCCCGAGTCGGACCAGGTCCTCGCCGACCCCTTCGCCCACGGCCGGGTCCTTGCGGGCCCCGACGCGGAACTCCTGGTGGTCACCGCGACGGGCGCCCCGCTGGACCCGTCCTACCTGACCCCGGCCGACTCCCTGAACGTGGTCCTGCGCATCCTGAACAACATCCGCGCCTGGGCGGCGGCCCGCCCGGAACGCACGGACGTCGCGCTGTGGGCGGTGGACCTGTCCCTCCTCCTCCCCTCCCACCCGGCCCGCCTCCGCCACGAACGCGCCCAGATCCTGGTCCGCCGCGGCAAGTTCAAGGAGGGCGCGGCGGAACTGGACGCGTACGCGGAGGTACTGGCACCGGTGGACGAGACCGCGGCGGAACAGGTCCGCGGCGAGGCCAGGGCAGCCCGGGCACTGCTGAACTGAAACCCCGTCAGCTCGCACGTTTCCGGATCGGTGCGTACCTCGGCCGGGCTGCCGTTTCAGTCGCCGGAGGCTAGTGGGGGCGCCTCCTGATGCGTACCCAGATGTCGCGGGCGCGGCGGCCCGCTTCCGTGCGGCTTTCGGCGACCAGGCGGCGGGCCTGTTCCGGGGTTTCGACCATGGGGCCCGAGCCGCGCAGGGGGCGGCCGGCCGTCTCGTACAGGACCAGGGACGACAGCAGGCCGATGACGCCCGCGCCCATCAGGTAGTACGCCGGGATCATCTCGTCGTCCAGGCCCGTCACCAGGGCCGAGGTGAACAGGGGGGTCGTGCCGCCGAAGAGGGAGACCGAGACGTTGAAGGCGATCGACAGGGCGCCGTAGCGGATGCGGGTGGGGAAGAGGGCCGGGAGGGTGGCGGCCGAGGTGCCCGCGAAGCAGACCAGGAGCAGGCCGAGGATCAGGCAGCCGATCGCGGGAGACAGGATGCCGCCCTGGCGGATCAGCAGGAACGCCGGGATCGACAGGGCGATCAGGGCCACGCTGCCCGCCATGAAGACCGGGCGGCGGCCCCAGCGGTCCGTCGAGCGGCCGACCGTGGTGATGGTCAGCGCCACGACCACCATCGTGCACAGCACCAGCAGCTGCGCGGTGTTCTCGTCCTGGCCGAGAGTCGACGTCATGTAGGTGGGCAGGTAGGACGTCACCATGTAGTTGGTGACGTTGTACAGCAGGACCAGGCCCATGCAGATCAGGACCGCCTGCCAGTGGTGGACGAAGATGTCCCTCAGGCGGCCGCGGCCGGACTGGCGGGCCTCCTCCACCGGGTCCTCCTCGCCGGCGGCCTGCCGTGCCGCGGCCTGCTCGCGCGCCATCTCCGCCTCGCGCTGGAACGCGGGCGTCTCCTCCAGCTTCAGCCGTACGTACAGGCCGATCACGCCGATCGGCCCGGCGACCAGGAACGGGATGCGCCAGCCGTAGTCCTCCATGCCGCCCGTGCCGAGGGCCGCGGTGAGGCCGGTGACCAGGGCGGAGCCGAGGGCGTATCCGACGAAGGTGCCGAAGTCGAGCCAGCTGCCGAGGAAGCCGCGCCGCTTGTCGGGGGCGTACTCGGCGATGTAGGTGGTCGCGCCCGCGTACTCGCCGCCCGTGGAGAAGCCCTGGACCAGGCGGCAGATCAGCAGGAGCAGCGGGGCCACGAAGCCGACGGCCGCGTAGGACGGCAGGAAGCCGACCGCGAACGTGCTGATCGCCATCATCACCATCGTGGCGGCGAGCACGCGCTGGCGGCCGATGCGGTCGCCCAGCGGGCCGAAGACGATGCCGCCGAGCGGGCGGACGACGAACGCGGCCGCGAAGGTGGCGAACGTCGACACCACCTGGACGCCGGGTGAGCTGGAGGGGAAGAAGACCTTGCCGAGGACCGGGGCGACGTAGGCGTACACGCCGAAGTCGAACCACTCCATCATGTTGCCCATCGCGGCCGCCGAGACGGCACGGCGGACGGCGGGGCGGTCGGTGACGGTCACGTCGGCCGGGCTGAGGGCCTGCTTGCGCCGCCGGAGCAGGATCCGCAGCATGCGGTCCGTGGCCGGGTGGCCGCCCCGGCCGGGGACGGGACGGTTCCGGTCGGGCGGCGGGGCAGAGCCGTTACGCATCAGATCACCGCAAACACCACTCGGGGGACGATTCAGGCAATGGTCCGGATTCGGCCATTATCCACGCGTGATCGTCTTCCCGCGGGACGCCCCGTCACACGTCCCCGAAGCCGGGGGCACCTCACCCCCGGCAGCGCTCCGCTCGGCCTTCACCCGGCCTTCACCTCACGACCGTCGGCGCGCCGCGCGGCCCGGCCCTCACCCCACGGCCGGCCACCCGCCACGGCCCGGCCGTCACCCCTCGCCCGCCGTGTCCGCCGCCCCGCTACAGCCAGCCCTTCTCCCGGGCGATCCGCACCGCCTCCGCCCGGTTGCGCACCGCCAGTTTCTGAATGGCCGTCGACAGGTAGTTGCGGACCGTGCCCTGCGACAGGTGCAGCGCGGCGGCGAGTTCGGCGTTGGTGGAGCCGTCGGCCGCGGCGCGCAGCACCTCGCGCTCGCGGTCGGTCAGCGGGTTGGCGCCCTCGGCGAGCGCGGCCGCGGCCAGCGTCGGGTCGATGACCCGCTCGCCGGCCAGCACCTTGCGCACCGCCTCGGCGAGTTGCGCGGCCGGCGCGTCCTTGACCAGGAACGCGTCGGCCCCGGCCTCCATCGCGCTGCGCAGGTAGCCGGGGCGGCCGAAGGTCGTCAGGACGACCAGCTTGAGCGCCGGGAACTCTCGGTGCAGCGCGGCCGCCGCCTCGATGCCGGTCATGCCGGGCATCTCGATGTCGAGCAGGGCCACGTCCAGGTCGTGCGCGCGGGCGGCCGGGACGACCTCGTCGCCGCGGGCGACCTGGGCGACGACCTCGATGTCCTCCTCCAGGCCGAGCAGCGCGGCCAGCGCCTCGCGGACCATCGACTGGTCCTCCGCCAGCAGCACCTTGATCATGGGGCTCATGCCCCGGATCCTACGGCCGGGTGGGTACCGGCCGGTACGCGGGCGACGAGCCGGAAGCCCTGCCGCACCCTGCCCGCTTCCAGGGTGCCGCCCGCCTTGTGAAGACGCTCCGTCAGACCGGTGATGCCGTTGCCCGCAGCCGCGCCGGAGCCGCCGGTCCCGTTGTCCTCGACGGTGAGCTGGAGGACGGGGCCGTCGAGGGTCTGGTGCCGGGCCAGCTCGACCAGGCAGCGCCGGGCGCCGCTGTGCCGTACGACGTTGGTGATCGCCTCGCGCAGCGCCCAGGCGAGGGCGGCCTCGCTCTCCTCGGGCACGCCGGTGAGGTCGGGCTCGGCGGGCAGTTCGGCGGTGACACCGGCCGCGGTCAGCGCGACCTGGGCGCCGGCGATCTCGGCGGCCAGCCGGGGGCGGCGGTAGCCGGTGACGGCCTCGCGCACGTCCACCAGGGCCTGGCGGCTGACCTGTTCGATGTCGGCGACCTGCTGGGCGGCCTTGTCGGGGTGGTCGGGCAGCATCCGGCCGGCCAGCTCGCTCTTGAGCGTGATCAGGGACAGCGAGTGGCCGAGCAGGTCGTGCAGGTCGCGGGCAAGCCGCAGCCGCTCCTCGTTGGCGGCGAGCTGGGCGACGGTGGCCCGGGCCTTGCGCAACTCGATCGTGGTGCGCACGAGTTGGCCGACGCCGGACATCGCGAACCCGATGAGCAGGGTCAGCACCAGCAGCCCGCGCGCCTCCTTCTCGTCGGAGTGCAGGCCGACCAGGTACATGACCGCCGACGCGGCGGGGATCGCCCAGTACGCCACCCGCAGCGGCAGGGTCGCCCCGCACGCGACCGACAGGTAGACGAACAGGCCCAGCCAGGCGCTGCCGAGCGTGTAGGCCAGCAGCGGGGCGAGGGCGGCGAGGACACCGATCAGGCTGACCACCAGGGGCGCGGAGAACGGCCGGCCCATGTTGCGGAAGACCAGTGTCAGGTACACCGCGATGAAGGCGGCCAGCCCCACCGAGCCGGCGGCGGTGGCGGCGGCGGTGTGGTGGCCGTTGAGCAGGTCGTCGACCGGCGAGGCCATGAACACCAGCCAGACGCCGATCCACAGCACCTTGACCAGCACCTCGCGCCGGTTGCGGGGCGGCCACCCCACGCGTACCGCGGTCTCCTGATCGGCCTCGACGACGACACGGTCTTCCGTCATGGCACTCACGCCTTCAGCGTGTCCTTCCGGTACAGCCACGCCGCTCCGCCCGCGAAGAGGACGAAGTAGACGGCGAGGACGGCGATGTCCTGGGCCTGCGGGGCGTGACTTTGTTCGATGGAGCGCCCCAGGGCAGCGTACGCGTGCGTGGGCAGCCATTCGGCGATGTTCTGCAACCACTGCGGGAACGTCGTGGACGGCATCCACAGGCCGCCCAGCATGGACAGGCCGAAGTAGGTGATCATCGTGATGGGGCGGACCGCGTCACCGCTGGCCAGGTAGCCGATGGCGACCCCGAGCGCGGCGAAGCACAGGCTGCCGGCCCAGATGGCGCCGGTCAGCGCGAGCCACTGCCAGGCGTCCAGGCGTACGTCCTTCACGACCGCCGCGACCACGAACACGATGACGATCGACGGCAGGCTCACCACGGCCGCGCTCGCCGTCTTGGCGAGGACGTAGCCGTGTCCGGGCAGCGCGGTCAGCCGCAGCTGCCGTACCCAGCCGCTCTCGCGCTCCTTGGCGATGCGCTCGCTGTTGCCCATGAGCACGGCCGTCAGGGCGCCGAAGGACGCCATGGAGACCATCATGTACGTCGGGACGGTCAGCCCGCTGCCGTCGATCTTGGTGGTGGCGTCGGCGTTGCCCGCGATGATCAGGAAGAGCAGCGAGGGATAGAGCACCGAGAAGAACAGGAACTTGCGGTTGCGCAGGGCGCGGGTCAGCTCCAGCTGGATCAGGCCTCGTGAAGCGAGCGTGTTCACTGGGTCTTCGCCTCCTCGGCGGCGGTGATGGCGACGAAGGCCTGCTCGAGGCCGAGCCCGGCGACTTCGAGGTTGCGGGGGTAGAGGCCGAGCCCGTACAGGGCGTGCACGGTGGCGTCGGCGTCGGTGGACTGGATGCGCACGGTGGAGCCGGAGACGTCGACCGCCGTCAGGAAGGGCAGCGCGCGCAGGGCGGCCTCGTCGATCGCGCCGTCCAGGTCGAAGGAGATGCGGCGCGCGCCCGCCTTGGCCTTGATCTCGGCGGCGGTGCCGTCGGCCAGCAGCCGGCCGCGGTGCAGGACGAGCACCCGGTCGGCGATGGCGTCGGCCTCCTCCAGGTAGTGGGTGGCGAACAGGACGGTGCGGCCCTGGTCGGCCTGGTCGCGCATGGTGGCCCAGAACGCCTGCCGGGTGGTGACGTCCATGCCGGTGGTCGGCTCGTCCAGGACGATCAGATCGCTGTCGCCGGCGGTGGCGAGGGCGAAGCGCACGCGCTGGGCCTGGCCGCCGGAGAGCTTGTTGACCTTGCGGTCGGCGATGTTCGCGACGCCCGCGCGGGTGAGCACGTCGGTGACCCGGTAGGGCCGCGGGTGCAGGGAGCAGGCGAGCCGCACCAGTTCGGCGACGGTGACCTCGTCCATCAGGCCGCCGCTCTGCAGCATCGCGCCGACCTTCCCGGCGACGATGGCCTCGCGCGGGCCGGTGCCGAAGACGCGGACCGTGCCGGAGTCGGGGTGCTTGAGGCCGAGCAGCAGGTCGAGCGTGGTCGACTTGCCGGCGCCGTTGGGGCCGAGCAGGGCCACGGTCTCGCCCGGGTGCAGCGCGAGCGACAGCCCGTCCACCGCCCGCACGTCCCCGTAGGCCTTGCTCACCTGGTCGAAACCCACCACCGGTGTCCCGGTGGCCGTCGCTGTCGTGGTCATGGACTCATCGTCGCCGCCCGGGCGGTGCGTCCGGCAGTGTCGGCCGTCCACGGTGCCGGATGACAGATGTCATGCGCGGCGGATGACGGGCGCGCGGTGGCCCGGCACGTACGACCGCGGAGCCCGGCACCCAAGACCGCGTGGCGCGGGGTCCACGACCGCGTGCCCGCCGGTCCACGACGAAGGGGGCGCCCGGCGGTGTGCCGTGCGCCCCCCGTCGTTGGCCGTCAGCTCGGGTCGGTCTCGATGACCGCGACCCGGTTCGAGGTGCTCTTCAGCGCCAGCCGCAGGGCGCCGTAGACGTCCTGGACGGTGACCGGGGTCTTCTGGCCGTTGGCCCGGGCGATCAGCACGCCGTCGAAGGTCTTGCCGTACAGCTCCTTCAGCGCGGCCTCGTCGTAGGAGTCGACGAGCTTGCCGCCCACGGCCTTGACCCGCAGGAACTTCCACAGGGACTTCTGCGGGCTGAAGGCGACCTTGTGCGCCGCGTCGGTCATGACGGTGACCTTGGCGGACATCGCCGGCTCGGCGAACTCCTTCATCATCCGGTCGACCTCGGCGTTGGACACCGTGGGCTGCCGGTTGGTGGTGGGCACCCGCACGGGCGTGGCCGCGCCGGTCTCCACCTGGGTGCGGTACGCCTGCTCCACGGCCTGCTTGGAGCGGTCGACGTCGATGCCCTTGCCGGGCTTGCCGTAGACGGCGACGGCCTTGCCGGACTCGAAGCGGATGGTGCCGTCGGTCATCGCGCCGGAGCCGCCCGCGGCGTTCTGCAGCGCCGCCTGGAGCTTCTCCTCGTCGACGGGCATGACCGGGTCGACCGGGCGCTGCTGCCCGAAGAGCGAGCCGATGACGGAGACCGGGTTGTAGTCGCTGCGCGCGGCGGCGGCGACCGTGGCGTCCTCGTCGAAGTGCAGGCCGGCCTGGTCGGGCTTGAGGGCGACCGTGGAGCCGTCGACGGACAGCTTCAGCGGCTGGTTCACCCGGCCGCCGAGCACCGCGTCGAGCTTCTTGACGGCCTCGTCGCGGGTGCCGCCGCCGATGTCGACGCCGAGCACGGTGGTGCCCTTGGGCACGTCGGAGTGGTTCATGAGCAGCCCGGCGCCGTAGACACCGGCGGCCAGGACGACCACGCCGCCGAGGAGCAGCGGGAGCTTGCGGCGGCCCTTCTTCTTCGGCGGGCGGGACGCGGGCACGTTCTGCGCGACCGGCTCGGGCAGCTTGGGCGGGGTGTGCGCGGCCGGGCCGTCGGGGCCCGCGCCGAACGGGCCGGTGCCGCGGTCGCCGGGCGGCACCACGGGGATGCCGCTGGTGACGGTGTGCCCGGAGACGTTGTCGTGGCCGTGCCCGCCGTAGCCGCCGCCGGGCGGTTCGGGGGCGGGCTTCTGCGGGGTGAGGATCGCGGTGTCGTCGCTCAGGCCCGCGCCGGGGGTGGTGCCGGGCGCCCAGGTGCCGGGCACGCCGGGCGGGGTGCCGCCGGGGCCGGGGCCGGCCGCGCCGGGGACCGGCGGCAGCACGGGGCCGTCGCCGGTGACCGGGCCGCCGGTCGGGCCGGAGGGACCCTGCGGGCCGCGGCCGCCGGGCGCGCCGGGGCCGTTCGGGCCGTCGAAGCCGGTGCTGCCGCCCGGGCCGCCGGGACGACCCGGACCGCCGGGGCCGCCGGGTGCTCCGGGGCCGGCGGGGCCGCCCGGGGTGTCGAAGTCGTGGCGGTCGTCGCCGGGCTCGGAGAAGTACGGCAGGTCGTCGCGGGTGGGCGCGTCGGCGTCGGAGGACCGCGCCGAGCCGCCGAGCGGGCCCGCGGCGAGCGCCTCGGTGACGTCGAAGGAGCCGGTGCCGCCGCCGTGGCCGGGCGCGACCGGGCCGCCGGTGGCGCCGGGCAGACCGGAGCCGTTGGTGCCGCCGGGGCGGCTGGAGCCGTTCGCGCCGGGGCGGCCGGAGCCGTTCGCGCCGCCGGGCCGGGAGCCGCCCGGCACGCTCATCGAGCCGACCACGCCGCCGGGCCGTCCGGAGCCGGGGCGGGCGGCGCCCTGCGCGCCGTTCGCACCCGGAGCGCCGGAAGCGCCGGAAGCGCCGGGGACACCGGACGCACCGGCGGCGGAACCACCCGAAGTGCCCGGAACGCCGGAAGCGCCCGAACCGCCGCTCCCGTTCGCCCCGTTGCCGGCCGCCGCGGCCTGGCCGCCCTTGGGCGCCGCGGACTTGCGGGGGGCGAACCAGTCGCTGGTCGGCCTCTCCTCCGTCTGCGGCGCGCTCTCGGCGGGCGCCTCGGCGGCGGGGGCGGACGCGGCGGCACCGCCGGAGACCGGCTCGGCGCCCTCGGTCTCGGCGGCGTCGCCGTCACCGACGGGCTTGCGCACGACGACGGGCGGAATCGGCCGGGATCCGGGGATGTTGATCCGGATCCGGGTCGTCAGCGTCGTCTCGGTCTTCTTCTCCTCCGGCTGCGTGCCCGCACGGCGCGCGTCCGTACCGTCGCCGGAAGCCGTCGGGGTTCCGTACGGCGGAGTCCCCGAGGGGTAGGCGGCTCCGCCGCGCCCCTTGGGCCCGGAGGACGGAGTGTCAGTTTCACGACTCAAGGCAGGTTCTCCCGGTTGGCTCCGCCGCCCGCGTCATCGTCCTTCGCTGGGGGTCCCCCCGGCTCCGAAGAGCTTGAGGGGGGCTCGGCGGCGCGCACCACCATACTGGCCACTTCTGACCCGTATCCCACGACCGCTGGGGAAACCCACACCCAACTCCCACGAGCGCGCCGTGGCGAAGTGGTACGTCACTTGCCAAGTCGGGCGGAGTCCGCGCCCGGTTGCCGCCCCACACCGATGGTGGCGCAGATCACAGCCACGGCCATGCCGCCGAGCAGGAAGAGATACGAGCCGCCGCCGGCGCTGAAGAGGAAGTCCCCCTCGGGCCGGTTGGCCGTGAGGAAGATGACGGTGACCATCCAGCCGGCGACGGGTGCGACCGCGCCGCCCCGGCTGCGCGCCGCGCGGGCCCCGCCGAGGAAGAGCCCGGCCGCGCCGGCCAGCGCCAGCAGCAGTCCGCCCGGGAACCAGCCGCCCTGCACCAGCGCCCCGGCGACGGCGACGACCGCGCCGAGCACGAACAGGCCCAGGTAGCCGGCGACCCGCTTGGCGGACGGCGGCCGCAGGGGCTGCGCGAGCAGGGAACCGCGCTGCTCCATCACGCCTCCTCGAGGGCGAGACCGGCGAACAGGTCGCTCTCGCGGGCGTCCGCGGGCTCCCCCTGCACCAACTCGTAGTACTCGGTGGTGAACAGCGGCTGCGCCAGCTCGTTGGAGAGCACGAAGTACGGCCGGCCGGGGGCGACCTCGATCTGGGTGGCGTGCGCGGCCATCGCGGCGGCCTTGGCGGCACCGTACGCGCTGCCGTCGACGGCGGCGGTCACCCGCTCGTCGGCGACGACACCGGGTACGTCGTCGACCGTGGCCGTCTTGGTGAAGGGCAGGTCGGGCAGCTCCTGCTGGAGGCGGGCGAAGGCCTCGTCGGCGACCGTGCGCGGCACCCGGTTCCAGTAGATCCTGGGGATGCGCCAGCCGGCGTCGGCGGCGAGTTCGGCGGCGCGCATGGCGACGCGGTGCGCCTGGATGTGGTCGGGGTGGCCGTAGCCGCCGTGGTCGTCGTAGGTGACGAGGACCTGGGGGCGTACCTCCAGGATGACCTGGACGAGGTGTCCGGCGGCCTCGTCGACGTCGGCCTGCCAGAAGCAGCCGGGGTCGTCGTTGTCGGACAGGCCCATCATCCCGGAGTCGGCGTAGCGTCCGGCGCCGCCGAGCAGGCGGTGGTCGTCGACGCCGAGGGCGCGCATCGCGGCGGCCAGCTCGCCCAGCCGGTGCTGCCCGAGCGCGGCGCCGGCCAGGTGCCGCAGCGCGGGCGGGATGACCTCGCCGCGCTCCCCGAGGGTGCAGGTCACGAGCGTGACCCGGGCACCCTCGGCGGCGTACTTGGCCATGGTGGCGCCGTTGTTGATCGACTCGTCGTCCGGGTGCGCGTGCACCAGGAGCAGACGTCGGGTGGGCAGTGCGGTCATGAGCCCACCCTAAAGGGGACGCGGCCGGGGGTCCGGGACCGCGGTGCTCAGAACTTGATGCTGCCGATCATTCCCGCGATGTTCGAGGTCAGGTCGCTGATGGTCGGCGCGACCGTGGACGACGCGAGATAGAAGCCGAGGAGCATGCAGACGATCGCGTGCCCCGCTTTGAGTCCCGACTTCTTGACCAGCAGGAAGACGATGATCGCCAGCAGCACCACCGCCGAAATCGAGAGTGCCACGGCGGTTCACCTCCAAACAGAGCAGGGCACCTTGTAAATCCATGCAATCGCCGACAGGTTCATACCCACGCAGCGTTAGTGATCATAGCTTTACGTACTCGCGCATCGCTCGGCGCACGGGCGCACAAGGGGGCTCATGGCCAATATGGTCGGGGCATGACGAGCGAGCCTGACTCCTTCCCCCGGCGGCATGCCCGCACCCAGCGATTCACTCTCGGCGCGCCGCGTGCGTTCACGGTCGCGCCGGACGGTTCCCGTGTCGTGTTCCTGCGGTCGGCCTCGGGCACGGACCGCGCGGGCGCGCTGCGGGTCCTCGATCCGGCCGACGGCACCGAGCGCGTGGCGGCCGACCCGTACGCCCTGCTCGGCGGGGCCTCGGAGAATCTGTCGCCCGAGGAGCGGGCGCGCCGCGAACGCAGCCGGGAGGGCGGTGCCGGCGTCGTCGGCTACGCCACCGACGGGACCGTGGAACTGGCCTCCTTCACCTTGTCGGGGCGGCTCTTCACCGCCGAGCTGCGGGCCGGCACGGCGCGTGAACTGCGCGTTCCGGGGCCGGTGATCGACCCGCGGCCCTCCCCCGACGGCCGGCACGTCGCCTACGTCGCGCAGGGCGCCCTGCGGGTGGTCGGCGCGGAGGGCGAGGGGGACCGGGCGCTGGCGGAGCCGGAGTCCGAGGGGGTGACGTGGGGGCTGGCGGAGTTCGTGGCCGCCGAGGAGATGGCGCGCAGCCGCGGTTTCTGGTGGTCGCCGCTGTCGGACCGGCTGCTGGTGGCGCGCGTGGACGACACGCCGGTGGGCCGCTGGTGGATCGCCGACCCCGCGCATCCGGAACGTGAGCCACATCATGTCGGCTATCCGGCGGCGGGGACCGCGAACGCCGAGGTGCGGCTGTTCGTGATCGGTCTCGACGGGGTGCGCACGGAGGTCTCCTGGGATCGTGCGCGCTACCCGTATCTGGCGCGAGTGCACTGGTCAGCGGCGGGTGCGCCGCTGCTGCTGGTGCAGGCGCGCGATCAGCGCAGCCAGCTGTACCTGGCGGTCGACCCGGACACCGGCGCCACCCGGATGGTGCACGCGGACGAGGACCCGATTTGGCTGGAACTTTTCGCCGGGGTGCCGTGCTGGTCGCCCTCCGGACAGCTGGTCCGCATCGCGGACGAGGGCGGGGCGCGGGTCCTCGCGGTCGGTGAACGGCCGCTGACCGGGCCGCAGTTGCATGTGCGGGCGGTGCTGGACGTGACGGCCGAGGACGTGCTGGTCGCGGCGTCGGCGGGCGAGGAGGCCCAGGCGCCGGAGACGGGCGAGGTGCACGTGTACCGGGTGAACGAGCTCGGTGTGGAGCGCGTCTCCCAGGAGCCCGGCGTGCACTCGGCGGTGCGGGCCGGGGGCGTGACCGTGCTGGTGTCGGCGACGCTGGAGCGGCCGGGTGCGCGGGTGCGGGTGCTGCGGGACGGCAAGGAGACGGCGACGATCGCGTCGTATGCGGAAGATCCCGGTTTGTCCCCGCGCGTGACGCTCACCGAGGGGGGCGCACGACGGATCCCGTGCGCCGTGCTTATGCCAACGGACTACCCCGGTGACACCCCCCTGCCGGTGCTCCTCGACCCCTATGGTGGCCCGCACGGTCAGCGGGTCGCGGCCGCGCACAACGCCCATCTGACCTCGCAGTGGTTCGCCGACCAGGGCTTCGCGGTCGTCGTCGCCGACGGGCGCGGCACGCCGGGCCGCTCACCGGCCTGGGAGAAGGCCGTCCACCGCGACTTCACCCTCACCCTGGACGACCAGATCGAGGCGCTCCAGGACCTCGCGCGGCGCTACCCGCTGGACCTCTCCCGGGTCGCCGTCCGCGGCTGGTCCTACGGCGGTTACCTCGCCGCCCTCGCCGTGCTGCGCCGCCCGGACGTCTTCCACGCCGGCATCGCGGGCGCCCCGGTCACCGACTGGCGGCTGTACGACACCCACTACACCGAGCGCTACCTCGGCGACCCGCACGCGGACCCGGCGACGTACGCCCACAACTCCCTGGTGGACGACGCCGGCCTGGTCTCCCCCGCCGAGCCGCACCGCCCGCTGATGGTGATCCACGGCCTCGCCGACGACAACGTCGTGGTCGCCCACTCGCTGCGCCTGTCCTCGGCGCTGCTGGCCGCGGGCCGCCCGCACGAGGTCCTGCCCCTGTCCGGGGTGACCCACATGACCCCGCAGGAACAGGTCGCGGAGAACCTGCTGCTGCTCCAGGTGGACTTCCTGCGCCGGGCCCTCGCATAGCCGCCCAAAGGTCCGCGAACCGCGTTAACAATCCGGCAACTCGGGCGACGCGGCACCGAGATACGGACGCGGGAGACTGATCAGCGTACGGCCGTGCGGGTGCCGTGAACGGGCCGGGGTGCAGCCATGTCACCCCGGCCCGTTGCCCTGCTGCGGCGGGCGCACCTCGGTCGGCACCGAGGGCGGCCGGCCGGGCCGGTCCTCCGCCGGGACCACGAGTTTCTGCTCGGCGAAGTGGCAGGCCGACGGGTGGGCGGCGGGGCCCGCGGGGAGCTGGGGCGGCACCACCAGCAGGGGCACCTCCTGGGCGCATCGGTCGCGGGCCTTGAAGCAGCGGGTGCGGAAACGGCAGCCGGAGGGGATGTTCGTCGGCGAGGGGACGTCCCCGGCGAGGATGATCCGCTCACGGTGCTCGCGGGCCTCGGGGTCGGGGACCGGGACCGCGGAGAGCAGCGCCTGGGTGTAGGGGTGCGTGGGGTGGTCGTAGATCTCGGTGTCGGTGCCGATCTCCACGATCCGGCCCAGGTACATCACGCCGACCCGGTCCGAGATGTGCCGGACGATCGACAAGTCGTGCGCGATGAAGACGTAGGACAGGTCGAACTCGCTCTGCAGACGGTCCATCAGGTTGATGACCTGGGCCTGCACCGAGACGTCCAGCGCGGAGACCGGCTCGTCGGCGACGATCACCTCCGGGCGCAGCGCGAGGCCGCGGGCGATGCCGATGCGCTGGCGCTGGCCGCCGGAGAACTGGTGCGGATAGCGGTTGATGTACTCCGGGTTCAGCCCGACGACGTCCAGCAGCTCCTGCACCCTGCGGCGCCGGTCGCCCTTGGGCGCGACCTCCGGGTGGATCTCGTACGGCTCGCCGATGATGTCGCCGACCGTCATGCGCGGGTTGAGCGAGGTGTAGGGGTCCTGGAAGACCATCTGGATGTTGCGGCGGACCGCCTTCAGGGCCCGGCCGGACAGCTTGGTGACGTCCTCGCCCTTGTAGCGGATGGAGCCCGCCGTCGGCCGCTCCAGGTTGACCAGCATCTTGGCGACCGTGGACTTGCCGCAGCCGGACTCGCCGACGATGCCGAGGGTCTCGCCCCGGGCGAGGGTGAAGTCGACGCCGTCGACGGCCTTCACCGCGCCGACCTGCCTCTTGAACAGGATGCCCTGGGTGAGCGGGTAGTGCTTGACCAGCCCGCTCACCTCGAGGATCGGCTCAGCCATGCAGGCACTCCCTCCAGAAGTGGCAGGCGCTGCCCCGCTGTTCGGACACCTCGTACAGCGGCGGCACGTCCGTGCGGCACACGTCGCGGGCCATCGGGCAGCGCGGGTGGAAGGCGCAGCCGGGCGGGATGTTCATGAGGTTGGGCGGCAGGCCCTTGATGGCGTACAGCTCGCGGCCCTTGTGGTCCAGCCGCGGGATGGAGTCCAGCAGGCCGCGGGTGTAGGGGTGGGCCGGCGCCTTGTAGATGTCGTGCACCGGCGCCGACTCCACGATCCGGCCGGCGTACATCACCGCGATGCGGTCCGCGACGTCGGCGACCACGCCGAGGTCGTGGGTGATGAGGATCAGGCCCATGTGGTACTCGCGCTGGAGTTCCGCGAGCAGGTCCATGACCTGGGCCTGGACGGTGACGTCGAGGGCGGTGGTCGGCTCGTCGGCGATGATGAGCGCCGGTTCCAGGGCCAGCGCCATGGCGATCATGATGCGCTGGCGCATGCCGCCGGAGAACTGGTGCGGATACTGGCGCACCCGCTCCCGGGCGGCCGGGATGCGCACCCGTTCCATCAGCTCGACGGCCCGGGCGCGGGCGTCCTTGCGGGACATGCCCCGGTGGACGACGAACATCTCGCCGAGCTGGTCGCCGACGGTCATCACCGGGTTCAGCGACGACAGGGCGTCCTGGAAGATCATCGCCATCCCGGCGCCGCGGATCCTGCGCCGTTCGTCCTCCTTGAGCTTCAGCAGGTCCTTGCCCTGGAAGAGGATCTCGCCGCCGGTGATCCGGCCCGGCGGCATGTCGAGGATGCCCATGACGGCCTGCGCGGTCACCGACTTGCCGGAGCCGGACTCGCCGAGCACGGCGAGGGTCTCCCCCGCGTCCACCCGGTAGGTGACCCCGTTGACGGCCTTGGCGACCCCGTCCCGTGTGGCGAACTCCACGTGCAGGTCGCGCACTTCGAGCAGCACGGCCATTCACCTCAGCTTCGGGTCGAGGGCGTCGCGGACCGCGTCGCCGAGCATGATGAAGGCCAGAACCGTGACCGCGAGGGCGCCCGAGGGCCACAGCAGGGCGTGCGGGGCGTTGCGGATGTAGGGCGCGGCGGCGGAGATGTCGATGCCCCAGGACACGCTGGGCGGTTTCAGTCCGACGCCGAGGAAGGACAAGGTGGCCTCCAGGGCGATGTACGTGCCGAGCGCGATGGTCGCGACGACGATGACCGGGGCGACCGCGTTGGGCGCGATGTGCCGCAGCAGGATGCGGGAGCTGGAGGCGCCGAGGGCGCGGGCGGCCTGCACGTAGTCGTTGTGCTTGGCGGTGATGACCGAGCCGCGGGCGATGCGGGAGATCTGCGGCCAGCCGAGCAGCACGATGAAGCCGACGACCGGCCAGACCGTGTTGCTGGTGACCACCGACAGCAGCACCAGGCCGCCGAGGACGACGGGGATGGCGAAGAAGATGTCGGTGATCCGGGACAGGAACCCGTCCCAGCCGCTGCCGAAGTACCCGGCGAGCCCGCCGAGCACGCTGCCGAGCAGTGCGACGCCGAGCGTGGCGCACACACCGACCGTCACCGACGTCCGGGCGCCGTACACGGTGCGGGTGTACACGTCGCAGCCCTGGCCGTCGTAGCCGAAGGGGTGTCCCGGGGAGGAGCCCTGCTGGGCCTTGGACAGGTCGCAGGTGAGGGGGGAGCCGGAGGCGATGGCCGACGGCCACAGGGAGATGAAGACCAGGAAGAGGATGACGACGGCGGAGATCAGGAACACCGGGTTGCGGCGCAGGTCGCGCCAGGCGTCGGACCACAGGCTGCGGGGCTTGGCCTGCGGGCCGGTGCCCTCGGGGCCGCCCGGGGTGCGTTCCAGCGTGGTGGCCTCGCTGGCCCCGAGGTCCATGGCGCCGCCCATGCCGGTGCCGGCGATGGCGCCCTCGGGCTCGTACGGCTGGTCAGGCATAGCGGATCCTCGGGTCGAGTACGGCGTAGAGCAGGTCGACGATGAGGTTGGCGATCAGGAAGACCAGGACGAGGACGGTCACGAAGCCCACCACGGTCTGGGTGTTCTGCCGCAGGATGCCCTGGTAGAGCTGGTAGCCGACGCCGTGGATGTTGAAGATGCGCTCGGTGACGATCGCGCCGCCCATCAGGGCGCCGATGTCGGCGCCGATGAAGGTGACGACGGGGATGAGGGAGTTGCGCAGCAGGTGCCGGACGACGACCCGGCGCCGGGGCAGGCCCTTGGCGACGGCGGTGCGCACGTAGTCGGAGCGGCGGTTCTCCGCGATGGAGGTGCGGGTGAGCCGGGTGACGTAGGCGAGGGACACCGAGGCCAGCACCAGGCCGGGCAGGATCAGCTCGTCGAAGGGGGCCTCCGGTGACACCGAGGGGCTGACCCAGCCCCATTTCACGCCGAGCAGCAGTTGCAGCAGCAGGCCGGTGACGAAGGTGGGCACGGAGATCACCACGAGGGTGCTCAGCAGCACCCCGGTGTCGACGGGCCGGCCGCGGCGCAGCCCGGTGACGACACCGAGGGTGATGCCGATGACGATCTCGAAGAGGATCGCCACGATGGTCAGCCGGATGGTGACCGGGAACGCCGAGCCCATCAGCTCGGTGACCTTCTGGCCGTTGAACGCCGTACCGAAGTCGCCGGTGAAGACGTTCCCCATGTAGGTCAGGTACTGCTGCCACACCGGCTTGTCGAGGCCGAACTCCTTCTCCAGCTGGGCGGCGGTGGCCGGGTCGCACTGCCGCTCGCCGCACAGGCCCGCGATGGGGTCGCCCATCACGTTCACCATCAGGAAGATCAGCAGCGTCGCCCCGATGAACACCGGGATCATCTGGAGCAGTCGCCGGACGACATAGCGTCCCATCGCGGCTCAGCCCACCTTGATCTCGTTGTAGACCGGCACGCTGAAGGGGTTGAGCTTCACGTTGGAGAGGCGGTCGGACCAGCCGGCGCTGCCGTTCTGGTACCACAGCGGGATCGCCGCCATGTTGTCCCGCACGACCCCTTCGGCCTGCTGGAAGAGGCCGACGGCCTTGGCGGTGTCGGACTCGGCGTTGGCCTGGTTGACGAGGGAGTCGAACTGCTTGTTCGACCAGTGGCCGTCGTTGGAGGAGGCGTTGGTGTAGTACAGCGGCTGCAGGAAGTTCTGGATGAGCGGGTAGTCCATCTGCCAGCCGGCGCGGAAGGGGCCGCTCATCTTCTTCTGGGTGATCTGGTTGCGGAAGTCGGCGAAGGTGCCGACCGGGTTGCCGACGCACGCCTTGGTGTTGCCGAGCGCGTTGTTGATGGAGTTGCACACCGCGTCGACCCACTGCTTGTGCGAGCCGGTGTCGGCGTTGTAGGCGATCTTCACCTGGCCGCCGGGCAGGCCGCCGCCCTCCTGGACGAGCTTCTTGGCCTGGGCCGCGTCGTACTGGCAGTACTGCCCGCACAGGCCCGACTGGTAGCCGCCGGCCGTGCCGAGGACCGGGGAGGTCCAGTCGGTGGCGGGGGTGCGGGTCTTCTGGAAGATCGTGTCGGTGATCTGCTGCCGGTTGATGGCCATGGACAGGCCCTTGCGGACCTTGTCGGAGTTCGGCTTGTTCCAGGCCGGGTCGTAGAAGGGGAAGGCGAGGGTCTGGATGATGCCGGCGGGGGTGTTGAGGTAGCGGCCATTGAGGTCGCTCTTGACGTTCTTCAGCTGGGCGGCCGGGACGTCGTCGACCAGGTCGAGGTTGCCGGCGATCAGGTCGGTGTAGGCGGTGTTGTTGTCGGTGTAGACCTTCAGGTCCACACCGCCGTTCTGCGCCTTGTCGCTGCCCGGGTAGGCGTCCCAGGCGCGCAGGGACATCTGGGAGCCCTTGGCGTAGGACTGCACGGTGTACGGGCCGTTGCCGACGGGCTTCTTGATCCAGCCGGCGTGGTCGGTGAAGAACGCCTGCGGCAGCGGGGCGAAGGCCGGGTAGCCGAGGGTGTCGGGGAACGTGGAGAACTTCTGGCTGAGCTTGACGGTGAAGGTCTGGTCGTTGACGACCTTCAGTCCGGACAGGGTGGTGGCGGTCTGGGTGCCGGTGTCCGGGTGGACCTTGTCGTAGCCCTCGATGTAGCCGAAGAAGTAGGCGTTCTTCTGATTGTTCTTCAGGCTCGCGCCGTAGTTCCAGGCGTCCACGAAGGACTTCGCGGTGACCTTCTCGCCGTTGGAGAAGGTCCAGCCGGGCTTGATGGTGATCGTGAAGTTCTGGGAGTCGGTGGTCTGGATCGACTGGGCGAGCATGTCCTCCGCCTTGCCGTTCTGCGGGTTGTACCGCTTCAGGCCGCGGAAGATCATGTCGAGGACCTTGCCGCCCTGCACCTCGTTGGTGTTGGCGGGCTCCAGCGGGTTCTGCGGGTCGCCCCAGGACGCGCTGAGGACGCCGCCGCCGTTGCCACCGCCGCTGCCGCTGTCTCCCCCGCCCCCGCAGGCCGTCGCCGCGAGGACTACCGCCGCCGCGCAGGCGGCCCAGGTGGCGTGCGTGGCTCCGCGCATGGAGTGCCTCCCGTCCCTGCGCCCCCGCCGGGCGGCGCGGTGCCGCCGGCGCCGGGACGCTGATCGTTACGGCCACTATCCGGCTGAATGCCACATACCTCACATTCACGCCATCCGTCCGGGTCACCGCTCCCCCATCCGGCGGCATGGCGACGGCGTCCGGGACCACGACGGCGGTGTCCGGCCGGGTCGCCGGGCGTTTGCCGGGAGTTCGCCCGAGGAACCGTCAGGGCGTCACCTGGGGCGCTTCAGTGGACTGGACCAATGGGGTGCGCCGGAGGCTTTCCCACCCCTGTTTTCGCAGGCAGCAAGGGGTTTGACGGACCGTTGACGCGCGCAGACAGCCACTGATAGACACAGCCGTCCCGAGTGATCAGCCACCGAGGGCGGGCCGTCCCCGCACGGCCGGCCACCGGCGGCCACCACCGCACCCGAGTGATCCAGCCACGACACCGCACAGCCGAGCAGAGCGAGCAGCACCGTTCGGGCACAGCCGTCTTTCGAACGAGCGACGACGCGAGGTCACGTTCCATGAAGTCACACGATCAGCACGGACCGGTAAGAGCGCGCCCCACCACCCGCCTCGCCGTCGCGGCCGGGACCGCCGCGCTGGCCCTGACCGCCGCCCTCGCCACCCCGCTCGCCCCCGCGCCCGCCCAGGCAGCGGCGGCGGACGGCGGCCCGAAGGTGCTCACCGTCGCGGTCGCGCAGAGCGTCGACTCGCTCAGCCCGTTCCTGGCGACCCGCCTGGTCTCCACGAGCATCAACCGGCTGATGTACGAGTACCTCACCGACTACGACCCCGGCGACGCGCACGCGATCCCGGGCCTGGCCACCCGGTGGCAGCCGTCGGCCGACAAGCTGACCTGGACCTACACCATCCGCTCCGACGCCACCTGGTCCGACGGGCAGAAGGTCACCGCCGAGGACGCGGCCTGGACCTTCACCAAGATGATGACGGACGAGTCCGCCGCCACCGCCAACGGCAGCTTCGTCACCAACTTCCGCAAGGTGACCGCCCCGAGCCCCACCCAGCTGGTCATCGAGCTGAAGAAGCCGCAGGCAACCATGACCGCGCTGGACGTGCCGATCGTGCCCAAGCACGTCTGGGAGAAGGTCGGCGACTTCTCCAAGTTCAACAACGACAAGACGTTCCCCGTCGTCGGCGACGGGCCGTACGTCCTCACCGACTACAAGGCCGACAGCTACGTCCGGCTCAAGGCCAACCAGAAGTTCTGGCGCGGCGCCCCCAAGTTCGACGAGCTGGTCTTCAAGTACTACAAGGACGGTGACGCCGCCGTCGCCGCCCTGCAGAAGGGCGAGGTGTCCTTCGTCGGCAACCTCACCCCCGCCCAGGCCGCCGCCCTGAAGAACCAGCAGAACATCAAGGTCAACGACGCGCCCGGCCGCCGCTTCTACGCCCTCGCCGTCAACCCCGGCGCCCGCGCCAAGGACGGCACCCGCTTCGGCGACGGCCACCCCTCGCTGCTGGACCAGCGGGTGCGGCAGGCGCTGTTCCTCGCCGTCGACCGCAAGACCCTCGTCGACCGGGTCTTCCAGGGCCATGCCGTCGAGGGCGCCGGCTACATCCCGCCCCGCTTCTCCACCTACTTCTTCAGGCCCTCCGGGGCTCAGGAACTGGCCTACGACCCGGCGAAGGCCGCAGCGCTCCTCGACCAGGCCGGCTACCGGAAGAACGGCTCCGGGCAGCGCGTCGGCAAGGACGGCAAGCCGCTCACCTACCGGCTGCTGTGCCACGCCACCGACCCCAACGACAAGGCCGTCGGCCAGTACCTGAAGGAGTGGTGGGGCAAGCTCGGCATCGGCGTGCGCCTGGACTGCCTGGACAACGTCAGCGACCCCTGGCTCGCCGGCACCTACGACCTCGCCTTCGACGGCTGGTCGGTCAACCCGGACCCGGACTTCGTGCTGTCCATCCACACCTGCGCGGCCCTGCCGTCCGATCCGAAGAAGACCGGCGCGACGGACAACTTCATCTGCGACAAGCAGTTCGACGACCTGTACGCCCGCCAGCTCGCCGAGTACGACCCCGCCAAGCGGGCGGACCTGGTGCAGCAGATGGAGTCGCGGCTGTACGACACCGGGTACATGAACGTCATGGCGTACCCCAACGCGCTGGAGGCCTACCGCACCGACCAGATCGCCTCGATCGAGACGATGCCGAAGGCGGCGGGCAACATCTACGGCCAGGACGGCTACTGGAGCTGGTGGTCGGCGACCCCCGCCGCCTCCGACGGCTCCTCGGACTCGGGCAGCTCCACCGGCGTGGTCATCGGCATCGTCGCGGGCGTCGTCGTCCTCGCGGGCGCGGCCGGCTTCCTCGCCCTGCGCCGCCGCTCCACCGCCGAGGACCGCGAGTAGCCCATGACCGCCACCACCCTCGCCACCGCCGGCGAGCGCACCCGGCGCCGCCCGTCGCCGGTCCCGTACCTGCGCTACGGGGCCGGCAAGCTGGGCGGCGCCGCCGTCTCCCTGCTGGCCGTGCTCGTCACCGGCTTCTTCCTGTTCCGGCTGATCCCCGGCGACCCGGTGCGCACGATGACCGGCGGCCGCCCCGTCTCGGCGGAACAACTGGCCGCCTACCGGCGCGAGTTCGGGCTCGACCTGCCGCTGTGGCAGCAGTTCACCGACTACTGCGGCAAGGCGCTCACCGGCGACCTCGGCACCTCCTACCAGTTCCGCACCCCCGTCCTCGACAAGATCACCGAGGCGCTGCCGAACACCCTGCTCCTCACCGGCACCGGGTTCGTGGTCTACACCCTGCTCGGCGTCTTCCTCGGCACCCGCGCGGCCTGGCGGCGCGGCAGCCTCTCCGACCGCGTGCACACCGGCCTGGCGCTCACCCTGTACTCGGTGCCGTCGTTCTGGCTGGGCCTGCTGCTCATCATCGTGCTGTCGGTCGGCGTCGGCCCGCTCCCCGGGCTCTTCCCGACCGGCGGCATGGAGTCCGGCGGCAAGGAGGGCTTCGCCTACGTCCTCGACGTCGCCCACCATCTGATCCTGCCGGTGCTCACCCTGGTCGCCGTCGAGTACGGCCAGACCCTGCTGGTGACCCGCTCGGCGCTGCTGGACGAGATGGGCAGCGACTACCTGACGACCGCCCGCGCCAAGGGGCTGCGCGACGACCTGGTGCGGCGCCGGCACGCGGTGCCCAACGCACTGTTGCCGACCGTCACCCTCGTCTTCATCAACCTCGGCCGGACCGTCGCCGGGGTGATCCTCGTCGAGACCGTCTTCTCCTGGCCCGGCCTGGGCGGACTGTTCTACCAGGCGCTCAGCGTGCCCGACCTGCCGCTGGTGCAGGGCCTGTTCCTCTTCTTCGCCGCGGCGGTGATCCTCATGAACACCCTGGCCGACCTCGTCTATCCCCTGCTCGACCCGAGGGTGGGGCGGGCATGAGCACGACCGCGACCCCCACCGTGGCGGGCCTGGCCTGGCAGCGCCGCCGCCGCGCCGCCGCCCGGTTCTGGGCGCAGTACCGCACCCACCGGGCGGGCCTCGCGGGGCTGGTGGCGCTCGTGCTGCTCGCCCTGCTCGCGCTGACCGCGCCGTGGACGGTCGGCTCCGACGTGGCGAGCGTGACCGGCGCCCCGGGGCGGCCGCTGCAGAGCCCGAGCGGGGAGTTCTGGCTGGGCACCGACCGCTTCGGCCGCGACCTGCTGGGCCTGCTGGTCTGGGGCTCCCGGGTCTCCCTGCTGGTGGGCCTGCTCGCGGCGGTGCTGTCGGTGACGATCGGCGCGGTCGTCGGCATCACCGCCGGGCACTTCAAGGGCGCGTACGCGACCGTGCTGATGCGGATCACCGACTGGTTCCTGGTCATGCCGACGCTGGTGCTGGCCATCGCGCTGGCCACGGTCATGTCCCGCTCGCTCGGCACGGTCGTGCTGGCGATCGGCGTGACCACCTGGCCGACGACCGCACGGCTGGTGCGGGCGCAGACCCTCGCCGTGGAGTCACGGCCGTACATCGAACGCGCCAAGGCGCTCGGCGGCGGGCACGGGCACATCATGACCCGGCACGTGCTGCCGAACGTGATGCCGCTGGTGCTGGCGCAGACCACCCTGATGATCTCCTCCTCCATCCTCGCCGAGGCCACGCTCGCCTTCCTCGGGCTCGGCGACCCGACCGTGGTGTCCTGGGGCGGCATGCTGCAGGAGGCGCGGGAGGCGGGCGCCGTCAGCTCCGGCGACTGGTGGTACCTCGTGCCGCCCGGCATCGCGATCGCGGGCGTGGCCCTGGCGTTCACGCTGTGCGGGCGGGCAGTCGAGGCCGTCCTCAATCCCAGGCTGGGGGTGACCCGGTGACACTGCTTCAGGTACGGGACCTGTCCGTCACCTACCCGGGCGGAGTGTCCGCCGTACGGGGCGTGGACCTGACGCTGGAGGCCGGGCAGAAGCTCGGCGTCGCGGGCGAGTCGGGCTGCGGCAAGTCCACGCTGGCGCTGGCCCTGCTGCGGCTGCTGCCGGCCGGGACGCGGACCGCCGGCCAGGTCCTGCTGGACGGCGAGGACGTGCTCGGCATGCGCTGGGGCCGGCTGCGGGCGGTGCGCTGGGCCGGGGCGTCGATCGTCTTCCAGGGCGCCATGCACTCGCTGAACCCGGTGCACCGCGTCGGCGACCAGATCGCCGAGCCCCTCGTGCTGCACGGCCGGGCGACGGCCGCCGCCGCCCGCACCCGGGCCGGCGAGCTGCTGGAACAGGTGGGTCTGCCCGCGGCCCGCGCCTCGGCCTTCCCGCACGAACTGTCCGGCGGCCAGCGCCAGCGCGTGATGATCGCCATGGCGCTGGCCTGCTCACCCCGCCTGATCGTCGCGGACGAGCCGACGACCGCGCTGGACGTGATGATCCAGGCACAGATCCTGCGCCTGATCGAGTCGCTGGTCGCCGACCAGGACCTCGGCCTGATCATGATCAGCCACGACCTCGCCGTCCTGGCCGACACCTGCGACCGGCTGGCCGTGATGTACGCCGGACGGGTCGTCGAGGAGGGCCCCGCGTCCGAGGTGTACGAGAACGCCCGGCACCCGTACGCGCGGGCCCTGTCGGCGGCGTTCCCGCGCATCGGCGACCCGGCGTCCCGGTTCGCGCCGGCCGGCCTGCCCGGCGACCCGCCGGACCCGTCCGCCCTCCCCGCCGGCTGCGCCTTCCACGCGCGCTGCCCGGTGGCGCTGCCGGTGTGCGCGGCCGACGACCAGCCCCTGCGGGACGCCGGAGACGGCCGCCGCGCGGCCTGCGTGCACGTCACCGGCGTACCGGACGCGGACGGCGGCGGCCTGCCGTCCGAGAACGCGAGGAGCACCCCATGACCACGCCCCCGCTGCTCAGCGCCCAGGGCCTGCACGTCACCTTCCCCGGCCGGCAGGGGGCCGGCCCCGCCCGCGCGGTCGACGGGGTCGAGCTCGACATCCGCCCCGGCGAGATCGTCGCCCTCGTCGGCGAGTCCGGCTGCGGCAAGTCGACCCTGGCCCGCGCGCTGCTGGGCCTGGTGAAGCCCACCGCGGGCCGGATCACCCACGACGGACGCCCGCTGGACTACTCCGGCCGCGCCCTGCGCGCCTACCGCCGCCGGGTCCAGCTCGTCCTGCAGGACCCCAGCGGCTCCCTCAACCCCCGGCACACGGTGTACGACGCGGTGGCCGAGGGCCTGCGCATCCACGGCCACGCCGGCGACGAACGCGCGGCGGTCGCCGACGCCCTGTCCCGCGCGGGCCTGCGCCCGCCGGAACGCTTCTTCCTGCGCTACCCGCACGAGCTCTCCGGCGGCCAGCGGCAACGGGTCGTCATCGCCGGCGCACTGGTCCTGGAACCGAAGCTGCTGGTCGCCGACGAGCCGGTGGCGTCCCTGGACGCCTCGGTCCGCGGCGAGATCCTGGCCCTGCTGCTGCGCCTGCGCACGGAACTGGGCCTGGCCGCCCTGGTGGTCACCCACGACCTGGGCCTGGCCTGGAACATCGCCGACCGGGTGGCGGTGATGTACCTGGGCCGCATCGTGGAGACGGGCACGGTCGAGGAGGTCCTGACGTCCCCCCGTCACCCCTACACCCAGGCCCTCCTGTCGGTCCTCCCCGAGGCCCCGGGCACCCCGCAGATCCTCACCGGCGAACCGCCGGACCCGTCCCGCATCCCGTCCGGCTGCCGCTTCCACGCCAGATGCCCGGCCCTGGCATCCGGCGAGGCGGAGCGAGCCGGCGTGGCGGAAGCCTGCCGCACAACAGACCCAGGGATCCTGACCCCAGGTACAGAGGCACAGTCAGCCTGCCACTTGTCACGGACGGGAGCGCAGCCGGCGTATTGAGGGGCGCGGGGCTACGTCGATGTGCGGCTGCCGCCGCGCGGGCGTGGCCGGCCACAACGCACCCGCACCCACACCCACACCCGAAAACCGAAGTTCCCGGCGCCCGCGAACAGGGGGCACCGGGAACAACGGCTCAGCCGACGGCGGTCACACCGCGTGGACGACGTCCTTCTCCTCGGCGAAGTGGCAAGCCGACTCGTGCGCCGCAGGCGTGTTCTCGCCCTTGAACCGCTCCGGGATCGCCAGGACCGGCACCTCCTGCGCGCACTTGTCCTGCGCCTTCCAGCACCGCGTACGGAAGCGGCAGCCGGACGGCGGGTTCGCCGGCGAGGGCACGTCACCGGTGAGGATGATGCGCTCGCGGTGGTCGCGCGCGTCCGGGTCCGGGACCGGGACCGCCGACAGCAGCGCCTGGGTGTAGGGGTGCGTCGGGTGGTCGTAGATCTGCTCGTCCGTGCCGATCTCGGCGATCTTGCCGAGGTACATCACGCCCACGCGGTCCGAGATGTGCCGGACGATCGACAGGTCGTGCGCGATGAAGATGTAGGACAGGTTGAACTCGTCCTGCAGACGCTCCATCAGGTTGACGACCTGCGCCTGGACGGACACGTCCAGCGCGGAGACCGGCTCGTCGCAGATGATGATCTCGGGGTTGAGCGCGAGGCCGCGGGCGATGCCGATGCGCTGGCGCTGACCGCCGGAGAACTGGTGCGGGTAGCGGTTGATGTACTCCGGGTTCAGACCGACGACGTCCAGCAGCTCCTGCACCTTGCGGCGCCGGTCGCCCTTCGGGGCCACCTCGGGGTGGATGTCGAAGGGCTCGCCGATGATGTCGCCGACCGTCATACGCGGGTTGAGCGAGGTGTACGGGTCCTGGAACACCATCTGGATGTTGCGGCGGACCGCCTTCATCGCGCGCCCGGACAGCTTGGTGATGTCCTGGCCCTTGTAGAAGATCTCGCCCGCGGTGGCGCGCTCCAGGTTCATCAGGAGCTTGGCGACCGTGGACTTGCCGCAGCCGGACTCGCCCACGATGCCGAGGGTCTCGCCCTGGTACAGGTCGAAGGAGACCCCGTCGACGGCCTTGACCGCGCCGATCTGCTTCTTGAACAGGATGCCCTGGGTCAGCGGGAAGTGCTTCTTCAGGTTGCGCACCTGGAGGATCGGCTCACCGCGCGAGACCGGGGCCTCGATCGCGGCGACCGCCTCCTCCTCGGAGTGGGCGTCGACGACGTCCACCTCGGAGACGTTCGGCGTGGCGTCGGGCTGCTCGTCGTTCTTGCTGAGCTCAGCCATGGAGCGTCTCCTTCCAGAAGTGGCAGGCCGAGGCGCGGCCCGGCAGGTCCGTGCCGTCCTGCTCGGTGACCGGCGCCAGCGGCGGGACCTGCTCGCGGCAGATGTCCTGCGCCTTGGGGCAGCGCGGGTTGAAGGCGCAGCCGGTCGGGATCCGCAGCAGGTTGGGCGGCAGACCCTTGATCGCGTAGAGCTCCTGGCCCTTCTGGTCCAGGCGCGGGATGGAGTCCAGCAGACCCCGCGTGTACGGGTGCGCGGGGCGCTTGTACAGCTCGTGGACCGGGGCGCGCTCCACGATCCGGCCCGCGTACATCACCGCGATCTTGTCCGCGACGTCGGCGACGACGCCGAGGTCGTGGGTGATGAGGATCAGGCCCATGTTGTACTCGCGCTGCAGCTCCGCGAGCAGGTCCATGACCTGCGCCTGGACCGTCACGTCGAGGGCCGTGGTCGGCTCGTCGGCGATGATCAGGTCCGGCTCCAGCGCCAGCGCCATGGCGATCATGATGCGCTGGCGCATACCGCCGGAGAACTGGTGCGGGTAGTCGTTGACGCGGGCCGCCGCGGCCGGGATCTTGACCTTGTCCATCAGCTCGATGGCCTTGGCCTTGGCGTCCTTCTTGGACACGCCCTGGTGGATGCGGAACATCTCACCGAGCTGGTAGCCGACGGTCAGCACCGGGTTCAGCGAGGACAGCGCGTCCTGGAAGATCATCGCGATCCGGCGGCCGCGGATCTGGCGGCGGTCCTCGGCGGACATCTTCAGCATGTCCTGGCCGCGGAAGAGGATCTCGCCCTGGGGGATCTGCGCCGGCGGCATGTCCAGGATGCCCATGATGGCCTGCGCGGTCACCGACTTGCCGGAGCCGGACTCGCCGAGCACGGCGAGGGTCTCGCCCGCGGAGACGCTGTAGTTGACGCCGTTGACGGCCTTGACCACGCCCTCGCGGGTGTGGAACTCGACGTGCAGGTCGCGCACTTCGAGCAGCGGACCGCCGTCGCCGCCCTCGCCACGCGGCGAGGGCACGGAAGTGGTGTCTTCGATGATGGTCACGTACGCCTCCCTCAGCGCGACTTCGGATCGAGGGCGTTGCGGACGGCCTCACCGAGCATGATGAACGCCAGCACCGTGATGCTGAGCATGATCGACGGGTACAGCATGATGTACTGCGCGACGCGGATCTGGTTGCCGCCGTCGGAGATGTCGTTGCCCCACGAGACGCCGTTCAGGCCCAGGCCCAGGAACGACAGCGTGGCCTCGGCGCCGATGTAGACACCGAGCGAGATGGTGGCGACGACGATCACCGGGGCCACCGCGTTGGGCAGCACGTGGCGGAACAGGATCCGGCTGGTGGAGGCACCGAGCGCCTTGGCCGCCTGGACGTAGTCCGTGGCCTTGACGGTGATCACCGAACCACGCATGACACGCGCCGTCTGGGTCCAGCCGAGGAAGGCCAGGGCCATGATGACGACGGGGATGTTGCGCTCCGTGAAGGAGTTGAGCATCACCATCGCGCCGAGCAGGAACGGGATGCCGAAGAACATGTCCGTGATGCGGGAGAGCACGGCGTCCAGCCAGCCGCCGAAGTAGCCGGCGAGCATGCCCACCAGACCACCGAAGACGGTGACGACCAGCGTGGTGCCCGCACCGACGAGCAGCGAGGCGCGGGTGCCGTAGATGGCACGGGCGTACACGCTGCGGCCCTGGGCGTCGTAGCCCAGCCAGTCCTCGGCGAAGACCTTGCCGTAGTGCGGGTGCTGGAGGTAGTGCGCCGCCAGGTCCTTGTTGTTCGGGTCGGCGCCCGTGAACAGGCTCGGCCAGGCCGCCATCACCAGCAGCAGCAGGATGAGCACCGCGGAGACGATGAACACCCAGTTGGTGCGCAGGTCCCGCCAGGCGTCGCCCCACAGGCTGCGGGTCTTCTCGGGCTTGATCGCGGGGGAACCGCCGGCGGCGGTGGCGACGACGGGCTCGTCCGCGGTCTTGGTGGTCAGCTCAGGCATAACGGATCCTCGGGTCCAGAACCGCGTACAGCAGGTCGACGATCAGGCTGGTGACGAGGTACACGAGGACGAGGATGGTGACCAGGCCGACCAGCGTGGTGCCCTCACGGCGGGTGATCGAGTCGGCGATGGTGCCGCCGACGCCGTGGATGTTGAAGATGCTCTCGGTCACGACGGCGCCGCCCATCAGGGCACCGAGGTCGGTGCCGAGGAAGGTGACGACCGGGATCAGCGAGTTGCGCATCAGGTGCACACCGACGATACGGCGACGGGGCAGACCCTTGGCGACGGCGGTGCGCATGTAGTCGGCGCGCAGGTTCTCCGCGATCGAGGTACGGGTCAGCCGGGCCACGTAGGCCAGCGAGGCGCTGGCGAGCACGATGGCCGGCAGCAGCAGCTGGTTGAGGTTCGTGTCGTCGTTGACCGCGGGTTCCAGCCAGCCCAGCTGGAAGGCGAACACCGTCTGGAGGATGTAGCCCAGGACGAAGACCGGGACCGAGATCAGCAGCAGCGTCACGAAAAGGATGATGGTGTCGGCCCACTTGCCGGCCCGCATGCCGGAGACGACACCGAGCACGACGCCGAGGATCGCCTCGATGACGAAGGCCAGGGCGGACAGGCGCAGCGTCACCGGGAAGGCCTCGCCCAGGATTTCGGTGACCGGACGCCCGCTGGCGATCTGGTTGCCGAAGTCGAAGTGCAGGATGATGCCCTTCATGTAGTCCCAGTACTGGACCAGAACGGGCTTGTCGAGGCCGTACTCGTGCCGCAGCGCCCGAAGGACCGCCGGGCTCGTGCCCTTGTCACCGAAGAGCCCCCGCACGGGATCGCCGGGCAGGGCGTAGACCATCAGGAAAATCAGCAGGGTTGTCCCGATGAAGACCGGGATCATCTGGAGCAGTCGTCGTGCGACATAGCGCCCCATGGTGCCTCCATGTCAGTCACAGCGGCAGGCCCTTTCCATCGCACACGGACGCTCCCCCGAGCTGTTGTCCGTACGTGTGCGGTGAAAAGGGCCCCCCGGCCTGTTTCGGCCGACGCCGTGCCGCACCCCGCCGGGTGCGGCACGGCAACGCTGTTCGCCAGCGGTTACTTCTTGACCTGAACGCCGGTCAGGAT
The DNA here is from genome assembly GCF_043082085.1 of Streptomyces sp. NPDC014801. Classification (NCBI taxonomy): domain Bacteria; kingdom Bacillati; phylum Actinomycetota; class Actinomycetes; order Kitasatosporales; family Streptomycetaceae; genus Streptomyces; species Streptomyces sp. NPDC014801. The sequence goes on along the minus strand of NZ_JBIBXG010000010.1, from coordinate 149,397 downwards.
CGGGTCACCGTCCTGGGCGTACTTGACGCCGGAGACCTTCTCCGAGTAGCCCGCGTTGACCTTGTAGTACCAGAGCGGGATGCTCGGCATGTACTTGGGCAGGTCCTTCTCGATCTGCTGGTACAGCTTCTCCGACTCCTCCAGCGTCTTCGCCGCGTCCGCCTTGGCGATCAGGTCGTCGACTTCCTTGCTCTTGAAGCCGCCCTGGTTGCCGTCGGCCTTGGAGCCGAACAGGTCGCGGATGAAGTTGGAGATGAACGGGTAGTCGAGCACCCAGCCGGAGCGGTACAGCGACTTGACCTGGTGGGCGTCACGCGCGTTGGTGTCCGCCTGGAAGTCCGGCTTGGAGTCGCCGGTGCAGGCCACGCCGGTCGCCTTGGTGATGGAGCCGCAGACGGCCTCCACCCACTCCTTGTGACCGCCGTCCGCGTTGAACTGGATGGAGATCTTGTTGCCCGGGACGCCGCCGCCGGCCTTGATGAGCTCCTTGGCCTTGGCCGGGTCGTACTTGGTGATGTCGCCCGCAGCGTTCGGCGTGTAGCCGAGGACGCCCTTGGCGACCCAGCCGGTGGCCGGCTCACGGGTGCCCTGGAGCACCGTCTTGGTGATGGTGTCCCGGTCGATCGCCATCGACAGGCCCTGCAGGACCCGCGGGTCGATGTTCTTCCACTGCGGCGTGTAGTACGCCACGGCGATCGACTGGATGGCGGAGTACGCCTGGTCCACGGCGCGGTCGCCGAGGTCGGCCTTGTACACCGGCAGGTCACGCGGGGCGACCTGGCGCATCACGTCGAGGTTGCCGGACTTCAGGTCCTGGTAGGCGGTCTCGAGCTTGGCGTAGTTCTTGAAGATCACACCGCCGTTCTTGGCGGCGTTCGGACCCTTGTAGCCGTCGTACTTGGCGACCTCGATCTGCTTCTTGTGGTCCCACTTGACGAACTTGTAGGGACCGTTGCCGATCGGGTGCTCGCCGGCGGCCTTCGGGTCCTTGTAGAAGGACTCGGGCAGCGGGTCGAAGACCTCGTAGCCGAGCTTGTACACGAAGTACGGGATCGGCTTGGCCAGCGTGATGGTGAAGGTGTTGTCGTCGACGACCTTCAGGCCGGACATCTCGGTGGCCTTGGCCTTGCCGCTCTCCGGAGCGACGTCGGAGTAGCCCTGGATGTCGGCGAACCACGCGCTGTTGGTCTGCTTGTTGGCCGGGTTCGCGGCCCAGTTCCACGCCTTGACGTACGACGTGGCGGTGACCGGGGTGCCGTCGTGGAAGGTCCAGCCCGGCTTCAGCTTGACCGTGAAGGTCTTGCTGTCCGTGGTGTCGATCGACTGGGCGTTGACCATGACGATCTTGCCGTTGCTGTCGTAGTCGACGAGCCCGGAGAACAGCGACTTGATGACGATGCTGCCGTTGGACTCCATGGTGTTGGCCGGCTGCAGCGGGTTCTGCGGCTCGCCCACCTCGACCGAGAACTTGCCGTTCGGGTCGATCGCGGCCTTGCTGTCGCCCTTGTCGCTGCCACCACCACAGGCGGTCGCGCCCAGCGCCACAACCGCGGCTATCGCGACCCACTTGGCGCTCTTCGCACCGCGCATGGGTTCCTCCTTATGAGTCCTTTGGTTCACCGCATAGGGGGGCACGCGTCACACCACCGTCATCGACGGCGCAGATGGTGAGGTGTCCCCCCGCTCGCTGAGTCGGCGCCGCAGCAGGCGTGACCCGAGATCCGAGCTCTACGCGCCTAACTATCTGCCATGGGCCGCCAGCCGAACCACACCCCTGAGGTCTCGGTTCGATCACACCTGCTGCCTACTTCTTCCAAAATCCGGACAAACAGTTTGCAGATAGATCGCTGCGAAACGGACTTGTTACACATCTATCGGTGATCACTGTCCGTATTCCGGACACAGGAGTGGGGAAAAGCACTTGCGGCTAATGTTGCCGCCATGCAGGGGGACTCCGTGCTGCCCGGAAGGGAAAGCGGAGCGCCCGAACGGAGCGGACCCGAGGGCCACTTGAGCGTGCGGCAGATCACGCCCACCCGTCCAGCAGACTAGTGCGAATCAGCCACCCTGTGCGGCTTACGGCCCAGGATGCAGGGTTTTCCCTACCCTCTCCGTTTTTCCCCGCCACGCACGGTATGCGGACGACGACACAAAAGAGCCGGTCCCCCGCCCGACAGGCGGAGGACCGGCTCTTTCTGGCGGTGCGTCAGCCGTGCTTGGCGCGGCTCGCGGCGCGGGCGCGCTCACGCGCGTCCAGGTTCACCTTGCGGATGCGGACGGCCTCCGGGGTCACCTCGACGCACTCGTCGTCGCGGCAGAACTCCAGGGACTGCTCCAGCGACAGCTTGCGCGGCGGCACGATCGACTCGGCCACGTCGGCCGTCGAGGACCGCATGTTGGTGAGCTTCTTCTCCTTGGTGATGTTGACGTCCATGTCGTCGGCGCGGGAGTTCTCGCCGACGATCATGCCCTCGTACACCTCGGTGCCGGGCTCGACGAAGAGGACGCCGCGCTCCTGGAGGTTGGTCATCGCGAACGCGGTGACCGAACCGGCGCGGTCGGCGACCAGCGAGCCGTTGTTACGGGTCGTCAGCGGGCCGAACCACGGCTCGAAGCCCTCGTGGATGGAGTGGCCGATACCCGTGCCGCGGGTCTGGGTCAGGAACTCGGTGCGGAAGCCGATCAGGCCACGGGAGGGCACCACGAACTCCATGCGGACCCAGCCGGAGCCGTGGTTGGACATGTTGTCCATCCGGCCCTTGCGGACACCCATGAGCTGCGTCACGGCGCCCATGTGCTCCTCCGGCACGTCGATCGTCATGCGCTCGACGGGCTCGTACGTCTTGCCGTCGATCTCCTTGGTGACGACCTTCGGCTTGCCCACCGTCAGCTCGTAGCCCTCGCGGCGCATGGTCTCGACCAGGATGGCGAGCGCGAGCTCACCGCGGCCCTGGACCTCCCAGGCGTCCGGGCGCTCGGTGTCGAGGACGCGCAGCGAGACGTTACCGATCAGCTCGCGGTCCAGACGGTCCTTGACCTGGCGGGCGGTGACCTTGCGGTCCTTGACGGCCGCCTTCGCGTCGGCGCCCTTGCCGGTGCCGCCGCGGCCGACCAGCGGGGAGGTGTTCGTGCCGATGACCATGGAGATCGCGGGCTCGTCGACCGTGATCAGCGGCAGCGCGATCGGGTTCTCCGGGTCGGCCAGCGTCTCACCGATCATGATCTCCGGGATGCCGGCGACGGCGCAGATGTCACCCGGGCCGGCCTTCTCGGCGGGCTTGCGGGTGAGCGCCTCGGTCATCATCAGCTCGGAGATGCGGACGTTGCTGATGGTGCCGTCACGCTTGATCCAGGCGACCGTCTGGCCCTTGCGCAGCTCGCCCTGCTCGACGCGGAGCAGCGCGATACGGCCGAGGAAGTTGTCGGCGTCGAGGTTGGTGACGTGGGCCTGCAGCGGCGCGTCCTCCTCGTACGTCGGGGCCGGGATGTGCTCCAGGATCGTGGAGAAGAACGGCTCCAGGTTGGTGGAGTCCGCCGGGACCGTGCCGTTGTCCGGCTTGGTCAGCGAGGCGATGCCGTCACGGCCGCAGGCGTAGACGATCGGGAACTCGATCTGCTCCTCGTCGGCGTCCAGGTCGAGGAAGAGGTCGTAGGTCTCGTTGACGACCTCGTCGATACGGGCGTCGGGGCGGTCCGTCTTGTTGATGCACAGGATGACGGGGAGGCGGGCCTGCAGGGCCTTGCGCAGCACGAAGCGGGTCTGCGGGAGCGGGCCCTCCGAGGCGTCGACCAGCAGCACGACGCCGTCGACCATCGACAGACCGCGCTCGACCTCGCCACCGAAGTCGGCGTGGCCGGGGGTGTCGATGATGTTGATGGTGATGGGCTCCCCGCCGTCCTTGGGGTGATACTTCACCGCCGTGTTCTTGGCGAGGATCGTGATGCCCTTCTCACGCTCCAGGTCGTTGGAGTCCATCATGCGGTCGTCGACCTGGTCGAGCTGGTGCGCGGCGAACGCGCCGGCCTGCTTCAGCATCGCGTCGACGATGGTGGTCTTGCCGTGGTCGACGTGGGCGACGATGGCGACGTTGCGGATGTCGTGGCGCGTGGCCATATTGCGGCGATCTCCCGGAGTGTGAGGACGGCCCTGCCCGGGCCCTGCCGGGCAGAACACGCCACGGCCTCACCCCATGGTACGGGTCGCTCCGCGGGAGAGCCTCCGGCGTCTGGCGCGGGGCCGCTGACCTGCGGGCCGGGGCCCCACCCCCCGGAACCGCGTTTCCCCTGCTCGCACCGGGGCCGCCGCGCCCCGGGCTCCGCCCCGCGACCCCGGGAGTTTCCTCTCCCTTGCGTCGGAAGTCACCACCCGGGGCTCCGCCCCGGACCCCGGTGGGTGTTTTCCCGCCCGCCCGCCCGATCGGTTGGACAGAAGGTGCCGCCCCGGGGCTCCGCCCCGGACCCCGGTGGGTGTTTTCCCACCCACCCACCCGATCGGTTGGACAGAAGGCACCGCCCGGGGCTCCGCCCCGGACCCCAGGGGGGTGGCCCACCCGCCCGCCCGTCTCGGTCGGACGGAAGGTGCCGTCACGGGGCTCCGCCCCGGACCCCGACCGGCGCGTGCTCGGGGTCCGGGGCGGAGCCCCGTGGCGTGGCCTCTTGCCCAAGAGGAACGGGTGGGTGGGTGGGAAACGCCCCGGGGTCCGGGGCGGAGCCCCGGGCGGCATCTTCTGCCCGGCCGAACGGGTGGTGGGTGGGAAAACACCCCCCGGGGCCGGACGGAGCCCCGGCGCCGGCGGGCCCCGCCCTTCGCGTCGCCGCAGGCCTACGACGTCGGCGTCGCCGAAGGCTTCGCGCCCTTTTTCAGGTAGCCCATGTCCTCGTACACCGGGGTCTGGAAGCCGAAGGCACCCGCGTTGGCGAGGGTTTTGCGGGCGGCCACCAGCTGCGGGCGCTGGTAGAGAGGAATCGATCCTGCGGCGGCCCAGATGCGGGAGTCCGCCTTGCGGATCAGGTCCCGCTCCTCGTCCTGGTCGAGCGTGGCGAGCGCCTGGTCGAAGAGCTGGTCGACCTGGTCGGTGCCGACCCGCGTGTAGTTCTGCTGCACGACCAGCGACCCGTCGGCGGCCGGCACCGGCTTGGCGTAGATCGGCCGGGCGTCCGTCGCGGGGAAGGCGGAGGACGGCCAGGAGTACAGCGCGAGGTCGTACTGGCCGGAGGCGATGTGGTCCTTGAAGTAGCTGTCGTCCGGCACCTTGGTGACGTCCGTGCGGATGCCGACCTTCGCCAGCATCGAGGAGATCCGGTCCGCCACCTGCCGCAGCGGCTGCGACCCCGGCCCCGAGGGCAGCACGAACCGCAGGGTCAGCGGCTTGCCGTCCTTGGCCAGCACCCGCGCTCCCGTGCCCGCGGGCGCCGCGGTCCCCTTCGGCGCGTACGCCCCGGGCATCCCGCCCTGCCGCAGCTGCCGCTCGGCGTACTGCCGGCCGTCCTGCGCGAGGTGGTGCCCGCCGTCCTCCCCGTGCCCGGCCTGCCGGCCCGCCTTGTCGTCCTGGCCGACGATGTAGGTCCCGTCGTCGCCGCCCGCCGACTCCTCATCGGCCTTCTTGCGGCCGGGCTTGTCCTCCGCGCCGCCCTGCTTCTCCCCGGCCGCCCCTGCCGCCTTCTCCGCCTTCTTCGGCTCCTGCAGCGGACCGCCCGGCACCCACCCGGCGTCCGCGAGCAGCGCCTGCGCCTCCGCGGTGTCCTGGCCGCCGAGCGCGTCGCTGTTGTCGGCGTAGGCCGGCTGCCCGGACAGCGCGAGGTGGCTGCCCACCGGCACCGCCGGCAGCCCGAGCGGCTTGAGCACCAGCGTGGCCAGCTGCTTGCGGTCCAGCGCCCGGGCCACGGCCCGCCGCACCCGCTCGTCCGCCAGCGGCCCCTCGGAGCCGTTGAGGGCGAGCTGCGTGTAGGCGGGCTCGAAGGACTTGCGCACCTCGAAGCCGCGCAGCTCCTCCTTCTCCTTCTGTTCCTTGGCGACCGCCTTGGTCAGCTTCTCCCAGGCCTTCAGTTCCTCGTCGCCGGGCTCGGCGTCGGAGCCGTGCCGGGCCTCCCAGGTGCGCAGCGCCTTGACCGCCGTACGGCCGCCGGGGCCCTGCAGCGGTCCGGCCGCGCCGCCGGCGGATCCGGTGACGCGCTGGGCGTCGGCCGGGTCGATCTCGGCGAGGTCGACGCTGCCGGAGGCCAGGGCCTGGGCCCGCTGGTCGCGCGGGACCGCCGCCAGGACGATCTCGTTCAGCTTGGCCGGGTGGCCCCACCAGCGCGGGTTGCGGGTGAGGACGACGTCCTTCTCCTTGCGGTCGACCGTCTGCACCTTGAACGGCCCGGCGCTGACCTTGAGCTTGCCGCGCGCCCCGTCGTTGAACGCGTCCGGCGTGCCCATGACGTCCTTGGGGTACAGCGGCGAGAACAGCGACTGCCAGTCGGCGTACGGCTTGGCGAAGGTGACCTTGACCTCCAGGTCGTTCGCCCCGCGCTCGATCTTCTCGATGCGGTCGTAGCCGGCGTTGCGGGCGGTCCAGTAGGCGGAGTCCTTGCCGGACAGGGCGCGCCACTGCGCGGCGAAGTCGGCGGCGCCGATCTCCCGGCCGTCGCTCCACACGGCCTGCTGGTTCAGCTTGTACAGCACGACCTGCTTGGGCTCGGTCTCCACGACCTTCGCGGACTCCAGGAAGTCGGCGTTGCGCTGCGGCCGCCCCTGCGCGTCCATCCGGTACATCGACGGCAGCACGGCCTGCGCGATCCGCGTGGTCGTGGCGTCGGCGTCGGACTGGAAGGTGTTCAGGGTCTCCGGGACGGCGTCCACGGCCCAGCGCAGGGTGCCGCCGTCGGCGATCGAGGCCCGGGAGGCCCGGGCGATGTCCTGCGCGGCGAGGGGTTTGCCGGCCTTGTCCTCGGAGCTGCAGCCGGTGAGCACGGTCACCGCGAGCGCGCCCGCGGTGAGGAAGGTGACCGAGCGCATGACCGCGCGCGGTCCGACGACGTCGTGGGACATCTCTGGAGTACCTCCGGAAAGCCGCGGGCGTTATGATCACGTTTGGCGGTATATGGAGCTGATCACACGTATGCAGATTCGATGCAGCCACTGAAGAGGAAAGGTTCCGGCGACAGCGAGCGACACGGCGGTCACGTACCGCAAGGCCACCCGTCCGGCGCAAACCCTTTGTCCCTGCACCCGCGCGCCTCCGCCAATCGGCGCACATCCCTTCCCAGGGCAAGGTGTGACGCGCAACACTCGCAGGCGCATGAGCGTTGCCGCCCAGGGCCTCAAGGACCCGCGGAAGTGAGGGCAAGTCATGTCCGTGCACGACGAACTCACGACAGTCCAGCGCCATCTCGACGACCTGTACCGGTCGCTGGGCCGCCTGGAGAAACAGCTCGGCAGCGGCGGCAGCAGCCTGGAGATGCGCCGGGTCCGTACGGACGCCGACCATCTGCGCGAGAGCGTCTCGCTGCTGCGCTCGGCCATCGCACCCCACCAGGCCGGACGGCCGGAGGTGGTCACCATCCCGGACACCCCCTACGACGGGTCCCTGTGGACGGACACCGACGACGAGGGTCTGGGCGCCCACGACCGGCACGCCCCCTGAACCGACGGGAGCCCCACGTGGCCACGGGTACGGAACCCCGTCCGAGGGGCGGCGTCCGGTCGGCGGCCCGCGCCGCCATCGCCGCCCCGCACCTGCGCACCGACCGCTGGTGGCTGGCCCCGGCCGCCACCGCGGCCGGGCTGCTCGCCTTCGTCGTGTACTCGACCTGGCGGGCCTTCGCGAACGCCGACTACTACGCGGCGCCGTACGTCTCCCCGTTCTACTCGCCGTGCCTGGCGGAGAACTGCCGCACCATGCACGGCGGACCCAACGCGGACGTCTTCGGCGCCTGGTGGGGCATCTCCCCGGCGATCATCATCCTGATCTTCCCGCTGGGCTTCCGCCTGACCTGCTACTACTACCGCAAGGCGTACTACCGGGGCTTCTGGGCGTCCCCGCCGGCCTGCGCGGTGCCCGAGCCGCACGCGAGGTACACCGGGGAGACCCGCTTCCCGCTGATCCTGCAGAACGTCCACCGCTACTTCTTCTACGCGGCGCTGCTGGTGGCGGGCGTGCTGACGTACGACACGGTGCTCGCCTTCCGCGACGCGCACCACCGCTGGGGACACATGGGCCTGGGCACCCTGGTCTTCCTCGCGAACATCGTGCTGATCTGGGCGTACACCCTGTCCTGCCACTCCTGCCGGCACATCGTCGGCGGCAAGCTGAAGCACTTCTCCAGGCATCCCGTGCGCTACGGGATGTGGCGGTTCGTGGGCCGGCTCAACGCCCGGCACATGCAGCTGGCGTGGGCGTCCCTGCTGAGCGTGGCGCTCGCCGACTTCTACGTGTACCTCGTCGCGTCCGGCGTCTTCGACGATCCGCGCTTCTTCTAGTGAGTCGAGTGAGTCAAGTGAGTCAAGTGAGGACTGACTGATGTCCGTGGTCGACCGGCAGGAGTGGGACGTCGTCGTGGTGGGGGCCGGCGGCGCCGGGCTGCGGGCCGCGATCGAGGCGCGCGAGCGGGGCGCCCGTACGGCGGTGATCTGCAAGTCGCTGTTCGGCAAGGCGCACACCGTGATGGCCGAGGGCGGCATCGCGGCGGCCATGGCCAACGCCAACGAGCACGACACCTGGCAGGTCCACTTCCGCGACACGATGCGCGGCGGGAAGTTCCTCAACCAGTGGCGGATGGCCGAGCTGCACGCCAGGGAGGCCCCGGACCGGGTGTGGGAGCTGGAGACCTGGGGCGCGCTGTTCGACCGGACGAAGGACGGCCGGATCTCCCAGCGCAACTTCGGCGGCCACGAGTACCCGCGCCTCGCGCACGTCGGCGACCGCACCGGGCTGGAGCTGATCCGCACGCTCCAGCAGAAGATCGTCGCGCTCCAGCAGGAGGACCACCGGGAGACCGGGGACTACGAGGCACGGCTGAAGGTCTTCCAGGAGTGCACGGTCACCAGGGTCCTCAAGGACGGCGACCGGGTCTCGGGTGTCTTCGGCTACGCACGCGAGACCGGCCGGTTCTTCGTGCTGGAGGCGCCGGCCGTGGTGATCGCGACCGGCGGCATCGGCAAGTCGTTCAAGGTCACGTCGAACTCGTGGGAGTACACCGGCGACGGGCACGCCCTCGCGCTGCTCGCCGGGGCGCCGCTGCTGAACATGGAGTTCGTGCAGTTCCACCCGACCGGCATGATCTGGCCGCCGTCGGTGAAGGGCCTGCTCGTCACCGAGTCGGTGCGCGGCGACGGCGGGGTCCTCAGGAACGCCGAGGGCGACCGGTTCATGTTCGAGTACATCCCGGACGTCTTCAAGGAGAAGTACGCCGAGACCGAGGAGGAGGCCGACCGCTGGTACGACGACCCGGACCACAACCGGCGTCCCCCGGAGCTCCTCCCCCGCGACGAGGTCGCCCGCGCCATCAACTCCGAGGTGAAGGCGGGCCGCGGCTCCCCGCACGGCGGGGTCTTCCTGGACGTCTCCACGCGGATGCCGGCCGAGGTCGTCAAGCGGCGGCTGCCGTCGATGTACCACCAGTTCAAGGAGCTGGCCGACGTCGACATCACCGCCGAGGCGATGGAGGTCGGGCCGACCTGCCACTACGTGATGGGCGGCGTCGCCGTCGACTCCGACACGGCCGCCGCGCGCGGGGTGCCGGGGCTGTTCGCGGCCGGTGAGGTCGCCGGCGGCATGCACGGCTCGAACCGGCTGGGCGGCAACTCGCTGTCCGACCTGCTGGTGTTCGGCCGCCGGGCGGGCTGGCACGCGGCCGAGTACGCGCAGGCGGCCGCCCCCGCGCGCCCGTCGGTCGACGAGGCCCAGGTCAACACGGCGGCCGCGGAGGCGCTGCGGCCGTTCTCCGCGGAGACGGAGGGCGAGGACGGGCCGCCGGAGAACCCCTACACCCTGCACCAGGAACTCCAGCAGGCCATGAACGACCTGGTCGGCATCATCCGGCGCGAGGCGGAGATGGAGCAGGCGTTGCGCAAGCTGGGCGAGCTGCGGATGCGGGCCCGGCGGGCCGGGGTGGAGGGGCACCGGCAGTTCAACCCGGGCTGGCACCTCGCGCTGGACCTGCGGAACATGCTGCTGGTCAGCGAGTGCGTGGCCCGGTCGGCGCTGGAGCGCACCGAGTCGCGCGGCGGCCACACCCGGGAGGACTTCCCCTCCATGGACCGCACCTGGCGGCGGGTGAACCTGCTGTGCCGGCTCACCGACCCCACCGGCGGCCTCGCGGCGACGGATCCCGCCCGCGGCCAGATCTCCCTGACCCGCGAGACCACCGAGCCCATCCGCCCCGACCTGCTCGCCCTGTTCGAGAAGGAGGAGCTGGTCAAGTACCTCGCCGAAGAGGAGCTGTACGAATGAGCGGCTACCAGGCACGGTTCAAGGTCTGGCGGGGGGACGCGGACGGCGGGGACCTGGAGGACTTCACCGTCGAGGTCAACGAGGGCGAGGTCGTCCTCGACATCATCCACCGCCTGCAGGCCACGCAGGTGCCCGATCTCGCGGTGCGCTGGAACTGCAAGGCGGGCAAGTGCGGTTCGTGCTCGGCGGAGATCAACGGCCGGCCCCGGCTGATGTGCATGACCCGGATGTCGGTGTTCGACCGCGCGGAGACGGTCACGGTCACGCCCCTGCGCACGTTCCCGGTGATCCGGGACCTGGTGACGGACGTCGGCTTCAACTACGCCAAGGCGCGCGAGGTCCCGGCGTTCGTCCCGCCGCCCGGCCTCGGTCCCGGTGAGTACCGGATGATGCAGGAGGACGTGGACCGCTCGCAGGAGTTCCGCAAGTGCATCGAGTGCTTCCTGTGCCAGGACACCTGCCACGTCGTGCGCGACCACGAGGAGAACAAGCCGGCGTTCGCGGGCCCGCGCTTCCTGATGCGGATCGCCGAACTCGACATGCACCCGCTCGACGCGGCCGCCGAGACCGGCCTGGACCGCGCCCGCACGGCCCAGGACGACCACGGCCTCGGCTACTGCAACATCACCAAGTGCTGCACGGAGGTCTGCCCCGAGGGCATCAGGATCACGGACAACGCCCTGATCCCCCTGAAGGAACGAGCCGTGGACCGCAAGTACGACCCACTGGTGTGGCTGGGGTCGAGGATCAGACGGCGGACTCCTTAGCGCGGCCGGGGCGCTGGGCGCGGTGCTGGAGCAGACCGCCGATGCTGATCTGCGCCACCGTGAGCGCCCTCAGGGCCTCGCCCAGCCCCAGTGAGACGTCGTAGAACTGCGTCGACAGGCCCGTCGCCATGCCGGCGGCGAACACCAGCGCCCCGGCGCCCCACAGCGCCGGCCGGACGACGCTGCGGCGCAGCCAGGGCACCACCCAGCCCCTCGTCAACGCCGCCACACCGCCCGCGGCGAGTACCCCGGCGGCCAGCAGCCCCAGCGCGGTCGAGTAACGCATCTCCCACCCCTTCGGTTCAGCGAACCCAGCCGGTACGGTACGCCGCCCAGTCGGCCTCCGTCGCCGCGAAGTCCACGTACAGCGCGACGCCGAAGTGCGCGCGGTCTGCGTCCGTGCGCGTCAGGCCCAGGCGGACGCCTCGTACGGCTGACGGGACCGTTTCCGCCGCGCCGCGGTGGCCGAAGCGGTTCTCGTGGTAGAAGGGCAGGCCCATCAGCAGGTCGGTGCCGCGCGGGGTGATCTCCAGCGCGAGGGCGGTCTGCTGGGCGACGTAACCGCCGTAGGTGCTCTCCCACTGCTGCATCGTGTCGTACGACATGACGGCGATCTGGTCGACGCGGCGCGCGACCTGGCCGAAATACTCCTGCGACCACCACTTGGGGTGCCCGGTGAGGGCGCCGAAGACGGAGTGCAGGCCCGGCAGCGGGTCGATCTGGTGGACGGCGACGGACAGCACCGCACCGCGCGCCGCCGTCTCGCGGTGCAGGGCGTCGAGCAGCCCGAGGTAGTCCCGGTCGCCGGAGTGCAGCGGCTCCAGGTCGAAGTGGGCGCCGTCGAACCCGGCGTCGAGGACCGCGCGGGTGGAGGTGACGACCGCCGCGCGGGTCGCCGCGCGCTCCAGCCGCAGCCCGTCCGGCTCCTCCGTGGCCAGCACGTCCCCCAGCCAGGCCTGCACCCGCACCCCGGGCAGCTCCCGGTGCACGGCCGCCACCAGCCACCCCGCCCTCGGGTACGCGGAGGCGGGCAGCGTGCCGTCGTGCTCCAGGGGGCCGGCGTGCACGTACAGGTCGCGGACGCCGGTGCCGGCCAGGCGACGGGCCAGGGCGCTCACGTCGGCGTCCTTCTTGCGGCCGTCGATCCACGCGTGCCCGAGCCACAGGGCGTCCCGGTCGCGGGTGCGGGCGCCGTCGGCCGGGTCGCCGGTGTAGTTCACGCGCAGGGCGATCTGCGTGCCGAGCAGCGGCAGCAGCAGGAGCAGCGCGAGGGCGAGGGCGAGACGACGGGCCAGGCGGAACCGGCGCCGGCGGGAGCGGGGCGGGGACGCGGCCGGCTCCGGGTCACCCCGCTCACTCCGCTCGGCGGGCTCGGCGGGCTCGGCGGGCTCGGCGGGCTCGGCGGGCTCGGCGGGTGGAGCCTCCGCTTCCGGCTCGGCGCGCTCGCCGGGTATGGCCCCCGGTTGCTCCGTACGCCGCATGGATTCCATCCCCGTGCCCTCCCTCGTCCGTCCGCCCCACCCGGACGCGCCCGGCTCGCGACCCCGCATACCGGGCCATACGCTCCGAAACGTGACGTCATCCTCTCCCCGGGGCCGGCCGCGGCGCGCCACATCGCACATATCCGTGCGGGTGGCGCACGCGCTGCTGGGCGCCACCACGGGAGTGGTGTGGCTGCTGTTGCCGGGGATGACGACGGCCGGTGAGCCGCCGGTTGCGCTCGCCCGCTCCGCGCCGGCCGCGAGCCGGGCCGCGCCGCAGCAGGACGAGACGTCCCCCACCAACCTGGTCCTGCCGATCGCGGCCGTGGCGGCGGCCGGACTGCTCGCCGGTTACGCCGTGGTCCGGCACACCCGGCGGACCCGCTCCCGCACGGCCCCGGCACCCCCGAGCCGTACGCCGCCCCCAGGCCGTACGGCGCCGCCCGGCCGTACGCCACCCGCGACCGGCACCGGACCCCCGCCCGGCGAACTCCCGGCCCGGCCCTACACGCCGACCCCCGCCGAACTCGACCGGCAGGCGCAGGCGGCGCTGGTGGAGGCCGACGACTGCGTCCGCACCAGCCGGGAGGAACTGGGCTTCGCCCGTCAGCTGTACGACGAGCGGCGCGTCGAGCCCTTCAGCCGGGCGCTGCGCGAGGCGGAGAGCGAGCTGGCGGCGGCGTTCGCCCTGCGGCAGCGCTACGACGAGGGCCTGCCCCAGGAAGAGGAACGGGCGCGGCGGCACACGCTGGCCGGGATCGCCGGCCGCTGCGCGGAGGCGGGCCGTGTCCTGGACGCGCAGGCGGCGGCCTTCGACGAACTGCGCTCCCTGCACTCCGCGTTGAGCGAGGCCGCCTCCGTCGCCGAGGCCCGCTTCCGGGCGCTGGCCGCCCGTACGGGCCAGGCGCAGGCCACGCTCGCCGGCCTGGGCGACCGGTATGCGCACAGCGCGCTGGAACCGGTCACGGGCTACGTCGAGACGGCCAAGGACCGCCTGGTGACGGCCACCTCCCGGCTCAACGAGGCCCGGCAGGCCGCCGACCGCGGCGAGGGCGGCCGGGCGGTCGCACGGCTGCGGTCCGGGGAGACGGCCGTCGCCCACGCGGAGGTCTTCGCCACCGCCGTCGAACGGCTGGCCCGGGAGCTGGACGCGGCCGGCGCGATGCTCCCGGCGGCCCTCACCGGCGCGGAGGCGGAACTCGCGGCGGCCCGGCGGACCAGCCCCGCGGACATCCCGCCCGGTGAGCTGCGCTCCCGCATCCTGCACGCGGACGCGGTCCTGACCTCCGTACGCGGCGAGCTGACCGGTGGCCGCCCGTACGACCCGCTGGAGGAGCTGCGGCGGATCGTGCGGGCGCTGGCGCCGGTGGCGACGGGGCGGGCGGGCGTGCTGCCGGCGGCCGCCCGGCTCGCCGCGGGAAGCGCGGTGGCCGCGGCGGACGGCTTCCTCGGCACGCACCGCGACGTGGTGGGCGCCGAGGCCCGTACCCGCCTGGCCGCCGCGACGCGGGCGCTCGCCTCGGGCACGCTGCCCGACCTGGTACGTGCCGACTCCCTGGCGACGGAGTCCCGCGCGCTGGCCGAACAGGACGCCCGTCTGCACGGCCCGCCCCCGGACCCGGCTCCCTTGGCCTGGGGCGGCCCGGCGACCCGCCGCCGCCACGACGAGCCGGCGCCCTGACCGCACGAACCGACGCGTCACAGGCGAACGGTCCGGCGCGGGACGCCCTTCGGACGCGGGGGGGGTCAGAACAGGCTCAGCAGGGCCTCCGCCGGGTCCGTGGGGCCCGAGTCGCCGTCGGGGAGGGCCAGTTCGAACCAGACCGTCTTGCCGCGGGGCGTGCGGCGGGAGCCCCAGGACGCGGAGAGCAGGCCGACCAGTTGCAGGCCCCGGCCGCCCTCGTCGGTGTCGCGGGCGCGGCGGCGGCGCGGCTGGACCAGGCCCGAGTCCCAGACCTCGCACACCAGCGTGCGGTCCAGCAGCAGGCGCAGCCGGATCTCCCCCTCGCCGTATCTCAGCGCGTTGGTGACCAGCTCGCTCACCAGCAGCTCGGTGGTGTCGACCAGCGGCTCCAGGTCCCAGCTGAGCAGCTGGGCGCGCGCGTACTCGCGGGCCCGGCCCACGCTGCGCGGCTCGCGCGGCAGCGTCCAGTCGCCGACGGACTCGGACGGCAGCCCCTGCACGCGGGCCATCAGCAGGGCGATGTCGTCCTCGCCGTGATGGGTGTCGAGGGTGTTGAGGACCTGGTCGCAGACGTCCTCCAGGGGACGCGAGGGGTCGGTGAGCGCGCCGACGAACGCCTGCAGCCCGTCGTCCAGGGGGTGGTCGCGGGACTCCACGAGGCCGTCCGTGTACAGCGCGAGCAGCGCGCCCTCGGGCAGCTCGACCTCGACCTCCTCGAACGGCTCCCCGCCGACGCCGAGCGGCATGCCGGGCGGCACGTCGAGCATCAGCGCGGACTCGCCGGGTTCGACCAGCACCGGCGGGAGATGGCCGGCGTTGGCGAAGGTGCAGCGGCGGGTGACGGAGTCGTAGACGGCGTAGACGCAGGTCGCGAGGTACACCTCGGACAGGTCGGCCTCGCGGGGCCGGCGCGCCGCCCGGGTCGCCTGCTGCACGCCGCCGGGCGTGCCGAGGCCGCGGGCGATCTCGTCCAGCGCGGAGAGCACTTCGGCGGGTTCGAGGTCGAGCAGGGCCAGGGTGCGCACGGCGGTGCGCAGTTCGCCCATCGCGACGGCCGCGCGCAGCCCGCGGCCCATCACGTCGCCGACCACCAGTGCCGTGCGGTGGCCGGGCAGTTCGATGACGTCGAACCAGTCGCCGCCGACCTCGCTGGGCCGCCCGGTGGAGGCGTTGCCGGGCAGGTAGCGGCAGGCGATGTCCAGGCCGGAGGCCACCGGGTCGCCGGGCGGCAGCAGGGACCGTTGCAGTATCAGCGCCCGCTCGTGCTCGCGCCGGTACAGGCGGGCGTTGTCGATGCAGACCGCCGCCCGCGCCGCCAGTTCGACGGCGAGATCCCGGTCCCGGTCCCCGAACGGCTCGCTGCCCTTGGCCCGGCCGAACAGCGCAAGTCCCACGACGGTGTCGTGGGCGACCATCGGCACGGCGAGCATGGACTGCACCAGGCTGCCCTCCTCACCCGGCACGCGCTGCGGCCGCGCGGTGCGCAGGGCGTCGGCGCAGGGCGAGTTGAACGGGTAGTGGTGGACGGCGCCGACCTCGACCGGCTCGTCGGAGCCGCCGCGGAAGGGCGTGTCGGCGACGGCGCTGGCGTAGGCGACGCGGCGCATCTCCGCACTGCCGTCGGCGAGTCCGGGCGGGGTCTCGTCGCCGGCCAGCAGCCCCTGGTAGAGGTCGACGGTGGCCAGGTCGCAGAAGCCGGGGACGACGACGTCGAGGAGTTCGCGTGCCGTGGTCTCCAGGTCGAGGGAGTTGCCGATGCGGGCGCCGGCCTCGTTGAGCAGGGCCAGGTTGCGCCGTGCCGCGGCGGCCTCGCGGGCGGCGGCGCGGCGGGCGGTGATGTCGGTGCCGAGCCAGGCGATGCCGATGGGGCGGCCGGAACCGCTGTGCACCCGGTAGAGGTTGATCGACCAGTGGCGGCGTTCGTCGGAGCCGGGCACATAGCCGGTGACGTGCATGTCCGTGATGGAGTCACCGGTCTTCAGCACCCGGCGCAGCGTCGCCGAGACCCGCTCGGCCTCGGGGCGGGGCAGATAGTCGTACACCCCCTTGCCGCGGTGGTCGTCGGGGGTGCCGCCGAAGATGGACGCGAAGCGCTGATTGGCGCGGCGCACCTTCAGCTCGGTGTCGATCAGCAGGAAACCGAACGGAGACTGGCCGAAAATGGCCTGCGAGGCGGCGAGGTCGGTCTCGATGCTGCGCAGGGTCCGCACGTCCACGACGATGCAGACGGCGGCCTTCTCGCCCTCCTTGGTGCGCGTCGGCATGACGTACACCTCGGCGAGGCCGTCCGTGCCGCGGCCGCCGTCCTCGGTGTCGGGCATCCGGAAGGGGACCACACCGGTCCACTCGCGTCCGTCGAGGATCTCGGCCATCTTGCGCTGGCCCTGGTCGCGCAGGTCGGGGTCGACGAACGCCTCGATGGGGTCCATGCCGACGGCGCGCTCGGCGGGGATGCCGAAGATCTGCTCGGCGCGCAGGCTCCACTGGTCGACGAGCCCGTCGGGGCCGATGGAGAAGGACGCCACCTTGATGTAGTCGTAGATCGAGCCGGGCGGGCTGCTCTGCCACAGCGTGTCACCGGTCCGCTCCGGATCGGAGGCGAGCGCGCCCGCGGCTGTGGCCCTCGCGCCCTCCGACGGGTCCTCGGACTCCGTGGCCTTCGCTGGTATCTCGCTCACGCGAACCGTCCCCTCCAGCTCACCGCGTCCGGCACCGGTCACCGGCAGCGGCTGCCCGCAGTATCCAGCACTACGGCGCCGCACGACACGGTGTTCACGATCACAGCACGGTCCAGGTCTTTTTTGGTCCGTCCTGCGAGAACACTTCCAGTCTTCTAACCAGGCGACACGTCGTCGAATCACGCAGTGCGACATTGACTCGGGCGGGGCGCGCGCAGGGCGCCGGGGGCGCTCGCTCAGCCGGGCAACGACAGTTCGAACCAGACGGTCTTGCCGCCGGTCCCGCCGCCCGTCGTGTCGCCGCCCGCGGGCCGGGTGCCCCACCGACGGGAGGCCGATGCGACGAGTTGCAGGCCGCGGCCGCTCTCGTCCTCCAGGTGGGGGGTGCGTTCGCGCGGCGGGTCGGGCAGCGGGTCGGAGACCTCCACCCGCAGCACGCCGTGCCCGTCGCGGCCGGGCGGCCGCACCAGGCGGACGCCGATCGGGCCGGTGGCGTGCCGCAGCGCGTTGGTCACCAGCTCGCTGACCAGCAGACACGTGGTGTCGGCGAGGCTGTCCAGGCCCCAGGCGTGCAGCCGGGCCCGTACCACGGAGCGGGCGGCACGCACGGCGCCCGGCTCAGCGGGAAACGTCCACTCGGCGCAGTCGCCTTCGGTGTCGATCACGCCGATCACTTCCCAGGCCAGCGGGTCTCCCACCCTGTCCGGTTTCGTGGGGTTAATGGGCACATACCCGATATCAAGCCCCGGGTACCCCCGACCCGGGCGCACAGTGGCACAAACGGCGTACGGGGCGCTCAAAAGGAGCGCGCGGCCCGGAATATCACCGACCGCCACCACACGAGACGCTCCGCGCCCGACCGCATCGCCCGCTCAGGCCGCGCCCGGATCGGCGGCCGTCGCCACCGCTCGTACCGCTGGGACGTCCTGGTCGAGCCAGTCGACCTGCCACAGGTTCTCGGAGGTGAGCCAGCGCAGGGCGTCGTGGTCCTGCAGGGGCCGGGGGGACGGAGAGCCGGGGAGGAGGCGGGCGGTCCACACCTGCAACACGTAGGGGTCCCGAAGGGGCCACTCCCCGGGGACGCGCGCGAGCGGCTCCGCGGTGACGCCCAGTTCCTCGCGCAGTTCGCGGACCAGCGCCGCCTCGGGCGTCTCGCCCTTCTCCACCTTGCCGCCGGGCAGTTCCCAGCGGCCGGCCAGCTCCGGGGGCGCGCTGCGCCGCGCGGCGAGCAGCCGTCCGCCGTCGAGCAGGGCCGCCCCGACCACCACGATCCGTTCCGTCATGCGCCGGAGCCTACGGGAGGGCGGCGGGGGTCAGTTGCGGGTGCCGTCGGCGGTGTGCTGGCCGATCCGCTCGACCCAGTAGAGCTGCTTGTGACCGCGGGCGTCGAGGCTGTCGGCGATCTTCTGGGCCTCCGCCCGGGTGGCGTACCTGCCCACGCGGTAGCGGTTGCCGTTGTCGTCCTGCCGTATGACGAGCCAGGGCAGGGACACCGTGCTCTCGTTCATCGCGCCCCACCGCTCCTTCCCGCCCCGCTCCGTCCGCGTTCCGACCGCGGCGCGAACCGAGCCCCGCCCGCCGAGGAAACCGCAATCCGCATATGCCCGAGCCTACGCCCAACCTTCACGCACCGAATACGGCTTTTCACGAAGAGGTACGCAACCGGCCAGTACGGAAGGGGCGCACGGGGGCGAATGCGCCGTGCGCGCGGCACGACGCGCCCGCTCGGCGCGTTGCCGGGCGCCGGTGAAGACACGGCGGACGACCTGCGAAGACGACCGAAACGCTACGGCGCACACCCACCCGGCCGCCCCGGACGCCGACGGTCCGCCCGGGGCGCAGTCCGCACGCGTGTGCGCCGTCCCGCCCGCGCCGCACGCCCGTGCGCTACCTCACCGGCAGGTGGTACGCGACCCGATAGCGGTCGGCGGGGATGACCACGTCGGCCGTCTCCACCGGGCGGCCGGAGGCGTAGTAGGTGCGCTGGACGACGAGGACGACATGACCGGGCACCCCGCCGAGCGCCTGCAGTTCCTCGGCGAGGCCGGGCCGGGCGCCGACCTCCTCGGTGACGTTGTCCACGATGACGTCGATGGCGCGCATCCGCTCCACCACCCCCATCCCGCCGAGCGGCCCCTCCTCGGGCAGCATCACGGGCGTGCGCCCGGTCACGGCGAGCGGCTCCCAGGAGGTGGAGAGCATCATCGGCTCCCCGGACTCCCGGAAGAGATAGCGCGTGCGCATCACCCGGTCCCCGGGCTCGATGCCCAGCCGCCGGGCGACGGCGCGGCTCGCCTCCGTCTGCTCGCTGCTGGACTCCCAGGTGCCGCGCGCCTCGGCGTCGGCCTGCTCCTGCCGGAACGGCGTGGCCCCGCTCTGGGGGCGGAAACCGGAGCGGGCGATCCGGCGCGGCACCGGCTGCTCGCGCACATACGTCCCCGACCCCGAGCGGCCCTCGACCAGGCCCTCGGCCATCAGCACCTTGCGCGCCTCGAGCGCGACGGTGTCGGAGACGCCGTACTCCTCGCGGATGCGGGCCTGTGAGGGCAGCCGGGTGTGCGGTGGCAGCAGGCCGTCGACGATCTTCT
The DNA here is from genome assembly GCF_043082085.1 of Streptomyces sp. NPDC014801. NCBI lineage: Bacteria > Bacillati > Actinomycetota > Actinomycetes > Kitasatosporales > Streptomycetaceae > Streptomyces > Streptomyces sp. NPDC014801. The sequence goes on along the minus strand of NZ_JBIBXG010000010.1, from coordinate 129,766 downwards.
TGCGGAGATCACCCGCGACGCGCAGGTACGCCGGCTGCTCACCGAAAGTCACTGGCCGCTCCCATCAGCTTGTACAGACAGCAACAGCGTGGCAACCGTAGGTTGTGCCCTGCAAGCAAAGGCCAGAGATTCACTCGAAGTGATGACACGGGCGGAGCGGGGCGCCACCCAGGCACTTTCTCCCCGCTCCGCCGGCGATCACACCTCGGTCGACCCCTGGTCGCCCGAGCCGCCGGAGCCGCCCGAGCCGCCGGAGTCGCCGGAGTCGCCCGAGCCGCCGGAGTCGCCGTACCCGGGCGAGGGCGGCGTCGCCGCCAGCCGCAGCGCCCGGCGCACGGCGACGGTGGAGGCGCCCTCGTCGACCTGGTACGCCTCGTAGTAGTGCTGCTCGAAGGCGGTGGCGTCGCGGGCGGCGGCCGCCTTGGCCCACTCCTTGCGGGCGTTCTCCAGGTCCTTGAGGTAGGTGTTCATCGGACCGGTCACGCCGGCCGGCCAGGTGTGCTTGCCCAGCGCCTGGATCTGCCATCCCAGCGCGATGTCCATGTGGCCGGCCCAGGCCTTGTTGCCGGCGAGGTCGTCCTCGGCGAGGTCCTCCGGCTCCTGGTCGATGACGGTCTCGACGCCCGCGTCCGCCCGCACGAAGGCGAGCTGGTCGGCGTTCAGCGTGGTCTCGTCGGCGCGCAGCGAGCCGGTCAGGGTGCCGTCCTCGTCCATGTTGCCGAAGACGCAGGCGATCTCCCGGTCGCCGGCCGCCCAGCTGTCCCTGCTGGGCGTGAAGTAGTAGATGTCGACGTCGTCGGGCAGCGCCCAGCGGTCCATGGTGTAGGCGTCGGCGAGCGTGTAGCACCGGCTGTTCGCCGCGGCGTCGACGGCGCTGTCGCCGGGGTAGCGGGAGACGCCCGCCATCTCGAACGTGCCGAACACCTCGCCGTCGTGCACGCCCTCGCAGGGCACCTCGTCGACGTCGTAGGTGATCCCGCCGAGCGCGCCGGGCTCGTTGAAGCACTGGCCCTTGTCGAGCGAGAAGGCGACGTCGCCCCGGGCGCCCTCCTTGACGCCCTGCCAGAAGTCCGAGGCGCCGCCGGTGGCGAGGGCCAGCACCCACAGGGCGAGACCGAGCGTCGACAGCACGATGCCGCCGATCGCCATGCCCTTGCCGCGCTCGCCCCGCTTGCGGATCTGCACCAGCGCGACGACGCCCAGCACCAGCCCGAGGGCCGGCAGGAAGCACAGCGCGCCGAGGACGAGCGCGGCGATGGCCACGCCGTTGACCGGCGCCGGCCTGTTGTACGGGCTGTAGCCCTGGCCCCAGGTCTGGTACGGCGGCGGGTACGCGCCGGGCGGCGGATACGGCCCCTGCGGCGGGGGTGCCTGGTACGGCCCCGGCGCGGACGGAGGCTGCTGGGGGCCCGGGGGCGGCGGTATGGACACGGGTGCCGTGCTCCTGCTGTCGGACGGTGCGGTCGGGAGTGCTCCCCGACGGTGCGGTCGGCGGTGGCCGCGGCGGGTCGGGTGCGCCTCGGATATTCGCATGCGCCACCGACATGCGGTGGCGTACGACTGGGCGCATCGTAAGGGCGAGTCGGGCGGGGGCGGAATGCCGGTCACAAAGGCGACGATCCGGGCGGTCAACGAACTGACGGCCCGTTGGGCGGGGGCGGCGGACGGAGGCACGGTGTTCTCGTCCGCGGGACTGTGGCCGCTGCTGGCCTTCCTCGCCGACGGCGCGGACGGCGCGGCCCGGGCGGAACTGGCCGAGGCGCTGGGCGTGCCCGCGGGGGAAGCGGCCGGTGCCGCACGGGAGTTGCTGGCGGCCATGGGGGCGATGCGCGGCCTGGACGCGGCGCTCGGCCTGTGGACCACGCGCAGGCTGGAGCTGTCCGAGGCGTGGCGGGCGGGGCTGCCGGCCGAGGCGCACGGCGCGCTCACCGGGGACCCCGAGGCCGACCGGGCCGCGCTGGACGCCTGGGCGGCGAAGGCGACGGGCGGGCTGATCGAGCGGATGCCGGTCGGTCTCACCGAGGACACGGACCTGGTGCTGGCGACCGCGCTGGCGCTGCGGACGCGGTGGCTGGTGCCGTTCCGGGAGCATCCGGTGGAGTTCGAGGACGGCCCCTGGGGCGGGCGCGAGCTGCAGGGTCTGTGGCGGCGGTCGTCCCTGCTGGACCGGGTCGGCGTGGCGGACACCCCGCACGGCTTCGTCACCGAGCTGAAGGTGCTCGGGGACAACGCCCTGGACGTCCACCTCGTGCTGGGGGAACCGGAGATGACGCCGGGTCAGGTCCTGGAGGCGGGCGTCGGCGCCCTCGCGGGCCGCCATCCCGTCACCCCGGGACCGTGCCTGCCGTTCGGATCGGCCGGTCCGGGGCTGACCGTGGTGCGCGAGCGGTCCGCGACGCCGGATCCGCCGGCGCTGGAGGTGCTGACGGTGGCGTTCGGCATCAGGGCGGAGCACGACCTGCTGCACCGGTCCCGCCTCTTCGGGCTCACGGCCGCGAGCGACACCACGCGGAGTCCCTTCCCCGGGATCTCCGGCACCCGTCGACTGGCCGTCCAGTCGGCCCGCCAGGCGGCGACGGCCCGCTTCGGGGCGCACGGGTTCGAGGCCGCCGCGGTGACCGCGATCGGGGCCGCCGGGGCCGGCATGCCCCGGCTCCGCTGGCTGACGACCCGCGTTCAGGCCCGCTTCGACCGCCCCTTCGGCTTCCTCGCCGTGCACCGGCACACCCGGCTGGTGCTGGCGGCGGGCTGGGTCACGGACCCGTCGCCTCACCGGTGGGACGAAGAACCGTGACGACGACCCGGCGCACCGCCTCCGCGTCCGGCGGCCCGCTCTCGCGGTCGGCGAAGAGCAGGTGGGCGGCGCCGACGAGGGTGGGCGCGAGGACGTCCGGGTCGGCGTCCGGGGCGAGGCGGCCGAGGCCGCGTTCGGCGGCGAGGTAGGCGGCGACGGCCGCCGTGGCCTCGGCTAGCAGGGGCACGCCGGTCGACCCGGCCGCGCGCAGCCGGGCGCGCAGGCCGTCGCGGGAGGTGATGAGCGCGACGACCGCGACGGCGACCGGGTCGAACAGGTCGCCGAGCGCGCCGGTGAGGTGCCCGGCGACCGTGCCGGTGCCGGCGGCGGCGCGCAGGCTCTCGCCGAGGCGGGTGACCCGGGCGACCCGGTCCTGGATCAGCTCGGCGAGGAAGGCGTCGAAGTCCGCGAAGTGCCGGTGCAGTACGCCCTTGGCGCAGCCGGCCTCGGTGGTGACGGCCCGGCTGGTCAGCGCGCTCGGCCCGTCCCGCAGCAGCACGCGCTCGGCGGCCGCGAAGAGCTGGGCACGCACGTCCCGCAGGGCGACACCGGTCGGGGCCACGGGCCCTCCTTCACCGTTGACGAGTGGGCAAGCGCCCACCCATAGTGGGCACATGCCCACTTTACCGTTTCCGCGTGAGGAAGAGTCAGCCGGCGGAGCCGGCCGTGGCCGAGGGCCTGCTGCGGCCGACGGCACGCCCGAGCCCGGCGGAGCCGGCCGTACGTCCGAGCCCGGCGGCGCCTCCGGGGTCGCCGAGGGCGGGGGTCGCCACCCCGGTGTCCGCTCCCCCGGTGGGACGCGTGTGCCCGAGCCCGAGGAAGTGCGGGGGATGGCCGAGTCGTTCGGGGGTGATGCGGTGCGCTACGACCGGGCGCGGCCGGACTACCCCGACGCGCTGGTGCGGCGGATCGTCGATGCCACTCCCGGCGAGGACGTGCTGGACGTCGGGTGCGGGACCGGCATCGCCGCGCGGCAGTTCCGGGCCGCCGGGTGCCGGGTGCTCGGCGTCGAGCCGGACGGCCGTATGGCGGAGCTCGCGCGGCGGAGCGGACTCGCCGTCGAGGTCGCGCGGTTCGAGGAGTGGGAGCCGGGCGGGCGGCTCTTCGACGCCGTCGTCGCCGGTCAGGCCTGGCACTGGGTGGACGCGACCGCCGGGGCGGCCCGGGCGGCACAGGTGCTGCGGCCGGGCGGCCTGTTCGCCCCGTTCTGGAACGTCCCCCAACTGCCGCCGGAGGTCGCGAAGGCGCTGGCGGCGGCCTGCCGGCGCGTGCTGCCCGACCTTCCCTTCGACGTCGGTGCCGCCCTGGCCCGTCCGACCGGGGAGGCGTACCGGGGTGTGCTCGGCCGGGTGACCGACGGGCTCGCGGCAGCGGGCGGTTTCGGCGCGCCCGAGGAGTGGCGCCACGACTGGGAGCGGACGTACTCCCGGCAGGAGTGGCTGGACCAGCTGCCCACCTTCGGCCCGCTGACCCGGCTGCCCGCCGACCGCCTGGCCGAGGTGCTCACGCAGGTCGGCGCCGCGGTGGGCGACACCGTCGGCGTGCGCTACACGACGGTGGCGGTGGTGGCCGTACGCACGGTCTGAGGACGGCCTGTCCGCGCCCGCCCGGGCGGGTCCACCGCCCGCCCGGGTGGGTCCACCGCCCGCCGGGGCAGCCGGTACGGCCGGGCGGCCGGATCACTCGGCAGCCGCCCCCTCGGTGTCCCTGTGCGCGGCGTCGATGCCCCCGGCGTCCATGGGCGCGGAGTCCATGCCCGCGGCGTCGATGCCCGCGGTGCTCATCCGCCCGGCGTCCGCGGTCGCGACCCCCAGCCGGGCCTGTTCCTCCTCCACGATCCGGCGGGCCAGCGCCACGTCCGAGACGTCCAACGCGTCCGGCGTGGACTCGGCGACCGCGCTGCGCCGGGCGTAGGCGTCGAACAGCCGGGTCTTGTTCTCCAGCATCCGCACCATGCGCTCGTCCACCCCGCCCGTGGCCAGCAGCCGGTGCACCTGGACCGGGCGGACCTGGCCCATGCGGTGCGCGCGGGCCACGGCCTGGTGCTCGATCGTCGGTTTGATCTGCGGCTCGCACAGGATCACCACGGACGCCGCCTGCATGTTGAGCCCGACCCCGCCGGCCTCGATCTGCGCGAGCAGCACCGCGTGGCCGGGCGCGGCGGAGAAGTCGTCGACGATCTGCTGGCGCCGCGCGGGCGGCACGCTCCCGGTGACCGGCCCGAAGACGGCCCTTCCCCCCAGCGCGTCCTCCACCACGCCGAGCACGTCCCGGAACGCGGAGAAGACGACGGCCTTCAGCCCGTTCTCGGCGGCCTCGGCGACGAGTTCGCGCAACCGCTGCAGCTTCGCGGAGTCCTGGGGGCGCGCGTACGCGGCGCGGCGCATCGCCATGAAGTTCCCCGCCCGTACGGCGTCCCGGTACGCCTCCTCGTCGGAGCGGCTCAGCTCCTCCCACTCGTCGGTGTGCTGCAGCACGGGCAGTTCGGCGAGCACGTCCTGCTGGTTGCGGCGCAGGTAGACGGGGGCGACGGCCCGGCGGAACGCCGTCGATCCGGCGACGGAGTCCTGCTCGTCGACCTTGTCGGCGAAGTCGGGCCGCAGGATGCGCACCAGGTTGCGGAACTCCGCGACCCGGTTCTCCATGGGCGTGCCCGTCAGGAACAGCACCCGCTCGCAGCGCTCGGCCCACGCGGTGACCGCCTCCGCCCGCCGGGTGAGCGGGTTCTTCACGTAGTGCGCCTCGTCGACGACGAGCAGACCGATCTCGCCGCCGCCGGGGGCGGGGAATCCCCGCAGGGCGTCGAAGGTGGTGACGCCGACCCCGCCGCGCCCCTTCCAGTCGGCGAACGCCTCCTGCCGGTCGGGACCGTGCAGCGGCAGGGCGCGCAGCGTGGAGCGGGCCTCGATCTCCCGGGTCCAGTTGATCAGGACGCTGGCCGGGCACACCACCAGGAAGTGGCTCTCCCCCTGCGCGGCGAGATGGGCGAGCGCGGCGACGGCCTGCACGGTCTTGCCGAGTCCCATCTCGTCGCCGAGCAGCACCCGGCGCTGGGCGAGCGCGAACCGGGCGCCGAAGGCCTGGTAGCCGCGCAGCGCGACCCGGCAGTGCGTGTCGTCCAGCCGCTGCTCGCGCACCCGCGCGGCCACCTCGTCGGGCAGATGGCCCTCGACGGCGGCGGTGTCGGGGCCGCGGCCGGAGACCTCGGCGAGCAGGCTGTAGTACTCGGCGGAGCGGACCTCGAAGTCGACCCAGGCGGCGAGGTCGCTGTCGGGGCGGCGCAGCAGGTCGGCGGAGGCCTGCGCGAACTCCCCCGACAGGCCGGCCTGTTCGGCCTCCTCGATCAGCTGCCGCAGCTCGGCGACCGCCGCGAGCGCCCCCTGCCGCCCGGCGCGCCCCGCGAACAGCATGCGCCACCGGGCGGCGGCGGGTCCGGCCCGCTCCAGCAGGGGCCTCAGCCGCGCGGCCAGCTCCCGGCCCGCGTCGGCCGCGCGCCGCGCCTGCGGCCCGACCTCCACCAGGACGTACAGGGCGGCGACCAGCGCGGTGGTGGCCGGCTCGGGACGGTCCACGTCGATCCGTACGGCGACGGTCTCCCGTACGGCATCGGCGATCTGCCGGGCCGCGGCGACCGCCTGTTCCGCTGTGCGCTGTCCGACGCCCGGGGTCTGCCGCAGCCTGTACGTCCCCGCGTCCAGCACGTCCCGGACGCTGCGGAACCCTCCCCGCTCCAGCTCCCCGAGCCGCAGGCGCCCCTCCGTGACGTCCCGCAGCCGGGCCACCGGGATGTTCGCGAGCTCCCGCTCGGCCAGCCCGTCGTGCAACGGCCGCAGCGCTTCCCGTACGGCGCCGACGGCCCGCTCCAGATCCTCGCCGACCCGGTCGGCGGCCTCGGCGAGCCGCACCCCCCGGCCGACGATCTCCCGTTCCCCACGCCCCATCCGGCCCCGCCCCTCCCACTCACCCACTGAGGGCATGGTGCCGCACACCTCGGACACCGGCACAACCGAAGGGACCGGGCTCGATCGAGCCCGGTCCCCGGGAAGCCGGCGGTTCGGCCGGACGGCATGAACCGGCGGGCCGGTCGGACGTGCCGCGGGCCGGTCGGACGTGGCGCGGGCCGGTCGGACGTGGCGCGGTCCGGTCAGACGTTGAAGCGGAACTCGACCACGTCGCCGTCCTGCATGACGTAGTCCTTGCCCTCCATGCGGGCCTTGCCCTTGGCGCGGGCCTCGGCGACCGAGCCGGCCGCGACCAGGTCGTCGAAGGAGATGACCTCGGCCTTGATGAAGCCCTTCTGGAAGTCGGTGTGGATCACGCCGGCGGCCTCGGGGGCGGTGGCGCCCTTCTTGATCGTCCAGGCGCGGGACTCCTTGGGGCCGGCCGTCAGGTAGGTCTGCAGGCCGAGGGTGTCGAAGCCGACGCGGGCGAGGGTGGCCAGGCCCGGCTCATGCTGGCCGACGGACTCCAGCAGCTCCATGGCCTCGTCCTCGTCGAGCTCGGCGAGGTCGGCCTCCAGCTTGGCGTTGAGGAAGATCGCCTCGGCCGGGGCGACGAGGGCGCGCTGCTCGTTCTTGAACTCCTCGTCGACCAGCTCGTCCTCGTCGACGTTGAAGACGTACAGGAACGGCTTGGTGGTGAGCAGGTGCAGGTCGTGCAGGAGCTCGTTGCGCTCGGTGCCCTGGACGATGCCGTGGGCGAAGAGGGTGTCGCCCTTCTCCAGGATCTCCTTGGCCTCCTCGACGGCCTTGACCTTCGGCGCGACGTCCTTCTTGATCCGGGACTCCTTCTGGAGGCGCGGGAGGACCTTCTCGATGGTCTGCAGGTCGGCGAGGATCAGCTCGGTGTTGATCGTCTCGATGTCGTCCTTCGGCGAGACCTTGCCGTCGACGTGGACGACGTTCTCGTCCTTGAAGGCGCGGATGACCTGGCAGATCGCGTCGGACTCGCGGATGTTCGCGAGGAACTTGTTGCCCAGGCCCTCGCCCTCGGACGCGCCGCGCACGATGCCGGCGATGTCGACGAAGTCCACGGTCGCCGGGAGGACGCGCTCGGAGGAGAAGATCTCGGCCAGTTTCGCCAGGCGCGGGTCGGGGACGCCGACCACGCCGACGTTGGGCTCGATCGTGGCGAACGGGTAGTTGGCCGCCAGCACGTCGTTCTTGGTCAGGGCGTTGAACAGGGTCGACTTGCCGACATTGGGCAGACCGACGATTCCGATCGTGAGCGACACGTTGCGACTTCCCGTTACGTGAGGGTGGAGGGCGGCGGGTCCCGGGCGGGGCCGATCCACCAGTCTACGGGGTACGCGTCCGGGCCCCCGTGGTCGTCCTGCGGGGTGATCAGGGGGGCGGGCGCCGTCCCGGTTGTCGTCCCGCGAGGGGCGCGCGCCGGGGGCCGGTCCTTGTCTCGAACGGTTGGCCAAGCTGGGCCGAATGGCGTGTCCGACACCCGATCGGGCACATAAAACGACCTAAGTTGGTCCAATGGAGCAGCCCAGGACGCGCCCCTCGCAGCACGCACCGCGACGCCGCACGCCCTCCCCGCTGCCGCCGCAGGCACGGCGCGGCAGGCCCGGCGCGGACGGCGGACAGCCGGCCCCACCCCGGGGGCGCGGCGGCGTACCGGCCGGGGCGCGCCGGGCCGACGGCGACCCGGCCGCGGCCGCCGGTCAGCGCCGCGCGGTCACGGTACGGCGGCCCGCTCCCCCGGCGGCACGGCCCGGCGGCCGGCTGCCGAACCCGCGGCTCACCGGGCTGGGCAGCGGGCTGTTCTGCGGCGCGGTGATGATCGTGCTGGGGCTGGCCCTGCGGGCGCTGTTCGGGGGCTCGCCGACGGTGTACGGCGTGCTGTTCCTGCCGGTGTGCGTGCTCACCGCGGTGTGGGTGCGCAAGGGGGACCTGCTGACGGCGCCCGTGGTCGTGCCGATCGCCTTCGCCGCGGGCCTGGTGCCCCTGGCCGACGGCAGCGAGGGGCTCGGCGGCCGCCTGATGAACCTGGTCACCGCCCTGGCGACGGAAGCGGGCTGGCTCTACGCGGGCACCCTGCTCGCCGGCGTCATCGCCACCACCCGCCACCTGGCCCTGACCCACCACCGCCGCCGCCAGACCCGGGACCGGGGGCGGGCCTAGACACCGGCCCGCACCGGGCCCCGGGCCCGGAAGCCGGCCCATGGGGGCTTACGGGGCCGACGGGGAGGCCACGAGGCCGGTCCCACAGCGCCGGGCCGTGAGCCCCAGGTCCGGGGAGCGGGGCCGCAGATCCGGAAGCAGGGCGGCACGTCCGGAGGGAGGGCCGCGGGTCCGGAAGCAGGGCCCAGGTCCGAAAGCCGGGGGCAGGTCGGCAGATCCCGAAGCCGGGACCGCAGGCCCGGGGGCCCGGAGGCCCGGAGGCAAGGTCGCAGGCCCCCAGCCGGGACCGCAGGTCCGCAAGCCGCGACCGCAGGCCCGGAAGCAAGGCGGCGGACCCCCAAGCAAGGACCGCAGGTCCCGAAGCCGGCGCCGCGGGTCCCGAAGCCGGGGCCCGGCCCGGAGGGCCCGGCCCGCGGCTACGAACGGCCGGCCGCCGGAGGCTTACGCTCGGGCCGCCGCGCGCATCGCCGCGCCGACGATGCCCGCGTTGTTCTGGAGCTGGGCGGGGACGATGTCGGCCCTGATGCCCTCGATCAGGTGCAGGAACTTGTGGGACTTGCGGCTGACCCCGCCGCCGATGATGAACAGCTCCGGCGAGAACAGCATCTCCACGTGCGCGAGGTACTTCTGCACCCGGTGTGCCCACTGCTCCCAGGACAGGTCGTGGTCGTCCTTGGCCTTGCTGGACGCGCGCTTCTCCGCGTCGTGGCCGTTCAGCTCCAGGTGGCCGAGCTCGGTGTTGGCCACCAGCGTGCCGTCGACGAACACCGCGCTGCCGATGCCCGTGCCGAACGTCAGCAAAATGACCGTGCCCCGCCGGTCCTTGCCCGCGCCGAAGCGCATCTCGGCGACGCCCGCCGCGTCCGCGTCGTTGACCACGGTCACCGGCAGCCCGCCGAGGCGTTCGGCGAACAGGGCGCGCGCGTCGGTGTCGATCCAGCCGGGGTCGACGTTGGCCGCCGTACGCACCATGGCGCCGCCGGTGACCACGCCGGGGAAGGTGAGGCCGACCGGGCCGCGCCAGCCGAAGTGCTCGACGACCTGCTGCACGCCGTCGGCCACGCCGTCCGGGGTCGCCGGGTGCGGGGTGAGGACCTTGAAGCGCTCCTGCGCGAGGTCGCCCCTGTCCAGATCGACAGGGGCGCCCTTGATCCCGGATCCGCCGATGTCCACGCCGAAGATCTGCATGGCCCCACGTTACGACGGAGCACTGACAGTCACGCCACGGCCGGGCCCCTCGGACTGCGCGAGAGCGGGACCCCGGGGCTTCGCAGGGCCCCTAAGGCTCTTCGCAAGGCACCGTCAGGCTTCGCCAGCCCGGACGCTCACTCCTCGGCCGTGCCGGACCCGCCGCGCTCGGCGACCAGCGCGGCCGCCTCCTCGCGCAGGTCGCGGCGCAGCTCCTTGGGCAGCGAGAAGGTGATGGACTCCTCCGCCGCCTTGACGATCTCCACGTCTTCGAAGCCGCGCTCGGCGAGCCACGCCAGCACCTGCTCGACCAGCACCTCGGGCACCGACGCGCCGGAGGTGACGCCGACCGTGTCCACCCCGTCCAGCCAGGCCTCGTCGATCTCGTCGGCGAAGTCGACCAGGTAGGCGGCGCGGGCGCCGGCCAGCTTGGCGACCTCGACGAGCCGCTTGGAGTTGGAGGAGTTGCGGGAGCCGACGACGATGACGAGGTCGGCCTCGGCGCCCATCTGCTTCACGGCCTGCTGGCGGTTCTGCGTGGCGTAGCAGATGTCGTCGCTGGGCGGGGAGACCAGCCCGGGGAACTTCGTCTTCAGCGCGTCGACGGTCTCCATGGTCTCGTCCACGGAGAGGGTGGTCTGGGACAGCCACACGACCTTCGACGGGTCGCGGACCTCCACCTTGTCGACGTCGCCGGGGCCGTCGACGAGCTGGATGTGGTCGGGGGCCTCGCCGGAGGTGCCGATGACCTCCTCGTGGCCCTCGTGGCCGATCAGCAGGATGTCGTAGTCCTCGTTGGCGAAGCGGACGGCTTCCTTGTGGACCTTGGTGACCAGCGGGCAGGTGGCGTCGATGGTGGCGAGCCGGCCCTGCCGGGCCTCCTCGTGGACGGTCGGGGCGACGCCGTGCGCCGAGAACATCACGATGTTGCCCGGCGGCACCTCCTCCGTCCGCTCGACGAAGATCGCGCCCTTCTTCTCCAGGGTCTGCACGACGTACTTGTTGTGGACGATCTCGTGCCGGACGTAGACAGGAGCCCCGTACTGCTCCAGGGCCTTCTCGACGGCGATCACGGCGCGGTCCACACCCGCGCAGTAGCCCCGGGGGGCGGCGAGCAGGACACGGCGGCCAGGCGAAGCAGTCATGCGTCCCATCGTAAGGGTGCGTTCGGCCGCCCAGAGATCGCGTGGGGTGCGGGTCCGGGGGAACCTGGGTGCCATGTCCGACACGGAGACGACGTCGCCCTCGTCCGACGCCCCCGACCGGCTGCGGCGCAGCCTCGGCTTCCGTGACCTGGTGGTCTACGGGCTGCTCTTCATCGCCCCGATGGCGCCCGTCGGCGTGTTCGGCACGCTGGACGCCAAGTCGCACGGCGCGGTCGCCCTGGTGTACGTGGTGGCCACGGTCGCCATGGCGTTCACCGCGTTCTCCTACGCCCAGATGGTGCGGGTCGTCCCGCAGGCGGGCTCGGTGTTCGCGTACGCGCGCGTGGGGCTCGGCGACGGCGCCGGGTTCGTCGCCGGGTGGATGGTGATGCTGGACTACGTCCTCATCCCGGCGGTGGCCTACCTCTTCTCCGGGATCGCGATGAACTCCCTGGTCCCCGAGGTCTCGCGCTGGGTGTGGACGGCGCTGGCGGTGGTCCTGACGACGCTGCTGAACCTGTGGGGCGTGCGGACCGCCGCGCTCGCCGGCTTCCTGGTGCTGGCGATGGAGATCGTCGTGCTGGTGGTGTTCCTGATCGCGGCGAGCGTGGTCCTCGCGCGCGACGGCGCCCAGCGGGACGTGCTGTCGCCGCTGACCGGGGACGGCACGCAGGGCGCGTTCGCGCTGTCGGCGGTCGTCGGGGCGGTGTCCGTGGCGGTGCTGTCGTATCTGGGCTTCGACGCGATCGCCACGTTCGCGGAGGAGACCACCGGCGGGTCGCGGAAGGTGGCGCGTGCGCTGCTGTTCTGCCTGGCGCTGGCGGGTGTGCTTTTCGTCGCGCAGACCTATCTGGTGGCCCTGCTGGAGCCGGTGTCGTCGGCGCGGCTGGCCGCCGACCCGGCCAAGCAGGGGTCGGCCTTCTACGACGCGGTGGACGCCTCCGTCGGCACGTGGCTGCACGATCTGGTGGCCGCGAGCAAGGCGATCGGGGCGGCGTTCGCGGCGCTGGCCGGGCAGGCGGCGGCGGGGCGGCTGCTGTTCGCGATGGGCCGGGACCGGCGGCTGCCGCGGGCGCTGTCGCGAACGGACGGCGGCGTACCGCGGGTCGCTCTGCTGTGCGCCGCGGTGATCACGCTGGTCGCCGCGGGCTGGGCGGCGCGCCGGGACGACGGCCTGGACAAGCTCGTCTCGGTGGTCGACATCGGCGCCCTGACGGCGTTCACGCTGCTGCACGCGAGCGTGGTGGGGTACTTCGGGCGGCGCCCGGGCGAGCGGAGCTGGTGGCGGCACGTGCTGATCCCGGTCGTGGGGGCGGCGATCACGATCGCGGTGATCGTGGAGGCGTCGGGCACGGCACAGGTGGTGGGCGCGGTATGGCTGGCGATCGGCCTGCTGGTCCTGACGCTCCAACGAGGCCGCCCGCGCCCCGTCCCGTGACCGAACCGGCGCCCGAAGGCTCCAGCACCACTGCCACCCCGCCAGGGGGCGCGGGGAACTCCGTGGCGGAACGCCTGAGGACGACTGCCACCCGAGAGGGGCGCGGGGAACTGCGCGACCAGCCCCCACGACCCCGCACCCGGCACACCACCGAACCCCCTGCGGCGCCCGCCCACAGCCCCAGCGCACCACCGGCATGTCGTACCCGGCCGTTACGCTCGGTCGCATGGCTCTCTCCACGTCCCCGCAGACCCCGCTCCCCGTCGGCGAGGTGTCCCGGCTGATCGGCGGCTGGATCGACCGTCTCGGCGCGGTGTGGGTCGAGGGGCAGATCACGCAGCTCTCGCGCCGCCCGGGCGCCGGCGTCGTGTTCCTGACGCTGCGCGACCCGTCGTACGACATCTCCGTGAGCGTGACCTGCTACCGGCAGGTGTTCGACGCGGTCGCCGACATCGTGGGCGAGGGCGCGCGCGTCCTCGTGCACGCCAAGCCCGAGTGGTACGCCCCGCGCGGCCAGCTCTCGCTGCGGGCCGCCGAGATCCGGCCGGTCGGCGTCGGCGAGCTGCTGGCGCGTCTGGAGCAGCTGAAGAAGACGCTGGCGGCCGAGGGCCTGTTCGCGCCGGAGCGCAAGAAGCCGCTGCCGTTCCTGCCGCAGCTGATCGGGCTGGTGTGCGGCCGGGCCTCGGCGGCGGAGCGGGACGTGCTGGAGAACGCCCGGCACCGCTGGCCGCATGTGCGCTTCGAGGTGCGCAACGTCGCCGTGCAGGGCGTGCACGCGGTGCCGCAGGTGGTGCAGGCCGTCAAGGAGCTGGACGCGCTGGACGAGGTCGACGTGATCATCGTCGCGCGCGGCGGGGGCAGCGTGGAGGACCTGCTGCCGTTCTCCGACGAGCAGCTGGTGCGGGCGGTGGCGGCGTGCCGGACCCCGGTGGTGTCGGCGATCGGGCACGAGCCGGACAATCCGCTGCTGGACCATGTCGCGGACCTGCGGGCCTCCACGCCGACGGACGCGGCGAAGAAGGTCGTGCCGGACGTCGGCGAGGAGCTGGAGCGGGTGCGGATGCTGCGGGGCCGCGCCCGGCGGTGCGTGGAGGCGTTCGTCGAGCGGGAGGAGCGCGGGCTCGCGCACGCCCTGGCCCGGCCGGTGATACAGGATCCGCACCGGATGGTGGACGAGCGGGCCGACCAGGTGGAGTCGCTGGTGGAGCGGTCGCGGCGGTGCCTGGGGCATCTGCTGGACCGCGCGGACTCCGAGCTGACGCACACGCACGCACGCGTGGTGGCGCTGTCCCCGGCGGCGACGCTGCGGCGCGGCTACGCGGTGCTGCAGAAGGCCGACGGGCACGTGGTGCGCGATCCCGGCGAGGTGGCGGCCGAGGAGCCGCTGCGGGCGCGGGTGGCCGAGGGTGAGTTCACTGTCCGAGTCGACGTTTAGGTTGGGTGGATGACCAGCAAGGTGGATGAGGCGCTCGGGTACGAGCAGGCGCGGGACGAGCTGATCGAGGTGGTCCGGCGGCTGGAGGCCGGCGGGACGACGCTGGAGGAGTCCCTCGCCCTGTGGGAGCGCGGGGAGGAGCTGGCGCAGGTGTGCCGGCGCTGGCTGGAGGGCGCGCGGGCGCGGCTGGACGCGGCGCTGGCCGAAGAGGAGGAGGCCGAGGCGCAGGCCGGGGAGTAGGCGCCCGGGAGTGTGAGGACGCTCACCCTCGGGCCGTTGTAGTTGAACGTTGAACCTTCTCTGGCGTACCGTCATGGACGTCAGACGATCCGGCGACACCGGATCCGGACGCACCCCCAGAGAAAGTTCACGCATGTCTCTCGTTCTTGACCCCGCTGCCCAGGACCTGCTCTTCCGCGAGGCCCGCACCGCGAACGCCTTCACCGACGAGCCGGTGACCGACGAGCAGCTGCAGGCGATCTACGACCTGGTCAAGTACGGTCCGACCGCCTTCAACCAGACCCCGCTGCGCGTCACCCTGGTCCGCTCCCCCGAGGCCCGCGAGCGCCTGGTGCAGCACATGGCCGAGGGCAACCAGGCCAAGACCGCCTCCGCCCCGCTGGTGGCGATCCTCTCCGCGGACAACGAGTTCCACGAGGAGCTGCCGACCCTGTTCCCGGCGTTCCCGCAGGCCAAGGACGCCTTCTTCGCCGAGCGCCCGGTGCGTGAGAGCTCCGCGCTGCTCAACGCCGCGCTGCAGGCCGCGTACTTCATCGTCGGCATCCGCGCCGCCGGCCTGGCCGCCGGCCCGATGACCGGCTTCGACGCCGAGGGTGTGCGCAAGGAGTTCCTGGACGACGACCACACCCCGCTGATGGTCGTCAACATCGGCAAGCCGGCCGAGGGCGCCTCCTACCCGCGCGCCCCGCGCCTGGCCTACGACGAGGTCGTGACCACCGTCTGATCACCGTCGTTCGACACGAAGAGGCCCCCAGCACCGCTGGGGGCCTCTTTCGTATGCGGGGGACCTGCCCGGGTGCCCACGTCTCTGCGCCGGGGGTGCCCCGACTGGGGCCACCTCCCTGAGCCGGGGTCCCGCCTGGGACCCGCCTCCCTGAGCCGGGTGACCCGCCTCTCCGCGCCGGGGGACCCGCCTCGCGGGATCAGGCCAGCTTCAGCGCCTTCGCCATCTCGGTCAGCCGCGCGAACGACGCCGTGCCGGCCACCACGGTGGTCGAACCGCCGGTGGTGTCCTGCAGCACCAGCGCGTCGTAGCGGCCGCCGGAGTAGCGGGTCCACTTGCGGCCGGCGATGTCCTGGGTGACGTCGGTCGCCGTCGCGCCCTGGCTCGCCTCCTCGATGAACGCCGAGCGCTTCTGCGTGGACTGCTCGATGGTCACGTACTGCCCGTCCGGGGTGGAGAAGCCGAGGTGCCAGGCGTCGGACTGGTCGCCCCGGAAGCGCACCGAGGTCGCCTTCCAGGTGTCCGGCAGGCCCTCGGGGGCGGCCACCGGGTACGAGGCCGCACGGCGTGCCGTCGCCAGCTCGACGCGGTAGTCCACCCGCTTGAGCTCGGGGGCGTGATCGTCGTGCGGAATGGCGAGGAAGTAGACGACCAACGCCGCGATACCGATCAGGGCCAGGGAGAGAACCATGTCCCGGGCCGTCTTCTGCTTGCCGTTCGAACCTGCCACGCCCCCTATCGTCGCAGGTGTCCGGCCCGCTCATCCGTGGGGTCCCCTGCTCATTTTGTCGGACTGACGATAGAGTCGGGTCGAACACCCTCATCCGGCCGTCGTCGTATCAGAAAGGTGCGCTCCGATGACCGAGCATCATCACTTGCCGTCCGAGCTGGACGTTCCGTCCGAGGCTCCCGACCGCAACCTCGCCCTGGAACTCGTCCGGGTGACCGAAGCCGCGGCGATGGCCGCGGGCCGCTGGGTCGGGCGCGGCGACAAGAACGGCGCCGACGGCGCGGCCGTGCGCGCCATGCGGACCCTCGTCTCCACCGTGTCGATGAACGGCGTCGTCGTCATCGGCGAGGGGGAGAAGGACGAGGCGCCGATGCTCTTCAACGGCGAGCGCGTCGGCGACGGCACCGGGCCCGAGGTCGACATCGCCGTCGACCCGATCGACGGCACCACGCTGACCGCCAAGGGCATGCCCAACGCGATCGCCGTGCTGGCGGCCGCCGAGCGCGGCGCCATGTTCGACCCGTCCGCCGTCTTCTACATGGACAAGCTGGTCACCGGCCCGGAGGCCGCCGACTTCGTCGACATCGACGCGCCGGTCGCGGTCAACATCCGCCGGATCGCCAAGGCCAAGCGGTCCACTCCCGAGGACGTCACCGTCGTCATCCTCGACCGGCCGCGCCACGAGGGCCTGATCAAGGAGGTCCGGGAGGCGGGCGCCCGCATCAAGCTGATCTCCGACGGCGACGTGGCCGGCTCCGTCTACGCGCTGCGCGAGGGCACCGGCGTCGACCTGCTGCTCGGCATCGGCGGCACGCCCGAGGGCATCATCTCGGCCTGTGCCGTGAAGTGCCTGGGCGGCACCATCCAGGGCAAGCTGTGGCCCAAGGACGACGAGGAGCGGCAGCGGGCGATCGACGCCGGGCACGACCTCGACCGGGTGCTGACCACGGACGACCTGGTCTCCGGCGAGAACGTCTTCTTCGTCGCGACCGGCATCACCGACGGTGAGCTGCTGCGGGGCGTGCGCTACCGCTCGGAGACGGCGCTGACCGAGTCGATCGTGATGCGCTCGAAGTCGGGCACGGTCCGCAAGATCGACTCCGAGCACCGCCTGCGCAAACTGCGGGCGTACAGCGCGATCGACTTCGACCGGGCGAAGTGACGCCCCGGAAGGCCTGACGCCCGCCGCGGCCGCGGCACCCGAGAGGCGCCCCCTGTGCGGAGGGGGCGCCTCTTGGCGTCGGTGAGGGGTCAGCCCGCTGCCGCTATGCGGCCGGTCGCGTTCGCCGTCTTCTTCAGCTCCACCTCTCGGCGGCGGCGCCGGGCCAGGACCACGCGGCGTTCCGCGGCGGTCAGGCCGCCCCAGACGCCGTACGGCTCCGGCTGCAGCAGGGCGTGCTCGCGGCACTCGACCATGACCGGGCAGCGGGCGCAGACCCGCTTGGCGGCCTCCTCGCGGGAGAGCCGTGCCGCGGTGGGTTCCTTGGAGGGGGCGAAGAACAGTCCGGCCTCGTCCCGCCGGCACACCGCCTCGGTGTGCCACGGAGCGTCTTGGTCCCTGTCTCGCTCTGGCACCCGCTGGGCCGGAACGGCAGCGACCTGCAGGGACGAATGCGGCGGTTGCAGCACGGTCTTCTCCTGACGACGGCTTCGCGAGCGAGAGACGATGCAGCAAGCCCTACCCGCTGTACGCGCGCCTATGCACTGAGTTCCCACCCGCCCGGGGCGCGAGTGGCACGCGGTGCGCCCCCGTCACCCGTCGTCGCCCCCGTCAGTGGCCGAGATGCCTGCGCATGCTCCGGTCGACCTTGCGGTGCACCTTGTCGAGGATGTCCGCGACGATCTTGCCGCGCTTCGGCCGCGCCTCGATGTTGCCGAGGACGGCCCAGCCGTCGACGTAGACGACCGGTGCATCGGGTTCGGTGGAGTCGAGGGTGTCCACCTCGAAGTTGCCCAGCACGCCGCCGCCGGTGCCGCGCAGCGAGACGTTCTCCGGGACGCGCACCTCGATGTTGCCGAAGACCGAGACGGCCTTGATGACGACCTGCTGGTACTCGAACAGCGCCTCGCTGAGGTCGATCTCCACGCTGCCGAAGACCGCGTAGGCGTGGATCCGGCGGCCGGCGCGCCAGCGGCCCCGGCGGGAGGCGCTGCTGAAGACCGCCACCACGTTGTCGTCGGGGTCGGCCGGGATGGCTCCCGGGGCGGGCCGCTGCGGCGCCACGGCGTGGGCGGGAGCGGCCGGACGGCGGCCCGCGGGCAGGTCGCGGACGAGGACCTCCAGCTCCCCGACCGTCTTCGCGGCGAGCGCCCCCTCGACGCGCTCGGCGTGCTCGTCGGCGGTGAGCCGCCCTTCGGCGAGGGCCTCGCGCAGGATGTCGGCGATGCGGTCACGGTCGGCGTCGGAGGCACGCAGCCCGGTGACCGGGACGGCCTGCTGCTGGGGGTCCACCTGCTTCTGAAGGTCCACGGCAGCAGCATAGCGAAACACGATAGATCGCGATAGCCCCCGTGAGCGTGAAGCGGTCCGTACGCCCCGGGCGCCGAACTGAGCCTTACCTCACAGGTTCCGTGTCGGTGGCAGGTTCTAGGCTGGTGAGGCCCGCCAGCGTCGGCGGGCCGCCGTCCGTCAGAGTGAGGAATGGGCTGAGATGCCTGAGTTCGCGTACACCGATCTGCTCCCCCAGGGCGAGGACACCACCCCGTACCGGTTGGTGACCTCCGAGGGTGTCTCCACGGTCGAGGGGCCCGACGGGCGGACGTTCCTCAAGGTGGAGCCGGAGGCGCTGCGCACGCTGGCCGCCGAGGCCATCCACGACATCCAGCACTATCTGCGCCCCGCCCACCTCGCCCAGCTGCGCCGGATCATCGACGACCCGGAGGCGTCCGGCAACGACAAGTTCGTCGCGCTCGACCTGCTGAAGAACGCGAACATCGCGGCGGCCGGCGTGCTGCCCATGTGCCAGGACACCGGCACGGCGATCGTCATGGGCAAGCGCGGCCAGAACGTGCTCACGTCCGGCGAGGACGAGAAGCACCTCTCCCACGGCATCTACGACGCCTACACCAAGCTCAACCTGCGCTACTCGCAGATGGCTCCGCTCACCATGTGGGAGGAGAAGAACACCGGCTCCAACCTGCCGGCCCAGATCGAGCTGTACGCCACGGACGGCGGCGCCTACAAGTTCCTGTTCATGGCGAAGGGCGGCGGCTCCGCCAACAAGTCCTTCCTCTACCAGGAGACGAAGGCCGTCCTGAACGAGGCCTCCATGATGAAGTTCCTGGAGGAGAAGATCCGTTCGCTCGGTACGGCCGCCTGCCCGCCGTACCACCTGGCGATCGTCGTCGGCGGCACCAGCGCGGAGTACGCGCTGAAGACCGCGAAGTACGCCTCCGCGCACTACCTGGACGAGATCCCGGCGGAGGGCTCGGAGCTGGGCCACGGCTTCCGTGACAAGGACCTGGAGGAGAAGGTCTTCGAGCTGACCCAGAAGATCGGCATCGGCGCGCAGTTCGGCGGCAAGTACTTCTGCCACGACGTGCGGGTGATCCGGCTGCCCCGGCACGGCGCGTCCTGCCCGGTCGCCATCGCCGTCTCCTGCTCGGCCGACCGCCAGGCCGTCGCGAAGATCACCGCCGAGGGCGTCTTCCTGGAGCAGCTGGAGACCGACCCGGCGCGGTTCCTGCCGGAGACGACGGACGAGCACCTCGACGAGTCCTCGGACGTGGTCAAGATCGACCTCAACCAGCCGATGGACACGATCCTCGCGGAGCTGACCAAGTACCCGGTCAAGACCCGTCTCTCGCTGACCGGCCCGCTGGTCGTGGCCCGTGACATCGCGCACGCCAAGATCAAGGAGCGGCTGGACGCGGGCGAGGAGATGCCGCAGTACCTGAAGGACCACCCGGTGTACTACGCGGGCCCGGCGAAGACGCCCGAGGGGTACGCCTCCGGTTCCTTCGGCCCGACGACGGCCGGCCGGATGGACTCCTACGTCGAGCAGTTCCAGGCGGCGGGCGGCTCCAAGGTGATGCTCGCCAAGGGCAACCGGTCCAAGCAGGTCACCGACGCGTGCGCCGCGCACGGCGGCTTCTACCTCGGCTCCATCGGCGGCCCGGCCGCCCGCCTCGCCCAGGACTGCATCAAGAAGGTCGAGGTCCTGGAGTACGAGGAGCTGGGCATGGAGGCGGTCTGGAAGATCGAGGTCGAGGACTTCCCGGCGTTCATCGTCGTGGACGACAAGGGCAACGACTTCTTCCAGGACCCGGCCCCGGCGCCGACGTTCACGTCGATCCCGGTGCGCGGCCCCGGCCTGGCGTAGGGCCGGTGGTGCGGCGGGGGCGGATCGCCCCCGCCGCGTCCCGCCGGAGGCCTCGGCCGTCACGACAGCCGGCGGAGCCCCCAGACAGGTGACCGGCGTCACATGCGGCTCCTGTCAGGGATCGGCGGGCCGTCTCGTTCAGAAGGCACGCGAACGAGACAGGAGCATCGCCATGAAGCACCGCATCGTGGTACTCGGCGCCGGATACGCCGGGGCCTTCGCCGCCGGAAACCTGGCCCGCCGGCTCTCCCCCGCCGACGCCGACATCACCGTCGTCAACGCCGTGCCCGACTTCGTCGAGCGGATGCGGCTCCACCAGCTCGCCGCCGGCCACGACGTCACGGCCTCCCGCCTCGCCGACGTGTTCGCGGGCACCGGCGTGCGGCTGCACCTCGCGCGCGTCACCGGCGTCGACCCCGAGCGCCGGTCCGTGACCGTGAGCGGCGAGGACGGCGACGGCGAGCTCGCGTACGACACGCTCCTCTACGCGCTCGGCAGCTCCGTGGACCACCGCGGCGTCCCCGGCGCGGCCGAGCACGCCTTCGACGTGACCGGCCGGACCTCGGCGCTGCGGCTGCGCGAGCGGCTGGCGCGGCTGGATGCGGGCGGCTCCGTGCTGGTCGTCGGCGAGGGGCTGACCGGCATCGAGACCGCCGCCGAGTTCGCCGAGTCCCGGCCGGACCTCTCGGTGGCGCTCGCCGCCCGCGGGGAGCCCGGCGCCTGGCTCTCCCCGAAGGCGCGCCGTCACCTGCGTGAGTGCTTCGACCGGCTCGGCGTCACCGTGCACGAGCACACCCGCGTCGACGCCGTCGAGCCGGGCCGGGCGATCGCCGCCGACGGCAGGTCCCTCCCGGCCGACGTGACCGTGTGGTCGGCCGGGTTCGCCGTCCACCCCCTCGCGGCAGCGGCCGGTCTCCGGGTCGCCGAGACCGGGCAGATCGCCGTCGACCGCACCATGCGCTCGCTCTCCCACCCGGACGTCTACGCCATCGGCGACTGCGCCCACGCCCTCGGCGACAACGGCCGGCCGCTGCCGATGTCCTGCGCCTCGGCCGGCGCCACGGCCACGCAGGCGACGGCCGCGATCGTCGCGCGTCTGACGGGCAGGGACGTCCCGACCGTCGGGCTGCCGTACTACGGCAACACCATCAGCCTCGGGCAGCGCGACGCGATCTTCCAGCAGGTGGACGGGGACGCCCGGGCGAAGAGCTGGTACCTCGGCGGCCGCGGTGCCGCACGGCTCAAGGCGGGCGTGCTCCGGGGGTCCCGGTGGAGCATCGCCCACCCGACGTTCGGCATGCCCAAGCGCAGGCGCCGCCTGACCGGCGCGCCCGGCCCGGCCACGGTGCGGGTCGCCGCCTAGGCTCGGCGCCCATGGACACCGCAGCCCTCGAACGGTTCGAGGCCGGCCGCAACCGGCTGGCCTCGCTGGCGTACCGACTGCTCGGCTCGGCCGCCGACGCGGAGGACGCCGTGCAGGACACATTCCTGCGCTGGCAGGCCGCGGACCCGGACCACATCGCGGCACCGGAGGCGTGGCTGACCAAGGTCGTCACCAACCTCTGCCTCGACCGGCTCCGCTCGGCGCAGGCCCGGCACGAGCGCGCCGCCGGGGACCGGCTGCCGGAACCGCTCCTGGAGGGCGACCCGATGCTCGGGCCCGCCGACACCGTCGAGCAGCGCGAGACGGTGTCCCTGGCCGTGCTGACCCTCATGGAACGCCTCGCACCGGTCGAGCGGGCCGCCTACGTCCTGCGCGAGGCGTTCTCCTACCGCCACGCGGAGATCGCCGCGATCCTCGACATCTCCGAGTCCGCGAGCCAGCAGCACGTCCACCGGGCCCGGCGCCGGATCGCCGCCGGGCGCCGCGGCGGCGGCGAGGTGGACCCGGCCTCCGCGCGGCGGGTCGTGGAGGAGTTCCTCGCCGCGGCCGCGTCGGGGCGCACGGAACGGCTCGTGGCGATGCTCACCGCCGACGCGACCGCCGTCTCGGACGGCTACGGGCTCGCGAAACGGCTGCTGCGGTACACCACGCCCGAGCGCATCGCCTCCCTCGTGCGGGCCGGTCTCACGCCGACGCCCGCGAAGCGCCGGCTGGCCGGCGGCTCCCCCGCGCTGCACGTCGCGCCGGTCAACGGCTCCCCGTCCGTCCTCGCCGTGGTCGACGACCGGGTCGTGGGCATCGTGGTGCTGGACGTCCGGGACGGCAAGGTCGCGTCCCTGTACGGCATCGCCACCAGGGACCGCCTCACCCGCCTCGACGCCCGCTGGCGCCATCGCGCACCGGACGCACCGGCCGTCACCGCGTGGTGACCCCGGCGGACGGCTTCCCGCCCCCGGCGAAACCCCCACGAGGAGATCGGGCGACCGAGGCCGGCCCTGGGCACCCGGTACCGGGAATAGGTCTTCCGCACACCGTGCTGATCTTCGTGGAGGTACGACGATGACGACGACCGGAACCGGCAGCGGCGAATACCGCATCGAGCACGACTCCATGGGGGAGGTCCGCGTCCCCGCGCACGCCAAGTGGCGGGCGCAGACGCAGCGGGCCGTGGAGAACTTCCCCGTCTCCGGGCAGCGCATCGAGCGCGCCCACATCGAGGCGCTGGCGCGGATCAAGGGCGCCGCGGCCAAGGTGAACGCGCGGCTCGGCGTGCTGGACAAGGACGTCGCGGAGGCCGTCCAGGAGGCGGCGCAGGAGGTCGCGGACGGCAAGTGGGACGAGCACTTCCCCGTCGACGTCTTCCAGACCGGCTCGGGGACCTCGTCCAACATGAACACCAACGAGGTCATCGCGACCCTCGCGAGCGAGCGGCTCGGCCGCGACGTGCACCCCAACGACCACGTGAACGCGTCCCAGTCGTCCAACGACGTCTTCCCGTCGTCGATCCACATCGCCGCCACCGCGGCCGTCACCCGCGACCTGATCCCCGCCCTGGACCACCTCGCCACGGCCCTGGAACGCAAGGCGGAGGAGTTCGCGGACGTGGTGAAGTCGGGGCGCACGCACCTGATGGACGCCACTCCCGTCACCCTCGGCCAGGAGTTCGGCGGCTACGCGGCCCAGGTGCGCCACGGCATCGAGCGGCTCAACGCCTCCCTGCCCCGGCTCGCCGAACTCCCCCTCGGCGGCACCGCGGTGGGCACCGGCATCAACACCCCGCCCGGCTTCTCCGCCGCCGTCATCGAGGAGGTCGCCCGCGCCACCGGGCTGCCGCTGACGGAGGCGCGCGACCACTTCGAGGCGCAGGGCGCGCGGGACGGCATCGTCGAGACCAGCGGCCAGTTGCGCACCATCGCGGTCGGCCTGACGAAGATCGCCAACGATCTGCGCTGGATGTCCTCCGGCCCGCGCACCGGTCTCGCCGAGATCTCCCTGCCCGATCTGCAGCCCGGCTCGTCGATCATGCCGGGGAAGGTCAACCCGGTCATTCCCGAGGCCGTGCTGATGGTCGCGGCGCAGGTCGTCGGCAACGACGCGACGGTCGCCACCGCGGGCGCGGCCGGCAACTTCGAACTCAACGTGATGCTGCCGGTCATCGCCAAGAACGTGCTGGAGTCGATCCGGCTGCTCGCCAACGTCTCCCGGCTGCTCGCCGACCGCACCGTCGACGGGATCGTCGCGCACCGCGAACGGGCCCGCGAGTACGCGGAGTCCTCGCCGTCGGTGGTGACGCCGCTGAACAAGTACATCGGCTACGAGGAGGCCGCCAAGGTCGCCAAGAAGGCGCTGGCGGAGCGCAAGACGATCCGTCAGGTCGTCCTGGAGAGCGGCTATGTGGAGCGCGGGGACCTCACCGAGGAGCAACTCGACGAGGCCCTCGACGTGCTGCGGATGACCCGCCCGTGACCCCGTGCGGCGCGCCCGCACCGGCGGCACCACCGCGCGGCGCCGGCAACCGTGACGCGCACCGCAGCGTCGTATGCCTGTGACACCTAGTATCTGTATATGGCAGACGGTGATGTGATGCGACGGGCGGACACGGACGGCGGTGCTGCGGCGGGCTTCTGGACGCCCGGGGAGCAGATCCTGTGGCGGTACCGGGAGAACGCCGGCGACGGCTTCCACATCGCGCGGCCCGTCACCGTCGTCCGCGACGACGAGGAGCTGCTGGCCGCGTGGATGGCGCCGGGCACCGAGTGCGTCAAGCCGGTCCTCGCCGACGGCACGCCCGTGCACCGCGAGCCGCTCGCGACCCGGTACACCAAGCCGCGGGCGGTGCAGCGCGACCGCTGGTTCGGCACGGGCGTGCTGAAGCTGGCCCGGCCGGGCGAGCCGTGGTCGGTGTGGCTGTTCTGGGAGCCGGGCTGGCGGTTCAAGAACTTCTACGTCAACCTGGAGGAGCCGCTGGCCCGTTGGGCGGGCGGGGTGGACTCCACCGACCACTTCCTGGACATCGAGGTGCAGCCGGACGGCACCTGGCAGTGGCGCGACGAGGACGAGTTCGCGCAGGCCCAGCGGGACGGCCTGGTCGACGCCTCCCTCGCCGGACGCGTCCGGGCGGCCGGTCTGGAGGCCGTCGAGGCGATCCGCGCCTGGGGGCCGCCGTTCTCGGACGGCTGGCAGCACTGGCGGCCCGATCCCGCCTGGCCGGTTCCGGCGCTGCCGGACGACTGGGATCGTACGCCCGCGCATGTGTCCTCATGAGACCCTTGATGCGCCCCCGGGCAGGAAACGTAGGATCGTCCTCCGCAAGGGCGCGCGGGAGCAACGGCAGGTGCGCGCACGGAGTCTGACCGGACGTCACCGAGGGGCGGGCAGAACGTGAGCGAGGGGTACCAGGGCGCCGCCGGAATTCCGTTCCTGGGACACGTATTGCGGGTATCGGCATGTCGGCGGGCGGAACTGCGTGCCCGGCGCGCAGCCCCGGACGGATGGATTCGACACGCGTGACGGAGCACCCGACCTCCTACGATCGCCCCCAGCCGGGCGTCGACCCCACGGACGGCCGCGGGGCGCTCCTGCGTACCTCCGCACCGGCGCGTGCGCCCGGCGCGGGGGCTTTACCGCTGCAGAGCGCGCAGGCCCGCTCCGGGGACACGCCGGGCACCACCACGCCCTGCGGCACGGACGGCGCGGACCCGGCCGGCACCGGCCCGGAGCACGCCCAGCCGGTGGCGCCCGCCGAACCCGACGCGCTGCGGCCGCGCCCGGCGCCGGAGGCGATACCGCCCCGGCAGGGCGGCGAGCCGGGCGCGGCCGGCGGACCGGACCGCCGCGTCGGGCAGGTGCCCACGCCGGGCCGGCCGACGCCGATGCGCCGCGACGGCGACCGGCTGCGGTTCGTCGGCGCGGCGACCCGGCGCATCGCGCGCGGCCTGGACCTGGACGAGATCGTGATGGGGCTGTGCCGGGCCACCGTGCCCACGTTCAGCGACGCCATCCTGGTCTACCTGCGCGACCCGCTGCCGGTCGGTGACGAACGGCCCTCGGGGCCCGTCCTGCTGCGGCTGCGCCGGACCGACCGGATCCCGGAGGACCGGGACACCGAGGGCGGTTTCGCGCCCCTCGCGCCGGCGCAGGGGCCGGAGCCCTGGGAGCTGGCGGACCTGGCGTCGGTGACGGCCGAACTGTGCGAGGTACGGCCCGGCGGGGCGCTCGCCGAGGTGCTGCGCGGGGTGCGCCCGGTGTTCGCCGACGCGCCCGCCGCGCGGGCCGCGCTGCCCGAACTCCTCGGCCCCGGCGGCGAGATGGTCGTTCCCAGCGGGCAGCGGGCGATCCTCGCGCCCCTGCGCGGGCGGCGGCGGGTCATCGGCGCGGCGGTGTTCCTGCGCCGGCCCGACCGGATCGCGTTCGAGGCGGACGACCTGCTGGTCGCGGCGCAGCTCGCCACGCACAGCGCGCTCGGCATCGACAAGGCGGTGCTGTACGGCCGGGAGGCGTACATCGCCGACGAGCTGCAGCGCACCATGCTCCCGGAGACCCTGCCCCGCCCCACCGGCGTCCGGCTGGCCTCCCGCTATCTGCCGGCCGCCGAGACCGCGCGGGTGGGCGGCGACTGGTACGACGCGATCCCGCTGCCCGGCAGCCGGGTCGCCCTCGTCGTCGGCGACGTCATGGGCCACTCCATGACCAGCGCCGCCATCATGGGCCAGCTGCGCACCACCGCGCAGACCCTGGCCGGGCTCGACCTGCCCCCGCAGGAGGTGCTGCACCACCTCGACGAGCAGGCCCAGCGCCTCGGCACCGACCGCATGGCGACCTGCCTGTACGCCGTCTACGATCCGGTCTCGCACCGCATCACCATCGCCAACGCCGGTCACCCGCCACCCGTCCTGCTGCACCTGGGCGGCGAGGCGGAGGTGCTGCGGGTGCCCGCGGGCGCCCCGATCGGCGTCGGCGGCGTGGACTTCGAGGCCGTCGAGCTGGACGCGCCCGCCGGCGGCACCCTGCTGCTGTACACCGACGGGCTGGTGGAATCCCGGCTGCGGGACGTGTGGACCGGCATAGAGCAGCTGCGCGAGAAGCTCGCCGCGACCGCGCGGCTGACCGGGCCCGACCATCCGCCGCCCCTGGAAGCCCTGTGCGACGAGGTGCTGGACATGCTCGGCCCCGGCGACCGGGACGACGACATCGCGCTGCTCGCCGCCCGCTTCGACGGGATCGCGCCGAGCGACGTCGCGTACTGGTTCCTGGAGCCGGAGGACGCGGCGCCCGGCAAGGCCCGCCGGCTGGCCCGCCGCCAGCTGGAGCGCTGGGGCCTGGAGGACCACATCGACTCGGTGCAGCTGCTGGTCAGCGAGGTCGTCACGAACGCCGTGCGCTACGCCTCCCGCCCGGTCACGCTGCGGCTGCTGCGCACGGACGTGCTGCGCTGCGAGGTCGGCGACGACGTGCCCCAGCTGCCCCGGTTGCGGCAGGCGCGCGCCACGGACGAGGGCGGGCGCGGGCTGTACCTGGTCAACCGGCTGGCCCGGCGCTGGGGCGCGACCCGGCTCAGCACCGGCAAGGTGGTCTGGTTCGAGCTGAACCGCTGAACCGCTGCATCCCTGAGCCGTACGCCGTCACGACGACGAAGGGCGCCCGGTAGGCCACCGGGCGCCCTTCCTCATGTCACCGGCCGAATGTCACCGGCCGAATGTCATCGGCCGAATGTCATCGGCCGCTTGTCACTGCGCCGAGTTGCCGGTGCCGTTGCCGGTCCCGCCGAAGATCGGGTTCTCCGGCCGGCCGCTCGGCGATCCGGACGGCGACTCGGTCGGCGGTTCGGACGTCGGCGTCTGCGACGGCGGCTGCGTGGTCGGCGTCTTGGACGGCGGCTGCGTGGTCGGCGTCTGGGACGGCGGCTCGGTCGTCGGCGTCTGCGAGGGTGCCTCGCTCGTCGGCGACTGGGACGGGGTGGCCGTCACGGACGGCTCGACTGCGGCGCCCTGGTCGGTCTCCAGGTCGAAGTCGCTCACCTTCGTCTGCACGCCGAACGTGAAGTCGGCCCAGATCATCGCCGGGTACTTGCCGCCGTTGATGCGCTTGAGACCGGTGGCGCCGTGCATGGAGACGTGCTTGCCGTTCTCCGCCACGGACTCGCCGAACAGGCCCACCGAGGTGACCAGGTCCGGGGTGTAACCGGTGAACCACGCCGACTTGTTGTCGTCGGAGGTACCGGTCTTGCCCGCCACCTTCTGCCCGTTGCGCAGCGGGTTGTCCCGCACGGACGTCTTGGCCGTACCGTCGTCGATCACACCGGTGAGGACCGAGGTGACCGAGTCGGCGGCGTTGCGGCTGATGACCTGGTCGCCGACCGGGTCGGGCAGGTTCACCGGGACGCTGCTGGACTCGACCTTCTTCAGCAGGGTCGGGGTGACCTTCTTGCCGTGGTTGTCGAGGGTGGCGTACACGCCGGCCATCTGCAGCGGGCTCGCGCCCATGGAGCCGAGGGTCTGCGCGGGCACCGCCGGCAGGTCCTTGGTATCCATGCCGAGCTTGCCGGCGACCTCCATCACCTTCTGCATGCCGACGTCGACACCCATCTGCGCGAAGACCGAGTTCACGGACTGGTTCATCGCGTTCTGCACGGTGATCGGCCCGTAGTCCTGGTCGTCCTCGTTCTCCGGGGCGAACCCGACCGCGGTGCCGTGGTCCACGACGGGCCGCTTGCTCGTGCCGTCGTACAGGGTGTCGGCGCCGATCGCCTGCCCCTTCTGCGTGGTCGCGCCCTCGTCGAGCGCGGCCGCCAGGATGACCGGCTTGAAGGTCGAGGCGGGCTGGTAGTCGGTGCGGGTGGCGTTGTTCGTGTAGTGCTTGTAGTAGTCCACGCCGCCGTACATCGCCACGACCGCGCCCGTCTTGGGGTCGACGGAGACCGCGCCGGCCTGGACGTCGCCGTCGACCGACCGGGTCTTGGGCTTCAGCTTGCTGGTGAGCTGCTCCTTGACGGAGTTCTCCAGCGCCGCCTGCTTCTTCTTGTTGATGTTGAGCGTGATGGTCCAGCCGCCGCGGCCGACGAGGTCCTCGGCCTCCTTCATGTTGGAGGCGGTGCCCTGGGCGACGAGCTGCTTCTCCAGCTGCTTGTCGGCGGCCGCCACCAGGTAGCCCTTCTGGCCGCTGAGACCGGGCGAGGGCTTCGGGGGCTTGGGGATCGGGAACTTCATGGCCCGGCGCTGGGACGCGTCCAGCCAGTGCTCCTCGACCATGTTGTCCAGCACGTAGTTCCAGCGCTGCTGCACCAGGTGCTTGCCGGTCTCGGTGGCGACGGCCCAGTCGTACTGGCTCGGCGCCTGCAGCAGCGCGGCGAGGTAGGCGCCCTGCTCGACGGTCAGCTGGTCGGCGTCGACGCCGTAGTAGGCCTGCGCGGCGGCCTGGATGCCGTAGGCGTTGCGGCCGTAGTAGCTGGTGTTGATGTACCCGGCCAGGATGTAGTCCTTGGTCTTCTCGCGGTCCAGCTTCAGCGAGATGACCATTTCCTTCAGCTTGCGGCTGACGGTCTGTTCCTGGGTCAGGTAGTAGTTCTTGACGTACTGCTGGGTGATCGTCGAGCCGCCCTGCGCGCCCTTGCCGAGGAGCGTGTTGAGGACGCCGCGCGCGGTGCCCTTCAGGTCGACGCCGGAGTCCTTGTAGAAGGTCTTGTTCTCGGCGGCGACGAAGGTGCGCTGCACCGGCTTCGGGACGTGCGCGAGGTCCACGACCTCACGGTTGACGTCGCCGTCGCGGGTCATGATCGAGCCGTCGTCGTACTTGTAGACGTTGCTCTGCTTCTTGGCGTCGGCGTTCCCCTCGGGGATGTCGATCATCATGTAGAGCACGACGAAGGCGCCGATGCCGAGCAGGAAGAGACCGAGGATCGTGCCGAGGATCTTCTTCCAGGTGAACAGCCGGCGTATGCCGCTCCGGCCGCCGGCCCGCGACGAACGGCGGCGCTTCGGCGCCGCGCGGCGGCCACCGCGCTGCCGCGCTCGTCTGTCTTCCGCTCGTCCCATGGGGTGCTTCCTCGCTCCGCTTCGTGCTCGTGGGTCTCGTTCTCGTGCGTCTCGGCAGGCGCCCGGGTCCCGGCGGACACAGCTGTGCCAGGGCTCAGGTCAGCTCAGAAAGCTAACACCGCCGGTTATGACAAAGAGCGTCCGATCCTGTCTTTTACGGACGTGACAATGAGCACCCCTGCCGAGGGAACCGACGTTCAGGGGCGGTTGAAGGTTGCCCCCTCGGGTAAAAGTGATATCACTTAGCTAGACCGAAGCTTACTATTGAGAACGGGGGACTCATGTCCATGACCACGGAATCCATCGATACGCCCGAAATGCCCGCGCCTCAGGTGCGGGAGTTCGCCGCGCACAGCATCGGGGGCGGGCTCGCGCTGCTGCTCGGGCTCGCGGGCCTGCTCGTCGCGGCCGGCGCGATCGCGGGTGGGGCGGTGGTCACCGCCGTCGCCGCCAAGGCCGCCCTGATCGCCCTCGGCGTGCTGATCGGCCTGTCCGCCTTCCTGTCCCTGTGCGGGCTGAACATGGTGGCGCCGGGCGAGGCGCGGGTGGTGCAGCTCTTCGGGCGCTACCGGGGCACCATCCGCGAGGACGGGCTGCGCTGGGTGAACCCCTTCACCTCGCGCGAGAAGATATCGACGCGGGTGCGCAACCACGAGACGGCCGTGCTGAAGGTCAACGACGCCTACGGCAACCCGATCGAGCTGGCGGCGGTCGTGGTGTGGAAGGTGAAGGACACCGCGCAGGCGACGTTCGAGGTCGACAACTACCTGGAGTTCGTCGCCACGCAGACCGAGGCGGCCGTGCGGCACATCGCCATCGAGTACCCCTACGACGCCCACGACGAGAGCGGGCTGTCGCTGCGCGGCAACGCCGAGGAGATCACGGAGAAGCTGGCCGCCGAGCTGCACGCGCGCGTGGAGGCGGCCGGGGTGCAGATCATCGAGTCCCGGTTCACGCATCTCGCGTACGCTCCGGAGATCGCCTCCGCGATGCTCCAGCGGCAGCAGGCCGGCGCGGTCGTCGCGGCGCGGCGCGAGATCGTCGACGGGGCGGTCGGCATGGTGGAGGCGGCGCTCGCGCGGATCGCGGAGCGGGACA
This sequence comes from Streptomyces sp. NPDC014801, assembly GCF_043082085.1. Taxonomy (NCBI): domain Bacteria; kingdom Bacillati; phylum Actinomycetota; class Actinomycetes; order Kitasatosporales; family Streptomycetaceae; genus Streptomyces; species Streptomyces sp. NPDC014801. The sequence continues at coordinate 99,107 of NZ_JBIBXG010000010.1, read as the reverse complement.
TCGTGGAGCTGGACGAGGAGCGGAAGGCGGCGATGGTGTCGAACCTGATGGTGGTGCTGTGCGGGGACCGGGCGCCGCAGCCGGTGCTGAACACCGGGACGCTCTACCAGTGACGTCCTCGTCCTCGTCCTCTTCCTCCCCGGATCCGGGTACGCCGGCGCGGCGGCGGTCGCAGCAGCGCAAGCAGGTGCTGCTGCGGCTGGACCCGTCGGTGTACGACGCGCTGGCGCGCTGGGCGTCGGACGAACTGCGCTCGGCGAACGCGCAGATCGAGTTCCTGCTGCGGAAGGCACTGTCGGAGGCGGGACGCCTGCCCCGCGACACGGGCCCGCTGCCCCGCCGGGGGCGACCGCGGGGTGGGGGCGGGGCGGAGTAGGCGGCGTGCCTGCGGCGGCTGCGCGGGTGGGTGCGGATCGTTGCCGGGTGCGGCTCTCGTCGTGGTTGCTCGCGCAGTTCCCCGCGCCCCTGAATGCCTCCGGCTTGCCCGCGCGGGTCCGGTGAGGGCTGCGGCCGCCGCCTCACGCAGCTGCGGGCAGTCGTGCCGCTGGGGCGGCACGGGTGGGCGCAGCGGCACCCCGCACCGCCGGGCCGCGCACCCCACGGCGGTCACCGCAACGCCGGGCACAGCGCACCCAAGGGCACCGCGCCCACGCACACCGCACCGCGCCCTGTTGCTGAACCGTGACAATGCGCTCTCACCTGCGGGGGCGTACGCAGGGGCAGGGGCTGCACACGGCGTGTATACACGCGGCGTATACACCGTGTGTAGAGTCGCCCCATGTCCATCGGTCACACCCTTCTGGGCCTCCTGGAGTCAGGGCCGCGCCACGGCTACGACCTCAAGCGCGCCTTCGACGAGAAGTTCGGTCACGACCGGCCGCTGCACTACGGCCAGGTCTACTCGACGATGTCCCGCCTGCTGAAGAACGGTCTCGTCGAAGTCGACGGCATCGAGGCCGGCGGCGGCCCCGAGCGCAAGCGGTACGCCATCACCGAGGCCGGCATCACCGACGTGGCACGGTGGCTGGCGACGCCGGAGAAGCCCGAGCCGTACCTGCAGTCGACGCTGTACACCAAGGTCGTCCTCGCGCTGCTCACCCACCGCGACGCCGCCGACATCCTCGACACGCAGCGCTCCGAGCACCTGCGCAGCATGCGCATCCTCACCGACCGCAAGCGCAAGGGCGACCTCGCGGACCAGCTGATCTGCGACCACGCCCTGTTCCACCTGGAGGCCGACCTGCGCTGGCTGGAGCTGACCGCCGCCCGGCTGGACAAGCTGCGCGAGGCGGTGGTGGCCCCGTGAACGCCCCCGCCGGTTCCCTGCTCGCCGCCGACGGCCTGCGCAAGGTCTACGGACCCACCGTCGCCCTCGACGGCGCCTCCTTCTCCATCCACCCCGGCGAGGTCGTCGCCGTCATGGGCCCCTCCGGCTCGGGCAAGTCGACGCTGCTGCACTGCCTCGCCGGGATCGTCACCCCCGACGAGGGCACGATCACCTACGCCGGCCGCGAGCTGTCGGCGATGAGCGACAGCGAGCGCAGCGCCCTGAGGAGGAGCGAGTTCGGGTTCGTCTTCCAGTTCGGGCAGCTCGTACCCGAGTTGACCTGCGTGGAGAACGTCGCCCTGCCCATGCGGCTCAACGGCGCCTCCCGCAAGGAGGCCGAGCGGGCCGCCCTGGGGTGGATGGAGCGCCTGGAGGTCGACGACCTGAGGAAGAAGCGGCCCGGCGAGGTGTCCGGCGGGCAGGGGCAGCGCGTCGCCGTCGCCCGTGCGCTGGTCACCGACCCGCGTGTCGTCTTCGCCGACGAACCCACCGGCGCCCTGGACTCCCTCAACGGCGAGCGCGTCATGGAGCTGCTGACGGACGCCGCGCGTTCCGCCAACGCCGCCGTCGTCCTCGTCACCCACGAGGCCCGGGTGGCCGCCTACTCCGACCGCGAGGTCGTCGTACGCGACGGCAGGTCCCGCGACATGGAGCGCATCGTATGAACCTCCGGCAGTGGGCCAGGGACCTGGCCATGGGGGTGCGCTTCGCCTTCAGCGGCGGACGCGAGGGATGGATCCGGGCCCTGCTGACCGCCGTGGGCGTCGGCCTGGGCGTGGCGCTGCTGCTGCTCACCACCGCGATCCCGAGCGCGCTGTCCGTACGGCACGAACGCAGCGAGGCGCGCTCCAGCCTGTTCGTCGGGACAAGCGTGCGCAGCGCGTCGGACCACTCCCTGCTGGTCGCCGACGCCGGCACCACCTTCCGCGACAAGGACATCCTGGGGCGGGCGCTGCAGCCCGAGGGGCCGCACGCGCCGCTGCCGCCCGGCGTGGACGCGTTCCCGGCCAAGGGCGAGATGGTGGTCTCCCCCGCCCTGAAGAAGCTGCTCACCTCCGACGAGGGCAGGCTGCTGCGCGAACGGCTGCCGGAACGGATCGTGGGCACGATCGGCGAGAGCGGGCTGCTCGGCCCGGCCGAACTCGTCCTCTACCGCGGCGCCGACGGGCTCGCGTCCCGCGTCGACGGCGGCCGCGTGGTCCGCCTCGAGCACTTCGGCAACCCGAACGCCTCCCCGGAGCGGATGGACCCCGTCCTGCTCCTGCTGGTCCTCGTCATCTTCGTCGTCCTGCTGATGCCGGTCGCCGTGTTCATCGCCGCGGCCGTACGGTTCGGCGGCGAGCAGCGCGACCGGCGGCTGGCGGCCCTGCGGCTGGTCGGCTCCGACAGCCGCATGACCCGGCGCATCGCGGCCGGCGAGGCGCTCGGCGGCGCCCTGCTCGGGCTGGTGCTGGGCAGCGTCTTCTTCGTGCTCGGCCGCCAACTGGCCGGGACCTTCGACATCCTGGACATCAGCGTCTTCCCCAGCTCCCTCAACCCCTCCCCGCTGCTCGCCCTGCTGGTCGCCGTGGCGGTGCCCGCGGCCGCCGTGCTGGTCACGCTGTTCGCGCTGCGCGGAGTGGTCATCGAACCCCTGGGCGTGGTGCGCACGGCGAAGCCCGCCCGCCGCCGGCTGTGGTGGCGGCTGCTGCTGCCGCTGGCCGGCCTGGGGATGCTGTACCCGATGCTGGGCCAGGGCCGCGACCACGGCGACTTCAACCAGTACCTGGTCACCGGTGGTGTCCTGCTGCTCCTCGTCGGCGTGACCTCGCTGCTGCCGTGGGTCGTGGAGACGGTCGTGGGCCGGCTCGGCGCGGGCGGTGTCGCCTGGCAACTGGCCGTCCGGCGTCTGCAGTTGAGCAGCGGCACCGCGGCCCGCATGGTCAACGGCATCGCCGTGGCGGTAGCCGGGGCGATCGCGCTGCAGATGCTGTTCGCGGGCGTCGAGGACGACTACACCCGCAGCACCGGCAAGGACGTGAGCCGGGCCGACATGCAGGTGACGGTCCACTCCGGCAGCGATGTCGCGGGCGCGACCGCGACGTTCCGCCGCACCGAGGGCGTACGCCGGGTGACCGCGCTGTCCCAGGTGAGCCTCGGCGCCGCCCGCAAGGATCCGGACCTCGGCAGCGAGATGATGGTCGGCGACTGCGCTGCCCTGCGCGAGGTGGCCGCCCTGCCGTCCTGCCGCGACGGCGACATCTTCGCCCTGCGCGGCGGCGAGTACGACGAGGGGACGACCGCCAAGCTCGCCCGTCCGGGCCAACTGCTGTACATCGACCCCTCCTACGGCGACTCACGGGGCCGGGAGATCCCCTGGCACGTCCCGGCGGGGCTGAAGCAGGCCGACGCGATCAAGGACCCGAACGGCATCAAGCGCTCCGGCTTCCTCCTCACCTGGGGCGCCGTGCCCCCGCCGGCGGCACCGGCCCTGACCGGGCAGTTCTTCCTCACCTTCGATCCCGCGGTGCCGGACGCCGTGGAGTACGCCCGCACCGCCTCGGCCCGCATCGACCCCCTGGCCGACGCGATGCAGTGGACGTCGACCCGCCAGACACCGAAGTTCGCCGCCATCCGCACGGGCCTCTTCGTCGGCGCGACCTGTGTCCTCGGCCTGATCGGGGCGAGCCTGCTGGTCTCCCAGCTGGAGCAGCTGCGCGAGCGCCGCAAACTGCTGTCCGCCCTGGTCGCGTTCGGCACCCGCCGCCGTACCCTCGGCCTCTCGGTCCTGTGGCAGACGGCGATCCCCATCGCGCTGGGCCTCCTGCTGGCCACGGCGGTCGGCATGACCCTCGGCGCGGTCCTCCTGCGCATGACGGCGACCCCGGTCACCGTGGACTGGTCCAGCGTGCTGTCCATGACGGGCATCGGCGCGGCGATCGTCCTCGCGGTGACGGCCCTGAGCCTGCCACCCCTGCTCAGGCTGATGCGCCCGGAGGGCCTGCGCACGGAGTAGCCGCCCACGGCGAGCAGGGGGCGGGGCGGAACACTCACCGCCCCGCCCCCGCTCCACCCGCCGCCGAAGAACTACTCCTCGCCGGAAACCACCCGCACCGGCAACCCCCGCAGCGCCCCCCGCAACGCCTCCGCCAGCTCCTCGTACTCCGCCGAGCGAGCCGCCCCCGCCCGCATGGCCAGCGCGACCCTCCGTGTGGGCGCCGGCGAGGCGAAGTACCCGGTGAGCAGCTGACTGCTGCGCGCCGTCTCCAGCTTCAGTGCCGTACGCGGCAGCAGCGTGCACCCCAGGCCGCCCGCGACCAGCTGCACCAGCGTGGACAGCCCCGCCGCGGTCGTCGTCACCGGCGCGTCCTCCCGTCCCGCCTCGCGGCAGATGTCGAGCGCCTGGTCCCGCAGGCAGTGCCCCTCGTCCAGCAGGAGCAGGTTGAGCTCCTTCAGCGCTTCCCGCGGTATCCCCTCCCGGCCCCCGAGCGGATGGTCCATGGGCGTGACCAGCACGAAGTCCTCGTCGAACAGCGGCAGTTCGACGACCCCCGGCACGCCGAGCGGCACGGCCAGCAACAGCAGGTCCAGCCGCCCCGAGTGGAGTCCCTCCACGAGGGAGGCCGTCTGCTCCTCGTGCACCTGCAGGTCCAGGTCGGGGTAGCGCTCGTGCACCAGCCGCAGCACCGTCGGCAGCAGATACGGCGCGACCGTGGGGATCACCCCGAGCCGCAGCACCCCGGTGAACGGCGCCCGCACCGCCTCGGCCTCCTCCATCAGCGCCCCGACCTCGTCCAGTACGGCCTTGGCGCGCACCGCGAGGCGTTCCCCCGCCGGCGAGAGCAGTACCTTGCGCGTCGTACGCTCGAGGAGGGTGACACCGAGTGTCTCCTCCAGCGCGGACACGGCGCCCGAGAGGGCCGGCTGGCTCATGCCGATCGCCGCGGCGGCGTCCCGGAAGTGCAGGTGCTCGGCGACCGCCGCGAATGCCCGCAGCTGCGCCAAGCTGGGCTGTTTCCGCTTGCTGCCGGCTGCTGCGGTCACGCTGGCCACGCTCACTGATAGCTCCCTCCGATCAACCTGACCGAGTGTAGCTATTTCCGTAATCAATGCACGGTGTGCCAACATCAACTACGTCCAACCCATGGGAAACACCCCCAAAAGGGGTGTTTCTTCGCTGCAAGGAGAGCGTGTGCTCACTGTCGGTGACAAGTTCCCCGAGTTCGAACTGACCGCCTGCGTCTCGCTGGAGAAGGGCAAGGAGTTCGAGACGATCGACCACAAGACCTACGAGGGCAAGTGGAAGGTCGTCTTCGCGTGGCCCAAGGACTTCACCTTCGTGTGCCCGACCGAGATCGCCGCGTTCGGCAAGCTGAACGAGGAGTTCGCCGACCGCGACGCCCAGATCCTCGGCTTCTCCGGTGACTCCGAGTTCGTCCACCACGCCTGGCGCAAGGACCACCCGGACCTGACCGACCTTCCGTTCCCGATGATGGCCGACTCCAAGCACGAGCTCATGCGGGACCTCGGCATCGAGGGCGAGGACGGCTTCGCCCAGCGCGCCGTCTTCATCGTCGACCCGAACAACGAGATCCAGTTCACCATGGTGACCGCGGGCTCCGTCGGCCGGAACCCGAAGGAGGTCCTGCGGGTCCTGGACGCCCTGCAGACGGACGAGCTGTGCCCGTGCAACTGGAGCAAGGGCGACGAGACCCTGGACCCGGTCAAGCTGCTGGCTGGTGAGTGAGGCATGTCCCTCGACTCCCTGAAGTCCCGCGTCCCGGACTACGCCAAGGACCTGAAGCTCAACCTGGGCTCGGTCATCGGCAACTCCGACCTGCCCGCGCAGCAGCTGTGGGGCACGGTGCTGGCGACCGCCATCGCCTCGCGCTCCCCGATCGTGCTGCGTGAGCTGGAGCCGGAGGCGAAGGCGAACCTCAAGCCGGAGGCCTACGAGGCCGCGAAGGCCGCCGCCGCCGTCATGGCGATGAACAACGTCTTCTACCGCACCCGCCACCTGCTGTCGGACCACGAGTACGGCACCCTGCGCGCGGGCCTGCGGATGAACGTCATCGGCAACCCCGGCGTCGACAAGACCGACTTCGAGCTGTGGTCCTTCGCGGTCTCCGCGATCAACGGCTGCGGCATGTGCCTGGACTCGCACGAGCAGGTCCTGCGCAAGGCCGGTGTCGAGCGCGAGACCATCCAGGAAGCCTTCAAGATCGCCTCGGTCGTCCAGGCCGTCGGCGTCACCCTGGAGGCGGAGGCCGTGCTCGCCGCCGAGTAAGGCGACCGTACGCCCGAGGGGCCCCGCTCACTGCTGGTGGGCGGGGCCTTCCGCGTTGCCGTGCCCGTCCTCGGAGGGCGCCGCCCCCACGGACGCGCCCTCGGCGCGGTCGACGCCGTCCACCGCGTCCACGGCCGGCGGCCGGGCCGGCTGTCCCACGCCGCGCGGCAGCACGCCCCGCGAGTAGGACCGCAGATATCCCGCGACCGTGTTGGTCACCGCCACGAGCGGCACGGCCACCACCGCGCCGCCGATCCCGGCCACCATCCCGCCGGCCGCCACCGACAGCACCACCGCCAGCGGATGCACCCGCACGGCCCGCCCGAGGATGAACGGCTGCAGGATGTGCCCCTCGATCTGCTGCACGGCCAGCACGACGACGAGCGTCATCACGGCGGTGAACACGCCCTGGGTGACGAGCGCCACGACGACCGCGAGCGCGCCGGAGACGACGGCACCGACCAGCGGTATGAACGCGAACAGGAAGATGAACACCGCGAGCGGCACGGCCATCGGCACATTGAGGAAGTAGATGCCGAGACCGATGAAGATGGCGTCGATGAGGGCGACGATCACCGTGCCCCGCACGTACGCGGTCAGCGTGCGCCAGGCGCGCGGGCCGGCACCGGCCACGCCGGGGCGGGCGGCGGCCGGGACGAGCTTCAACGTCCACTCCCAGATGCGGCGGCCGTCGTAGAGCAGGAACAGCGTCGAGAAGACGGTCAGCAGGATGCCGGTGAGGGCCTCCACGACGACCTGGACGCCCTCCAGTCCGGCCGAGGTGATCTGGTCGGTGTTGGCGCCGATCGCCTCGCGCAGGTTCTTGGCGATCTGGTTGATCTGCTTGTCGGTGACGTGGAAGGGGCTGTTGAGCAGCCACTTGCGCAACTCGTCGATGCCGTCCTGGATCTGGCTGGAGAGGTTGTCGATGTTCTCCATGACCTGCCAGGTCACGAACCAGCCGATCAGCCCCATGATGACGAAGCCGAGGATCGCCGTCATCGCCGTGGCCAGGCCGCGCGGCACGCCCATGCGGGTCAGCCGCGCCACCGTCGGCTGGAGCAGCGCGGTGATGAGCAGGGCGGTGACGAAGGCGAGGACGACGAGCTGGACGGCGCTGATGACCCGCATCAGCACCCAGAGCGTGCCCGCGAGCACCAGCAGCCGCCAGCCGGCCTCGGCGGCGACGCGGACGCCCCAGGGGACGGCCTGCGCGGGGTCGGGGCGGGCCGGGACGGCGGGTGCGTAGTCGGGGGGCGGCGGCACGTGGTCGGGCGGCGCGACGGCTTCCTGCTCGGCCTGTTCGCGCTCGAACTCGGCGCGGCGCTCGTCGAGCCGCTCGCTTATCCCGGTCAGTCCGGCGCCGAGCCGACCGAGCCACCCTGGCACTCGCGACATGATCCGTCCTCTTCCCCCGTCTCTGCCCACCACTCCCCCCGGAGTCGTCGCGTACGACCGTACAGGGCGAAAGCCCCTCCCCCTAGGACGGGGAGGGGCTGCGCGAGGTTGAGCGGGGGCCCGGGGGCAGCGCCCCCGTAAGGGGCGCGGGGAACTGCGCGACCGGCCGGCGACGGCCCGCAGCCGGGGAACGACCGCGACGAAGCGAGTCGGCCGTCCTCCCGCGGAGGCCCTAGTACCAGTGGTTGGCCTGCCAGAACGACCAGGCGTCGCACGGGCTGCCGTACCGGCTGTTCATGTAGTTGAGGCCCCACTTGATCTGCGTGGCCGGGTTCGTCTGCCAGTCGGCGCCGACGGACGACATCTTGGAGCCGGGCAGGGCCTGGAAGAGGCCGTAGGCACCGGAGGAGGCGTTGACGGCCCGGTAGTTCCAGCTGGACTCGTGGTCCACGATGTTGCTGAAGCACTGGAACTGGCCGGATCCGACCATCTGACGCGCCATCGCCTGGATCTGCGCGACGGTGTACGAGCCCTGAATGGGGAAGCTGGAGGCGTCGCGGGCGCTGCGGCTGGCGGCCTTCTCGGCCTCCTCGCGCTCCTTGGCTTCCTTCGCCGCCTTCTCGGCGGCCTCCTTCTTCGCGATCGCGGTCTCGGCGGCCGCCTTGCGGGCCGCTTCCTCGGCGGTCTTCTTGGCGCTCGCGTCGGCGGCGATGGCCTGCGCGTCGGCCTGCTGCGCCAGGGACGCGGTCTGCACCTGCGCCTGCTGTCCCGCGGGGATGTCCGCGAGGAGCGTGACGTCGGCTGCCGTCGCCTCGGCGTCGTTCGGCTGCGCGGTGCTGCCCGAGGCAACGCCGACGACGCTTCCGACAGCGGTGACCGCGGTGGCGGAGGCCACTGCGAATCCCCGGACCGAAATCCGGCTCACACGGTTTCCTTCCAGCATCGCCCGCTTCGGTGACCCTGGCGGACGCAATCGTGCCCCTGGCACTGGCCTCCCCAACTGCGGGGTCACGGGAGGCGCGGGCCCGGTGGGCAACTCCCGGCACGGGAGCGCCGCGTGGTGCTCGGGCGGCATACGACGGCTGCTATGGAGTTGAACTGTGGTGCCGTACCGCTGGGGGTACAGATGTGTCGTATGCGGGGCCTGACAGGAGTGAGACTCTGCCGTAACCCGACGCCGCACCGCAATTCCGAGTTGCGTGTGAAAGCTCACATCCCGTTTGCCCCTGGGGATTTCATCGAACGCGCACACGCGGCGGCGCCGCCCCGCTAGGCTCTCGGCCTTTGCGGAACGGCGCCGACGGTGGGTCAGAACCCCGGAAACTCCCGTCCTTCTCAGATACTGCTCTCTTCGAGCATTTCGGTCACAAGCGCAGCGATCTGGGACCTCTCGGACCGGTTCAGCGTCACATGGGCGAAGAGCGGGTGCCCCTTCAGCTTCTCCACGACGGCCACCACACCGTCGTAGCGCCCGACCCGCAGATTGTCCCGCTGTGCCACGTCATGGGTGAGAACCACCCGGGAATTGGCCCCGATCCGGGACAACACGGTCAGCAGGACGTTCCGTTCCAGCGACTGCGCCTCGTCGACGATGACGAAGGCGTCGTGCAGCGAACGGCCGCGGATGTGGGTGAGCGGCAGGACCTCCAGCATGCCGCGCGCGGTGACCTCCTCGATGACCTCGCGCGAGGTGACCGCCGAGAGGGTGTCGAAGACGGCCTGGGCCCACGGGCTCATCTTCTCCGCCTCGGTGCCGGGCAGATAGCCCAGCTCCTGGCCGCCGACCGCGTACAGCGGGCGGAAGACCATCACCTTCTGGTGCTGGCGGCGCTCCAGGACCGCCTCCAGGCCGGCACACAGCGCGAGCGCCGACTTGCCGGTGCCGGCCCGGCCGCCCATCGACACGATCCCGACGTCCGGATCGAGCAGCAGGTCCAGCGCGATGCGCTGCTCGGCGCTGCGGCCCTTGATGCCGAACGCCTCCCGGTCGCCGCGCACCAGCCGGACGTTGCCCTCCGGGGTGACGCGGCCGAGGGCCTTGCCCCGCTCGGAGTGGATGGTCAGCCCCGTGTGCACGGGCAGTTCGGCCGCCTGCGGGACGTACAGATGGCCTTCCTCGAAGAGGATGTCCACCTGCTCCGCCGGCAGGGTGAGTTCGCTCATCCCCGTCCAGCCGGAGTTCTCCGTGATGGCCAGCTCGGCGCGGTACTCCTCGGCGAGCAGGCCCACCGAGGACGCCTTGATCCTCAGCGGGAGGTCCTTCGAGACGACGGTGACGTCGAGCCCCTCGGCCTGCAGGTTGCGTGCGACCGCGAGGATGCGCGAGTCGTTGTCCCCCAGCCGGTAGCCGGTGGGCAGCACGCTGGGGTCCGAGTGGTTGAGCTCGACCCGCACGGTCCCGCCGAGCTCCCCGGTCGGGATGGGGGCATCGAGACGGCCGTACCGCACCCGGTAGTCGTCGAGCAGGCGCAGCGCCTGCCGGGCGAAGTAGCCGAGTTCGGGATGGTGCCGCTTGGCCTCCAGCTCCGTCACCACGACGATGGGGAGCACGACCTCGTGCTCGTCGAAGCGGGTCAGGGCGTTCGGGTCGGCCAGCAGGACGCTGGTGTCGAGAACGTAGGTGCGCCGGTCTGGCTTGGGGCGCTTTGTGCTGGTCACCACGGAAGGACGTACCCCCTCGGATGAGGTCGGGGAGCGACGAGGTGGAAGCCGGTCCGGGAGGGTGGACACATCACGGCCGGCGGCCGGCCCCCGTGTACGGCGGGCCGAAAACCGGCCCTCCGCGGCTGCTTCCGTGCCGTCACCGCACGGTGGGGCTGGTGCAAAGGGCCTCCCGGGCGGACGGCCCCGTGCCGTCCGCTGAGATCCGACGCCCGTGGTTCGGGTGTCGACCTGCTTGCCTTATGCCCTCGAAAATGCGCCGCCATGCCACAGGGCAGGGCGGCGCGGCGGTGAACTCCGTGTTACTTCCGCGCGAGACGTACACGGGGCGGCCCAGGGGGGCCGTGAGGGGGTGTCGCCGCGTCAGCCGCCGTAACGGCGGTGACGGGCCGCGTAGTCGCGCAGCGCGCGCAGGAAGTCGACCTTGCGGAAGGCCGGCCAGAAGACCTCGCAGAAGTAGTACTCGGAGTGCGCGGTCTGCCACAGCATGAAACCGGACAGCCGCTGCTCGCCGCTGGTGCGGATGACGAGGTCGGGGTCGGGCTGGTCGCTGGTGTACAGGTGGCGGCCGATCATGTCGACGTCGACCTGCTCGGCGAGGTCGTCCATCGCCACGCCCCGCTCGTGGGCGTCGAACAGCATGGAGCGCACGGCGTCGGCGATCTCCTGGCGGCCGCCGTAGCCGATGGCGACGTTGACCAGTATCCCGTCGACGTGCGCGGTGGCCTCCTCGGCCTCCTTCAGCGTGCGCTGCATGCCGGCCGGCAGGATGTCCGGGGTGCCCACGTGGTGCACGCGCCAGCGGCCGTCGGCGGCGAGGGTGCGCACGACGCCCTCGATGATGCCGAGCAGCGGACGGAGCTCGTCCTCCGGGCGGGTGAGGTTGTCCGTGGACAGCAGCCACAGGGTGACGACCTCGACGTCGGTCTCGCTGCACCAGCCGAGGAACTCCTCGATCTTGTCCGCCCCGGCCTGGTGGCCCTGCGCGGTGGTGGAGCCCGCGGCCTTCGCCCAGCGCCGGTTGCCGTCCATGATGACGCCGATGTGCTTGGGCACCTGAGCGTGGTCCAGGTGGCCTTCCACCCGCCGCGCGTACAGCCCGACGAGAAGGCCGCGCAGCTTGTCGCGCAGGTTCACGTGATTGTCAGCCCCTCCGGTGCGGAACGGACAGGCGCGCCGGGCTCCGGCCGGGCGCGGCACCTGTCCGTATGGCGGTCCCCGGTGGCGAAGCCTACCCCCGCCGGCCGGGTGGACCGTGTTCGGGTGTCAGGCGTACGGCGGCCGCGGGGGCGCCGGGACCCCGCGGGGGCGGCGGAACCACCGGCCCGCGCTGCCGTTGCCGAGCAGGGAGACGACGGCGATGGCGCCGGCGAGCGGGAGGATGCCGCCGGGGGTGCGATTGGCCGTGGCGCCAAGGGCGATGACGATCTGTACGGAGGCCAGCACGACGGACGTCACGCGGACCGCGTTGCCGGCGCTGCCGTACAGGAACGCGAGGACGAACAGCGGGATCGTCATGAGATACGCCCCGAAGAACTCACCGGCGGGCCTTGCGCCGACCGTGGCGGCGACGACGAAGGTGAGCAGCACGGCGAGCCCCGTCATCACGAAGATCACCACCTGCGCGGCACGGACGGCGGTGGGCATCGCGTACGGCGGCGTCGCACCGTAGGGCGCGTAGGGCGGGTGCGGCTGGGGGTAGGGCGCGGCCGGCGGGGCGGGGTGGGCGTAGGCGCCGGGGTGGGTGGGGTGGCCGTAGGCGCCGGGCTGGGCGTACGCACCGGGCTCGGCGGGGTGGCCGTACGCGCTCGGCTCGGCGGGGTGGCCGTAGGCCTCGCTCTGGCCGGGGGCGCCGCTCGGCGTGCCGGAGGGGGTGGGCGGGCCGTAGGGGCCGGGCGGTATCGGGTGACCGTTCGACATGGGCGGACTGTAGCGACAGCCGGACGGCGGGGGAAAAGAAAACGGGCCGGTCCGTGGGGGGGAGACGGACCGGCCCGAGGGGGGGTTTCCACCATAACCCTTCGTAAGGGCAGGTGTGTGCATCGGCGTGCCACAACTACGCTCCGAAATCGCCCGGCGACGCGGTGCTGACGGAAGAAGCCGTGGTCGGCGGCGTGATGGGCGCAGGGAAAGGTGCGGGGAACCTGTCGGCGGCCGTCCCCCCGATGGGCTACCCGCCACCGACGCTCCTTGACGGCGGCGGTACCGCGCAGCCCCCTCCACTGCGCGGTACCGCCCGCGCAGCTTTGCTCACGCGAATCACCTTGGTCTGAACCTATGCGAGGCAGCCGGGTGAACGCGAGCAGACAGCGATAACAATGTGGAAACCGTGTGGCTGTGGAAACGGTGTGACTGCCGTGACCTCAGTGACGGGGCTTGCGCGCGTCGACGAGATGCCGGCTGCTGTGCGCGACGAACGGCCCCTCCGCCTCGATGCGCTCGTGCAAGGCGCGCAGCCGCGGTTCGTACGCCTCCACGGTGAAACCGGGGACCATCCAGACCACCTTGCGCAGGAAGTGCACCACGGCCCCGATGTCGTGGAACTCCATCCGCAGCCGCTCCGACCTGAGGTCCACGATCTCCAGCCCGGCGGCCTCGGCGTCGGCACGCTCCCGGTCCGGGTGACGGGCGCGTCGCGTCTGCTCCGACTGCGGTCCCAGGAAGAACTCGACGAGCTCGAAGACGCTGCTCGGGCCCACGTGCTGGGCGAAGTAGGTGCCGCCGGGCTCCAGCACGCGCGCGATCTCCGCCCACTGCGGCCGCACCGGATGCCGGCTCACCACCAGGTCGAACGCCGCGTCGGCGAACGGCAGCGGCGCGTCCTCGGGCGAGGCGACGACGGCGACCCCGCGCGGGTGCAGCAACGCGGTGGCCTTGGCGACGTTCGGGGCCCAGCCCTCGGTGGCGACGACGAGGGCGGGTGGGGCGGCCGCGCGGCCGAGGGCGAAGTCGAGCACCTCCCCTCCCCCGGTCTGCACGTCCAGGGCGGCGGCGGCCGACCCGAGCCGTCCGGCCATCGCCGTGGCGTACCCCCACGACGGCCGCTGCTCGGTGGCCCGCCCCTCGAACCAGGAGAAGTCCCACCCCTCGGTGGGGGCGGAGGCGCCCTCGGCGACGAGTTCCTCGAAGCTGCGGTGGCCGGGCTGTGCGGGCATGGCGACGATCATCGCAGGGCGTTGTCAGTGGCGCCTGTTAGTTTCGGCGGCGTGGTGCAGGACCACATCGAAGCGGCAGGGGGATCGGCATGAGCGACGGCGACGGGCAGCAGTACCGGGCGGACGAGAAGGACACGCTGCGGGCGAGCCTGGACCGGCACCGGGACGCGGTGCTGTGGAAGCTGCAGGGCCTGGACGAGGAGCGGCTGCGCCGCCCCATGACCCCCTCCGGCACGAACCTGCTCGGGCTGGTGAAGCACCTGGCCTCGGTGGAGTACGGCTGGTTCGTGGAGACGTTCGGCCGTGAGCGGGAGCCGCTCTGGTTCGACCCGTACACGGACGAGGACATGCACGCGTCCGAGGACGAGACGGCGGAGAGCATCGCCGCGTTCTACGGGCGCGCCCGCGCCGCCGCCGACCGCACGCTCACCGAGCTCCCGCTGGACGCGGTGGGCCGCCCGTCGTGGCACCCGGACCGCGAGGTGTCGCTGCGCTGGGTGCTGGTCCACATGGTCGAGGAGACGGCCCGGCACGCGGGCCACATGGACATCATGCGCGAGCTGCTGGACGGGGCGACGGGCGACCACCCGAGAGGATGAGGCCGCCGGCAGGTGCCTCCGGGCCCTGACGGGCCCAGCTGTCCCGGCGCGCTGACGGACCCTACGCGAGGAGCGGCCGCACCTCCCGCGCGGCGAACCGCACGAACCCCTCCGGATCGGGCTCGTCCCCGGTCGGCTGCAGTACGACGGTGTCGGCGCCGGCCGCGTGGAACTCCCGCACGGCCTTGGCGACGGTCTCGGCGTCCCCGGCGACACCGACGCCGGGGACGTCGGTGAGGCCCTCGGCGGCGAGTTCGGCGCGCAGCCGGGCCTCTGCGTCGGGCCCGGTGACGGTGAGCAGGTAGACGACGACCCGGTGCGGATCGCCGAGCCGTCCGGCCGCCTCCCGCCCCTCGTCGACGATCCCCCGCGCCCGCCGCACGCCGTCGGCGGAGTTGACGATGGTCAGCAGCGTGCCGTCGGCGGCCTCACCGGACAGCCGCAGGGAGCGGGGCCCGGTGACACCGGCGAGCACCGGCATCGGCGAGGCCGGCGGCCAGTCGAGTGCGACGTCGTCGAGCCGCACGTACCGGCCCTCGGTGCTGAGCCGCTCACCCCGCAGCAGGGCGCGCAGGGCGAGCAGGTACTCGCGCAGCAGCGTCATCGGCGACTCGGCGCGCGCCCCGACCTGCCCCATCCAGTCCTGCACCCCGTGCCCGACGGTGAGGATCGCGCGGCCGGGGAACATCCGCTCCAGCGTGGCCGCCTCCATGGCCGTGACGGCGACGTTGCGCAGCGGCACGGGCAGCAGCCCGATCCCGACCCGCACCCGCTCGGTCCACGCCAGCGCGGCGGCGGCCGTGGACACGCCGCCCTCCAGGAAGCAGTCCTCCCACAACCACAACTCCTCCAGCCCCGCCGCATCGGCGACCTGAGCCACGGCACGCAACCGCTCCGGAGGAAGCTGAGGCCTGAAAACAACACCGAGTCCACTCATGCCAGCTTCCTATCCCGCCCACCCCACACCCACAACTGCTTTACGGGCGGCCTGGTGCCTCACTTCGGCGTGCCGCTCGGTTGACCCTCGGTGCGTCCACGGTGGGAGGGTGGGGGCATGGGGAGATGGCGTGATGGGCGAGGGGTGCTGGTCGTCGGGGAGGGGGAGGGAGCGGTGACCGTGCCGTTGGAGATCGCCGCCTCCTACCGGGCGCGGACGCGCGGGCTGTTGGGGCGGGACTCGCTGGACGGAGCCATGCTGCTGTCCCCCGCCAGCAGCGTGCACACCTTCCGGATGCGCATGCCGATCGACGTCGCCTACCTCGACCGGCACCTGCGGGTCCTCGCCGTACGCACCATGCCCCCGGGCCAGCTCGGCCGGCCCCGGCTGCGGGCCCGGCACGTGCTGGAGGCCGAGGCCGGAGCCATGGCCCGGTGGGGGCTGCGCGCGGGGGTGCGGGTCAGCTTTCCGAGCGCGGGAAACTGACCTCGACCCGGCGGTTCTTGCGGCGGCCCTCCTCCGTGGCGTTCGAGGCGATCGGGTACTCCTCGCCGTATCCGCGGACCTCGAAGGTGACGTTCGGGTCGTTCAGGTCGTCGTCCAGCGCGTCCTGCACGGCGTTGGCCCGCTGCCGCGACAGCACGTCGCCGTGGGCGGCCGAGCCGAGGTTGTCCGTGAAGCCGAAGACACGGATGCGGGTCGCGTTCTGCTTCTTGATCTCCTGCGCGATCGCGGCGATCCGCGCCCTCGCGTCCGGGCTCAGCTTCGCGCTGTCCTTGCCGAACAGCACCTCGGCCTGCAGCGCGAACTTCACGTCCGCGTTGGTGTCCTCACGGCGCTCGTCGCCCGACTGGTCCTCCACGACGGACTTGATGTCCAGCACCTTCGGCGCGGCCAGCGTCGCGCCCTCGGGGAGCTTGAGATCGGGGTCGCCCGGGTCGACCTTCACCGGCGCGCTCGCGGTGGCCTCGGTACCGGGCGGCACGCTGGGGCCGTCGTCGGCGTAGGCGGCCGTGGGGGTGAGGAGCAGGACGGCGGCGGTGAGGGTGAGGGCTCGGGTGAGGGTCATGGGGCGGGCCTCATCCGGAGATCTGGATCGCGGCGCTGGCGAACATCGGAAGCTGGAAGGTCACTTCCGTGGTGCCGTCCGGCGGAGCGGGGAACTGAATGAAGAAGGAGAGCGACTCACCCGGCTTGAGCGAGGAGAAGCCGGTGGTGGTCAGGGGTCGTCCGTCCGTGTCACGCAGCACGTAGTAGCGCTTCTTCTCCTTGCTGTCCACGAGGGTTGCACCCCCCAGGGACATGCCGTGCCGCACGATCTCCGTCTCGTCACCTCGCACACCGGCGGGGACGGTCACCCGCTGTGCTCCATCGTTCTTCAGATTGCCGTTGACTGTGACGAAGCCCCCCGGATCGCGCTGGGCAGAGGTGACTTGGAGCAGCAGCCCGTTCGGCCCCTTCATCTCGGCCATCGGGGCGTCCGACTGGCCCTCCTGGGCGGTTGGCTTGGAGTCACCCCCCTTGGAGGCAGACGCCGACGTCTTCGGCTTGGTGTCGTCATCGCCTCCCCCACCACACGCAGCCACGCCGACAGCCAGACCGACCGCCACAGCCAGTGCGGTCATCCCCCTGCGCAAGCTCATCGCTCTGCTTCCTTATCGACTCGTCGTTCGCTGCTCAGTCGGCCAGGTGGACGTCGAAGAGATCCCGTGGCTCCGGGAGGTCCACCGGATCCTTGGGGTCGATGTCCCAGTCGCGGTCCTTGCACGTGAGCCGTGGCAGGACGTCTTTGCCTGCCGCGGCGGTGTCGAACGTGCAGAGCGGTTCGATCACCGCCTTGGCGGACGCCGTCGCGTACTGGTTCTCCGTGCCCGGGACGATGGAGTCGCCGACCGGCTTGTCGGACTTCACCTTCACTTCGTAGCCCAGGGGTCCGGTCGGCGCGCACTGCTCGACGTGGGCGTCGTTCGCGGCGGCGAGTTGGTCCGCCTTCGGGCACGACGCGTCGACCGGCACCACTCCGTCGAAGACGTCCTGCCACTTGGCCGGATCCAGCACGTCCTTCACCCACTGGCCGGCCAGTTGGTCGCGTGTGTCCTGGGCCGCGGCGAGCGCCGCCGCGTCGGCCGCGGTCTGGGCGCCGTTCCTGTTGGCCCCCGCCTGTCCGACCGCGAAGTAAGCGAACGCAAGCAGGAGCAGGCCCCCTATCACCGTGAGGTAGACAGGAAAGGCCTGCCCTGCGTCGCCGTACTCACGGCGGGGCATCAGCCGCCGATGACCTCGTTGATCTTGTCCGTGATGGCGGTGTAGATGGTGTTGCCGATGTCCGTGCCCGTGATCGCCAACACGATGGCGACCACGACCGCGATGATGCCCAGATACTCCACCGCTGTCTGCCCCTTGTCGTCGTGGGCGATGCGGGTGATCCAGTTGCTCATGGTGCTCCCCTCTGTCGGCGCGGGAACGGTAAGGCGCCGCGCTGTGGTTCTGCGAGGGTCCGTGGGCCCAAATGCGGGCCCAGGCGTTCATCGCCGCTCCCGGGGGGCCGTGCCCAGCCACTTGGCCGTCGCCTCCGCGCGGCTGGTGCTGTGCAGCTTGGCGAAGATGCGGTTGATGTGGTTCTTGACCGTCTTCTCGCTGATGAAGCAGGCCGCGGCGATCTGCTGGTTCGTCAGGCCGGTGGCGATGAGGTCCATGATCTCCGCTTCCCTCGCGCTGAGGTGAGCACCCAACGGGGTCGACTGTCCCACATTGCGTTGCAGTTGTGAAGCAGCACGAGGAGAAGGCCCTTCATTTTGCGTCATGTTGGGCTCGCTGTCGTGTGCAGTCGCACTTTCGCCGGTGCCCCTCAGGTGGCCCAGCAATGCCTCCGTCGCCGTCGGAGACACATGCGGGCGGCCCCGGCTCGCGTCCCTCACCGCGGCCAGGAGTTGGTCCACCGTGAACTCGCCGTGGACCAGGTAGCCGGCCGCCCCCCTGCGCAGCGCCTCCAGCGTGGTCTCGGGTTCGCCGCTGTAGGTGAGCATGAGGACCGGTGCGAGCGGGGTCAGGTGGGGCAGGGCCGCCAGGCCGTCGACGCCGGGCATGTGGACGTCCAGGAGGACGACGTCGGGGCGGTCCCGTTCGGCCGCCTCCTGGGCTGCGCGGCCGTCGGAGGCCTCCGCGACGACCGTGATGTCGTCGTGGCCGGACAGCAGTGCCGCGAGGCCGGCGCGGACCACCGGATTGTCGTCCGCGATCAGGACGCGGAGGGTCATCGGGCAGCCTCCCGGGGCCGGTCCACGGGGAGTTCGACGCTGATCAGCGTGCCGCGCGCCCGGTCGCCGTGGCCGATGTGGAAGCGCGCGCCGATGGACGTGGCGCGTTCGGCCATGCCCAGAAGGCCGAAGTGGCCGCCGGTGCGGAGGTGCTCCAGGGCCGTGCCGGGGGGCAGGCCGCGGCCGTCGTCCTGGATCGTCATGCGCAGGTGGTCGTCGTGCAGGGCCGCCCGGACCTCGATCCGGGTGGGGTCCGCGTGGCGGTGGGCGTTCTCCAGGGCTTCTTCGGCGATCTTCAGGAGCTGGTGAGTGGCTGCGGGGTCGAGGGGGACGGCCGCGGGAGGGGCGCTGTAGTCGGCGGGGATGCCGGTGCGGGTGGTGAAGTCCTGCGTCCTGGACGCCAGTTCTCCGAGGAAGTCCAGGTCACCCGCTTGTTCCCGGCGCAGGTCCGTCAGGAGGGCGCGGGCCTCCGTCGCGGCGCGGCGGGCGGCTCGGGCGATCAGTTCCGCCTGGCGTCCGACGACCGCCGGGTCCGTGCGCGGGCGGCTGGCCGAGACCGCGAGGCCGTCCGCCGCGAGCGCCACGCCGTGCAGGGTCTTGGCCACCGAGTCGTGCATCTCCCGGGCCAGGTGGGCGCGTTCCGCGTCGGCCGCCTCGCGTGCCGCCAGCCGGGACCGGGCCTCCGCGAGGGCCTGCGTCGCGGCGCCGAAACGGAGCAGGAGGTTGCGCAGGGTGGAGCCGAGGGCGCCCGTCACCACGCACAGGCCCGGCAGGAGCAGCGCCTCGGCCGGATTGGCGTGCAGGTCGCGGGCCGTCGCGTGGACCAGGAGCAGGATCAGGGACTGGAGGCTGGCGAAGCAGGCCGCTCCCCGCCAGCTGTAGACGATCCCGGCGAGCAGGGGGGTGCACACGCTGACGTACGCGAGCGTGGTGTCGGGGCCGGCGGAGATCAGCAGGAGCGAGCCGAAGAGGGTGTCCACGGCGAGGAGGGTGGGGTGGCGCAGCAGGAGGGGGCCGAAGCGCTCCCAGTCGCGGAAGAGGGCGTAGGACGCCATGAAGGTGACCACGACGGCCGCGCCGACCAGGCGGGTGCCCCAGCCGGGGGCGGCGTTGAGGAGGGCGGCGGGGGCGGCGAGAGCGATCATGGCCAGGCGGAAGCCGAAGACCTGGCGGCACAGGGCCTGCAGGGCGTTGCGTTCCGGGGCGGGGGCGGGGACGGGGGTGGGCTCCGGTGCGGGTGCGGGTTTCGTCGTGGGTGCGGGTTTCGTCGTGGGTGCGCGGCCTTCGGCCGCGTCCGGGTTCCCACCGGCACCACTCGTGCGGCTTTCGTCGTCGGGTGCGGGTGGCCCCGGTGGGGCCTTCTCGCCGTCGGCGGCTTCACCGCCGTTCACCACGGCTCTCCCGCCGCGCACACCCGTCCGCTCCGTCAGTGCCATCCGTTCACCCCTCCCCTCTACTCCCCCGTGATCGAGCCGAAGTCCGTGCCCGAGCCCAGCAGCAGGCCCGCTCCGAGCAGCAGCATCGTCGCCGGGACCATGAACGTCGTGATCATGAGCGTGGCGCGGGGCACCGCGCGGGCCGCCTTGCGGCGGGCGTTCTGGGCGTCCGTGCGGCGCATGTCCTTCGCGAGGGAGACCAGCGTGTCGACGATCGGCGCGCCGAGTTCCTCGCCCTGCTGCAGGGCCGTGACGAACATGGCGACCTGCTCGGAGTCGTTGCGGCGCCGCAGCTCCGCGAAGGCCTCGCGGCGGCTCATGCCGAGGTCCATCTGGCGCAGGGTGATGCGGATCTCGTCGGCCCAGGGACCCTCGTAGCGGGAGGCGACGCGGTCCAGGGCCTGGCGGAAGCCGAGGCCGGCGCTGACGACGACGGCGAGGACGTCGAGGAAGTCGGGCAGCGTGCGCTCGATGACGTCCTTGCGGACGCGGATCGCCGCCCAGATGCCGACCTCGGTCCAGAAGGCGCCGAAGGCGAGCAGGAGGAGGGCGATCAGGTACTGGCCGCGCAGCAGGAAGACCAGGAAGCCGGTGGCGCCCAGCGCGCCGTAGACCGCTCTGCGGGCGGCGTAGCGGTCGAGGGTGAGGCCGCCGGGGTTGCCGGCGAGGTCGATCTTGCGGCGGTAGCGGGCGACCAGCCGGGGGCCCATCAGGCGCAGGACGGCGGGGGCGTACCGCATGCCCATGCGGTCGATGAGGGAGTCGACCGCGCCGGTGCGGGTCGAGCCGACCTCGAGGGCGAGGGCGAGGTCGCCGGGGAGTTTCGCCTCCGAGCGGTACATGCGGATGCCGGTGAAGACACCCGCCACGCTCAGCGCCGTCAGCAGGGCCAGTGCGAGTGCCATGCCGTCGCCTCCTTCTCAGACGTCGATCCGGGACATACGGCGGATGAGGACGAAGCCGATCGCGTACAGCGCGAACGCGATGATCACGCAGGCCTGCCCGACCGGTGAGCCGGTCATGCGGTCCAGGGCGCCGTCCTTGACGCCGTTCATCAGGAAGAGGGAGCCGATGCCCATCACCGGGACGGCGTACGACGTCATGTTGACCTGGGAGAGCTGGGTGCGGATCTCGCGCCGGGTCTCCTTGCGTTCCTCCAGCGTCTCGGTGAGGTTGCGCAGCGCGCCGACCACTTGGCCGCCCGCCCGGTTGGACAGGACGAGGGTGGTGACGAGCACGACGAGTTCGCGGGAGGGCAGGCGGGCCGCGAGTTCCTCCAGGGCGTCGTCCAGGGACACGCCCACCGCCAACTGGTCGGCGACCTTGCCCAGTTCCTCACCGGCGGGCGCCTCCAGTTCCTCGGCCGCCATGCCGATCGCGGTGCGCAGGGCGAGGCCGGCCTGGGTGGCGTTGGCCAGGATGCGGGCGAGCTCGGGGAGCTGGTTGATGAACCGCTCGATGCGTTTCTGGCGTTGCCAGGTGAGGAACTGCAGGGCCGCCCACACGCCGAGCAGCCCGGCGATCGGCCCGAAGAAGGGCGCGAGCGTCGCCTGGCCGAGCAGCCACAGCCCGGCGACGGTCGCCAGCATCGCCGCGAAGAACTCGCCCGGGGTCACGTCCAGGCCGGTGGCCGCCAGACGCAGTTCCAGCCTGCGGCCGAGCCTCGTGCGGCGCAGGCGGCGGTCCAGGCCGCGGAAGTGGCGGGTGCGGCCGCCGGCGGGGGCGGGCCCGGTGAGGGTCAGGCGGTCGACGAGCGCGGCGCGCTGGGCCCGGCCGCGGGCGTAGAGGTGGACGCCAGTGACGGCGAGGACGCAGGTCAGCAGGGTGACGCCGGTGGTGAGGGTGATCAACGTGTGCAGGGTCATGGCGTCCTACCTCGCCTCTCGGGTGGCCAGTTGGTCGTCGCTGTGCGCGACGCCGTACGCCTGCGGGATGGGCTGGCCGGCCATGTAGAGGCGGTCGGCGGTGCGGCGGGGCAGCGGGAAGTACTGGAAGGTGCCGTACACGCGGCCGTCCCCGGTCATCGGCTGCGCCTGGAAGCGGGCGACCGTGGCCAGGCGGTACGGCTCGCCGCCGTGGCTGTCGAGCAGGGCGATCTCGGTGATGCGGCGGGCGCCGTCGGGGAAGCGGGTGAGCTGGACGATGACGTCGACGGCGCTGTTGATCTGGTCGTGCAGGGCGACGAAGGGGATCTCCACGTCGGACATGGAGGCGAGGGTCTGCAGCCGGGTGAGGGCGTCCTCGGCGCTGTTGGCGTGCACGGTGGCCAGGGAGCCGTCGTGGCCGGTGGACATCGCCTGGAGCATGTCGAGGGACTCGCCGCCGCGGACCTCGCCGACGACGATGCGGTCGGGCCGCATGCGCAGCGAGTTGCGGACCAGGTCGCGGATGGTGATGCGGCCCTTGCCCTCGACGTTGGGCGGGCGGGACTCCAGCCGGATGACGTGGGACTGCTGGAGCTGGAGTTCGGCGGAGTCCTCGATGGTGATGATGCGTTCGTGCTCCGGGATCAGCCCGGACAGCGCGTTGAGGAGGGTGGTCTTCCCGGTGCCGGTGGCGCCGGAGACGATGATGTTGAAGCGGGCCTGCACCAGGCCGGCCAGCAGGAACACCATGTGGTCGTCGAGGGAGCCGAAGCCGACCAGCTCGTGCAGGGTGAAGGAGCGCGGGAAGCGGCGGATGGTGAGCGTGGGGCCGGTCAGGGCGAGCGGCGGGATGATGACGTTGACGCGTTCGCCGGAGGGGAGGCGGGCGTCGACCATCGGGTTGGACTCGTCGACGCGGCGGTTGACGGTCGAGACGATCCGTTCGATGGTCTGCATCAGCTGCTCGGCGCTGGCGAAGCGCAGCGGGAGCTGTTCGACGCGGCCGGCCCGTTCGACGAAGATCGCGTCGGGGCCGTTGACCATGATCTCGGTGATGGAGGCGTCTTCGAGGAGGGGTTCGAGGATGCCGAGGCCGAGGGCTTCGTCGACCACGCGGCGGATCAGCTGGGAGCGTTCGACCGTGGACAGCACGGGACCCTCACGGCTGATGATGTGGCCGAGGACGCGCTCCAGGCGGGCCCGGCGTTCGGCGGCGGCCAGTGCGCCCATCTCCGCGAGGTCGATCTCCTCCAGCAGCTTGGCGCGGTAGGAGGCGACCAGGTGGCCGTCCTCTCCGCGGCTGCGGTGCTCCTCGGGGGAGCCGATGCGTGCCCGCAGGCTCATCTCAGGTGCTCCTCGGTCGGTGGTCGAGCGGCATGGTCGCGGTGCGGGTGGCCTCGCCGAAGTCCCAGCCGGGGACCAGGGAGGGGATGTGCACGGTGGCGGTGACCTGGACCTGCTCGCCCAGGTCGGCGCTGCTGCACGTCGTGCCGCCGGCGAGGCCGCCGCTGACGGCGCCGACGCAGGCGGCCTGGTAGTCGTCGTCCAGGGAGGCGCTGCGCGCTCCGGCCCGCGCGGCGGTGCCGGCCTGCTGGGCGGTGTAGGCGACCAGGCCGAGCTGGATCCCCGCGAGCGCGACGAGGAGGAGCACCGGCAGGAAGCCGAGGTATTCGAGGGCCACCTGGCCGCGGTCGCGGCCGAGGCGGCGGCCGGTCCGGGGGCCGCTTCGGGACTGGGGCCCCCGGACACCCGGGGCCCGCGAGGGCCGATGACGCCGGTCGGCCGGCGGGAAGCGGTGGACGGCGGGCGTGAGCCGGCCGGCGACGGCCTCGGCGAGGGCGGCCAGGGCCCGTCGGGGCCAATGACCCCGTACACCCGGGGCCCGTCGGGGCCAATGACCCCGTACACCCGGGGCCCGTCGGGGCCAATGACCCCGTACACCCGGGGCACTTCGGGTCCAATGACCGTGGATGCCGGGGCCACTTCGGAACCGGGGGCCCCGGACACCCGGGACCCGCGAAGGCCGGGGGCCCCGGACACCCGGGGCCCGCCGGGGCCGGTGGTCCCGGAACCCCGGGGTCTGCCGGGCGCCGTGGTCCCGGGCACCGCCCGCCACCGCGTTCCCGGCGCCGCCGTCTGCGTCGTACCGCATCAGTCCCTCGCCTCCTCCACCGCGCCCGCCGAGCCGTGGACCGTGAACGGGAAGCCGATCGCGCCGGGGAAGAGGACGGGGACCTTGAGGGCGACCTTGGCCGTCACATAGCCGCCGGCGGTCGTGCAGGTGACGGTCGCGTCGCCCTGCCAGGCACCGGACAGCCGGGCGGTGCCCGCCTGTCGGCAGGCCGCGCCGCGGGCGCCCGGGTCGGCGGCGGTTCCCGCCCGCACCGCCTCGTCGGCGGCGTTCCCGGCGAGGCTGAAGGTGTAGCCGACGAGGACGCACTGCCACAGCACCACCAGCGTGACGAGGATCAACGGGGTCATGCCGAGGAACTCGACGGTGACCTGGCCCCCGTCCGTCGTGCGCCGCCTCACCCGCCCTCCCTCCTGCGCCGCAGCACGAGGGTGCCGCGTCCGCTCGCCCGGTGGCCGCCCTCGGAGGTGCGCGCCAGGCCGAGCTCGCCGGCGAGGGTCCACAGGGCCTGTTTGACGGCCGACTTGTGGTCCAGCTCGTGCAGCCGGCCCGCGTCGACGACGGCCTGGAGTTCCTTGAAGTGCGCGGGGATCGCGGTGTTCGCGAGGGCGGTGCCGGTGATCCTCTGGATGAGGGAGGGCTGGATCTCCGTACCGCGCGTGTGCCGGTTGACGACGACGGTGGTCTCCTCGGCCTTGCGGATCTGCAGCCGGTCCCACAGGCGGACGGCCCGTTTGGCGCCGCGTACGGCGACCACGTCCGGGGTGGTGACGAGCAGGGCGGTGTCGGCCATCTCCACGGCGGTCGCGCCGGCGCCGGAGAGCTGGGCGCCGCAGTCGACGACGACCACGTCGTAGCGGGAGCGCAGGGCGCTGACGAGGTGGCGGGCGGCGCGGTCGGTGACGTCCTCGGCGCGTTCGCCCTCGGCGGGGGCGAGCAGCAGGGCGAGTCCGGTGTCGTGGGTGAAGACGGCGTCGGCGAGGACGCGCGGGGTGATGTCGGTGATGGCGGCGAGGTCGACGACCGAGCGGCGGAACTGCACGTCGAGGTAGGAGGCGATGTCGCCGGTCTGCAGGTCGAGGTCGACGAGGGCGGTGGCGCGCCCGGCGGCCTGCGCGGCGAGGGCGAGGTGGACCGCGGTGACGGTGGTGCCGACGCCGCCCTTGGCGCCGCTGACGGTGACGACGGTGCCGCCGGAGCCGGTGAACACGTCGCCGCCGTGCCCGAGGTGGCGCCGTACGCCGGTGGACCACTGGGCGACGGCCTGGACGCGGTGGGCGAGTTCCTCGTACGACAGCGGGAGGGCGAGCAGGCCGCGGGCGCCGGCGTCCATGGCGGCGGAGAAGAGGACGGGGCTCGCGTCGGTGGTGACGAGGATGACGCCGACCGACGGGAAGCGCAGGGCGACCTCGCGGATCAGCTCCAGCGCGGGCACGGGCCCGATGCGTTCGTGGACGACGACGACTTCGGGCAGTTCGTCGACGGACTCGGCGGCGAGGCGGGCGAGGGTGTCCACGAGCTGGGTGGAGTCGACGACCGGGGCGGCGGGTTCGGCGTCGGGCAGCTGGCTGAGCAGGGTCGTCAGGGACCGGACGGCGTCGGCGTCGCCGACCGCGGCAAGGATCCTCGTGGGCATGCGGGCCTCTCACTTGTCCTTGGCGAGTTCGTAGGTCCTCTCCTGCGCCGGCACGCCGCCGTCGCCGCCGGGTGCGACGAGGGCGAGGCGGACCCGCTTGGCGAACGACTCGGCGTACGTGATGCGCTGGGCGTCGAGCGCGGAGAGCGCGAAGGTGATGGGGACGGCCTCGGTGGTACGGGTGCGCCGGTCGTCGTCGGGCTCCAGCGGGGTGAGCTTGCCGACGTTGAGGACCCGGGCGCCGGTGACGATGACCCGGGACTGGTCGGGGTCGCCGGCCTTCTGTCCCTCGAAGGTGGCGTAGACGTTGACGGACGCGCCGGGGGTGATCTGGCCGGCGACCCCGGTGGCCGCGTCGATCATGATGGCGACCTCCTGCTGTCCGGGGCGCAGGGCCGGCTGGTCGACGATCATGTCGCGCTGCAGCAGGGAGCCCGCCCGCAGCGTGGTCACGGCGATCTTGCCGCGCAGGGCGGACAGGTCGGTGACCGCGGTGTCCGACAGCCACCGTTTAGGCATCCGCACCTGTGTGAACTGGCCGGGACTGAGCGCGGTGTAGGGCGCCACGTCGCTCTTGACCTCGTACGCGGTGACCTCCGGTCCGACCTTCGACTTCACGTCGTCGACGACGGACAGCACGCCGGCGAACGCGCCGAGCGCGCACAGGACCGACAGGAGCAGGAGGATGACGCCGCGGCGCTGACGGGAGTTCATGAACCGTGCAACCTCATCGGATGGTGGGCGAGGGGGGTCGGCGGGGCGGTCGCACGGGCTCAGCCCGCGGGAACCGGGAGGTCGTGGGCGGGCGGCGGGGCGGCGGAGCAGAAGACGCAGCGGTCGCCGATGACCTGGATGCCGCACCAGTGGCAGGGGCTTTGCCGGACGGAGGCGACGAGCTGGTACAGCACCGAGAGGTCGGAGAGGTGGGAGCAGAACTCGACGACCTTGCCGGTGCCCCACCAGGTGGCGGACTCGGCGGGCAGCGGGGCCTCGTGCACGCCCTGGACGTTCCAGGCGGGGGCGAGGCCGGCGGTGACCCAGTCGGAGGTGAGCTGGCCCCTGGCGTGCACCAGCCGGGTCGCGAACTCCGGCCCCTTCAGGGCGGCGCCGGGTCCGAGCCGCACCAGCTGCGGTTCGGGGTGCGCGAGAACGGCGAACTGGCTGCCCGGCAGCCAGGAGCGGGCGTGCGCCTTGAGGTCGACGGGGACGCGGTCGAGGCGGGCGACGGAGCCGAGCAGGGCGCCGGCGTGCAGGTAGTGGGTGAGCAGCCGGCCGGCCGAGGCGAGGACGCCGGGGCCGAGGTCGCAGGAGGCGAGCTGGCGCAGCTGGCGGGCGAGGACGGCGACGGCGAGCGGCGGCAGGTCGGGGCGGAACAGGGCGATGCGGTCGCTCTCCAGCAGGGAGCGCACGGTGTGCAGCCGGCGCTCGACGGCGGCGGGCGCGCCCCGCGAGTACACGACGACGACATGGCCGTGCTGCTCGACCAGGGTGTGCAGGCTGAGCACGGCCTGCTCCAGCGGCTGCCGGTCGAGGTCCGGCAGGACGACGGCGGGCAGGGTCCGCTCGTCCTGCGCCGGCAGCGCCAGGTCGGCACTGGTCACGGCGACGGCAGTTGGCACGTGCAGCTCCCCCCTCACGTCCCCGCTTCACACCGGCCGGTCCCACCGGTCACGTGAGTGCACCGGCGTGACTTCACTGCGTGACTACGTGAGCACTGTATCCACGCGTCTGTGGCCGGAGAACAGCGTTTGTGCAGCCGGAAGGGAACTGCTGTCGCACAAGTCACGCCAAACCGGGGCAGGTTGCGCGTTCGTTCGGGCGGCGAGGGGGTGAAGCCGCACTCACCCCCGATTTGGTCTGGACCTCTTCACGCCCGGACCCTTGACACCTCAATTGGTCTGGACCAACTTGTTGTCATGTCCCCACACATCCGATCGGCGCGGCTCTGGTCCGCCGCCGTCACCGCCGCCCTCGCCCTCACCTTCGTGGGCACGGGCCAGGCGTCCGCAGCGGACGTCAACAACGTCAGGAACGCCGGCTTCGAGTCCGGCCTGGCCAACTGGACCTGCTCCGCGAACAGCGGGACGACGGTGGGCTCCCCCGTGCACGGCGGCGCGGCCGCGCTGAAGGCGACGCCCGCCGGGCAGGACAACGCCCGGTGCGCCCAGACCGTCGCCGTCAAGCCCAACTCCACCTACAGCCTGAGCGCGTGGGTGCAGGGCGGCTACGCCTACCTGGGCGTCACCGGCACCGGCACGACCGACGTCTCCACCTGGACGCCGGACAGCCCGACGTGGAAGCAGCTCACGACGAGCTTCACCACGGGCTCGGCCACCACGTCCGTGACGCTCTACCTCAACGGCTGGTACGGCCAGGCCGCGTACTACGCCGACGACGTGCAGGTGTACGGCCCCGACGGCGGCGGAGGCACCGACCCGGCCCCGACCGTCCCGGCCGCCCCGGCGGGCCTCGCGGTGACGGGCACGACGTCCTCCTCCGTCTCCCTGTCCTGGAACGGGGTGTCGGGCGCGACGGCGTACACGGTCTACCGGGACGGCGCGAAGGCCGCGACGGTGACGGGCACGTCGGCCACCGTGAGCGGGCTGGCCGCGTCGACGGCGTACTCCTTCCAGGTGACGGCGTCCAACGCGGCGGGCGAGTCGGCCCGTTCGGCGGCGGTCACCGCGACGACGGCCGCGACGGGCGGCGGGGGCGGCGGAATCGGCCTGCCCAAGCACGCGGTGACCGGCTACTGGCAGAACTTCAACAACGGCGCGACGGTCCAGAAGCTGTCGGACGTGCCGTCGGCGTACGACATCATCGCGGTCGCCTTCGCGGACGCGACGACCACGCCCGGCGCGGTGAGCTTCACGCTGGACTCGGCGGGCCTCGGCGGCTACACCGTGGACCAGTTCAAGGCGGACATCCGGGCCAAGCAGGCGGCCGGCAAGAAGGTCATCGTCTCGGTGGGCGGCCAGAACGGCACCGTCTCGATCAACGACTCGGCCTCCGCGACGAACTTCGCCAACTCGGTCTACGCCCTGATGCAGACGTACGGCTTCGACGGCGTCGACATCGACCTGGAGAACGGCCTGAACGCGACGTACATGACGCAGGCGCTGCGGGCCCTCGCGGCGAAGGCGGGCCCCTCCCTGATCCTGACGATGGCCCCGCAGACGATCGACATGCAGTCGCCGTCCGCCGGCTACTTCCAGACGGCGCTGAACGTGAAGGACATCCTCACGGTCGTCAACATGCAGTACTACAACAGCGGTTCCATGCTGGGCTGCGACGGCAAGGTCTACAGCCAGGGCACGGTCGACTTCCTCACCGCCCTCGCCTGCATCCAGCTGCAGAACGGCCTCGCCCCCTCCCAGGTCGGCCTCGGCCTCCCGGCGTCCACCCGCGCGGCCGGCGGCGGCTACGTCGCCCCGAGCGTCGTCAACGCCGCCCTGGACTGCCTGACGAAACTCACCGACTGCGGCACGTTCAAGCCGTCGAAGACCTACCCCGACCTGCGCGGCGCGATGACCTGGTCCACGAACTGGGACGCGACGGCGGGCAACGCGTGGTCGACGTCGGTGGGAGCCCACGTCCACGCCCTGCCGTAAGCGGTGAACACTGCCCGGGGGTGCCCCTGCCGGACCCACTGGATCCGAGCGGGGTGCCCCCGGCTCACTCCCCGGCAGTACAGCGACGCACAGAGCCATGAGCCCAGGCGACGGCGCATTCACGCCTCGAGCAGAAGCTCCACGTCCTGCTGGGAGATCTCCCACAGCGCTTCTTGGCTGTATGCGTTCACATCATCCACGTACCGGGGGAGATCCGGCCGCTCGGAGCAGAAGGTGACGTGCGCCGTGAGCAGACCGCCCTCGAGCCCTCCCTCGGACAAGGACACGTACCCGAGCACCGGCCATTTCTGTTCTTCCGAGACGGCCCGCAAGGCGATGCACGCATAGCCGAGTGAGCGTCACAGCAGGGCGTCGAGCCGCTCCCGCCCCGCCTCGGGGAGGTCGTAGTCCATCATGCCGCGACCGTTCACGGCGGCCTCGTAAGGGATCACATCACGCCATTCCGACCGAACGGTCCCGTGATAACCCGAGCGCAGTGCGGTGAGGAGGTGAGCATCGCCGTCGACGGTCCATCCCTCGTGCACGATGAGCCGAAACGGTTCCGGCACATCCTCCTCGCGGACACGGATTCCGCCCGCACCGAGGTGGGCGGACATCCTCGCATTCATCCTCGTGTTCGCGATCACGGGCCGCAAGTGTACGGACGGCACAGCGGTGCCCAGCTTGGAGGAGACTTGGGGATTCGTGTGAAACATTTCCCGGGGGTCAGCGCATCGGTGAGGTGTAGGCACCGTACGGCACGTCGCAGGGGGAGCAGATGAGACAGGCCCGCGCTGAGGAGTACGCGGAGTTCGCGGCGGTGCGGGCCGGGCATCTGTACCGGGCGGCGTGTCTGCTCACCGCCGGGGACACGCACCTCGCGGAGGACCTGGTGCAGGAGGCGCTCGGGCGGATCTACGTGCGGTGGGGGCGCGTCAGCCGCGCCGACAACCCGGCCGCGTACGCGCAGACCGTGCTGACCCGCGCTTTCCTCGCCCATCAGCGGCGCCGCAGCAGCGGGGAGCGGGCGACGGCCGAGCTGCCCGAGGTGCCGTACGCCGCCGGGGACACGCCGCTGCGGCTGACGCTGCTCGACGCGCTCGCGCGGCTGCCCGCCAAGGACCGGGCCGTCGTCGTCCTGCGCTACTGGGAGGACCGGTCCGTCCAGGAGACCGCCGACGTGCTCAACGCCAGTTCGGCGGCCGTGCGGACCCGCTGCACGCGGGCGCTGGCCCGGCTGCGGGAGCTGCTCGGCGAGGACCTCGCCGCCTACGCCCGGCCCTGACCCCGACGGGCCGACCCGACCTTTTTCGACCTGACCGAAACGGTGGTTCCGCCATGCCTATCGACCCGCACAGCGATCCTCACAGCGATCCGCACGGCGACCCCTTCGAGGACCGGCTGTCCACCGCCCTGCACCAGGCCGGCGGCACCTTCGAGACCGACCGGGGCGCGCTCGCCGCCGCCGGTGCGCTGCGGGGCCGCCGGTTGCGGCTGCGGCGCCGCGCGGCCGTCGCCGGCGGCATCACCGGCGTCGCGCTCGCCGGGGTGGGCGGGGCCCTGCTGGTGCCGTGGGGGCACGGCTCCTCGCCGGCCGCGCCGCAGCAGTCCTCCGTCGCCGCGCAGCCGCACCCGGGCCGCAGCACCGCCGCCCCCGGCGTGACCGGGCAGCAGATGATCGACACCCTGCAACGGCTCATGCCGGAGGGGAAGTTCAGCGGGCAGCAGGGGCGCGGCACGGAGGGGGACCGGCCGGTCCACCCGTACGCCACCGTCGTGTACGACGACGGCAAGGGCGCCGCCGCGGTCTCCGTCAGCATCAACCGTGTGCAGCCCGGCGGGCTGGACGCGCGGCAGGCCGTGCAGTGCCCGGACCGGGTGTACATCCCCTACGACGCCTGCACGAACAGCCGGCTCGCCGACGGGTCGGTGCTCACGATCCTGCAGGGGTACGAGTATCCGGACCGGCGCGTGGACACCAAGCGCTGGACCGCCGAGCTGGTCTCCCCCACCGGGCACCACGTCTCGGTGAGCGAGTGGAACGCCGCGAGCGAGAAGGACGCCCCCGTCAGCCGGTCCCGGCCGCCGCTCGACCCGGCCGGGCTGACGCGGCTCGCCTCGGCGAAGGAGTGGCGCACGCTGATCGACGCCATGCCGCGCGATCCGCGCGCGGACTCCCCCGACCCCGAGCCGCCCGGCGCGGACCTGCACGCCCGCAGCAATCTGCTCGCGCTGCTGCCCAGGCAGCTGAAGGTCGTCGACAAGAGCGGGGACGACTCCGACTTCGCCTACGCCGTCGTCGACGACGGCAAGGGCCGCAGTCTGGTGCAGGTCAACGTGCAGCCCGGCTCCGACGACATCCGCGGCGACCTCTTCGGCGACGACGACGAGACGCTGCCCGACGGCACGCGGGTGGCCGTGCGCCAGGGGCCCGGGGAGAAGGGCGGCGAGGGCGTCGTCATGTGGACCGTCGACACGATGCGTCCCGACGGTTTCCGCGTCGTGATCAGCGCCTTCAACTCCGCCACGCAGCACGACGCCGCCACCCGCGCCACCCCGGCCCTGTCCGTCGCGCAGCTCCGCCAGATCGCCCTCAGCCCCCGCTGGCGCGGCTGACCCGAAAGCCGGGACGGGACCAGGGGGTGCCTCGTCGATCACGCCGGGCTCGCGACGCCTGGCACCGCACCTCGCGGCGTGATCGACGAGACACCCCTAGAAGAATTCCGACCACGGCTGGTCCCAGACCTGCTTCACGCACAGGACGAGGAACAGCAGCCCCGCCACCACGAGCATCGCGTTGCTCAGCAGGCCGTTGCGCCAGTGGCGGGGCGTGCGGGAGGAGTTCAGCAGCCAGATCAGCGTCAGCGCCAGGAACGGCATGAACGCCGCGCCCAGCACGCCGTAGAGGATGATCAGGCGGAAGGGCTGGCCCTGGAAGAGCAGGACGACGGGCGGGAACGTCAGCCACAGCAGGTAGGCGCGGAAGGGCCACGAGCGTTCGCGCGCACCGGAGGCGACCTCCTCGCCCGTCGCCCGGGTCCGGCCGCCGCGCAGCCGGGCCACGAAGTCGGCGAACATCAGGCTGACGCCGTGCCAGACGCCGATGAGGGAGGTGAAGGAGGTGGCGAAGAAGCCGATCAGGAAGAACTTGGCGGTGGCCGTGCCGTACTCCTCCTCCAGGATGCCGCCGAGCTGGACCAGGCCCTTGTCGCCGCTGGCGATGGCCACGTTCGCCGAGTGCAGCAGCTCGGCGCCGACGAAGAGCATCGCGACGACGAAGATGCCGGTGGTGGCGTAGGCGACGCGGTTGTCCAGCCGCATCACCTTCATCCAGCCGGTGTCGGTCCAGCCCTTGGCGTTGACCCAGTAGCCGTACGCGGACAGGGTGATGGTGCCGCCCACGCCGCCGATCAGGCCGAGGGTGTTGAGGACGGAGTCCTTCTCGTCGGGCAGGACCGGGACGAGTCCGGCGAGCGCGTCCCCCAGGTGGGGGGTGACCCGGATCGCCAGGTACACCGTCACCACGAACATGACGCCGACCAGCACCGTCATGACCTTCTCGAAGACGGCGTACTTGTTGAACCAGACGAAGACGAGGCCGGCCAGGCCGCAGGCCACGCCCCACCACTTGAGGTCCATCACATGGGGGAACAGCGCCTGCAGCGGCAGCCCGCTGGACGACATCGCCGCGGCGCCGTACACGAAGCCCCAGACGACGGCGTAGACGCCGAAGAACCAGCTGGTCCAGCTGCCGAGGCCGGCCCAGCCGTCGAAGAGGGTGCGGCCGGTGGCCAGGTGCCAGCGGCCGGCCGCCTCGGCGAGGGAGATCTTGACCAGGCAGCCGACGACCGCCGCCCACAGCAGGGTGTAGCCGAAGTTGCTGCCCGCGATCAGCGTGGCCACCAGGTCGCCGGCCCCGACACCGGTGGCGGCGACCACGATGCCGGGGCCGATGTGGCGCCAACTCGCCTTGCGGAGCGGGGGGTCCGGTGCCTGTGCGTCGGTGGTGTGTCCCGTGGTGTCCGCCATGGAGTCAAGAAAGCGCAAAGAGCACACCGGGACAAGAGGGCCTGCGGCGATCTCCACCCGATGTGCTCAACCGCGCCCGGGATCACTCCGCTTCTTCGCCGGCCTGCGCGCTGTCCTTGCTCTCGTCGCCGTCCTCGAAGTACGCGTCGAGCACCGCGTCGAGTTCCGCTTCCCACCGGGCGAAGTCGGAGCGGGAGGGGGCGTCGATCTCGATCGGGTACCAGCGGCGGTCCGGCGTGTGCACGGTGATCGTGAACCGCTTGCCGAAGCGGGCCGTCTCCGTCTCCACCGCGCCGATCTCGTCCCAGCGGAACTCGCAGGCCTGGTCGTCGAGGGAGAGCCGTACGCCCGCGTGGTCGGCGACGATCCGCGCGCGCCGGTCGGCGGCCTCGAACACCGGCCCGTCGGCGGGCGGTTCGGCCGCCTCGGCGGGGGCCGCCTCCTCCGCGTCCAAGGCCTCGGAGGCCTCGGCCGTCTCGGCGGTGTCGGAGGTCTCCTCGGCCCGCGTCTCCTCCTCCGTGGGGTCCGGCTCGGCGGCGGGCGCCGGGCCGGAGACAGGAGGGGTGATCCCGGGGACGTGGGCCGGGTCGAACCCGGCGCCCGTCACGGGCTCTGCCTTCAGGGGCTGGCTGCTCGAACTCATGCGCTGCTCCACAGCGGGCAGTATGGTCGACGTTCCTGTGGCGCACACAGCCAGCCCCTGCATCGTTACACGAAGATGCTCAACACCGCCGCCACCGCGAAGCCGGCCAGGGACAGCACCGACTCCAGGACCGTCCAGGACTTCAGGGTGTCCCGTTCGCTGATGCCGAAGTACTTGGCGACCATCCAGAAGCCGCCGTCGTTGACGTGCGAGGCGAAGATGGAGCCGGCGGAGATCGCCATGATGACGAGGGCGACGAACGCCTGGCTGTGGTGGCCGGCGGACAGCAGCGGGGCGACGATGCCCGCGGTGGTGACGATCGCGACGGTCGCCGAGCCCTGGGCGACGCGCAGCACCAGCGAGATCAGGTACGACAGGACGAGCACCGGCAGGCCCAGGTCGTGGAAGGTGTCCGACAGGGCCTGGGCGACCCCGCTGGCCTTGAGGACGGCACCGAAGACACCGCCGGCGCCGACGACGAGCAGGATGTTGCCGACCGGCTTCAGGGACGCCGTGGAGACGGTCTCCAGGGACTTGCGGGACCAGCCGCGGCGCACGCCGAGCAGGTAGTACGCGAGGAGCAGGGCGATCGTCAGGGCGACGAAGGGGTGGCCGAAGAACTCGATCACCGAGCGGCCGGTGGAGGGGTCGAGGGCGATCGAGGAGAACGTGGCGGCGAGGATCAGCACCAGCGGCGTACCGATGATGCCGAGGACCGTGCCGAGCGGGACGGGTTCCTCGCGCGGTGCGACGCCCTGCCGGCGCTGGTCGGCGAGCACGGCCGCCTTGGCCTCGTCGGCCGCCTCGGCCATGTCCTGCGGCACGGGGACGAAGAGGCGGTGGCCGATCCAGGCGGCGTACGCCCACGCGGCGAGGACGGCGGGGATGCCGCAGACGATGCCCATGAGGATGACCCAGCCGAGGTCGACGTGGAGCAGGCCGGCGGCGGCCACCGGTCCGGGATGCGGCGGCAGGAAGGCGTGCGTCATCGACAGGCCGGCCAGCAGCGGCAGGCAGTAGAGCAGGATCGACTTGCCGGTGGGGGTGCCCCCTGAACCGGAGTTTGTCGGAGGTTCTTGGGGGAGTTTGGCGGCGGCGTAGACGAGCGGCGCGAGGACGAAGATGCCGACGTCGAAGAAGACGGGGATGCCGAAGATCAGGCCGGTCAGTCCCATGGCGAGCGGGGCGCGGCGTTCGCCGAACAGGCCCAGCAGGCGGGAGGCGAGCACTTCGGCGCCGCCGCTGACCTCCAGCACCGCGCCGAGCATGGTGCCCAGGCCGATGATGATCGCGACGTGGCCGAGGATGCCGCCCATGCCGGTCTCGATGGTGGAGACCGCGTCGGAGCGCTGGACGGTGCCGAAGAGTTCGGTGACGGACAGTCCGGCCAGCAGGCCGACGGCTATGGAGACGGCGAGCAGCGCGACGAACGGCTGCAGTCGGACCTTGATGATCAGGAAGAGCAGCAGGACGATGCCGAGGGCGGCGACCGTGAGCAGTCCGGTCGTGCCGCCGACGAGGAGGAGCAGGCCGCCGGTGTGGGGTGGCGCGTCGGCGGGGGCGGAGGCGGCGAGAGAGAGGGACATACGGGGGTCCTCTGCGGGAACGGGGCGGGGGGCGGGGTAAGGGCATGCTGTTTTCGGGCAGGGGGCATCGCGGCGCGGCGCCCGTCGGGGCGCCGGACCGTGAGCGTGCGTACGGAAGGTGAGGGGGCGTCAGCGGATCAGCCGAGGACGGCCAGCGCGTCGATCTCGATGAGCAGCCCGGCGGGCAGGCCGACGTACACCGTGGTGCGCGCGGCGGGCGGCTGGGTGAGGCCCTGCTCCTCGAAGTAGGCGTTGTAGATCTCGTTCATCTCGGCGAAGTGGTCGACGTCGGTGAGGTAGACGCGGATCATCATCACGTCGTCCCAGGTCGCGCCGCCCTCTTCGAGGATCGCCTTGACGTTGGCGAGGGTCTGCAGGGTCTGCTCGCGCAGGGTGGGGCCGGCCGGCGTGGGGGCCTTGCCCTCCTCGGCGGGGAGGAAGCCGACCTGCCCGGCGACCTGGAGGATGTTGCCCTTCTTCACGCCGTGCGAGAACTTCGCGGGCGGGGTGGTGTGGGTCTTGGGGGTCAGCGCGATCTTGTCGGTCATGCGGGGTCCTTGTCGGGGTGGGACACGGGGGTTCTGCCGGAGTACTCGCCGCTGATCGCGTCCGCGGTACGGCGGACCAGCGGGAGCAGGGTGAGGAGTTCCTCGGCGGTGACGACGACGTTCGGCGCGGACACCGACATCGCGGCGACCACCCGGCCGTCGGCGCCGCGGACGGGTGCGGCGACGCAGTTGATGGACTCCTCGTGGCCACCGAGGTCGGTGGCCCAGCCCTGTTCGCGCACCTTGGCCAGTTCCTTGAGGAAGGCGTCGGCGTTCGGCGTCGAACGGGCCGTGTACAGGGGGTATTCGAGCTTCTCCGCGACCGCGCGGCGCTCGTGTTCGGGCAGGTCGGCGAGGAGCAGCTTGGCGACGGCGGCGACCGTGATGGCGACGGGCTTGCCGATCCGCGAGTACATGCGCACCGGGTAGCGGCTGTCCACCTTGTCGATGTAGAGGACCTCGCCCTCCTCGTACACGGCGAGGTGGACGGTGTGGCCGCACGCCTCGTTGAGGCGCGTCAGGTGGGGATGGGCGATCTCGCGGATGTCGAGGTTCTCCATCGCCTCCTGGGCGAGGGCGAAGAGGCGGGCGCCGAGCCGGTAGCGCTGGTCGTTCTGGCGGTAGACCAGGCCGTGCTCGTGCAGGGTGCGCAGCAGGCGCAGGGCCGTGGACTTGTGGACGCCGAGGCGGTCGGCGACCTGGCCGAGGTCGGCGGGGCCCTCGGCGAGCAGCGGCAGGATGCTCAGCGCGCGGTCGACGGTCTGGCTCATGGGGTGGGTACCTCCTCTTCGGCCGCTCCGGCCTGTGTCCAGCCGGGGCCGAGTCGAAGTGTCCCCCATGTCCGCTCGTCGACGGCGACGAGCCGGTCGGCGTGTGCGCGGGCGGGGGGCGCCGTGAGGTCGCCGGGGGTGGTGAGGGCGGCGGCGGCCCAGAGGTGGCCGTGGCGCAGGCGGTCGCGCACCGGCAGGTTCCGGAGGGTGGCGTGCAGGAAGCCGGCGGCGAAGGCGTCGCCGGCGCCGGTGGTGGCCATGGCGTGCACGCGCAGGGCCGGCACGAAGGCGACCGGGGTGCGGGCCGAGAAGGCCGTCGCGCCCCGCTCCCCCTGCTTCACCACCAGCGTCGGCGGCTGCGGCAGCAGCGAGCGGATCGCCTCCGGGCCGCCCGTGACGCCCCAGGCCGCTTCCGCCTCGTCCTCCCCCACGAACACGATGTCCGCCCTGCGGGCCAGCTCCAGCAGCACGGAGGGGCCGGTGGACGCGGACCACAGCCCCGGCCGGTGGTTGACGTCGAAGGAGATCAGGGGCCGCTCGGCACCGGGCTGCGTCAGCTCGCGCAGGAGGTCCCGGCAGTCGTCCGACAGGGCCGCCGTGATCCCCGACAGGTGCAGGACGCGGCACGCGCGGGCCGCCGCCAGGTCGACCGTGGCGGCGGACATCGCGGAGGCCGCCGACCCGGCGCGGTAGTACGCCACCTCGTGCGCGTCCGTGCCGCGCTCCCCGGCGGTGCGGAAGTACACGCCGGTCGGGCGGGCCGGGTCGCGGCGCACGGAGGTGACGTCGACGCCGTACGCGCCGACGGCCTCGACCAGGTGGTCGCCGAAGCCGTCCGCGCCCACCCGGCTGATCCACCGCACGGAGTGCCCCGCGGCGGCGAGCATGCAGGCGACGTTGGACTCGGCGCCGCCGATCGCCCGGTCGAAGGACGGGACGTCGGCGAGGCGGCCGGGCCGGGTGGGAAGGAACGTGACCATGGACTCGCCGAGCGTGGCGACGTCGACGACCTCGGCGTCGGGGGCATGGCCGGGTCCGGTGGCGGTCACGATCGTCGTAGCTCCTCGGTGAGGGGGTCGGCCGTCGTTGACCCCGCGTTGGCCGAGATGTTAGACAGCGGTAAGCGACATACGCAACGAGCGTTGCAATAAGTGCAACGCACCTGATCAGGGAGGCTTCCATGGGCAGTGACGCCCTCGCCCGCCTGGCCGACGAACGCGTCGACCACCGCTTCAAGGGCCTCCCGCCGGACGCGGACGGCCTCACCGTCGCGGAGCTCGCCGCCCAGCGCCGCAACCTCTTCGACGGCGGCTTCGCCACGCCCGTGCTCGCGCTGTCCGCCGAGCGCCTGGAGCACAACCTGCGGCTGATGGAGACGTACGCCGCCCGGCACGGCCTCGCCTTCGCGCCGCACGGCAAGACCTCCATGGCCCCGCAGCTCTTCCAGCGGCAGATCGAGCACGGCGCGTGGGGCATCACGCTCGCCGTGCCGCACCAGGTGAGGGTCGCCCGGGCCTTCGGCGTCCAGCAGGTGTTCCTCGCCAACGAGCTCGTCGACCCGGCCGCCCTGCGCTGGATCGCCGCCGAGCAGGACGCCGACCCCGGCTTCCGGGTGATCTGCTACGTCGACTCGGTGCGCGGCGTCGAGCTGATGGACGCGGCGCTCGCGGGCGCCGCGCGCCCCCTGGACGTCGTCGTGGAACTGGCCGCCGGGGACGGGGCGCGCACCGGCGTGCGCACAGAGGCCGAGTGCGCCGCCGTCGCCGACGCGGTGGCGGCCGCCGCGAGCCTGCGGCTGGTCGGCGTCGCCGGGTACGAGGGCGAGGTGCCGCAGGCGACCCACGAGCGGGTGACGGCGTGGCTGCGGCGACTGGTGGCGCTGGCCGCCGGCTTCGACGAGGCGGGACGGTTCGCCGGGCTGGACGAGATCGTCGTCAGCGCGGGCGGCAGCGCCTGGTTCGACGCGGTCGCCGAGGTCTTCGCGGAGATCCCCGGCCTGTCCGCGCCAGTGCTGAAGCTGCTGCGCTCCGGGGCGTACGTCAGCCACGACGACGGCCACTACCGCCGTCTCACCCCGTTCAACCGGGTACCCGAGGAGGGCGCGCTGGAGCCGGCGTTCCGGCTGTGGGCGCAGGTCGTCTCGCGGCCCACGGACGGGCAGGCGTTCCTCAACGCGGGCAAGCGGGACGCGGCCTACGACCTGGACCTGCCGGTGGCGCAGGTGGTACGCCGGGACGGCGCCGAACGTGAGGCGGCCGGGATCGAGGTGACCGGACTGTCCGACCAGCACGCCTGGCTGCGCACCGCCCCCGGGGCGGAGCTGGAGGTGGGCGACTGGGTGGGCCTGGGCCTGTCGCACCCGTGCACGTCGTTCGACAAGTGGCCGCTGATCCCGGTGGCCGAGGCGGACGGCACGGTCGTCGACTACATCCGTACGTTCTTCTAGGAGGCCGGCGTGGAAGACCTCGTCATCCGGGACGCGGACGTCGTCGACGGCTCCGGCGCCGACTCCTACCGCGCCGACGTGGTGATCGACGACGGACGGATCGTGTCCGTCGTCAAGGAGGCGGCCGCGGCCGGCTGCCAGCGCCCGCAGGCCATGCGCGAGCTGGACGCCGAGGGCCTGGTCCTGTCCCCCGGGTTCATCGACATGCACGCCCACAGCGACCTGGCCCTGCTGCGCGACCCCGACCACAGCGCCAAGGCCGCGCAGGGCGTGACGCTGGAGGTGCTGGGCCAGGACGGGCTGTCGTACGCGCCGGTCGACGACCGCACCCTGGACGAGGTCCGCCGGGCCATCGCCGGCTGGAACGGCCCCGGCGACGACATCGACTTCGACTGGCGCTCGGTCGGCGAGTACCTGGACCGCCTCGACCGCGGCATCGCCGTCAACGCGGCCTACCTGATCCCGCAGGGGACCGTGCGGGCGCTGGCCGTCGGCTGGGAGGACCGGGAGGCCACGCCCGCGGAGCTGGAACGGATGCGGCAGCTGGTCGCCGAGGGCATGGAGCAGGGCGCGGTCGGCCTGTCCTCGGGGCTGACGTACACGCCCGGCATGTACGCGCCGGACGCCGAACTGACCGAGCTGTGCCGGGTGGTGGCGCGCTACGGCGGCTACTACTGCCCGCACCACCGCTCCTACGGCGCGGGCGCCCTCCAGGCGTACGCGGAGATGGTGGAGCTCACCCGTGAGGCGGGCTGCGCCCTGCATCTGGCGCACGCCACCATGAACTTCGCCGTGAACAAGGGGCGCGCGGCCGAGCTGCTGGCGCTGCTGGACGACGCGCTGGCCGCGGGCGCGGACATCACGCTGGACACCTATCCGTACACGCCCGGCTCGACCACGCTGGCCGCCCTGCTGCCGAGCTGGGCGGGCGAGGGCGGCCCGCAGGCCCTGCTGAAGCGGCTCGCGGACGACGACACCGCCGAGCGCATCCGCCGCCATCTGGAGGTGGAGGGCTCCGACGGCTGCCACGGCGTGCCGGTGGAGTGGGAGACCGTCGAGATCTCGGGCGTGAGCGATCCCTCGCTCACGGAGTACGTCGGCCACACCGTCCTCGCGTCGGCCGCGCGGCGCGGCGAGGAGCCGTGGACGGTGGCGCGGCGGCTGCTGACGGGCGACCGGCTCGGGACGACGATCCTGCAGCACGTCGGGCACGAGGAGAACGTGCGGGCGATCATGCGGCACCGCGTGCACACCGGCGGCTCGGACGGCATCCTCCAGGGCGCCAAGCCGCATCCGCGGGCGTACGGCACCTTCCCGCACTACCTCGGCCACTACGTACGTGAGTTGGGGGTGCTGTCGCTGGAGGAGTGCGTCGCGCACCTCACCGGCCGGCCGGCGGCCCGGCTGCGCCTGCCGGACCGGGGCCTGGTCCGCGAGGGCTACCGGGCCGACCTGGTCCTGTTCGACCCGGCCACGGTGGCGGCGGGCTCGACGTACGAGGAGCCGCGCCGGCTGCCGACGGGCATCCCGTACGTGCTGGTCGACGGGCGGTTC
Organism: Streptomyces sp. NPDC014801; assembly: GCF_043082085.1. NCBI lineage: Bacteria > Bacillati > Actinomycetota > Actinomycetes > Kitasatosporales > Streptomycetaceae > Streptomyces > Streptomyces sp. NPDC014801. The sequence continues at coordinate 58,252 of NZ_JBIBXG010000010.1, read as the reverse complement.
GTGATCGAGGACGGGCGGCGCACGGACGTGCTGGCGGGGCGGGCGGTGCGCGGCCCGGGCCGCTGAGCGCGCACCGCCCGCCCCCGGCGGCTACGGCTTGGGCAGGACGCAGCCGCTGCGGCCGAGGTCCAGCTTGTTGCCGATGCCGAAGCAGGCGGGGATCTGGTAGGTCTCCTGGGCGTAGTTGATGCCCTGGCGGACGGTGACGTTGCCGTTCTGGTCGACCTCGCACGGGTTGTTCTCCGTGCAGCGCTGGCCGTCCTCGTTGCCGGTGTTGTTGACGGCGACGACCTTGCCGGTGGCGTTGTCGATCACGGGCGAACCGGAGGTGCCGCCGATGGTGTTGCAGGCGGAGGTGTACCGGACCGAGTCCTTCCAGGTCCAGTCGCCCTCCTTGAGCCGGTACACGAAGCCGTCGATGTTGCAGGAGTAGATGCGCTTCCAGTAGCCGGAGACGACCTTGATGGCGGTGCCGGCGACCGGGTGGGTGTCCTGGACGGTGAGCGCGTTGATGCCGTAGGTGCTCTTGATCTGCGCGTAGGTGCGCGTGAGCTGATAGATCGTCACGTCCGTGTCGGTCATCGTGGAGTACGCGACCTTGCCGGCCCGCAGGGTGCCGACGCCCCGGCCGGAGGAGTTCAGCAGCGTGAAGGAGCGCGAGGAGGGCTGGTCGACGACGACCTCGCCGGGCGCCGGGAAACCGGTCTCCAGGCAGTGGCCGTTGGTGAGCACGAGGGCGGGGTCGCTGTCCGTGGAGGCGGGGAAGCGGACGACGGACCCGGAGCAGTTGCTGAGCGCGACGGTGCCGGCGAAGTCGACGGCCTTCAGGGTGGGCGTGGTCGTGGGCGCGCTCCGCTCGGGAGCGGCGACCGCGGGTGCGACGCCGGCGCCGGTGACGGCCAGCGCGAACGCCGCGGCGACGAGAGGCTTGCGCATGTGGGGTCCCCTCTTACGACGGGGGCGACCGGAGTTGCTCCGGCCGCCCGCTCAATTGTCATGCGCATTGTCATCGTCGGGGTGTGGGGGGAACAAGGTGCGGGGGCGAGGCGTAGGGGTTTCCCTGTGCGGCTCCCTGCGGGGCTGGGCGGGGGGCGGGTGGGGAGGGGGTGGGTTCTGTGTTGTGCCGGGTGCGGGACGGTGGGGGGCTGGGCGCGCAGTTCCCCGCGCCCCTGGGGAAGGTGCAGTTGCCGTTGCGCGGCCCGGCGGGCTTGGTGGGGCAGCCCGGGACGGCTGTGGTCGTGCCGGGTGCGAGGCCGCGGGGGCTGGGCGCGCAGTTCCCCGCGCCCCTGAGGGGGGTGCGGTTCCCCGGGGTGCTGGGGAACCGCATGTTCGTTGTTATCGGGGGTGTTTGGGGCCGCCCGGGCCGTGGCCGGGTTTGGTGGGCCAGGTGGACGTCGGGGTCGGGGTCGGGGGCGTGGACTCGGAGGACGTGGGTGTCGGGGTGGCGGACTGCGGTGGGGGTGTCGTCGCCCGGGGGGTCTGCGTGGTGGGGCGGGTGCTCGGCGTCGGGGAGGTGACCGGGGCGGTGGAAGCGGGGTCCGGGGGCTGGGAGGCCGAGGTGGGCGGCTCCGACGAGGCCGGCGAGGCCGTGTCGTCCGCGGTGGTGTCCGGCGCGGACGGGACGGGGTCCTGGTCCTGGCGGCCCTGCGTGCCGTCGGAGGGTGAGCCGGAGAAGGAGAAGGCGCCCAGCAGCGCCGCGGCGGACGCGACGGCCAGCGCGCCGCCCGCCATCACCACACGGCGCCGGCCGCCCCGTTTGCGCTCCGCGGCCCGCCGGGCACTGCGGGAGCCGACTCCCGCGGGCGGCCCGGCCGGGACACCACCGGCCGCCACGGCGGGAGCGGCGGCTTCCGGGGCGTACGGAAGATCCACGCCTGCCGGGGCGACCGGCGGGCCGTAGGGGTCGACGGCCGCGGCGGCGTCCAGGGGCGGGTGGGGCGGCTCGGCCCCGACCGCGGGGAGCGGCCGGGTCTCGTCGTAGGCGTTCTGCCAGCCGTGGGCGGCCGCGGGGTCGGCGTAGTGTTCGTATGCCGGGGCAGGGGGCGGCGCCGGGACGTACACGTTCGGCGGTGCTCCCTGTGGCGCGTCGTGCGCTCCGCTGTCGTACTGGCCTGCGCTGGACATGAGCGCGGATTCTAGGGACGCAAGAGGCCTCTGGGACAGCCGACGGCGATAACCGGTCAAAACGCCGTGTCTCACGTGGCGGAAAACACCACCCATGGCGCGTTATGCGGCCGTAAGCTCCTTGACATGCAGGTGATCCAGTCGACCAAGCTCGCCAACGTCTGTTACGAGATCCGGGGCCCGGTTCTCGAGGAGGCCATGCGGCTTGAGGCGGCGGGCCACCGCATCCTCAAGCTCAACACCGGCAACCCGGCCGCCTTCGGCTTCGAGTGCCCCCCGGAGATCCTGGAGGACATCCTCCGCAACGTCTCCACCGCGCACGGCTACGGCGACGCCAAGGGCCTCCTCGCCGCCCGCCGGGCCGTCGTCATGCACAACCAGACCCTCGGCATCGAGACCGACGTCGAGCACGTCTTCATCGGCAACGGCGTCTCCGAGCTGATCGTCATGGCGATGCAGGGCCTGCTGGACGACGGCGACGAGGTGCTCGTCCCCGCGCCGGACTACCCGCTGTGGACCGCCGCCGTGTCGCTGTCCGGCGGCACCGCCGTGCACTACCGCTGCGACGAGCAGTCCGACTGGATGCCCGACCTCGCCGACGTCGAGCGCAAGGTCACCGACCGCACCAAGGCGATCGTCATCATCAACCCCAACAACCCCACGGGCGCCGTCTACGACGAGTCCGTGATCAAGGGGCTCACCGACATCGCCCGCCGGCACAACCTGCTGGTCTGCTCCGACGAGATCTACGACAAGATCCTCTACGACGGCGCCACCCACACCCCGACCGCCGCCGTCGCCCCCGACCTGCTCACCCTCACCTTCAACGGCATGTCGAAGGCGTACCGGGTGGCCGGCTACCGCGTCGGCTGGATGTCGATCTCCGGGCCGCGTGCCCACGCCGACTCCTACATCGAGGGTCTGACGATCCTCGCGAACATGCGCCTGTGCGCCAACATGCCGGGCCAGCACGGGGTGGTCGCCGCGCTCAGCGGACGGCAGACGATCAACGACCTGGTGCTGCCGGGCGGGCGGCTGAAGGAGCAGGTCGACACGGCCTACGAGCTGCTGACCCAGATCCCCGGCGTCACCTGCGTACGGCCGAAGGGCGCGCTCTACCTCTTCCCGCGGCTGGACCCCAAGGTGTTCAAGATCAAGGACGACCGGCGGATGGTCCTGGACCTGCTGCGCCGCGAGAAGATCATGGTCGTGCAGGGTACGGGCTTCAACTGGCCCGAGCCCGACCACTTCCGCGTGGTGACCCTGCCGTCGGTGACCGACCTGCGGGACGCGGTCGGCCGGATCGGCCGCTTCCTGGACGGTTACAGCCAGCCCTGACGCTCACGCTCGGTGTGCACGGCGTCCTCTTTTGTGAACGACTCAACTTTAGACAGAATCCAAGCTAGGATGGCTTCCTGAAGCACTGAGGAGGCCATCCATGTACGAACCGATCCGCACCAAGTCGGTCCACAGCACGATGGCCGGCATGCCCTCGGACTTCCCCCACCGCTCCCGCGAGGAGGAGCTGGACATCCAGCTCGCCGGCCATCTCGCCGCCCTCCTCGCCGTCACGGACGAGCTGCGCGCGCTCGCGCCCTCGAGCGACCTGGACGCCGCCGGGGAGCGGCTCGCCGACCAGGTGGCCCGGCTGCGGGGAGGCCGTACGCCGGTCCGCGCGATGCCCACGCCCGCCGCCGGTGACGCCTTGGCGCTGCACGAGCGCGCCCACGCCCTCGCCGGCCGGGCCCTCGTCGTCGCCGCCTCGCGCGCCGACACCGCGGTGGCGATCCTCGCGGCGCAGCAGATGGACCTCCACGCCGCGGCGCTCGAACCCCGCGAGCTGGCGTCCCGCTAGCCCCCTTCGGGGCTCCCTCGACGGCCCCGGTCCGCGTGCCGCAGCGACGCGCGGACCGGGAGCCCCTTCACTGCGCCCGCTTGCGAGCGGGCGCCTTTCGCCGGGGGGCACCCACCCTTTGCGCTGTCACGGGCAGCTGATGCGGGTGTCGCCCGGGTCCGTGGTGCAGGTGTCCGGGTCGGGGCCGCCGTTGGCCGTGTCGTTGGCGGTCACGCCGTCGGTGGTGGTGACGCGGTCGGCGCCGTAGTTGCCGTAGACGTTGTCGTTGCCGGGGCCGCCGTAGAGGGTGTCGTTGCCGGTGCCGCCGTCGATGACGTCGTTGCCGTAGTCGCCGTGGACCGTGTCGGTGCCGCTGCCGGAGCGGATGGTGTCGTTGCCGCCGAGGCCGCAGATCACGTCGTTGCCGGCGGTGCCGGTGAGGGTGTCGGCGGCGCTGGTGCCGACGATGGTGCAGCCGCGGGAGTTGGTCACACCGGTCGTCGCGGTGGCCGTGTCGTTGCCGGGGGCGGGGTCGGTCTGGCCCGCGGTGACGTGGGCGGTGTCGGTGAGCGTGCCGGAGGTGCGGGGCTCGGCGACGACCGTGACGGTGGCGCTCGCGCCGGGCGCGAGGGAGTTCAGCGCGCAGGTCGCGGTGGTGGCGGTGAGGGTGCAGCCGCCCTGCGAGGCCGTCGCCGACACGAGGGTGCCGCCGGCACCGGACAGGGTGTCGGTCAGGGTCACCCCGGTCGCGGTCGCGGTGGAGCCGGCCGCGTTGGTCACCCGCACCGTGTACGTGGCCCGGTCGCCCAGGGTGAGGGTCGCCGGGCCGGTCTTGGTCACCGCCAGATCGGCGCCGGCCGGCGGCGGGGGCGGGGTGGCGCCGCCGCCCTGGTGGCGGGCCAGCGCCAGGTCGCTGCCGGGGCCGCCCTGGCCTGCGGCGACGATCCGCCCCGAGGAGTCGAGCTTCACGCCGCGTGCCGTGTCGCCGCCGCCGAAGTCGGTGGTCACCTGGCCGCCGTTGCCGAAGCCGCCGTCGAGTGCGCCGTCGGGGTTGTAGCGCAGGACGCCGAAGTCGCCGCCGGTGGTGCCGCCGGCGACGACGATCCGCCCGTCGCTCTGCAGCGCCAGGTCGCTCGCGTTGCCGCCGGGTGTGGTGACCCGGCCGTCGCCGTCGAAGCTCGGGTCGAGGCTGCCGTCGGTGGTGTACCGGGCCAGCGCGTACCGGCTGTCGCTGGAGCCGGCGGCGACGATCCTGCCGTCGGGCTGGACGGCGAGGGACTCCACGGCCTCGTAGCCGCCGAAGTCGGTGCGGGCGATACCGCCGGAGCCGAAGCCGGTGTCGACGCTGCCGTTGCCGTTGAAGCGCATCAGCACGAAGTCGAAGCGGGTCGTGCCGACCTCGCCGCCGACGACGATCTTCCCGTCGGGTTGCAGGGCGAGGGCGCGGCCGTCGCCGCCCTCCTCCAGGGAGCCGGGCGCCGGGTCGGCGGTCACCACGCCGGTCCCGCCGAAGCCGGTGTCGGGGCTGCCGTCGGGGTTGAAGCGGGCCACGGCGAGGGTGCCGCCGGAGTAGCCGGCGGCGACGATCCGGTTGCCGGAGTCGATCGCGACGTCGAGGGCCTCGGTGGGCCCGGCGAGGTCGGCGTAGGCGACGCCGTCGCCGTTGAAGGTGGGGTCGAGGCTGCCGTCGCCGTTGTAGCGGGCGACCACGAACCAGCAGCAGTTCTCCGCGTCCCGCCAGGCGGTTCCGGCCACGACGATCTTGCCGTCGGGCTGCAGGGTCACGGCGTTGGCCCAGTCGTCCAGCCCCTCGGGGGCGACGGGGGTGGTGACCTTGCCGTCGCCGCCGAACGACGGGTCGGGGCTGCCGTCGGGGGTGTGCCGGGTCAGCGCGAAGTCGGCGTCGCCGGCCGCGCTCGTCCCGGCGCCGACGGTGACGATCCTGCCGTCGGGCTGGACGGCGAGGTCGTTGCCGTAGTCGTAGCCGCCGAAGTCGGTCAGGACCCGGCCGTCGCCGTCGAAGGACGGGTCCGGATCGCCGGGGGCGGCGGCCGCGATGCCGGGCAGGGTCAGGACGAGCGCCAGGACGGTGGCGGCCACGGTCCCGGCCCTGGCCAGGAGGGACCGGCGGCGGCGCTCGCCGGTCCGGCGCCCTGCCGGACGCGCAAGAGGTGTGAGCATGTGCGACAGGGTGACGGCGTTCGCACACAGGTCCGCCCGCCACGACCCGCGTTGCGCCCACCGGCACCGGGAAACCACCCTGCGGGGTGACGCGGCGGGGCCGGCGGCCACGGTGCTTCATGCGGCGACGGGCCGGCGGGGTGGGCGTGGCGGGCGTGGGGTGGGGTGGGGTGGAAACAGCGAGGGCCTGCCGTCGCCGCTGCCGTCGGGGCGGACGGGGCGGGGACGGCAGGCCCGGGGCCGCGCACGCCGTTGTGCGCCGCCTCGCCGGTCTGCTCCGCGGCCGGCCGTGACGATGCAGCTGGTCAGGGCACAGTCGGTTCAACCGGCCGCGGGGTTTTCGGGGGCGGGATCAGCCCAGGCGCTCGACGAGCGCGCGGTGCTGGTCCCACAGCTCCTTCGGCGTGTGGTCGCCGAAGGTGTTCAGGTGCTCGGGGACCAGGGCGGCCTCCTCGCGCCAGACCTCCTTGTCGACGGTGAGCAGGAAGTCGAGGTCGGCGTCGGCCAGGTCGAGGCCGTCGGTGTCCAGGGCGTCCTTGGTCGGCAGGATGCCGATCGGCGTCTCGACGCCCTCGGCCTTGCCCTCCAGGCGCTCCACGATCCACTTCAGGACGCGGGAGTTCTCGCCGAAGCCGGGCCAGACGAACTTGCCCTCGTCGTTCTTGCGGAACCAGTTGACGTAGTAGATCTTCGGCAGCTTGGACTGGTCCTTGTCCTTGGCCACGTCGACCCAGTGGGCCATGTAGTCGCCCATGTTGTAGCCGCAGAACGGCAGCATGGCGAACGGGTCGCGGCGCAGCTCGCCGACCTTGCCCTCGGCGGCGGCGGTCTTCTCGGAGGCCACGTTGGCGCCGAGGAAGACGCCGTGGTTCCAGTCGAAGGACTCCGTCACCAGCGGCACCGCGCTGGCGCGGCGGCCGCCGAAGAGGATCGCGGAGATCGGCACGCCCTTGGGGTCCTCCCACTCGGGCGCGATGATCGGGCACTGCGAGGCCGGCACGGTGAAGCGGGCGTTGGGGTGGGCGGCCGGCGTCCCGGACTCCGGCGTCCAGTCGTTGCCCTTCCAGTCGGTCAGGTGGGCCGGGAGCTCCTCGGTCATGCCCTCCCACCACACGTCGCCGTCGTCGGTGAGCGCGACGTTGGTGAAGACGGCGTTGCCCCACAGGGTCTTCATCGCGTTGGCGTTGGTGTGCTCACCGGTGCCGGGCGCGACGCCGAAGAAGCCGGCCTCGGGGTTGATCGCGTACAGGCGGCCGTCCTCGCCGAAGCGCATCCAGGCGATGTCGTCGCCGATGGTCTCCACGGTCCAGCCGGAGATCGTGGGCTCCAGCATGGCGAGGTTGGTCTTGCCGCAGGCGCTCGGGAAGGCGGCGGCGACGTACTTGGACTCGCCCTGCGGCGGGGTGAGCTTGAGGATGAGCATGTGCTCGGCGAGCCAGCCCTCGTCGCGGGCCATGACGGAGGCGATGCGCAGCGCGTAGCACTTCTTGCCGAGCAGGGCGTTGCCGCCGTAGCCGGAGCCGTAGGACCAGATCTCGCGGGACTCGGGGAAGTGCGAGATGTACTTGGTGGAGTTGCAGGGCCACGGCACGTCCTCCTGGCCCGGCTCCAGCGGGGCGCCGAGCGTGTGGACGGCCTTGACGAAGAAGCCCTCGGCGCCCAGCTCGTCGAGGACCGGCTGTCCCATGCGGGTCATGGTGCGCATGGACACGGCGACGTAGGCGGAGTCGGTGATCTCGACGCCGATGGCGGAGAGCGGGGAGCCGAGCGGGCCCATGCAGAAGGGCACGACGTACATGGTGCGGCCGCGCATGGAGCCGCGGAACAGGCCCTTGTCGCCGCTGAAGATCTCCCGCATCTCGGCGGGGTCCTTCCAGTGGTTGGTGGGGCCGGCGTCCTCCTCCTTCTCGGAGCAGATGAAGGTCCGGTCCTCGACGCGCGCGACGTCGGTCGGGTCGGAGGCCGCGTAGTAGGAGTTGGGGCGCTTGATCGGGTCGAGTTTCCTGAAGGTGCCCTTGGCGACCAGCTCTTCGCAGAGCCGGTCGTACTCGGCCTCGGATCCGTCACACCAGACCACGTTGTCCGGCTGCGTCAGTTCGGCGATCTCGTTCACCCACGAGATCAGTTCCTGATGGTCGGTGGGAACGCTGGAAGCCGAGTTGTCGCGCGCCACGGTTGCTCCTAAATGATGGATTTTGTCCCTTGTTGCCCCGTGGGGGCTGCGACCCGGACGCTTCGCTGATGCTCATCCGGTGCCGACTGCACTCATTTGATCATCCGACGGAAGCGCCCATATGTCCAGGGGGCCTCACAGGTGAGCGACGTGAGGAACGCCACGGTTTCCCAGCGGGTTTACGTTCTCTTTGTGGGCGTCTTGGATTAACCTGAAGGTCTTTTTACGCACGGCGGGCCACGAGCCCGCGCTGACCCCCGACTTATGGGGGCGTAGGTACCATGCGGCCATGACTTCGTCCGCCTCCGACGCGCCCACGGACACGCAGGCCGCCGGCCGCGGCTCCGGTGCCGCCTCCGGGCCCTCGATGGCCCACCAGCTCGCACACTCGCTCGCCCAGCCGCTCAAGCCCAAGCTGCGCGGCTGGCTGCATCTGGGCATGTTCCCGGCCGCCCTGATCGCCGGCCTGATCCTCACCGCGCTGGCCGACTCCCCGCGCGGCCGCCTCGCCTGCGGGATCTACGCACTCACCGCCTGCCTGTTGTTCGGCGTGAGCGCGCTGTACCACCGGGGCAACTGGAGCCCCCGCATGGACGGCATCCTGCGCCGCCTGGACCACGCCAACATCTTCCTGATCATCGCGGGCACCTACACCCCGCTCACCATGCTTCTGCTTCCCGGGGCCAAGGGCCAGTGGCTGCTGTGGGGCATCTGGGCCGCCGCCGCGGCCGGCATCGTCTTCCGCGTCTTCTGGGTCGGCGCCCCGCGCTGGCTCTACACGCCCTGCTACATCGCCATGGGCTGGGCCGCCGTCTTCTTCCTGCCGGACTTCATGCACGCGGGCGGCGTCGCCGTCCTCGTCCTGGTCATCGTCGGCGGCGTCCTCTACAGCGCGGGCGGCGTGATCTACGGCATCAAGCGGCCCAACCCCTCACCGCGCTGGTTCGGCTTCCACGAGGTGTTCCACTCCTTCACGCTGGCCGCGTTCATCACGCACTACGTCGGCATCTCGCTGGTGGCCTACCAGCACGCCTGACCTCCCGCGCCCCGGCACGAGGGCCACGGCCGACCGGGCCGTGGCCCTTTTTCCGATGGCCGACAATGACCACCATGACGGCCGCACCCCGCCCCTCCCCCGCCGACCGACCGCGTCCGGGCCTGCGCGAACGCAAGAAGATCAAGACCCGCCGGGCGATCCGCGCCGCCGCGTACGCACTGATCCAGGAGCAGGGCTACGACGCCACCACGATCGAGCAGATCGCCGAGCGCGCCGAGGTCTCCCCCTCGACCGTCTTCCGCTACTTCCCGGTGAAGGAGGACATCGTCCTCACCGACGAGTACGACGCCGTCCTCCTGGCCGAGCTGCGGGCGCGGCCGCTCGACGAGCCGCCGACGGAGTCCCTGCGCCAGGTGATCCGTACGGCCGTCGGCGTGGGGACGGGCGAGGAGCCCGAGGCCATGCGGCTGCGCACGACGCTGATGGCCGAGGTGCCGGCCGTGCGCGCCCGGATGAGGGAGAACGCCTCCGTCACCGGCCGCCTGCTCTGCCGGGCCCTCGCCGAACGCACCGGCCTCGCCGCGGACGCCCTGGAGGTGCGCGTCTTCGCGATGTCCCTGATGGGCGGCCTGATGGAAGCCTGTCTGCACTGGGCCGAGAACGGCTTCCGGACCGACCTCGCCGACCTGGTCGACCGCACGTTCGACGTACTGGAACACGGGCTTCCGGCCCGGCGAACCTGACACCATCGGCCCGCGCCCGCGGGCCCGCCCCCGGGAAAACGCCGGGAGACACGCGCCCCTGGCGTGACATCCTGGCCGGGTGAACGCAGCCGAGATCCACGTCGAGTTCGCCCCCGAACTGCATCTGTTCGTGCCGCAGGCGCGACGCGGCGGAGCCGTCCCCGCCGCCGTCGACGGCGTCTCGACACTCGGCCACGTCGTGGAGTCCCTGGGTGTGCCGCTCACCGAGGTCGGCGGCCTCGCCGTGGACGGCCGCGAGGTGCCCGTGTCCTACATCCCCGCCCCGGGCGACCGGGTGCGGGTCGGCACCGTCCAGCGCCCCCAGCAGGTCCCCGGCGCGCCGCTGCGCTTCCTGCTCGACGTGCACCTCGGCACCCTCGCCCGGCGGCTGCGCCTCCTCGGCGTGGACACGGCGTACGAGTCGACGGACATCGGCGACCCGGCGCTCGCCGCCCGCTCCGCCGCCGAGCAGCGCGTGATGCTCAGCCGGGACCGGGGGCTGCTGCGCCGGCGCGAACTGTGGGCGGGCGGCTTCGTCTACAGCACCCGGCCCGAGGAACAGCTCCGCGACGTCCTCGACCGCTTCCGGCCCGAGCTCCGGCCCTGGACCCGCTGCACCGCCTGCAACGGCCTGCTGCGCCGGGCCACCAAGGAAGAGGTCGCCGACCAGCTGGAACAGGGCACCCATCGCACGTACGACGTGTTCGCCCAGTGCCGCGACTGCGGCCGCGCCTACTGGAAGGGCGCCCACCACGAACAGCTGGAGGCCATCGTGGAGCGCGCGGTGGCGGAGTTCAGCCCCCGCTGACGCCCTGGTTCGCGTCTCGCCCCCGAGTGCGCCGGCGTGGCAGGTACACCAGGGCCTCGGTGCCCGCGAACCGCAGCACGAACGTCGTGACCAGCGCCAGCGCGGTCGCGGCCAGCGGGCCCATCCCCAGGTGCCCGACGAACAGCGCGATGAGCGGGATGCGCAGCACCAGGTCGGCGTTGGCGAGCAGCGCGAACCGGCCGAGCCGGTCCCACCAGCGGCGGTGCGCGCGCCGGTCGCGGAACAGCAGCTGCTCGATGAGCAGGAAGTTCCAGGCCACGCCGAACTGGTTGGCGATGATCTCCGCCGGGACGTAGTGCACGCCGAGCAGCGTCAGCGCCCACAGCCCGGCCAGGTTGGGCACGAAGCCGCTCGCCCCGATCAGCCCGAAGCCGATCATGCGGGCGAGGGGCGCGTCGGCGCGCAGCCCGGCGAGGTGGCGCAGGAAACGCCAGCCCTCGCGGGCGGTGGACTTGGACTCGCCGGCGAAGCGTTCCTCGAAGACGAACGGCACCTCGGCGACCCGCCGGGGACGGCACCGCACGGCGAGTTCGAGGAGGATCTTGTAGCCGAGCGGGGCGAGGACGTCGGCGGTGACGGCGCTGCGGCGGATCGCGAAGAACCCGCTCATCGGGTCGCTGATGCCGCGCAGCCGGCCCGGGAAGAGCCCCTTGGCCAGCCAGGTCGCACCCCGCGAGACGGCGATCCGGTAGCCGCCGGCGAGTCCGGCCCGGCTGCCGCCGTCGGTGTAGCGGGAGGCGACGACCAGGTCGGCGCCGGTGCGCTCACCGGTCGCGACCAGCTCCGGCACCAGGTGCGGCGGGTGCTGGCAGTCGCCGTCCATGACGACGATCCAGTCGGAGCCGGCCGCCTTGAGGCCCTCCACGACCGCCCCGCCGAGCCCGCCGACGGGTTCGTCGCGGTGCAGCACACCGACCGGGAAGGAGCAGTCCCGGGCCGCCTCGGCGATGACCTGCGGGGTGTCGTCGGTGGAGTCGTCGACGAAGAGCACCTCGCAGGGCAGCCGCGCGGGCACGGACTGGGAGATGCGGGCCAGCAACTGCCGGATGTTCGCCGACTCGTTGAAGGTCGGTACGACGACGGTGACGGCGCCGGGCTCGGGCAGCTCGGCGGCGCCCAGGTCCGGGGCGGGCGCGGTGTACTCGTGGGTCATCGGACGCCTCCCGGTCGAAGTGAGGAGGAGCAGTTCCCCGAGTCCCTGAACCCCCGGTACACGACGGCGGTCACTTCCGTCACGCACAGCCGCCGAGGCTAACGGCCCACCCTGACGTCCCAGGGCCCTTCCGGTGGGCCGCAGATGAACGGGCCCCTACGGACCGGCGACACCGCCGCACGCACGCGTGCGGGTGCGTGCGAGCTTCGCCGCCGGGGGTGTACGCCCCGCCGCACGCACGCGTGCCGCCCTGTGAGGCGAGGGCGCCGCACCCCGGCCCCGCTCGCCCTCTCGGCCCTCTCCGCCCTCTCCGCCGTCTCAGCCGCCCAGGGCCGCCCGCAGCCGTTCCGGGTCGGTGGTCGGCGCGTCGCAGGTGAAGTTGCGGCAGACGTACGCCGTCGGCGCGCCGTCCCGCAGAGGGCGGTCGCTCAGCAGCGGGAACTCGTCGCTGTCGGGCGTGCCGTAGGCGACGACGGCGCCGGGGGCCGTGCCGAGGAGCGCCGTGCGGTGCAGGACGCGGGCCGCCGGGTCGTCGGTGGCGGCGCCGACGACCGCCACCTCGCGCGGACCGTCGAGGTGGGCCTCGGCGACGGCGAGACCCCAGCCGATGAAGCGGGGGACGCGCGGACCGAGCGCCTTGACGACACCGAGGGCCTTCTCGGCGGCGGCGCGGTGCGGCTCGGAGCCGGTGTGCGCGGCGTAGGCGAGCAGGGCGCCCGCGGCGGCGGTCCAGCCGGACGGGGTCGCGTTGTCCGTCGGGTCCTGCGGCCGGCGGATCAGCCGCTCGGCGTCGGCGGCGGTGTCGTACAGGGAGCCCGTCCCGGGGTCGGTGAAGCGGGTCAGCACGTGGTCGAGGAGGATGCCGGCGAAGTCCAGCCACACGCCCTCGCCCGTGACGGAGGCGAGCGCGAGGAAGCCCTCGGCGACGTCGGCGTAGTCCTCCAGGACACCGGTGTGGCTGCCGGCGCGCCCGTCCTTGCTGGTCCGGGCGAGGCGGACGTGGTCGTCCAGGTGGAGGCGGACGAGCAGGTCGGCGGCGCCGAGCGCGGCGTCGACCAGGTCGGGCCGGTCGAAGTAGGCGCCGGTCTCGGCGAGCGCGGCGATCGCGAGGCCGTTCCAGGCGGCGACGACCTTGTCGTCCCGGCCGGGCGCGGGCCGCTCGGCGCGCGCCTCCAGCAGCCGCTGCCGGACGGACGCGATCCGCGCGGCGTCGACGACGCCCTCGTCCTGCGGGAGTTGGAGGACGGAGGCGCCCTCCTCGAAGGTGCCCTCCTCGGTGACGCCGAAGTACTGGGCGGCGAGCGCGGCGTCGTCCTCGCCGAGCACCTCGCGCAGCTGCTGCGGCGTCCACACGTAGTACGCGCCCTCGACGTGCCGGCCGGACCCGTCGTCGCTGTCGGCGTCCAGCGCGGAGGCGAACCCGCCCTCGGACGTGCGCAGTTCGCGCACCATGAAGTCGGCCGTCTCCAGCGCGACCCGCCGGGCCAGTTCCGAGCCGGTGGCCCGCCACAGGTGGGCGTAGACGCGGCACAGCAGGGCGTTGTCGTACAGCATCTTCTCGAAGTGCGGCACGACCCAGTCGCGGTCGACGGAGTAGCGTGCGAAACCGCCGCCGAGCTGGTCGTAGATCCCGCCGCGGGCCATCCGCTCGCAGGTGTCCTGCGCCATCTGCAGGGCGCCCTCGGAGCCGGTGCGGGCGTGGTGGCGCAGCAGGAACTCGATCACCATGGACGGCGGGAACTTCGGCGCGCCGCCGAAGCCGCCGCGCTGCGGGTCGTACTCCCGGGTGAGCCCGAGCAGCGCCTGCGCCAGCTCCTGTTCGCCGGGCGCGGCCACGGTGTCGTAGGCGATCTCCCGCGCGGACAGGTCCCGCACGATCTTCCCGGCGACGTCGGCGACCTCCTCGCGCCGGTCGGTCCACGCCTGGTGCACGCCCTGCAGCACCTGGAGGAACGACGGCATGCCGTGGCGCGGCTCGGGCGGGAAGTAGGTGCCGAAGTAGAACGGCTCGGCGTCCGGGGTGAGGAACACGGTCATCGGCCAGCCGCCCTGCCCGGTGGCCGCCTGCACGGCCTCCATGTAGACGGCGTCCACGTCGGGCCGCTCCTCGCGGTCGACCTTGACGTTGACGAAGTGCTCGTTCAGGTAGTCGGCGGTGGCGCGGTCCTCGAACGACTCGTGGGCCATGACATGGCACCAGTGGCAGCTGCTGTAGCCGACGCTCAGGAGCACCGGTACGCCCCGCTTGCGCGCCTCGTCGAAGGCCTCGGTGGACCAGGGCCACCAGTCGACCGGGTTGTCGGCGTGCTGGAGGAGATACGGGGACGTCTCATGTGCCAGTCGGTTCACTCCTCCACTCTCCCACGGGCTCCGCCACGGCGTAGAAACGCAGGGCCACCGGGCGGGCCCCCTCCGGCGCGTCGTCGCGCTCATGGCCGTAACGCGCCAGGAGGGCGTCGTACTCGCGCATGAAGGCGTGCAGTTCGTCCCGGGTCATCCAGGCGCCATGCCGCTGCACCTGCGCCCAGCCGTCGGGGCCGCGGTACTCCTGGTGGGCGCGCCGGTAGAGCCGCGTGTCCACGTCGATCTTCAGCTCGGCGAGGTGCGCGGCGGCCGCGTACTCCTCCGGGGGCATGCCGGCCGGGTCGGGCGTGGTGTGGCGGAAGGGCAGGGCGCGCCACCAGCGTTCGCGGCCGCCGGACTTCTCCGGGATCTCCTCGATGAGCCGTTGCTCGGCCAGTTTGCGCAGGTGGTAGCTGGTGGTGCCGGAGCTTTCGCCCAGCTCCCGGGCCAGGACGGTGGAGTTCGCCTCGCCGTGGCGGCCGAGGTACTCCAGGATCCGGCGGCGCAGCGGGTTGCCGAGGGATTTGTACAGGGCGGTGCGTTCGGCGCTGGTCAGCTCGGGCGTGCCGTCGGTCATGCGGTCACGGTAACCCCGGCGACCCCGAGAGATCCCCGATGTTCGCCGAATTTTCTTTGCAGAATTTTCTCTGCGGTTCTACGGTGGAGGCATGCGGTGGCGCAGGCGTGGCATCCGAGGGAGACGCGAGGCCGCGGCCGGCACCAGGGACGGGGGACGAAGGGGTGGGAGACGTGCGGAAGAAGTGGACACTGGTCGGGCTGGGCTCGGCCGCGGTACTGCTCGTGCCGTGGATGGTGGTGCTCGGCCTGACTCTGCCCGCCCGCACCGAGGTGCGGAACTGGTCGCTGGCCTGGATCGGCCTGGACGTGCTGATGGCGGCCGGCTGCGCCGCCACCGCGCTGCTCGGCCTGCGCCGCGACCCACGTATGCGGCTGACCGCGTCGGCGACCGCGACCGCGGCGGTGCTGGACGCCTGGTTCGACATCACGACCGCCCAGCCCGGGGCCGCCCTGGGCCAGGCCCTGGCGTGCGCGGTGGCCGAGGCCGCGCTCACCTGCGCCTGCATGGCGCTCGCCCTGACGGAACGTCAGCGTCCTGGTGGCCGCGTGCCGGCCGGTCCCGTTCGCGGGGCGGCCTCTCGCATCGCGACGCCCCCCGAAGGACACTCATAGACAAAGGAGTTGCCGTCGGAGGGGGACGAGGCATGCGGGACGCACACCGGGTGGAGGCCGAGCGGCTGCTGGCGCGGGCCGTGGAGGAGGAGGTCCGCCGCTCCGGCGGCCGGATCGACGGGCAGGTGCTGCTCTCCCGGGCGCGCGCCGCCCTGGACGACATGGCGCGGACCGCCCGGGAGGAGTACGACGCCTACACCCGCGCGCTGGACGAGGCCCGGGCCGGGCAGCTGGGTTTCCGGCAGCGCTACGCCCAGCAGGGCGGCACGACTCCCCTGCTGGTGGCGGCCGTTGCCGCCGTAGCCGCGACCGTCGCCGACGTGGCCCTGGGCACGGGCGCCGCCACCGCCGTCGGCGCCGGCGTCACCGCGGGAGTGGCCGGAGCGGCGGCGACCGTGGTGAAGGCGGCCGGCGCGCACCTGCCCGCCGCCCACCACCGCGCCGGCGCCGCCGGCCAGCCCGGCGGTCCCGAACAGCTGCGGCTGCAGTGGCTGACGGCACTGGAGGTACGCGGCATCCGCCCCTTCCTGGACCAGCAGCGCGTACGGGCCGCCTCCACCGGCCCGATCGGCAAGCAGCCGGGACCGCAGCTGCGCGGCGCCGACAAGAGCGCGGCGGCCCGGGGGCGTACGGCACTGGAGCAGTCCTTCGGGCAACTCCCCGACTCCGACGGCCCGTTCGCCGGACGGCGCGCCGAACTGGCGCGGATCAGACAGTGGGTGCAGGCGGCCCGCGCCGGCACCCGGACCAAGCCGACCGTCGTCGTCCTGCACGGCGAGCCCGGCAGCGGCCGCACCACGCTCGCGGTGCGCGCCGCGCACGACGTGAAGGACCAGTTCCGCGGGGCGTGCGTGGTCGACCTGCGCGGCGACGGCGCGGGCGAGCCGCCGCTGCCCACCCGGGACGCCCTGCTGCACCTGCTCAACCGGCTCGGCGCACCCCGCGAGCAACTCCTCTTCCGGGAGCGCTCCTCCCCCGACCAGCAGGTCAAACGGCTCGGCGAGCTGTACCACCGGCATCTGGCCGGCGTACCCGTCACGGTGATCCTGGACGACGCGCACGACCCCGAGCAGGTGCGCGCGCTGATCCCCGAGCACTCCGACAGCCTCGTCCTGGTCACCGCGCGCCGGCCGCTGGACCTGCCCGGCGACCTCGACGCCTGGGTGCACCACCTGCCCGTCGAGGCGCTCGACGCGGCCGGCGCGGAGGACCTGCTGAACGCCGCCGCCGAGGACGCCTCGGGACCGTACGACGCCGAGGCCACCGACCGGATCCGGCAGCTGTGCGGGGCGCTGCCGCTGGCGCTGCGCATCGCCGGGTCCGCGCTCGGCCCGCGCTCACCCCGGCAACTGGCCGGCGACCTGGGGGCGTACGGCCCGGTCGAGCCGGTCGAGCGGGCACTGTGGCTGCGCTACACCGACCAGGGCGAGCAGCCCCGGCGGCTGCTGCGGCGCCTCGCGCTCGCCGGCCGCGCCTCCCTGGGGGCCGCCGCGGCCGCCGCCTTGCTGTCCACCGATCGCGCGGAGGCCGCCCGTCATCTCGCCACGCTCGCCCGCGCGGGCCTGATCGACCATGTGCGCGGCAGCCGTTACCGGCTGCACGACCTGGTGCGCTCCTTCGCCCAGGCCCGCCTGCTGGACGAGGAGGAGCCCGCCGAGCGCGCGGCCGCGCAGGAACGGCTCATCCTCAGCTACGCCGAGCTCGCCGACTCCGTGCTGCGGCTCGTCGACGGCAACGTCTCCACCCGCTCGGACCGGTTCAGCCCGCACGGCTTCACCTCCCTGGACGAGGCGCTGCGCTGGCTCGACGACGAGTCCAGCTTCATCACCGCCACGCTCCGGCACGCCGAGGGCGTCGACCAGCGCGCGGTGCTGAACCTGCTGGGCGCGCTGTGCGACTACTGCCTGCTGCGCGGCGACCTGTACCGGCTCGGCGAGATCAGCGAGCTGGCGCAGAGCGTCGACCAGGGCCTGCTGGTGCGCTCGGTGCAGTGGCGCACCGGCATCGCCGCCCGCCAGCTCGGCGAGCTGGACAAGGCGCGCACCACGCTGACCTCCGTGGTCGACCTGTATCTGGAGGCCCACCACGACGCGGGCGCCGCGCGCGCCCTGTGCTCGCTCGGCATCACCCTGCACCACCAGGGCAATCTCACCGAGGCCGCCGCCAAGCTGAGCGAGGCGATGGACCTGCAGGCCGGTCCGGACCTGGCCACGGACCGGGCGTGGACGATGCACGCGCTGGCCGCCGTCGAACGCGACCGGGGCCGGCTCGCCGAGGCGCTGACCCTGCTGGAGGAGTCGCTGGTGCTGCACCGCGAGGGCGGCTCGGTGCACGGCGAGGCGTGGGCGCACTTCCAGCTCGGCCAGCTGGGGCTGCGCAGGGGCGACGTCCCGCGCGCGGACGCCGACCTGCGCCGGGCGCTGGAGCTGTACGGCCGCACGCGTGACGCGCGCGGCGAGGCCTGGGCGATGACCCAGCTGGCCCGCGCGCTGCTCGTCGACGGCGAGGCCGCCCAGGCGGTGGACGCGCTGCGCCGCGCGGCCTCACGGCACCGGGAGAACGAGGACGCGCGCGGCGAGGCGTGGACGCTGTACTACCTGGGCCAGGCCCTGGAGGAGACCGGCGACCTCGACCGTGCGGTGCGCGAGCTGGAACGCGCCCGCACGATGTTCTCCCGGATGCGTGACGTGTACGGCCTGGCCTGCGCCCGGCACCACTCGGCGCGGGTCACGCGGGACCAGCGGGCGGCGCAGACCGGCAGCCTGCGCAACTCCGGGTTCGCCCGGCAGC
The DNA here is from genome assembly GCF_043082085.1 of Streptomyces sp. NPDC014801. Taxonomy (NCBI): domain Bacteria; kingdom Bacillati; phylum Actinomycetota; class Actinomycetes; order Kitasatosporales; family Streptomycetaceae; genus Streptomyces; species Streptomyces sp. NPDC014801. The sequence continues at coordinate 39,894 of NZ_JBIBXG010000010.1, read as the reverse complement.
TGCTGGTGGACGCCCGCGCCGACTTCCAGCGCATCGGCGTCGCCCACGGCGAGGCGTGGACCTGCCTGGAGCTGGCCGTGGTGGACGCGGGCAACGCGCGCACCGCGCAGGCGCTGGCGCTGTGCGACGAGGCGGCCGCGCTGTTCGCCTCCTACGGCGACCGGCGCGGCGAGGACTGGGCGCGCTTCCTGCGCTGCACGCTGCTGCCGTACGCGGCGCCCGGCGGCGTGGAGGTCGGCACGGCCGTCGCGCAGGAGGAGGCGGCCCAGCTGGCCCGCGCCTCGCATCCCGCCCGCGACGGCAAGCTCGACGACTACCTGGAGGCCTACCAGCTGCTGCTGGAACGCGGCGTCACCCTGGAGGCGGGCTGGCAGGCCTGGCGCCTGGGCATGACCCCGGACCGCCACGCCCGCGAGGTGATGGGAGTACCGACGCCGGCCCCGAGCTGACGTCCACCCCACCCGGCCGTCATCCCGCGCTGACCGGCGACGGCGCGACGCCCGGCGGCGCGGAGGCGGCGGCCGGGCGGGGTGCCCACAGACGCACGGGCGGCGCGGACGTGCTCGCCGGGCAAGGCGCCGACGGACGCGCGGGCGACAGACGGGCCGACGGCACGACACCAACGGCCTGGCAAGCGTGAAACCGGCCGACGGCACGAGGCCGACGACCCGGCGCGCCAAGGCGACGCCCTGGCGCCGGTGCCGGCCGCCGGGTGTGACCCGCGCCGGCACGACGGCGTGGCCCGGCCGGCCCCGGGTGTCGCCCCCAGCGCCCCGGCACCGCCGCCCCCGAGGGCCGCGCTGCCGGTACCGGTGGCCGTGCCGTCAGGCACCCACCCGTACCGTTCCCGCGCCGCCCCCGGAGGGGTCAGCCCTGCTGGGGCTTGGCCTGGCGGGGGGCCTTGCCCGGGGTGTCGGACGCGCCGGAGGGCTTCGCGTCCGGGTCGGGGGCCTCCTTGAAGTCCACCTTGCGCATGTGCTTGCTCATGGATTTCATCAGGACCCACACCGCCACGGCCATCGCCGCGAAGACGACGAAGCCGAGGATGCCGGGGGTGACCTTGTCCTTGTCGAAGCTGTCGGCGGCGACGGGGAGAAGGTGCGTCACGGCCAGGCTCACGCTTGCGCTCATGTCAGGCATTGTCGCGGATGCCCGCAAAGAGGTCGTCCTCGGGGAGGGAGGTATCGACGAGCGACTTCGCCAGCTCGTACTCCTCCGTCGGCCAGACCTCCTTCTGCAGGTCCAGCGGCACCCGGAACCAGCCACCGTCCGGGTCGATCTGCGTACGGTGCGCGATCAGCGCCTTGTCGCGGATCTCGAAGAACTCGGCACACGGGATGTGCGTGGTCAGGGTGCGCTCGGGCCGGTCGGAGGTCTCCCACCGCTTGAGCCACTCGCCGTAGGGGGACTCCAGGCCCCGGTCGAGCATCGCCTTGTGCAGGGCCTCGGTGCGCTGCCGGTTGAAGCCCTGGTTGTAGTACAGCTTCAGCGGCTGGTAGGCCGGGCCGTACACGTCCTCGGGGTACTTCTCGGTGTCCGCCGCGCCCTCGAACGCCACCATGGAGATCTTGTGGGTCATGATGTGGTCGGGGTGCGGGTAGCCGCCGTTCTCGTCGTAGGTGGTGATCACCTGCGGACGGAAGGCGCGGATCTGCTTCACCAGCTCCCCGGCCGCGTGGTCGACGTCCTCCAGGGCGAAGCAGCCCTCCGGCAGCGGCGGCAGCGGGTCGCCCTCGGGCAGGCCGGAGTCGACGAAACCGAGCCACTCCTGCTTGACGCCGAGGATCTCGCGGGCCTCGTCCATCTCCTTGCGGCGGACCTCGTGGATGTTCTCCTCGATGTACTTGTCGCCCTGGAGCTTGGGGTTGAGGATGGAGCCGCGCTCCCCGCCCGTGCAGGTCACGACCAGCACGTCCACCCCCTCCGACACGTACTTGGCCATGGTGGCCGCGCCCTTGCTCGACTCGTCGTCGGGATGGGCGTGCACGGCCATCAGTCGCAGCTGGTCAGTCAAGACTCAATCCTCGGTGGTCGGCGCCCCCGTGGCGTCGGGCGCAATCTAACGGCTGTCGTCCCGCGGGGACGTCCTTGAGGGGCGGTGCTCGGGCGCCGGGCGGGCGGCTTCTATAGTGACCGAATCGGGCGGCGAATAATTCCGGGGCCCGCGCCGGGCACCGGTTTCCGGACGCCGCACGCCCCGCCCGCCCGTCCCGCCCAGGGCCCGCCGAGAGGACGATCATGAGTACGGCCGGCACACAGCTGCCGCAGGAGCGCTACGGCCGCTCCTCGGACGTGCGCAGCGACCGCACCCTGAAGATCGTCGGAGCGGTCCTCGGTGCCGTGCTGCTCGTCGTGGTCGGCTGGTTCGGCTACCACTACGTCGCCGGCAGCTCCATCAGCGCCCAGGTGATCACCTTCGACTCCACCGGCACCGCGGTCAAGGTGCATCTGGAGGTCCACAAGGACGCCGGTGCCGACGGCTACTGCACCCTGCGCTCGCAGTCCGCGGACGGCACCGAGGTCGGCCGGGCCGACTTCCGCTTCTCCGGGCCGGACACCCGCATCGACCGGGTCGTCACGCTGCGTACGACGGCGCGGGGGACGACGGCGGAGCTGCTGGGCTGCCACAGCGGCTGACGCGCCCCCGAAGGCGCCCCGGGCGGGCGAACGCTTCCGCATCACCCGGAATACGCACACGCTGACCTGCGTTGACGCAATTTAGATGGCTTATGTCCTCCCCCTTCGGCCATTGAATTGTTAGGCTCGTGGTTTCGCCCATCCATGAGGGAACATTCTTCTGGGTAGGGCGATGCTTTGTATCCCAGTACCTACGAGGAGCACCTGTGACCCAGACCAGCGAGAACGTCACCTGGCTGACCCAGGAGGCGTACAACAAGCTCAAGGCTGAGCTTGAGTACCTTACTGGTCCCGCGCGTGCGGAGATCTCGGCGAAGATCGCGGCCGCGCGCGAGGAGGGCGACCTGCGGGAGAACGGCGGGTACCACGCGGCCAAGGAGGAGCAGGGCAAGCAGGAGCTCCGCGTGCGCCAGCTGACCCAGCTCCTCGAGAACGCCAAGGTCGGCGAGGCCCCGGCCTCCGACGGTGCGGTCGCGCCGGGCATGGTCGTGACGATCGCCTTCGACGGTGACGAGGACGACACGCTGACCTTCCTGCTCGCCTCCCGCGAGTACGCCAGCTCCGACATCGAGACCTACTCGCCGCAGTCCCCGCTCGGTTCGGGCGTGCTCGGCCACAAGGTCGGCGACGACGCGGAGTACGAGCTGCCCAACGGCAAGAAGGCCTCGGTCCGCATCCTGAAGGCCGAGCCGTACAACGGCTGACCGGCCCCCGGCCCCCACGACACGAGCCCCCGGCGCCCACGGCGCCGGGGGCTTCGCCGTGCCGGGCGTCAGGCCGTGGCCGAGCGGTACTTTCGCACCGCCAGGGTCCGGAAGATGACGATGATCAGTACGGAGTAGATCAGCGACGCCCACACCGGGTGCTGCATGGGCCAGGCGCCGGACGTGGACTGGCCGGGGTTGGCGAACAGTACGCGGCAGGCCTGCACGGTCGCGCTGAACGGGTTCCACTCGGCGATGTGCCGCAGCCACGGCGTCATGTGGCTGGTGTCGACGAACGCGTTCGAGATGAAGGTGACCGGGAAGAGCCAGATCAGCCCGCCCGAGGTGGCCGCCTCGGGGGTGCGCACCGACAGGCCGATCAGCGCGCCGATCCAGGTGAAGGCGTAGCCGAGCAGGAGCAGCAGCAGGAAGGCTCCGAGGACCTTGACGGCGTTCGTCTCGCCGTTCGACCCGACGCGCCAGCCGACCAGGAGGGCGACCACGGCGAGGACGACCAGGGTGAGGGCCGTCTGCACCAGGTCGGCCAGGGTGCGCCCGGTGAGGACCGCGCCGCGCGCCATGGGCAGGGAGCGGAAGCGGTCGATGAGGCCCTTGTGCATGTCGTCGGCGATGCCGGCACCGGAGCTGGCGGTGGCGAAGGTGACGGTCTGCGCGAAGATGCCGGCCATCAGGAAGTTCTTGTAGTCGGTGGCGCTGGTGCTGCCGCCGATCTGCATGGAACCGCCGAAGACGTAGGTGAACAGCACCACGAACATGATGGGCTGGATGAGCCCGTAGATCACCATCTCCGGGATCCGGCTCATGCGGATCAGATTGCGCTTGGCGACGACCAGGGAGTCGCGGATCGACTGGCTGACGGGGTTGGTGGCCGGGGCCACCCGTGCGGTGTCGGTGAGGGCACTCACTTCACGGTCTCCTTCTCCCTCTCCTCGTGCCTGGCTTCGGCCACGTGCCCGGTCAGGGACAGGAAGACGTCGTCGAGCGTGGGCCGGCGCAGGCCGATGTCGTCGATCTCGATGCCGCGGGTGTCGAGTTCGCGGATCACCTCGGCGAGCAGCTTGGCGCCGCCGACGACCGGCACGGTGAGCTTGCGGGTGTGCTCCTCGATCGTGGTCTCGCCCTTGCCGAAGCCGCGCAGCACCTCCGCCGCCGTGGCCATGTGCTCGCGCTCGTGCACCACGACCTCCACGCGCTCGCCGCCGGTGCGGGCCTTGAGCTGGTCGGAGGTGCCGCGGGCGATGACGCGGCCGTGGTCGACGACGGCGATGTCGTGCGCGAGGTGGTCGGCCTCCTCCAGGTACTGCGTGGTCAGCAGCAGCGTCGTGCCGCCGGCGACGAGTTCCTTGATGACCTCCCACAGCAGCTGGCGGTTGCGCGGGTCGAGCCCGGTGGTCGGCTCGTCCATGAACATCACCGGCGGGGAGACGACCAGCGCGGCGGCCAGGTCGAGGCGGCGGCGCATGCCGCCGGAGTACGTCTTGGTGGGGCGGTCGGCGGCCTCCGCCAGGTCGAACTGCTCCAGCAGTTCGCCGGCGCGGGCCTTCGCCGCCCTGGACTTCATCTGGTAGAGCTGCCCGACCATCTGGAGGTTCTCCCGGCCGGTCAGGTACTCGTCGACGGCGGCGAACTGGCCGGACAGGCCGATGGAGCGCCGCACCTCGTTGGGGTGCTTGAGCACGTCGACGCCGGCGACGACGGCCCGGCCGCGGTCGGGACGCAGCAGGGTGGTCAGGCAGCGGACCGTGGTGGTCTTGCCCGCGCCGTTCGGCCCGAGCAGGCCGAGGACGGTGCCTTCGGGGACGTCGAGGTCGACGCCGTCCAGAGCCTTTACGTCACCGAAGGATTTGGCCAGTCCCTCGGCGTAGATGGCGCCTGGCATATGTGTCTCCACGTCATCGGGGATTCTTCGGAAAGCCTAGATTCGGGTGGTTTGTCTCGCTTGACGGATGAGGGATGCGACGATCCGCGACCCTCAAGATATCGCGATGTATCGCGTCGCTCAATGGATTTCCCCGAACGAGTGACGCGACCGCGCCCGGCCTCAGCCGATGACGGTGTAGCCCGCCCGGCTCAGGGCCTGGCCGACCTCGGCGCAGTGCGCCGGCCCCTTCGTCTCCAGGTGCAGCTCGACCTCCGCCTCGGTGAGCCCGAGCCGGGGGTCGGTGCGTACATGGCTTACGTCGAGGACGTTGGCGTCGACCGCCGACAACACCCCGAGCAGCGCCGCGAGCGCCCCCGGCCGGTCCGTCAGCCGCACGCGAACGGCCAGGTAGCGGCCCTGCGCGGACAGGCCGTGCCGCAGGATGCGCTGCATCAGCAGCGGGTCGACGTTGCCGCCGGACAGCAGCGCCACCACCGGCCCCTCGAACGCCCCCGGCTCGCTCAGCAGCGCCGCGACCGGGCTCGCCCCGGCCGGCTCCACCACCAGCTTGGCCCGCTCCAGGCACAGCAGCAGCGCCGTCGACAGCGCGTCCTCGGAGACCGTGCGGACCTCGTCGACCAGTTCCTCGACGATCCCGAACGGCACGTCGCCGGGCCGGCCGACCCGGATGCCGTCGGCCATCGTCGCCGGGTGCTCCAGGGCCACCGGCCGCCCCGCCGCCAGCGACGGCACGTACGCGGCGGCGCCCTCCGCCTGCACCCCGACGATCCGCACGTCCGGCCGCAGCGACTTCACGGCGACCGCGACCCCGGCCGCCAGTCCGCCGCCGCCGACCCCGACGACGATCGTGCGCACCTCCGGGCACTGCTCCAGGATCTCCAGGCCGACCGTGCCCTGCCCCGCGATGATGTCGGGGTGGTCGAAGGGGTGGATGAACACCGCGCCCGTCTCGGCGGCGTACTCCTGGGCGGCGGCCAGCGTCTCGTCGACCACCTGGCCGTGCAGGCGCACCTCGGCGCCGTAGTCCTCGGTGGCGCTGATCTTGGGCAGCGGGGCGCCCCTGGGCATGAACACCGTCGAGCGCACGCCCAGCAGCGACGAGGCCAGCGCCACGCCCTGCGCGTGGTTGCCCGCGCTCGCCGCGACCACGCCCGCGGCCCGCTCCTCCGGCAGCAGCCCGGCGATCCGCACATAGGCACCGCGCAGCTTGAACGACCCCGTCCGCTGCAGGTTCTCGCACTTGAAGTGCACCGGCGCGCCCACCAGCTGCGACAGCCGGCGGCTGCCCTCCATCGCGGTCACCCGTGCGACCCCGGTGAGCATCTTCCGGGCCCCGCGGACGTCGTCCAGGGTGACCGGCGGGAGCGTGGTGACCGTGCGGTGGTTCATGGTTCAAGTCTCGCAGTTCACGCGCGCGTGCCACGGGTGTGACCAACCACCGAGACCCGGATCGCGCAGCCTCGGTACGCCCCGGGGCCGGGCCGCGTACCCTGTCCCCCAACCCAGCAGCCCTTCATGAAGCGAGCCCCCGGCCATGCCCACAACACCAGAAATGTCGATGGACATGACGACCGTCGGTGACACCGGTCTCCTCGACGCCCTCCAGCACGAGGTGGCGGTGTTCGCCCGCCGCGCCGAACAGACCCGGCTCGGCGGGGTCGGGCAGGTGCGCAACTCCATGGACCGCGCGGCGTACCTGCTGCTCAACCGGCTCGACAAGGAAGGCCCGATGGGTGTCAAGGCCCTCGCCGCGAGCATGGGCATCGACTCCTCGACGGTCACCCGCCAGGTCGCCCCGCTCGTCGACACCGGCCTCGTCAAGCGGACCTCGCACCCCGAGGACGGGCGGGCGGTCGTCCTGCAGCTCTCCCCGCGCGGGCAGACCCGGCTGGAGGAGGTGCGCTCCTCGCGGCGCCGGCTGATGGCCGAGCTGACGGAGGACTGGGCACCGGAGGAGCGCGAGGCGTTCTGCGCGCTCCTGACGCGCTTCAACAGCGCCCTGTCCGCGCGGACCGCGGCCCAGGCCGTGCCGCCGTCGGCCGAGCCGGCCCCGGCGTCCTCCTGACCCCGTCCACGCCGCCGCCCGGCCGGGTCGCCGCCCCGGTCACGAACGCGTGCGCGACTCTTGACCGAAAGGCCACCCCTGGCCTCATATGAGACCGGGTCCCCCGCGCCGTACGGCCCCGGGACCCCGCATCTCATCGGACGCCCGCAGGGGGAGGCGCGGTGCGAGAACGGCATGCGTCGCAGAGCGCCCGACGGGCCCAGGAGTTCCAGGCGTTCGTCGCCGGGGCGGCCGGACGGCTGCTGCACACCGCCACCCTGCTGACCGCCGAGCCGCCGGACGACAATCCGCGCGCCCGCCGCCTGCTCACCCACGCGCTCGCGCACACGTACGCGTGCTGGGACCAGCTGCGCGGCGAGGACCCCTACGACCGTGCCCGCCGGCATCTGGCGATCCGCTTCGCCCACAGCGCCTGGCACCAGTACGGCGGCCTCCTCGACCGCGGCGCGCCCCACCCCGGCGCCACGCTGGGCCGGCTCGCCCCGCAGGAACGGCTGGTCCTGGTCCTGCGGCTGTTCGAAGGCGTCGGCGAGGAGCAGATCGCGGCGCTCCTCGGCCTGCCCCTGGACCGGGTGCGCGCGCTGGGGCATCGCGCCATGACGACCCTGCTGCACCCGCCGCGGGGCCGCGCCGCGGCGCCCGTGGCGGCGAAGGCGGCACCGTCGTGAACCAGCCGGAGCGCGAGGCCGAGGTACGCCGGATCATGGAGGGCACACCACCGCACGTGCCGCCGGAGCTGTACGCCGAGGCGGTGCGCCGCGGCACACGCGTGCTGCACCGCCGGACCACGGCCCGCCGGCTGATGTGGCTGCTGCTGACCCTGGCCGCCGTGGCCTTCACCGTGTGGGCGGTGACGGTGCAGCCGTGGGCGCAGCCGCCGTCCGACACGACCCCGCCCCTGGACGGCTGGTGAGCCCGCCCCGCGCGGGCGGGCCGGTGAGGTCACCCCGCGCGGGCGGCCGGTGAGGTCACCGGCCGGGCGGCTCGGAACGCCGCCCGGCTCGTGATCCGGTTCGGCTAGCCGAGGGCCTGCTGCAGGTCCTCCAGCAGGTCCTCGACGTTCTCGATGCCGACGGACAGCCGCACCAGGTCGCCCGGCACCTCCAGCGCGGAACCGGCCGCGGAGGCGTGCGTCATCCGGCCCGGGTGCTCGATGAGCGACTCCACGCCGCCCAGGGACTCGCCGAGGGTGAAGATCTTCGCGCGGTTGCAGACCTCGACGGCCGCCTCCTCGCCGCCGGCCACCCGGAAGGAGACCATGCCGCCGAACGCCTTCATCTGCTTGGCGGCGACCTCGTGCCCGGGGTGGTCCTCCAGGCCCGGGTACAGCACCTGCGTCACGCGCGCGTGCCGCGTGAGCATGTCGGCGACCTTGGTCGCGTTGGCGCTGTGCCGGTCCATGCGCACCGACAGCGTCTTGGTGCCGCGCAGCACCAGCCACGAGTCGAACGGCCCGGCGACCGCGCCCATCGCGTTCTGGTGGTAGGCCAGCTCCTCGCCGAGGCCCTGGTCGGAGACGATCAGCGCGCCGCCGACCACGTCCGAGTGCCCGCCCATGTACTTGGTGAGCGAGTGGACGACGACGTCCGCGCCCAGCGCCAGCGGCTGCTGCAGGTACGGCGTGGCGAAGGTGTTGTCGACGACGAGCTTCGCGCCCGCGTCCCGGGCGACCTGGGCGACGGCGGCGATGTCGGTGATGCCGAGCAGCGGGTTGGACGGCGTCTCGACCCACACGACCTTGGTCTTCGGGGTGATCGCGGCGCGCACGGCGGCCGGGTCGCTGGTGTCGGCCACCGACCACTCCACGCCCCAGCGGGAGACGACCTTGGCGAAGAGGCGGAAGGTGCCGCCGTAGGCGTCGTTCGGGATCACGACGTGGTCGCCGGGGCTGAGCAGCGTACGCAACAGGCAGTCCTCGGCCGCCAGTCCGGATGCGAACGCGAGGCCGCGGCGGCCGCCCTCCAGGGCGGCGAGGTTCTCCTCGAGGGCGGTACGGGTCGGGTTGGCGCTGCGGCTGTACTCGTAGCCTCCGCGCAGGCCGCCCACGCCGTCCTGCTTGTAGGTCGAGACCTGGTAGATCGGCGGGACGACGGCGCCGGTCTGGGGATCCGCGGTGTTGCCCGCGTGGATCGCGAGGGTCTCGAAGTGCTGACTGATGTGCCTGTCGCTCATGGGCACCGAGCGTAGTGCGCGCCGTGCCCGAATGACGCCCGCACATCGGCCGCGCTCGCCTCCGGCGGGTTTTCCCCAGGCGCCCGCCCCCTGCCCGCGCGGGTTTTCCCCAGGCGTCCGGGTTTTCCACAGGCCCGTCGAACGGGTTGGCCAATTGTCGGCGCGGTCTGGTTCGCTGGAGCCATGGAGATTCTGTGGGCCCTGATGGCCGCGGCCATGCTGACCATCGTGCTGCTGCCGGTGCTGAGGCGCAGGCGCGGCATGATCGAGCAGGTGCCGCCCGGCCACCCGGACGCGGCGGACCCCGCGGACTACGGCTTCGTGCGCGAGGAGGAGCTGGACATCCGCATGCCCGGCGCCGACCAGGACCTGCTGGACGTCCTGGACGTGGTGCAGAGCACGCAGGAGTACAAGGCGGCGGCCCAGCTGCTGGCCGGCACCGAGACGCAGGGCGAGCTGCGCTGGCAGCGGGTGCAGGCGTTCGCGGGCGCGGCCGCGCTGGAGCTGCAGCAGCGGCCGGGCGGGGTCGGGGAGATCCCGGGCGGGCAGTGGCTGCGGGTGTGGCGGGCCGAGCAGCCCAAGGACGCGGGCGGTGCCACCGTGCACGCCGAGTTCCTGGTGCAGCAGGCGTGGCGTACGTCCACGCCGGGCACGGACGACTTCCGGATCATCATGGAGGAGGCCAGGGCGGCGTGCGGCGAGGCCGCGCTGCTGGCGCCGGGCGACCCGGTCCCGTACATCGTCGAGCTGTCCGTGGCGCGCGGCCTGGCCTATCCGCGCGAGGAGTTCGAGCAGCTGTGGCTGAAGATCCTGGACCGCGCGCCGCACCACATGGGCGCGCACCTGGCCGCGCTGCACTACTGGTGCGAGAAGTGGCACGGCTCGCGTGAGCTGGCGTACCAGTTCGCCGAGGCGGCGGCCGCGCGGGCCCCGCAGGGCTCGCTGCTGGCGGCGATGCCGCTGTTCGCGGTCTTCGAGCACCTGCCCGAGGTGAACCTGGTCCGCGGCTTCTACCAGAGCGAGGTCGTCACCAAGGCGATCCACGGCGCCCTGCACGCGGTGCACGCGGCGCGCTACGACGACCCGATGCTGGCGCACGTCCGGCACCTGCTGGTCTTCTTCCTGGTACGGGCGGAGCGCTGGGCGGAGGCGATGAGCCAGCTGGTCCACGTCGACGGCCACTGCGGTGCCCTGCCGTGGACGCTGTCCCCCGACCCGGCCGCCGAGTTCGCCGTCTACCGGGCGCTCGCGGTGGCCGGCTACGAGGCGAACGGCGGCAGCCCGGCGACCCTGCCGCACTGACCCCGGCGACGCGGCGGCGGCGGACCGTCCACGGTCCGCCGCCGGCACGATGTCCCCGGCACGAGCTACAGGGGCTTGCCCCCCGGGGCCCCGGCTGGGGCTTGCCCTCGGTGTCCCCGGCAGGGGCTTGCCCTCGGTGTCCCCGGCAGGGGTTTGCCCTCGGTCAGTTCTGCGTGCGCCCGGGTCAGCCCTGCGTGCGGCTCGGCAGGCGCCATCCCGGACGCGGGAAGTGGCAGGTGTAGCCGTCCGGGTAGCGCTGCAGGTAGTCCTGGTGCTCGGGCTCGGCCTCCCAGAACGGACCGACCGGCTCCACCTCGGTGACGACCTTGCCCGGCCACAGACCGGAGGCGTCCACGTCCGCGATGGTGTCCTCGGCGATCCGCTTCTGCTCGTCGTCCACGTAGTAGATCGCCGAGCGGTAGCTGAGGCCGATGTCGTTGCCCTGGCGGTTCTTGGTCGTCGGGTCGTGGATCTGGAAGAAGAACTCCAGCAGGGCCCGGTAGTCGGTCTGCTCGGGGTCGAAGAGGATCTCGATGGCCTCCGCGTGCGTGCCGTGGTTGCGGTACGTCGCGTTCGGCACGTCACCGCCGGTGTATCCGACCCGGGTCGACGTCACCCCCGGGAGCCGGCGGATCAGCTCCTGCATCCCCCAGAAACATCCGCCCGCCAGCACGGCCCTCTGCGTCTGCGCAGCCATGGCCCCTCCACTCCTCGTCGACTCGGTCGTCCGGGCTTCTCGGCTCGCCCATCGGCGGCTTCCGATGCCCGGCGTGTACAACGCGTGAGGTCTCCGGGCGATTCCATGCCCCTGGAGACGATGAGCACGCGGCGCGTGACCTGATCGGTCCGCGCCGCGTGCCGCCGGTGGGGGGCCAGGGGCCACCGGGTCCTCTTCGGGGCTACTTACCCGCTTGGGTGAACGTCAGGACCCTCGGCGACTGGAGTTTGGAGGAGTCCGGGCCGCGGTGGGTCCCCGGCTTGACGTAGTCACGCAGCGCGAGCACGAGCGTGCCGCGCAGGGCGGGGTCGCCCACCGCGGTGGTGTCATGGTGGGAGGGCAGCATGTCCGTGGTGATCTCAGTGCAGTTCTTCGTCCCGCCGGGCAGGCCGCGCAGTGCCGCGCAGTCACGGGTGAAGTAGCGCACGTAGAGCTTGCCGCTGTCGGCGTTCTTCTTCAGGTACCCCGAGGCGGAGCCCTTGAGATCCTTGTCCAGGACGTTCGCCACACCGGCCAGCAGGGACGCGTTGTTGACCGACAGGGCGCTGTAGGTGGCGTTGCCGGTCTCGGTGGCGAGAGTGCCGACCGCCGCGTAGACCTCGCCGTTGTCGAGCGGGAGGGGCTTTTGCGACAGGTAGTACGCGGCGTCCTGCTGGTCGCCCAGGCAGTCCATGTTGATCTTGCGGCAGTACGGCCCGGTCCACCCGAACTCCTGCACCGGGTCGATCAGCCGGGTGGAGTCCGGCAGCGGCCGGCCGCAGTCCTGGGGGCGCAGGTGCGCGGTGTCGCGGACACGGTCGCACACGGCGCCGATCAGCTCGCGCAGGTCGCCGCCCAGGTCGGCCTCGCTGTTGGCGGTGCGGGGGCCGATGGTCATCGGTCCGTAGCGCTGGACGGGGCCGGCCGAGGCGGGGGCGCGCACGCGCATCACCGTCAGCGGAGGGTTCTGCCGCCATGCGGCGGCGGCCTTCTCCTGCCCCGCGGCGGGAAGGGCGTACCGGAAGGAGGTCACGAAGTCGGGGGCGTCGCGGCCGATGCCCAGCGGCCCGATCGGACCGTGGCTGTCCCGGTCGGGGATCTGCTCGGTGAAGATGTCCTCGGCGGGAACGCCCTGGGCCTGAAGAGCCCGGCGTACGGCGCGGTCGGTGGTGGCACTGGGCGTGACGATGAAGTACCGGTTCTTCTCGAACGAGTAGCCCGCCTGCCGCTCCATCACGACGTTGTTCACGACGTCCCCGAGCGCGGACAGGCTCTGGGTCCGGTCCGATCCGCGGTCGCCCGGCGGGACGGTGTCGAACAGGAAGTGCATGGGCACGCCGAGCTTGTTCTGCCACTTGGCGTAGTCGCTGTCGCTCCACCGGCCCCGCTGGCTGAACTCCCAGGTCTGCAGGCCCATGTAGCGGCCCGGTGGCGGCATCTTGCCGTAGAGCACGAGCGCGTCCCGCGGGTCGAGCCGGTACGTCGAGCTGTAGCCGGCCCGCGTCGGGCCGAAGGCGTTCACGGTGGCGGGGTCGACGTACTCCCCCGGCCAGGTCTTCACCACGGGCACCACGTACGGGGCCGCGGGGTTGTTGGCGTAGCAGTTGTGCAGCTTGGGGTAGGTGTAGCGTTCGCAGTCCTCTTCGGTGTACAGCCTCGGGTAGCCCGGACTGACCTGGAACCCGTTCTTGCGCAGGTCCGCGACCAGCCGCGTGCCGATCGTGTCACCGGCCGGGTCCGCACCGGCACCGGCCCGGTACTGGCCGCATCCGGCCACGGCGAGCAGTATCACGAACGTCAGCGGCAACCTGATTCTCGACGCACAGCGGCCCATGGCGATCCCTTCCGACCGACTCGATGTCATGGGGCCGCGCTGCCGGCTCATCTCGTGGTTCCGCACGCACCGGCCCTGACGGGGAACTCTCGGTAGCTGAACCGTCACCCGTCGCGAGCGTCCGGGCAATCGGAGTGATCCGCCCGGGCGACTGCCCACCGCCCGGCGCCGGGACCGGTGGCGGCGCCGCGCGACGCGGAAGGGCCCGGAGCGCACTGCGCCCCGGGCCCTCGGACAGCGGCCGGCGTCAGATCGTCGCCGTGTCGATCACGAACCGGTACCGCACGTCGCTGTTCAGCACCCGCTCGTAGGCCTCGTTGATCTGGTCCGCGCGGATCAGCTCGATCTCGGCGCCGAAGCCGTGCTCGGCGCAGAAGTCCAGCATCTCCTGGGTCTCCGCGATACCGCCGATCATGGAACCGGCGAGCGTCTTGCCGCCACCGATCACCGAGAAGAGGTTCAGCGAGATCGGCTCCTCGGGCGCGCCCACGTTCACCAGGGCGCCGCCGGCCTTCAGCAGGGACAGGTAGGCGTTGAAGTCCAGCGGCGCCGACACCGTCGAGAGGATGAGGTCGAAGGTGCCCGCCAGCTCCTCGAAGGTCTTCGGGTCGCTGGTGGCGTGGTAGTGGTCCGCGCCCAGGCGCAGCCCGTCGTCCTTCTTGCGCAGGGACTGCGACAGCACCGTCACCTCGGCGCCCAGCGCGTGCGCGATCTTCACGCCCATGTGGCCGAGGCCGCCCATGCCGAGGACCGCGACCTTCTTGCCGGGGCCGGCGCCCCAGTGCTTGAGCGGGGAGTAGGTGGTGATGCCGGCGCACAGCAGCGGGGCGGCGACGTCGAGGGAGAGGCCGTCGGGGATGCGGACGACGAAGTTCTCGTCGACGACGATCTTCTGCGCGTAGCCGCCGTAGGTGGGCTCGCCGTCCTTGCCGACGGCGTTGTAGGTGCCGACCATGCCCTTGGTGCAGTACTGCTCCTGGCCGGCCTTGCAGTTCTCGCACTCGCGGCAGGAGTCGACCATGCAGCCGACGCCCACGCGGTCGCCGACCTTGTACTTGGTCACGCCCGAGCCGACCTCGGCGACGATGCCGGCGATCTCGTGGCCGGGGACCATCGGGAAGATGGCCTCGCCCCAGCCCTCGCGGGCCTGGTGGATGTCGGAGTGGCAGATGCCGGCGAACTTGATGTCGATCAGGACGTCGTGCTCACCGACCGCGCGGCGCTCGATGGTGGTGCGCTCCAGCGGGGCCTTGGGTGCGGGGGCGGCGTACGCAGCAACAGGGGTGGTCATGCCGGGGTTCTCCTAGCAAAGAAACGTCCGCGCCCGGCCTGCCTTCCGGCCGGGCACGTCGTCCAGCCTGCCCCGTCGCGGGACATCCACCCAGGCCACGGTTTTGCGTACGCACAGCGTGCCTACCACTGGCGGGGTCAGGCTCGTGTGCGTACGACCCCGGATACTGGACAGCATGGACGACCACCTCGACCCCGCACCCGGCACCCGGCCCGCCGGTCCGCGAACGGGCGGCGAGCCGCCGGCCGGCACCGGGCCGCGCCCCGGCACGGAACCGCGCCCCGGCGGTGAGCCGCTGACCGGCGGTGAGCCGCTGACCGGTGGTGAGCCTGCGGCCGGCAGCGGCCCGGAGACGGGCGGCGAGCCGCCGGCCGGTGCCGCGCTGGACCGGCGGGCCGAGCTGAGCGAGTTCCTGCGCACCCGGCGGGCCCGGCTGAAGCCGTCCGACGTGGGCCTGCCGGACTTCGGCCGGCACCGCAGGGTGCCGGGGCTGCGCCGGGAGGAACTGGCGCAGCTGGCCGGGGTGTCGGTGGCGTACTACACGCGTCTGGAGCAGGGCAACGGGCGGAACGTGTCCGCCGAGGTGCTGGACTCCATCGCCCGCGCGCTGCGGCTCACGGACGCCGAACACGCGCACCTCGTCCACCTGGCCCGGCCCACGCGGCACAAGAAGAAGCCGGCGGCGCGCCCGCAGCAGGTGCGGACCGCGCTGCGGCAGCTGCTGGACGTGATGGAAGCGGTCCCGGCGTACGTCGTGGGGCGGCGCTCGGAGATCCTCGCGTGGAACCGGATGGCCGCGGCCCTGTTCGGGGACTGGGCGGAGCTGCCGGCGGCGGAGCGGAACTGGGCGCGGCTGGTGTTCCTGCGGCCCGACTACCGGGATCTGTTCGTGGACTGGGAGCAGAAGGCGATCGACATCGTGTGCGCGCTGCGCATGGACGCCGGCTGCCATCCGGACGATCCGCGGCTCGCGGCGCTGGTCGGCGAACTGTCGCTGAAGAGCGAGGACTTCCGCCGGCTGTGGGCCACGCACGACGTGAAGGACAAGACGCACGGCGTGAAGCGGCTGCGGCACCCGCTGGTGGGGGAACTGGCCCTGCAGTTCGAGTCGTTCAAGCTGACCGACGACAGCGAGCAGGTCCTGGTGACCTACCACGCCGAGCCGGACTCGTCGTCCGCTCAGTCCCTGCGCCTGCTGGCCAGCTGGGGCACGGACGCCACCCGCGCCGGCACGACGTCGACGACCCGCCCGGCCTGACCCCGGACAGCCGCTGAGCCGGCCGCACCCCCGGCCACCCCCGGTCCGCTCAGCCGGTCACGCTCACCGACCACCCCGGTCCGCTCAGCCGGTCACACCCCCACCACCCCCCGTCCGCTCAGCGGGTCGCGCTCACCGACCACCCCGCTCCGGGCCGGTCAGTCGGTCACCCCCAGGTCCTCCCGCATCAGGCGCCGCATCGCGGTCAGCCGGGGCTCGGCCTCCTTCAGGTCCAGCAGCGCCTGCTCCGGGCTCTCGCCGTCCCGGGCCAGCCCGCGGTCCAGCCGCTTGACGACCGCGTCGGTCCCGGCGAGGACGGTGTTCACGGCCCGCGAGGCCTCCAGGATCCGCTCGGGCACGACCATCTGCGCCTCCGCGTACCGGTCGCGGTAGTCCCGGCGGGCCTCCTCCAGCCGCTCGCGGTCCGGCTCGTCGTAGACACCGTCGCGCAGGCGGTGCAGGGCGTCCTTGAGCAGGGTGTGGAACTGCCGTGAGGCCCTGTTCATCGCCGTGTACGCGGTCCTGCGCTCCTCGAACCGCCGGCGCCGCTCCTCGGCCGCGCCGTCCTCGGCCCGCTGCCGGGCGGAGATCCGCTGGCTGAGGACGGGCGCGAGGAGTGTCCCGAGGACGCCGACGACAGCGGTGATCATGGCGGTCACGGCGGCGGTCATACGGCGACCCTAGCGGCCCCGCCTCGCGCCGGACACGCCACCGCCCGCCGGAGGAAGTCCCTCCGGCGGGCGGTGTGTTGACCACCGGCGCTCAGGGCGCCGGCCGGCTCACTTGCCGTAGTACGCGTGGTAGACCGTGATCGTCGCCGTGTCGCCCTTCTTGCCGGTGACGGCGGCGCGGAAGGAGACGGACGCGCCGCGCGCCGGGTTCCTCAGGGTGACCTTGCCGTTCTTCACCTGGAGCTTCTTCCAGGTCTTCCCGCCGTCGTAGGAGGCCCACACCGTCAGGGACTTCAGGTTGCGGCCGGCGGCCGCGCCCTCGACGGTGACGGGGAAGGTGACCGTACGGCCCGCGGCGACCTTGCTGTCCAGGCCGGTCGCGGCGTTGAAGCGGACGGTGGAGACGGGCAGCTTCGCCGACTGGCCGGCGGCGGGCTTCTTGGAGCGGAAGGTCCAGCTCGCGTCGATCCGGGTGGACACGGCCGCCACCTTGGCGCTGCGGGTCACCGAGGTGGACAGGCGGTACGCCGCGTCGGCGGCCGGGACCGTGAAGACGCCGTCGCCGAGGAGCGGGTCCTGGTTGGAGCCGACCTTCTTGCCGTCGCGGTAGAGCGTCGTCGTGGCCTGGGTGACGTTCGAC
Organism: Streptomyces sp. NPDC014801; assembly: GCF_043082085.1. Taxonomy (NCBI): domain Bacteria; kingdom Bacillati; phylum Actinomycetota; class Actinomycetes; order Kitasatosporales; family Streptomycetaceae; genus Streptomyces; species Streptomyces sp. NPDC014801. Next base: position 22,720 of record NZ_JBIBXG010000010.1, on the reverse strand, counting down.
GAGCCGGCGTGCGTGCTGCCGTCCGCGAACAGCGGCAGCAGGCCGTAGAGGGTGTTGTCCTCGCGGAAGACGCCGTAGTCGGCGTCGACGTGCGGGGCGAACACGGCGGTGTTGAAGGTCTTGGTGTAGCTCTTGCCCGCCGCGAAGGTCTGCGGGTTGCCGAGCGTGTAGGCGGCCTCCGAGAGGGGGAAGCCGTCGGCGTCCTTGCCCGCGTACTGCTCGAAGCCGAACGTCCACTGGATCTTGTCGGCGGTCGACAGGTGGAGGGTGCGGGTGCTCGGCAGTCTCTGCTCGACCGGCAGTCCGACGCCGATGTCGTCGGGCAGGACGCCCAGCGCGGTCACGGCGCCGGTCTTGCCGGGGGCGGACGCCCCGAGGCGGGTGCTGACGGTGGCGAACTCGCGGGCGCCGAAGTGGCGCACCTTGCCGCCCTGGACGCGCTTGACCCGGGCGCTGGTGGCCACGTCGTACTCGGCCGTGGCGCCCTTGGTCCACTGGCCGCTCCACGTCTGGGTGAGCCCGGTGACGTCCGGTCCGAGGGCGGCCATGCGCACGTCGGCGAAGGAGCGCTGGGTGGACCCGGCGACGACGCCGGCGGCCTCGTAGCCGTAGTCGATCGTCGCGGACAGCGGCTTGGCGGCGCGGTCCGGGACGGTGATGGCGGCCTTCTTGGCGATGCGGGCGTCGAGCGTCACCGTCAGGTTCCTGGTGACGTCGAGCTTCGGCTGGACCAGCCAGTCGATGCCGCCCTTGAACTGCTTGAAGTCCTGGGCGATCCAGGCGTCCAGCAGGTAGGTGCCCCGGGGGACGCGCAGGGTGGTGGTGCCGGAGGCGGCGACCGGGGGCTGGTAGTGCCGGCCCTGGGCCAGTCCGGTGTAACCGAACAGGTCGGTGAGGTAGCCGTCGGTCGCCTTGCCGTCCCGCCCGATGTGCTTGACGGTCACGTCGTACGACTCGACCTCGCGCTGGACGGCCGCGGCGGTCCGCACGCTCTGCCCGCCGCCGCTCGCCGTCACGTACGCGGAGTAGGCGCCGTCGAGGGTGCCGCCCAGCCGGGTGTCGGCGGTGAGGTCCACGGACGCGGTGCCGCCCGCGGGGACGGTCACACTGGTCGCGCCGAGCGTGAAGAAACCGGCCGGGGCGGCCTTGCCCTTGGGGTCGGTGGCGGTCGCGGACAGCTTCAGCGTGACGTCGCCGGTGCCGAGGTTGCGGTAGGTCAGCCGCTTGGTGACGGGCTTGTCGTCGGTGTGCGGCCAGGCCTGCGTGCCGAAGCTCACCGACACCGGCTCGGCGATCACCGTCTGCTTGATCGCCCGGTCCACGGCGATACGGCCGCTGCCCTGCTGGAACGGCGTGTACGCGCCGCCCTTCGCGGAACCGGTCAGGGCGCCCTTGAGCTCGGCGTACCCCCAGGCCGGGTGCTGCTGCTTGAGCAGCGCGGCGGCGCCCGCGACGTGCGGGGTCGCCATCGACGTACCCGAGATGGTCAGGTAGCCGGCCGGGTTCTCGCCGACCTCCTGGTCGATGACGCTGCCCTTGGCCGCGGCGGCGGTGATGTCGACGCCGGGCGCGGTCACGTCCGGCTTGATGGCGCCGTCGCCGACGCGCGGGCCGGTGGAGGAGAAGTCGGCGAGCTTGTCCTTGCCGTCGACCGCGCCGACGGTGAGCGCGGCGTCCGCGCTGCCGGGCGAACCGATGGACTCCGGGCCCTCGTTGCCCGCGGCGATCGCGAACAGGATGCCCTTGTCCGCGGACAGTTTGTCGACCTCGGCCTCGAGCGGGTCGATGTCGGGCGTGTCGTAGCCGCCGAGGCTGAGGTTGACGATGTCGGCGCCCTGCTGGGCCGCCCACTCCATGCCGGCGAGGATGCCGGAGTCGTCGCCGGAGCCGTTGTCGTCGAGGACCTTGCCGTTGAGGATCTGCGCGCCGGGCGCGACCCCCTTGAACTTGCCGCCCGACTTGGCGCCGGTGCCGGCCGCGATGGACGCGACGTGCGTGCCGTGTCCGAAGTGGTCGGTGGCGTCCTTGGCGGTGGAGAAGTTCTTCGCCGCGACGACCTGGCTCTTGAGGTCCGGGTGGGTCGCGTCGACGCCGGTGTCCAGGACGGCGATCTTCACGCCCTTGCCGGTGTAGCCGGCCGCCCACGCCGTCGGCGCGCCGATCTGCGGCACGGACGTGTCGAGGGCGACCTTGCGGACGCCGTCGAGCCAGACGTGGGCGACCCCGGCGGCGGTGCGGTCGCCGTTGGTGACCGCGTCCCACAGCGCGGGCGCGTCGGCCTGCGGGGTCTGCACGGCGTCGGCGTTGAGCGTGCCGAGGGTGCGGCGCAGCGTGCCGGCCTCGCGTACCTGGGCGCGGGCGGTGGTGGCGGCGCCCCGGTAGCCGACGATGACCTTCAGCCCGCCGCGCTGGGCCGTGAGGTTCGCCGGCCGCGTCAACTCGGTGACGTCGAACAGCCGTTGGTCCACCACACCGGTGGCGACGAGGCGGGCCGCGTCGGCGGGCAGGACGACGGTGTGCCCGTGGACGGTCTGGATGCGGACGGGTATGTTCTCGCGGCCCTTCGCCCGTTCCAGGCCGACGACCCGCCCCTTGGCGTCGACGGCGACCCGGTCACCGGTGATGAGGGTGATGCGGTGCTTGGCCTGGAGCTGTCCGTGGGCCGGGGCGGCGCCGGTCGCGCGCTGCCCGGGATCGGCGGCCGCCGCCGGGCCGGTCATGCCCGCGGCGAGCGCCACGGCGGCCGCGGCGGCGACACCGGCCGCGCCCGCCCTCTTCACTTGTCTGCGCAAGACTCCCCCTTGCTGAGTACCGGGTGATTTCCCCTGTCACCCGGCCGGGGGCAGTCCCGTACGTCTGCACGTCAACCCCCCGGGGTGCGCAGTATGCCGGGGGGTGATCACCACCTCAATACGGCCCAGGGCTACGCGCTGGGGTTTTCCGTCACGGTGATCCGGCCCTTGCGGATGGTCGCGAGCCGGGGTGCCCTGCGGGCGATGGCGGAGTCGTGCGTGACCATCACGAAGGTCAGCCCGTGCTCCTTCCACATGCGCTCCAGCACCTCCATCACCTCGTCGCGCATGCCCTCGTCGAGGTTGCCGGTGGGCTCGTCGGCGAGCAGCACCTTCGGCCGCTTGACCAGCGCGCGGGCGATCGCGACGCGCTGCTGCTGGCCGCCGGACATCTCGCCCGGCAGATGCGCGAGCCGCTCGCCGAGCCCCACGGAGGCCAGCGCCTCGGCGGCCCGCTCGCGTCGCTGACCGGCCTTCACCCCGAGCGGTACGAGGGCGGTCTCGACGTTCTCCTGGGCGGTCAGGGTGGGGATGAGGTTGAACGACTGGAAGACGAAACCGATGGTCTCGCTGCGCACCCGGGTGAGCCGGGCCTCCGGCAACTTGGCCAGATCGACACCGTCGAGGACGACGTCGCCGGAGGTGGGCCGGTCCAGCCCGCCGAGCATCTGCAGCAACGTGGACTTGCCGCCGCCGGTCGGGCCCTGGATGACGAGCCGGTCGCCGTCGTGGATGGTGAGGTCGACGCCGTCGAGGGCATGGACGGTGTCCTTGCCGCGGGCGTAGCGCTTGGTGACGCCGTTGAGTTCGTACATGGGTCGTAGAGCTCCTGGGGTGGCGGGGGGTGGGCCGGAGGGCCTTGAGGCCAGGGGGCCGGGGGCCGGGGGCCTCGTTGAGGCGGGACCGTGGGGCGGGGGGCCGCGAGGCCGGGGGCCGGGGGCCGGGGCCGGGGGGCCGTCTACTCGACGCGGCGCAGCGCGTCGGCCGGACGCAGCCGGGAGGCCCGCCAGCCGCCGAACGCCCCGGCGATCAGCCCGCCGGCCACGGCGAGGCCGACGGCGAGTGCGACGGTGGTGAGGGAGACGGGCGCGGTGAGCGCGACGTCGAGGCTGCGCTCGGCGAGGCGCCGGCCGGGCCCGCCGAAGCCACCACCGCCGCCTCCGGAGCCGTTTCCACCGAGCTGCGCTTGCAGCGTGGGACTCACGGCGGTGACGGCGTACGCCCCCGCGAGCCCGAGCGCGATGCCGAGCGACCCGCCGATCAGCCCGTTGACGACGGCCTCCCCGACGACCTGCCCGGTGACCCGCCCGGACTTCCACCCGAGGGCCTTGAGCGTGCCGAACTCCCGTACACGCCGCGAGACGGCGGAGGAGGTGAGCAGTCCGGCGACGAGGAACGCGGCGACCAGCACCACGACGGACAGCCACTTGCCGACGCTGGTGGCGAGGGAGGAGGCCGTGGACAGCGACCCGGAGACGGTGTCGGCGAGGTCGGCGGAGGTGGTGACGGTGGTACCGGAGACGTTCTTCTGGATGGCGGCCTTGACGCCGTCGATCTTCTGGGAGTCGGCCGCCTTGACGTAGATGGTGGTGACCTTGTCCTTGGCGTCGGCGAGGGTCTGGGCCCGCGTCAGCGGAAGGTACACGTTGGCGGCGGCGTCCCCGCTGTCGGCGGTGGCGATCCCGACGACCGTGAACTTGACGCTCTTGATGGTCAGGACGGACCCGACGGAGAGCTTGTTCTCCGTGGCGTACGCGGAGTCCACGACGGCGACGGCCGCGGCACCCTCCGAGGTTTTGAACGTCCGGCCACGGGTGATCTTCGAGGAGGTCAGCGGCCCGAGGGCGGGCTTGGTGACGTCGGTGCCGTAGACGGAGTAGTTGTTGATGTCGAAGTCGGCGCCGCCGCCCCTGACTTCACCACCCGGCTGCCCGTACCCCCGTGGACCCGCCTGTCCGCCCTCCTGCTGGAACTGCCCCCGGGTGAACTGCCCGCTGACCTTGAGCACGCGCAGACTCAGGCCTCCCACCGCGTCGGCGACGCCGCTCTGCTGCCCGACCTTGGCCACGGTGGAGGAGGCCAGCGTCTGGAACCCCTGGACCATGACCCGGTCACTGCTCTGCTCGGTGCCGTCGCCGCTGTCCCGCGCGTCGAACTGGAACCGCGGCCGCTGCGCCCCGTCGGCCGCGGGCGCGGCGGCCTTGGTGACGGTCATGTCGGTGCCCAGCCCGTACAGCGACTGCAGCACGGTGTCCTGCGCCTTCCCCATGCCGGCAGACACGGAGTTGACGACGATGACGAGCGCGATCCCGAGCGCCAGCCCGGAGGCGACGACGAGCGCCGCCTTTCTACGGCGCCGCAACTCGCGCCTGAGGTAGGTGAAGAACATGCGGGGGAAGCTAGGTGCGGCGCGTGATGGCCACATAAGCGCCCCATAAAAGAAGGATGAGAAGCCCTGGGCGCCAACACGACGGCCGGTGAGGGTACGTCAGCCGGAAGGCCGAGCCCCCGACTCCTCCGCCACCCAGCGAACGTCGTCCGCCTCCAGGGTCCCCTCGTCGCTGACGAAGAAGACGCCGTTCCGGTAGAAACGGCAGAAGGCCTCCACCATCGCCCCGACGCTCGGATACACGATGTCCGTCTCGCCGCCGATCATGACATGGGCGACCGGGGGATGTTCCCGCGCCCGCTCACACACCACCGCGTAGAAGTCTCCGCCCCCGGTCGCCAGCAGCGGCACGTAGAAGTCACCGAGAACCGGGTCGTCACTGCCGTACCCGTCCCGCACCGCCGCGGCTTCCCGCACGGAGAGGGGTTCGTACCCCGGCACGAGGACGGCATCGTCCTGGACCTGCCCCGGCGCGTACGCCACCCCGTTCGACCACCCGAACCAGGTCGCCACATCCCCCGGCACAGCCCGCCCGAACACCGCCTCGACCTCCTCCACGGGCACTCCGGGCGCGCGGGACGCCACGACGGGGCGCTGCAGCGCTTCCGCCGCGCGCCACAAGGTCTCGATCGACTGGATCAGCACCTTCAGCACCCCTGACCGGGAGGGGAAGCGGCGAGGCGGCGTTCGTAGCGCATGCCCGGTCGTCCGCCGACGGGGGTCTCGCCCAGGGGGGTGAAGCCCGTCGCGGTGAGGACGGCCATGGAGGCCGGGTTGGTCAGGGTGGTTCTGGCCGTCAGGGCCGACAGGCCGTAGGTGTCGGCCGCCAGGCGGCACACCTCCCGTACCGCCGCCTTCGCCACCCCGCGGCCCGTGAAGCGTTCGCCGACGCGGTAGCCGAGTTCGGCGGTGCCGGAGGCCACGTCGACCAGGTTGATGCGGCCCGCGAGGGTGCCGTCGGGCGTCAGGATCACGTGGAAGTGGCAGACGCCTGCCTCCTGTTCCGCCAGGAGGGCCGCGTGGCGGGCCGGGAAGTCCGTGAAGTACGCGTCGCCGCGGTCGGGGATCGTGCGGGCGAAGTACGCGCGGTTGACGCGTTCGAAGGCCAGCAGCGCGTCCGCGTGGTCCGGGCGCAGGCGTTCCAGTCGGATCATGGGCGGGAGCGTACGGAACAACGGCGAAGGCGGCCGCCCCTTTTGCGGGCGGCCGCCTTCGTTCGCGTCCGTGAGGAGGGGGGCAGGCGTCAGATCGCCGAGCCCGCCTTCCACTGGGACCAGCTCATGTTCCAGCCGTTGAGGCCGTTGTCGGGGGCGACGGTCTTGTCGCCGGTGTTCTGGACGACGACCACGTCACCGATGAGGGAGTGGTTGTAGAACCACGCGGCGGGCGTCGACGGGTCGTTCGCGCCCTTGGTGTCGGACAGGCCGACGCAGCCGTGGCTGGTGTTGACCGAGCCGAAGATGGACTTGGCGCCCCAGTAGTTGCCGTGGATGAAGGTGCCGGAGTTGGTCAGGCGCATGGCGTGCGGCACGTCCTTGATGTCGTACTCGCCCTTGCCGTCGTCGTCGGTGAAGCCGACCGTCGCGCCGTTCATCCGGGTCTCCTTGAACTTCTCGGAGATCACCATCTGGCCCTCGTACGTCTTGTTGTCGGGCGAGCCGGCGGAGATCGGGATGGTCTTGACGACCTTGCCGTTCTGGGTGACCTTCATCTCCTTGGTCTTGGCGTCGACGTAGGAGACCTGGTTGCGGCCGATCTGGAAGGACACCGTCTTCTGCTGCACGCCGTAGACGCCGGACGCGCCCTCGACGCCGTCCAGCGCGAGCTTGAGGGTGACGGTGGAGCCGCCCTGCCAGTACTGCTCGGGGCGGCAGTCCATGCGGTTGGCGCTGAACCAGTGGCAGGCGACGTCCTGGCCGCTGCTGGAGGAGACCGTGATGCCCTTCTGGACGGCCGCCTTGTGGGTGATCGCCTTGTTGAAGGTGATCGACACCGGCATGCCGACGCCGACCGTGGCGCCGTTCTCCGGGTTGAAGTTGGCTATGAAGCTGTTGGCCGGCGAGACGGTCGTGAAGGACGCGTTCTCGTGGGCGACCCGGCCGTCCTTGTCGGTGGCCTCCGCCGCCACCTTGTAGGTGGTGGAGCGCTGCAGTTGGACGCTCGGCTTCCAGCTGGTCTTGTCCGAGGACAGCTCGCCCTGGATCTGCTTGCCGTCCGTGGAGGTCATCGTCACGTTCGTGAGCGTGCCCTTGCTCACCGTGACGGCCGCGGAGTTGTTGATGGAGGCGTTGGTGGAGCCGTCCTTGGGCGTGATCGTGATCTGGGCCTCGGACGACTTCTGGGCCGCCGCCTCGTCGACCTTGGCCTGTGAGGTGTCGCCGCCGTCGCCGGCGGACGCCTTCTCGCCGCCGGTACAGCCGGTGAGCACCAGCACACCGCCGAGCAGTGCGGACGCGGCCATCAGGCCCTTGCGCCGCTTACCCTCCGTCATCACACGCTTCTCCATCGTTGCCGATTCCCGAAAACCCCGAGTGTCCCCGTAAGAACGTTCAACGCTACGACCGGTTCGTCCCGTTCCATATCCCTCGGATATGTGGGGCACACCACGCAGCCCGGGCGGGCCGGTGGTGCCGGTGTCGGTCAGTGCGTCCCCTGAGACGGCGAAACCCCGGACGGCGGTTGCCGCCCGGGGCCAGGTTTCCCCCCGCGCGACCTCAGCCGGTGTGCGCCTCGTCGTCCTCGTCGTCGTCCTCTTCGCCATCATCCTCGTCCAGTTCCCAGTCCGGCGAGTCAGGGTCGTAGTCGATCCGCTCACTGGACCAGGAGGCCTGCTGCAGCTCCACCCCCGGCACCTCGCTGACCAGGTCGAACGGGTCGACGAGATAGGCGAGAGCCTCCGCGGTGTCTTCCGTCACAGCGCCCTCGGCGTGTGCCCGTTCCGCCTCCGGCATCTCCGGGTCGTCGGCCAGCCGGCGCAGCGCGGCCGCGGTCACCGCCTGCTCGTCGTCCACCTCCAGCACGAGTTCCACGCGAAGCCGCACAAAACGTGATGTCTCTTCAGTGGTCATGGCGGGAGAGTAAGGCTCCCTGCTCCCACAACTTTCCCGCGACCCGCGCCTTTCATTAGCATCGCCCCAAGCATTGGCCCGCGCGGCCAATTCGCCGGCCAATTCGCCAGCGCCACAAGGGGATCGATAGTCCGTGTCATCCGCCCGCCGCTCGTTGCTGACCGCCACCGCCGCGGCGACCCTTCTGGGCGCCCTGTGGTTCGTCCCGTCCGCCAACGCGACGTCGGAGTCGCCGGCGAGAGCGCAGACCACATCGGCGCAGGCCGGGGTGAGCGCGCGGGCCGGCACCACCGCCGCGGACACCGCCTCCCTGTCGGACGCCGCGACCGTCGCCGACACCGCCGCCGCGTCCGGCACCGACGACACCCAACTCGCCGACACCGGAAGCTTCGACACCACGCCGTACGTCGTCGGCGGCACGGTCTTCCTCTCCCTCGGCGCCGGTTTCGTCGTCTACTCGGTACGCCGCGAACGCCTCGGTTTCTGACCGGCCTCCGACTCCTCGGCGGTCGAGAGCGTCCGAGGGGCGGGGTGCGCGGGAGCGCAGACGTGGAAGGGGCCCTGCCGCACTCCGGTGCGGCAGGGCCCCTTCGCTCGGCCTTCTCCCGTCCTGCTCGGCCCTGTTCCGTCCTACTGCAGCGGGCCGGTCACCGACTCCGCCGCGGCGACCAGCCGCCCGTCGCGCACGAAGGCGTCCGCCGCCGCCAGGTCGGGCGCCAGGAAGCGGTCCGCGCCCGGGCCCCCGACCCCGGCCGCCCGTGCGGCCTCGATGACGGCCTGCGAGGCGGGCGCCGGCGTCAGGCCCTCGCGCAGCTCGATCGCGCGTGTGGCGGCGTACAGCTCGACGGCGATCACGCGCGTGAGGTTGTCGACGGCTGTGCGCAGCTTGCGCGCGGCCGACCAGCCCATCGACACGTGGTCCTCCTGCATGGCGGAGGACGGGATGGAGTCCGCCGAGGCCGGTACGGCGAGCCGCTTCATCTCGCTGACCAGCGCGGCCTGCGTGTACTGGGCGATCATCAGCCCGGAGTCCACGCCGGCGTCGTCGGCGAGGAACGGCGGCAGGCCGTGGCTGCGGTTCTTGTCCAGCAGCCGGTCGGTGCGCCGCTCGGCGATGGAGGCGAGGTCGGCGGCGGCGATGGCGAGGAAGTCCAGCACGTAGGCGACCGGGGCGCCGTGGAAGTTGCCGTTGGACTCGACGCGGCCGTCGGGCAGGACGACCGGGTTGTCGACGGCCGAGGCCAGCTCGCGCTCGGCGACCAGCCGGGCGTGCGCGACGGTGTCGCGCCCGGCGCCCGCGACCTGCGGCGCGCACCGCACCGAGTAGGCGTCCTGGACGCGCGGCGCGTCGTCCTGGTGGTGGCCCGTGAGGCCGGAGCCCTTGAGGACGGCCAGCATGTTGGCGGCGGAGGCGCCCTGTCCCGGGTGCGGGCGGATGGCGTGCAGCTCGGGCGCCAGCACCTTGTCGGTGCCGAGCAGGCCCTCCAGGGACAGGGCGGCCGTGATGTCCGCGGACTTGTAGAGGCGGTCCAGGTCGGCGAGCGCCATGACCAGCATGCCGAGCATGCCGTCGGTGCCGTTGAGGAGGGCCAGGCCCTCCTTCTCGCGCAGTTCCACGGGCTGGATGCCGTGCTCGGCGAGCAGCTCGGCGGCGGGCCGTACGACGCCGTCGGGGCCCTCGGCCTCGCCCTCGCCCATCAGGGTGAGAGCGCAGTGCGAGAGGGGGGCGAGGTCGCCGGAGCAGCCGAGGGAGCCGTACTCGTGGACGACGGGGGTGATACCGGCGTTGAGGAGGTCCGCCATGGTCTGCGCGACCTCGGGGCGTACGCCGGTGTGGCCCGAGCAGACGGTCTTCAGCCGCAGGAACATCAGGGCGCGGACGACCTCCCGCTCCACCCGCGGGCCCATGCCGGCGGCGTGGGAGCGGACGATGTTGCGCTGGAGCTGGGTGCGCAGCTCGCGGCTGATGTGGCGGGTGGCCAGGGCGCCGAATCCGGTGGAGACGCCGTAGACGGGGTCCGGCTTGGCGGCCAGCGCGTCCACTATCTCGCGGGCCGCGGCGAGGGCCGCCACCGCTTCCCCGGAAAGCTCGACACGGGCGCCGTCACGCGCCACCGCGAGAACGTCGGACGCGGTCACTCCGGACGTCCCCACCACCACAGTGTGCATATCCATATTCAGGAGCGTACGCATTGAAGACGGAGATGTCACCAGTGGGGGGCGGGAGTGCCCCTTACGACGGGGCGGGCCAGCGAGAGTGCGGGGCCTGCGTGGCCTTGCGGGGCCTTGCGGGACCTTGCAGGGATGGGCGTGCAGGCCCTGCGGGGCGGGGGCGCCGTGGGTCCTGGGGATGCCGTGGGCCCGGGGTGCCGTCGGCAGGTTACAGGCGGCCCCTGAAGCTGCGGCGTTCCGCCGTGGATTCCGTGGTGGGCTGGTCCGCCAGGCGGATCACCGGGTCGTCGGGTCCCTCCTGGCCGGCCACCACCGGGCGGGTGGAGCGTTCGGCCTTCGCCCGATACTGGGCGGCGTCCGCCAGACGGAACAGACGGCGGGCCGAGCGCACCGGGCCGATCGGCTCCTCGGTGGAGGCCACCCCGCAGGCCACGCCCTCCCCCAGTTCCAGTTCGGCGGCCCTGCGGCACAGCTCGTCGGCGACCTTGACGACGTCCTGGGCGGGCGGACCGACGGCCAGCAGGCAGAACTCGTCACCGCCGAGCCGCGCGGCCAGCGCACCCGGCAGCATGGCCCCGCACAGCGACAGCACCGAGCCGAAACGTTCCAGCAGCCGGTCGCCGACCGCGTGCCCGAGCGTGTCGTTGACGTTCTTGAGCCCGTTCAGGTCGCACACCACGAGGCTGACCACCGCACCGTCCCGGCGGTGCCGTTCGATCGCCTCGTCCAGGCGGGCGTCCACGGCACGGCGGTTGGCGAGGCCGGTCAGCGCGTCCGTGAAGGCCAGCCGGCGCGCCTCCTGGAGCCGTTCGGTCTGCGCCAGGCCCGCGGCGGCCACCGCGGCCAGCACCGTCGCGAAGTCCGCGTCGCCCCGGTCGAAGACGGGAGCGCCGACCCGGCGCGCCACGTACAGCTCGCCCCAGGCCCGGCCGTGCATGACGATCGGCGCGACCACACAGCACCCGCGCCCGCGGCGGCGCAGGGCGGCGACCCGCTGGTGGCAGTACCCGGCGTGGTCCGCGGTCGGACCCTGCGCGGTCTCCACCCACGCGTTGGGCTCACCGCCCGCCGCCCACCGCTCGTGCAGGAACTCCGTGATCTCCGGGAACTGGTGGACCGGGTACGTCTCGTCCACCGGGAACTCCGCCTCCTCCGGGGCGCGGTCCCCCACGTTCACCAGGACCCGCAGCCGGCCAAGGTCCCGTTCCCACACCGAGAGCGCGGCGAAGCTCCCGGCCAGTGCGCGGCACCCGCCGAGCGCCGCCGCCCGCCACGACTCGCGCGGGCTGTGCGCCGCGGCCATCCCCTGCGCGAGAGCCACCACAGCCGCGAGCCGCCTGTCCTCACCCATTGCTCCAGGCTAGGGAGGTTTTGCCCGAATCGGTGCGTTAATGGGGCGAACAGGTGTGTGCGGGTTCTGGTCCTCCTCGGTGAACGCCCCATGAGGGGTGCCGCGAACACCCCGGAAAGGGTGCCGCGATCACCCCGGAAGGGGCGCTCGCCCCGGACCGGCCGCCGCCGGCCGTGCGTGGCAGCCCTCGCTCACTCCCCCGGCCACTGCGGCGCGCGCTTCTCGTTGAACGCCGCCACGCCCTCCGCACGGTCGCCCGAGAACGCCACCGCCCGCCATGCCGCGTCCTCGACCTCCAGGCCCGCCTTCAGATCCAGGCCGTGCCCCAGCCGCAGCGCCCGCTTCGCCGCGCGCAGGCCCACCGGGGAGTTCTTGGCGATGCCCGCGGCCAGGCTCAACGCCTCCTCGCGGTCGCGGCCCGCGTCCACGAGACGGTCGACCAGTCCCAGCCCGGCCGCCTCCGCGGCCTCCAGGCGCCGCGCGGTGAAGATCAGCTCGGCGGCCTTCGCCGCGCCGACCCGCCGCGGCAGCAGCTGCGTCCCGCCGCCGCCCGGGATCACGCCCACTGACACCTCCGGCAGCCCCACCACCGCCGTACCGTCGGCCACGATCAGGTCGCAGGACAGCGCGAGCTCGAAGCCGCCGCCGAGCGCGAAGCCGTGCACGGCCGCGATCGTCGGCATCGGCAGGTCCAGCACGCCGGTGTACGCCCCGCGGGCCACCGGGCGCTGCCGTACCAGATCGGCGTCGGAAAAGGAGTTGCGCTCCTTCAGGTCGGCGCCCACGCAGAACGCCCGCTCGTGCGTCGAGGTCAGCACCACCACCCGTACGTCCCGGTCCTCGCCCAGCGCCGTGCACGCGGCGGCGATCGAGCGGGCCATCTCGGTGGAGACCGCGTTCATGGCCTTGGGCCGGTCGAGGGCGAGCTCCGCGACATGCCCGTCCTCGTGCCGCCGCACCAGCACGAACTCCCCGAACCGCTCCTCGCTCATGACACCCTCCCGGTTAACGCGGGTTAACAGACGACAACGGCCCGATCATCGCAGGCCGACCGCGTCCGGGAAAGAGCCGGACCTCCGCCGCGCCACCCGCCGATTACCCGTTCGAGTGACATCCCGCCCAAAACCGGGTCCACCGTCCGGGGGAGCGCATAACGTGCGTGCGCTACGGCGCATCGGGGGCGCGAGCGCAGGAGGGGACGGTCACGATGACGACGGAGACACCGGCGGGCAGAGGCAACGACGCCACGGCGAAGAGCGCGGCGGGAAAGGCCCCGGCGGCCGGCACAGCCGCCGCGCAGCAGGCGGAATCGGCGCCGTCGGGGGGCGCGGCGTCGCCGAAGGCCCCGGCGTCACCTGAGGCCACGGCGTCGCCGAAGGCCACCGCACCCGCGGGACCCATGGCGTCCCCGGAAGCCACGGCGTCCCGGAAAGCGACGGCGGCCGACAATGCCGCCGCCCCGTCCGCGCCGTCCGACGCCAAGACGGCGCGGATATCGCCTGCCCCAGCCCACAAGAAGCCGCCGACCGCGCCGGCGACCCCCGCGAAGACGACGGCCCCGCCCGCCACCACCGCACGGAAAGCGACCGCCCCCACCGCGCCGCCCACCCCGTCCCACGCCAAAACTGCGCAGATACCAGCCGCCCCGGCGGCCACGAAGCCGCCGACCGCGCCGGTGGCCCCCAAGACGACGGCGGCCCCGCCCACCCCCACCTCACGGGGAACGGCCGCTCCCACCCCGCCGGTCACCACCGCGCCGCGTCCCTCCCCCCGACCGCGTCCCGCAGGGCAGGAACGCCCCTCGGAGCGCGTCCTCCGCGGGCGGCATCGGCGGCCCCGCCGTCGTGTGCTGCTCGCCGCCGCAGGGCTCGCGCTGGCCGCCGGTGTGCTGAGCCTCGTACGGCTCGCGCCCGAGTCCGGCGTGCCCGGCCTCGGCACCGCGGAGGCCGGGCCCCGCACCGACCTCGACCCCGGACGCCGTACCGCCACCGAGCGGTCCACCGACACCTCCGCCACCGTCTCCGCCGCCCCGCGCCCCGGCGCCACGGCGGCGGACGTCATGGGCGGGGTGAGCGCCACCGCGACCCCGGGAGGCGTCAGCCGCTTCCCGCTGCCGGCCGGTGGTCCGTCCTCGTCGGCGGCCGCCGTACCCGGCGCGCCCGCCGGCACCACCTCCGCCGCGCCCTGGACACCGCCCGCCACGCCCGGCACCGGGCCCTCGGCCACCGATCCCGCCCCGGCGCCCCCGCCGCCGGCACCGTCGGCCAGCAGTGGCCCCACGACCCCGCCACCCGGCCAGACCGGTCACCCGGGGCAGCCCGACGACCCCGGAGCGGGCCTCTGCCTGCCGATCATCCGCATCTGCGTGGGACTGGGGCTGGGCTGATCAGCGACCACGGACTGCCCCCGCTCCGTCCCGTCCGAGCGGCCGCCCGGACGGGTCCGCTACGAGCGGCCCTCGTCCCGCCGGCTCAGCAGCCACGGCTCGACCACGCCGAGGCCACGCACCGGGCGCTGGTACATCGGCTGAAGCGCGAAGCGGTACGCCGGCGGCTCCTCGCCCTCCTTCTCGGCGGCAGCCGCCTGCTCAGCCGCCTCCGCCTCCGACGCCGGCGCCTCCCCGGTGCGGATCAGCTCCTCCGCGAGGGCACTGTCGACCAGCACCGCGTCCCGCGGGGCTATCGACGTCAGCCGGGACGCCAGGTTCACGGTCGTACCGAAGACATCACCCATACGGGTGGTCACCGTGCCGAAGGCGAGGCCGACGCGCAGTTCCGGCATCGTCTCGTCGTTCGCCATCGTCTCGATCAGCCGCAGCCCGATCTCGGCCGCCGTGCCCGCGTCGTCCGCCGCGTACAGCACCTCGTCGCCGAGCGTCTTGATCAGCCGTCCGCCGCGCGCGGCCACCAGGTCGGCGGCCGTCGTCTCGAACGCCTCGACCAGCTCGCCCAGCTCCTCTTCCTCCATACGGCGGGTCAGCCGCGTGAAGCCGACCAGGTCCGCGAAGCCGACCGCGAGGCGGCGGTCCACCATCTCCTCGTCGTCACCGGCCTGGACGACCCGGCCCGTCGCGGCGGCGAGCTGGCGGCGCCAGACGTAGACCAGGAACTCCTCCAGCTCCGGGAGCAGCAGCTCGACCAGGGGGTACGTCACCTCGGTGCGGGTCATGCCGGGCTCGGGCGGCTCGGTCAGGCCCTCCAGGAAGGAATCGATCTGCCACTCCGCCAGACGGGCGGTGGTCTGCCCCGTCGACCGGGCCACCTGCACCGCCATCGCCTCGCTGAGCAGGCCCGCCTCGACCAGACCGGCGAGCCGGCGCAGGGCCAGCACGTCGGCCTCCGTCAGCGCCTTGGCCTGCCCGATGTCCGCGAACCCCATGGCACGCCAGAAGCGGGACGCCAGTTCCATGGAGACACCGGCGCTGCGGGCCGCCTGAAACGGGGTGTAGCGCCGCTCGGCGCCGAGGATCAGCTGTTCCAGGCGCAGGGTGAGGGGATCCTCACCGGAGTCGGTGGCGTCGGGTTCGGAGCCCGAGTCGTCGACGGTCACGCCTGCTGCCCTTCCGATCTGCCGCGGTCAGGTATCGACCGGCCTCCAACTTTACGGCAGGTGTGCGCCAGCTCACTCCGTCAGGTGGGCCGATGGGTGGGGTGACCGGCGTTGTCTTGCCACCCCGGGGGTGGTGGCGCCGGTCCGGCAGGGGGCTGTCGCCCCCTGGACCCCCTCGGGTCGGTTCGGGGTGGTTCGGTTGCGTCGTCCGGGTGCGGCGGGTGGGGACTGGACGCGCAGTTCCCCTTGGGTGGTGGGGTGTGCTGCGCGTCGTCACAGTGCGGGCTGTGGGGGTCTGAGCGCGCAGTTCCCCGCGCCCCTGGGTGGGGTGCACTGCCCCCTGTGACCACTCACCGTCCCCGCGGGACCCGCAGGGACGCGCCGGGCCACTCACCGTCCCCGCGCGCCCCGCAAGGGCACGCCGGGCCACTCACTCACCGTCCCCGCGCGCCGCGCAAGGTCACGCCGGGCGCAGGTGGACGATGTCGCCCGCTCCCACCGGTTCCTGGACGCCGTCCTTCGTCGCCAGGACCAGGCGGCCGTCGCCGTCGACCGCCACCGCCTCGCCCACCAGCGAGCGGTCGCCCGGCAGCTCCGCGCGGACCGTCCGGCCGAGGGTCGCGCAGCCCGCCGCGTAGGTCTCCTGGAGCCCGGACGCCGCCGGGTCGCCGCCCGCGGCACGCCACCGGCCGTACCAGTCGTCCAGGGCCCGCAGGACGCCCCGCAGCAGGGTGTCGCGGTCCGTGCTCACCGCTCCGGCGAGCGCCAGGGAGCCCGCCTGGGGCACGGGCAGTTCCTCCGCCTTGAGGGTGACGTTGATGCCGACCCCGACGACCACTCCGCCCTCGCCGGCCCGCTCCGCGAGGATGCCGCCGGCCTTGCGTTCCTCGCCGCCGACGGTGACCAGGAGGTCGTTGGGCCACTTCAGGGCCGTGTCGACGCCGGCGGCGCGGGAGAGGCCGGTGGCCACGGCGACGCCGGTCAGCAGGGGGATCCAGCCCCAGCGGGCGACGGGGACCTCCGTCGGCCGGAGCAGGACCGAGAAGAACAGGCCCGAGCGCGGCGGGGCCGTCCACTGCCGGTCCAGACGGCCGCGGCCGGCGGTCTGCTCCTCGGCGATCAGGACCGCGCCCTCGGCCGCCTTGCCCGCGGCCGCGCGGGCGACCAGGTCGGAGTTGGTGGAGCCGGTGCGCTGCACCACCTCCACGTCGGACCACAGGGCCCCCTCCCGTACCAGCCCGCGCCGCATTGCGGCGGCGTTGAGGGGCGGGCGGTCGAGGTCGGACCAACGGCTGTCGTCTGATGCATCTCGCGGCGTCATGCAAGCCACATTAGGTGTGGGAAACGCCGCACTGCCGACCGCAGGGCGCAGCACTACGCTACGGATGAGTAACCGTCCCCCCGTTTGAGCAGGCAGGGAGCCGCGATCCCGATGTCCGAGCCGGAAGAGATCGACCTTCACACGACCGCGGGCAAGCTCGCGGATCTGCAGCGCCGTATCCAGGAAGCGACGCACGCCGGCTCCGAACGCGCCGTCGAGAAGCAGCACGCCAAGGGCAAGCTGACGGCCCGTGAGCGCATCGAACTGCTCCTGGACGAGGACTCCTTCGTGGAGCTCGACGAGTTCGCCCGGCACCGCTCCACCAACTTCGGCCTGGACGCCAACCGCCCCTACGGCGACGGCGTCGTCACCGGCTACGGCACCGTCGACGGCCGCCCCGTCGCCGTCTTCTCCCAGGACTTCACCGTCTTCGGCGGCGCCCTCGGCGAAATCTACGGCCAGAAGATCTGCAAGGTCATGGACTTCGCCCTCAAGACCGGCTGCCCCGTCATCGGCATCAACGACTCCGGCGGCGCCCGCATCCAGGAAGGCGTCGCCTCCCTGGGCGCCTACGGCGAGATCTTCCGCCGCAACACCCACGCCTCCGGCGTCATCCCCCAGATCTCCCTGGTCGTCGGCCCCTGCGCGGGCGGAGCCGTCTACTCCCCCGCCATCACCGACTTCACCGTCATGGTCGACCAGACCAGCCACATGTTCATCACCGGCCCCGACGTCATCAAGACCGTCACCGGCGAAGACGTCGGCTTCGAGGAACTCGGCGGCGCCCGCACCCACAACAGCGCCTCCGGCGTCGCCCACCACATGGCCGGCGACGAGAAAGACGCCATCGAATACGTCAAGCAGCTGCTGTCCTACCTGCCCTCCAACAACCTCTCCGAGCCCCCCGCCTTCCCCGAAGAGGCCGACCTCACCGTCAGCGACGAGGACCTCGAACTCGACGCGATCGTCCCCGACTCCGCCAACCAGCCCTACGACATGCACACCGTCATCGAGCACGTCCTCGACGACGGCGAGTTCTTCGAGACCCAGGCCCTGTTCGCCCCGAACATCCTCACCGGCTTCGGCCGCGTCGAGGGCCACCCCGTCGGCATCGTCGCCAACCAGCCGATGCAGTTCGCCGGCTGCCTCGACATCGCCGCCTCCGAAAAAGCCGCCCGCTTCGTGCGCACCTGCGACGCCTTCAACCTGCCCGTGATCACCTTCGTCGACGTCCCCGGCTTCCTGCCCGGCGTCGGCCAGGAACACGAGGGCATCATCCGCCGCGGCGCCAAACTCATCTACGCCTACGCCGAGGCCACCGTCCCCCTGATCACCGTCATCACCCGCAAGGCCTTCGGCGGCGCCTACGACGTCATGGGCTCCAAGCACCTGGGCGCCGACCTCAACCTCGCCTGGCCCACCGCGCAGATCGCCGTCATGGGCGCCCAGGGCGCCGTCAACATCCTCCACCGCCGCACCCTCGCCGAAGCCGAAGCAGCCGGCGAGGACGTCGAAGCCGTGCGCGCCCGCCTCATCCGCGAGTACGAGGACGCCCTCCTCAACCCCTACATCGCCGCCGAACGCGGCTACGTCGACGCCGTCGTCAAGCCCTCCGACACCCGCCGCCACATCGTCCGCGGCCTGCGTCAACTGCGCACCAAGCGGGAAACCCTGCCCCCGAAGAAGCACGGCAACATCCCCCTCTAGGCCTGCTGGGAGCCGTCATGAACATCAAGGTCGTACGGGGAAACCCGACCCCGGAGGAGCTGGCCGCCGCACTGGCGGTGGTCCGGGCCCGCGCCGCGGCGGCGGCAGCCGCGCCGCCCGGCGCGCCCGCTCCGCGTGCCGCGTGGGCCGACCCGGCCCGCCTCGCCGGCCGCCGGGTGCCCCAGCCCGGCCCCACGGCCTGGTCGCGCACCTACTGGCCGGCCTGACCCGCCCGTTTCACAGCACGTCCGCGACGGCTTCGGCCATCACCGCGTACCCCGCGTCGTCGGGGTGCAGGTGGTCGCCGGAGTCGTACGCCGGACGCAGCCGGTCCCCGTCGCGGGGATCGGCCAGCACGCGGTGCAGGTCGGCCACCGCGTCGTACTCCCCCGAGGTGCGGATCCACTCGTTGAGGGCGTGGCTCGTCTTGGCCGCGCGCTCGCCCCAGTGGTCGGAGCCGGCGAAGGGCAGCAGCGTCGCGCCGATCACCCGGCGCAGTCCGGCCTCGCGGGCCTGACGGATCAACTCCCGGTGCCCCTCGATCAGTTCGGCGGCCGTGACGACGGGCGCCGGCTTGTAGGTGGGCTGCTCGTCGGTCTCGCTGAAGCCGATGTCGTTCAGGCCGAGCAGGACGACGAGCGTGTCGACGCCGGGGTGGTCGAGGACGTCCCGGGACAGGCGGTGGAGGGCCTTCTCGCCGTACCAGGCCGAGTCGTTGAGCAGCAGGTTGCCGCCGATGCCCGCGTTCAGTACGGGGCGGCCGGTGCGCGTGGCGAGCGCGTCCGACCAGCGGCGGTCGGCGCCGGGCGTGGAGCCGAAGCCGTCCGTGATCGAGTCGCCGAACAGGGCGATGCCGTCGGTGCGGCCGGCGTCGGTCTCGACCGCCGAGAGCACGTACCAGGACTCGGTGACCTCCGAGAACGCGTTGCCGTCGGTCTCCGTGAGCAGGTCGCCGGGGCCCCGGTGGCTGCGGGTGAAGGCCTGGGCGTGGAAGGTCGCGGGGCCGGTCGCCTCATCGAAGTGGAGGGTGACCGTCAGCGCCTCGCCCGCCGCCAGGGGCAGCTCGGCGGGGTCGCTGACCACCTGGCCGCGCGCCGGGACCAGCACGGCGTCCGCGCCGCCGAAGGTGAGCCGGCGCAGGGAGCCGGGCTCCACGGCAGCCCCGGCCGCCCCGGCAGCCCCGGCCGCCGCGCGGGCCACGGTCGCGCCCGCGATCCGCAGCGGGGAGGTGCCGTAGGCGTGCGAGAGCCGGACGCGGACCCGGCCGCCGCCCGCGGTGAGGCGGACGACCTGGCGCAGCGACTGGCGCCAGAAGCCCTCGCGGGACCAGTTCGGGGTGAAGCCTTCCGAGGGCTGCTGGGGTGACGCGGTCCAGGCGGCGGTGAACATGACGCTCCTCCAAACAGGACTTGCGTTCCATTTATAAATGGGACTGTAGCACCGTTAGCGGAAGATGAGTATGCGTACTCAGGCGGTTCGCGAGGCCCCCGCCGGACGATGGAAGGCATGCTGTGGTCCGACCCCGAGAACGAGCCGCCCGAGGACATGCGGGAGATGCAGGACATGCTGCGGCGGCTGGGCGTTCTCATGGCGGCGGCCATGGTGCTGGCGATGATCGTGATCGGCGTGAGGTGACCACTCACGCCGACCGCTCACGCCGACCGCTCCCGATGACGGCCCCGGTGGCCACTCCCCGCCACGGGAGACCCGGCGCCCTCGGCGGCGGGGCGCTCCCGGTGACGCGCCCGGACCGCGCGCCCCGCGGCTACGCTGATCGCATGACAGATCAGCCGCGCCGCCGACTCGTGCTCGCCTCCCAGTCACCCGCCCGGCTCGGACTGCTCCGGCAGGCCGGACTCGCCCCCGAGGTGATCGTCAGCGGGGTCGACGAGGACGCCGTGACCGCCCCCACCCCCGCCGAGCTGGCCCTCGCCCTCGCCGAGGCCAAGGCCTCCGTGGTCGCCGCGAAACCCGAGGTGCAGGGCGCCCTGGTGATCGGCTGCGACTCGGTGCTGGAGCTGGACGGGCAGGCCCTCGGCAAGCCCGCCGACGCCGAGGAGGCCACCGCCCGCTGGAAGACCATGCGCGGCCGCGCCGGCGTCCTGCAGACCGGCCACTGCGTGTGGGACACGCGGGCCAAGCGGTACGTCTCCGCGACCGCCTCCACCGTCGTCCGCTTCGGCGAGCCCACGGACGAGGAGATCGCCGCCTACGTCGCCTCCGGCGAGCCGCTCCACGTCGCGGGCGCCTTCACCCTCGACGGGCGCTCCGCGCCGTTCATCGACGGCATCGAGGGCGACCACGGCAACGTCATCGGCATCAGCCTGCCGCTGGTGCGCCGACTGCTGAGCGAACTGGGCGTGGGCATCACGGAGTTGTGGGCGCCGCCGGCGGAGTGACGGGCGCGTCCCCGTCCGCGTCCGCGGCGGGCTGCGGCGGGGCGTCGTACGTCATGAGGAGCAGGACGATCAGGGCGAGCACGACCACCATGAACACGAACGCGCTCCAGCCCACCAGCCCCCAGGCGAAGGCGCCCAGCAGGCCGTGCACCACGGCGGCGCTGACCAGCAGCACGCGGCCGAGCCCGGCGGGGGCGCGGTTGCGGACGGCGACGAGCAGGGCGACCACCCCGCACAGCACGAAGTAGAGCGCGAAGACCACGCCGCCGGCCTTCGAGGACGTCGCCATGACGTCCGGATCAAGGCCGGCCAGCGACATGTGCTGCTTCTCGACGACACCGGCGAGGATCCAGTTGAACCCGGCCACGCCGATCGCCTCTACGAAGAGCACGAGCGCCACCACCCACGCCACCGGTCTGCGCACCACGGTCGCCCACCCACCTTCGAGCGCGGCTCGACCCGGCCACGCCACCGTTACCCCGAGTACGTGCGATACAGCGCGAACGCTACTAACGGGTAAACCGAGGGACAAGGGTCCTGCGCATGCCAAGGAACCATTGGGCCATTCGTAGGGACTCCACAAAGAATCCGAGTGGGGCGCGGCACGCTCTCACAGAGACCTTGACCACACGGGCGGGCTAGGGTTACCCGCAGGAGTCCTGCGTATTGCGGTGCGACAAGGGATTTCGCGGGTCGAGCGAGCCTCGAATCACGCTCCGTGTGGGCAAGCTCACCATTGGGGACGGGTCGAAGTGCCGTGTCGGCAGTCCCTAAACTCGGCTTGTTTCAAGGAGGGAGCCTCAATCGTGCGCAAGGTGCTCATCGCCAACCGTGGCGAAATCGCTGTCCGCGTGGCCCGGGCCTGCCGGGACGCGGGGATCGCGAGCGTGGCCGTCTACGCCGACCCGGACCGGGACGCTCTGCACGTCCGCGCCGCGGACGAGGCGTTCGCCCTGGGCGGTGACACCCCGGCGACCAGCTACCTCGACATCGACAAGGTCCTCAAGGCCGCCAAGGAATCCGGCGCGGACGCCATCCACCCCGGCTACGGCTTCCTCTCCGAGAACGCCGACTTCGCCCAGGCCGTCCTCGACGCCGGCCTGATCTGGATCGGCCCCCCGCCGCAGGCCATCCGCGACCTCGGCGACAAGGTCGCCGCCCGCCACATCGCCCAGCGCGCCGGCGCCCCCCTGGTCGCCGGCACCCCCGACCCCGTCTCCGGCGCGGACGAGGTCGTCGCCTTCGCCAAGGAACACGGCCTGCCCATCGCCATCAAGGCCGCCTTCGGCGGCGGCGGCCGCGGCCTGAAGGTCGCCCGCACCCTGGAAGAGGTCCCCGAGCTCTACGACTCCGCCGTCCGCGAGGCCGTCGCCGCCTTCGGCCGCGGCGAATGCTTCGTCGAGCGCTACCTCGACCGCCCCCGCCACGTCGAGACCCAGTGCCTGGCCGACAAGCACGGCAACGTCGTCGTCGTCTCCACCCGCGACTGCTCCCTGCAGCGCCGCCACCAGAAACTGGTGGAGGAGGCCCCGGCCCCGTTCCTGTCCGAGGCCCAGATCGCCGAGCTCTACCGCGCCTCCAAGGCCATCCTGCGCGAGGCCGGCTACGAAGGCGCCGGCACCTGCGAATTCCTCGTCGGCCAGGACGGCACCATCTCCTTCCTCGAGGTCAACACCCGCCTCCAGGTCGAACACCCCGTCACCGAAGAAGTCGCCGGCATCGACCTCGTCCGCGAGATGTTCCGCATCGCCGACGGCGAGCCGCTCGGCTACGACGACCCCGTCCTGCGCGGCCACTCCTTCGAATTCCGCATCAACGGCGAAGACCCCGGCCGCAACTTCCTGCCCGCCCCCGGCACCGTCACCAAGTTCGACCCGCCGTCCGGTCCGGGCGTGCGCCTGGACGCCGGCGTGGAATCCGGCAGCGTGATCGGCCCCGCCTGGGACTCCCTGCTCGCCAAGCTCATCGTCAC
>NZ_JBIBXG010000009.1:0-435614 GCF_043082085.1 Streptomyces sp. NPDC014801 | reverse complement strand
AGGTGGCGCCGCGTTCGACGGCTTGGGCGAGGACGTCGGTGTGGCCGTAGCCGGAGTAGTAGGCGATGACGACGGACGGCTTCTTGGGCATGACGTAGAACTCCGAAAGACGAAGGGGAGCCTGGGGCAGGGGAGTTGACGAGGGGGCTCGGGCGCTCAGGCGGCGGCCGGCGCGACGCGCTCCGTCTCCAGGCGGAAGTCCTGGGCGGCGTAGTCCTGGCGGGAGAGCTCCAGGGCCTCGTCCATGCTCATCACGGGCGTGAGGTCGAACAGTTCGCAGATCCGCGTCAGGCGCTCCGGCATCGTGCCGCGGACGATGTGGTACGGGATCTCCAGCTCGTCCAGCGTCTGCAGCAGCATCTTGTCGATCGTCGCCCGGAAGCCCTCGTTCATCGGCCGGTGGCCGTCCGCGGCGATGGGCAGCTCGTGCTCCAGGTGGACGTAGGCGTCGTAGGTGGCCTTCACGTGCGCCTTCAGGGCGATGGCGTACTGGTCGACGACCTTGGCGAAGAAGGCCATCTCCGCCTCCTCCACGACGGCGAGGCCGCCGGCGTTGCCCGCGGTGGCGTTCGGGTTCATGCCGTGGATGACGCGGCCGGCCCCGTACAGCCACTCCTGCAGCGAGGAGCCGTCGGAGATGAAGTGATCGCCGAGGGCGGCCTCCGCGGCGGCGCGGCCGGTGTGCCGGCGCAGCATCAGCTGCAGGAACTCGGCCGGGGTGACCTCCGACAGGGCCTTGCCGGGGACCGCCTCGGGGAGGATCTCGCGGATGGTGCGGGCCAGGGTGCGCGGGATGCCGGTGTAGCGGGACAGCGCCATGACCGTCGAGGTCTTGCCGGCCGAGTACGTGCCTGAGATTGCGATCTTCACGAGCCTGGTGGCCTTTCCGGTGGGTGGTGAGACGGGCTCCCGCCGCGTCGGCAGAGCCATCCAACCTGTTGGTTGGTGATCGTTGCAGGTGCATGGATCGTTGTCAACCAACCAGTTGGCTGGGAAAAGGAATACAGTGGTCACATGGCTGGAAGCACCGAAACGACCAAGCGGCGACTGCTGGACGCCGCGCGAGTGGAGTTCAGCGGCTACGGCATCGCCGGAGCACGCGTGAACCGCATCGCGGAGCGCGCAGGCGTCAACAAGGAACGCATCTACGGGCACTTCCACAGCAAGGAAGGGCTGTTCAAGGCCGTGATCGCCGAGGCGATGAGCGAACTCGTCCGGGAAGTGCGCCCGGGCGAGGGATCAGTCGGCGACTACGTCGGCCGCGTCTTCGACTACCACCGAAGCGACCCCACCCTGCTGCGCCTGCTCATGTTCGAAGGACTGCAGGACGGATACCTCGGCACCTCCGACACCGACGGCCGGGCCTCCTGGTACTCGGTCGCGGCCAAGGCGCTGGCCGCCGGCGCCGGCTGTTCCGAGGAGGACGGCGGACGACTGCTGCTGACCCTGATCGGACTCGGTGCCTGGCCGATGGTGATGCCTCAGCTCAGCCGGCTGTGTCTGGGGTCCGACGGCGAGGCCGCGGACCTGTCGGCGCTGAAGGACTTCATCGTCGCTTTCGCCGAACGGGGCGCGGGAAGCGGTCCCGCACCGAAGGAGGCGTGACGTACGGGCCTCTCCCCCGTGCCCGGGCCCTCGCGACCGGACCGGGAGGAGAGGCCGTGACTCAGCCGGCGTCCCCCGCCCGGCCGGGCCGGCCGAGACCTGCGGATGTGCTCCCCATGTTTCCCCCATGGACCGACCCGGAGGACGCCGGGAGCCGCCCGCCGACGCACCGACGGACCGTCAACTCCCCGATGACCGACCGGGTCACTTCGAAGTTCTACGAACACGATCGACCGTAGTGAGCCCCCACCGTTCCGGCAAGCGACGAACGCCCTACCTGACGGACTTCCCCGACGGCCCTGCATACGCGAACGTGCCACGGGGCAGGCGACGCCGGGTCGCCTGCCCCGTGGCACGTCGGGGGCGTCGAGGGCTCAGCTCTCGTCGTCGCGGCGGGCCGCTTCCTCCTCGGCCTCCTTGACCTGGACCTCGGGGTCGAGAGCGGCGTCGCCGCTGCCGTCGACCGAGGTCAGCCGGCCGGACTCGGGTACTTCGGTGGCGGCGGGCGGCTCGACCAGCCAGTCCGGGTTGGCCTGCTTGTCCCACCACTTCCATGCGGCGAACGCCCCACCCGCCACGACGCCGACCACCGCCAGCACCTTCGCGGCCTTGCCGGCCCTCGCCCGGCGCCGGTGCTTGCGAGCCAGCTTCTGGATCTCCTTGGCGGTGACCTGGCCACGCAGAGCGGCCAGCGCCGCGGCGGCCCGGGTGGCCGCCTCGTCGCGGACCGGCCCGGCCGCGGCCACGGCCTGCTCGATCATCGGCCGGGAGTACTCGGCGGCCTGCCGGGCAGCCTTACGGGTGCGCAGCGCGGCCTCCTGGGCCGCCTGGTCCACCTTCGGCGGCACATGCGTCATGGCCTGCACGCGGGCCTGCTCGATTCGGGGCGCCAGATGGACGCCGTACTGGGCGCGGGCCTGCTCGGCGGCCAGCGTCACCTTGGGCGCAAGCCGTACGCGTGCCTCGTGCGCGTAGTGCGCGGCCCTCTCCCTGGCCGTGTCGGCGTAGGGCGCCACCACTTCCGCGGCGTGCAGCACGCTGTCCTTCGCCGAACCGGTCGCGGCGCGCACGCTGTCGATGCGGGTCACGGGTTCCTCCTCCTCGGTGGCGTACGGTATTTCGACTTTCCACCCTTTTGCGGATCATGCCTGCCCGCGGACTTCCCGGCATGCGGGGACGCGCATCCGGGTGCCGAAGAACGCGATCGCGGGCGAATAGCGGACGAACAGGGGTCAACAGGAGCGTGTCCGACAATGCCACGGATCGGCGCGGCGCGCTCCCGTCCCGGGCGACTCCGTCCGGATGCGGCCGAAATCCCCGGATCCGGCCTGCGGGGCGACGCCTCCCGGCGAGCGTGCGAGGATCGGGGAGTCACAGAAAGACAACGGAAGGCACATCGTGGCTGAGCAGCTCTACGCCACCCTGAAGACCAACCACGGCGACATCCAGGTCCGGCTTTTCAAGGACCAGGCGCCGGCCACGGTCAGGAACTTCGTCGAGCTCGCCCGGGGCGAGCGGGAGTGGGTCCACCCCGAGACCGGCCAGAAGACCACGGACCGGCTCTACGACGGGACGATCTTCCACCGGGTGATCAGCGGCTTCATGATCCAGGGCGGCGACCCGCTGGGCAACGGCACCGGTGGCCCGGGCTACCAGTTCGACGACGAGTTCCACCCGGACCTGCGCTTCGACCGGCCCTACCTGCTGGCCATGGCCAACGCCGGCCCGCGCACCAACGGCTCGCAGTTCTTCATCACGGTCGCCCCGACGGCCTGGCTGACCCGCAAGCACACCATCTTCGGCGAGGTCACCGACCAGGCGAGCCAGAAGGTGGTCGACGCGATCGCCGCCGCGAAGACCAACCCGCGCACCGACCGTCCGCTGGAGGACATCGTCATCGAGTCGGTCGTCGTGGAGACCCGCGAGGGCTGAGCGCCGCACCGGCCCGTCCGGGCCGCACGGCCGGGGGCCTGCCCGCGGCCGGGTGAGCGGGACGCGCCGAACGTCCGAGTAGCTCCCCAAGGGAACCAATCGCCCTGCTCGTCCGTAAGGATGAGCAGGGCGGTTCCTTCTGCACCCGAGTGGCACCGGACGTGTACCGACGACCGAGGGGATCTCATGGACCAGGCGCCGAGCAGCCCGCAGGACGCGCGCAGCGGCCTGCCCTCCTGCTACCGCCACCCCGACCGGGAGACCGGCATCCGCTGCACCCGCTGCGAGCGGCCGATCTGCCCGGACTGCATGGTCGACGCCTCGGTCGGTTTCCAGTGCCCGGACTGTGCGCGGGGCACCTCCGGCCGGGAGGGCCGCGCGGCCACGGCGGCGACCCGCCCCCGCACGCTCGCCGGCGGCACGGTCGCCGCGGACCCCCGTCTGGTCACCAAGATCCTGATCGGGATCTGCCTCGCCGCCTTCCTCGCCCAGAAGGCCGCCGGCGCCGCCTTCGAGGAGCGCTTCTTCCTGCTCGGACAGGCCTACGTCCCCGGGCTCGGCTCCGTGCAGGGCGTCGCCGAGGGGCAGTGGTACCGGCTGCTGACGGCGATGTTCCTGCACGGCAGCTATGTCCATCTGCTGTTCAACATGCTCAGCCTGTGGTGGATCGGCGCTCCCCTGGAGGCCGCCCTCGGCCGGGCCCGCTATCTCACGCTGTTCTTCGTCTCGGGGTTGGCCGGCAGCGCGCTCACCTATCTGGTCGCCGAGCCCAACCAGCCCTCCCTCGGCGCCTCCGGCGCGATCTTCGGGCTGTTCGGCGCGACGGCGGTGCTGATGCGCCGCCTCAACTACGACATGCGGCCGGTGCTCGCCCTGCTGGCGATCAACCTGGTGATCACCTTCTACTCGGGCTTCAACATCGCCTGGCAGGCCCATATCGGCGGGCTGGTCGCCGGCGTCGTCGTCGGATACGCCATGCTGCACGCGCCCCGCGAGCGGCGGGCGCTGGTGCAGTACGGCACCAGCGCGGTGGTGCTCGCCGTGGTGATCGGGATGGCCCTGGTGAGAACGGCTCAGCTCACCTGAGCGACCGGTTGTCCACAACCAGTGGCCGATCTTGTGCACAGTGTGCCAGCACAGGTGTGCCCCCTGTCACCGGCCTGCGTTTCCGCAGGTCAGGCAGGGGGCGAACACACGTACGGCCGATCGTGTGTCAGTCGTACCGGCGTCAATCCGCCGGAGGTTATCCACAGATCGTCGTTTCTTTTCCCCAGGCCGGCTGTGGATAAATCTAAGCCTGTGGATAACTCAGCGGATAGCCGTGGGCAAAGCCCGCTTCACCGGTCCGTGACCGCTACTTCCACTGGGTGGAGACGCCGAATCCGGCGGCGATGAAGCCGAAGCCGACCACGATGTTCCAGTTGTCCAGGCTGTCGATCGGCAGCGACCCGTCGGTCACGTAGAAGACGACGATCCAGGCCAGGCCGATCAGGAACATCGCGAGCATGACCGGGGCGACCCAGCCGCGGTTGCCCAGCTTGATGTTGGCTGCCTGCTTCGCCGGCGGCGGCGTGTAGTCGGCCTTCTTGCGGATACGTGACTTCGGCACGAGGGTCTCTCCTGTCGATGCGCTGCGTGGCCGCGCAGGGATCTGGGTCGGGCTCGGGGCAGCGTAACTGGGGACACTGAGCGCTCCCCCGGGCGTCCGTTAGCGTAGTGCTTCCGCGGCGCCGAAGGAGATAAGGGTACGTTGAGCAATTCTGCCGACTCTCCCCAGACGGGATCCAGCCCTGCCCGCGGACCCCGTTTCCGGCCCGTCCGCCTCCTCACGGTCGCCGTCTTCGCCCTGGCCGGTCTGCTTTTCCTCACCAGCTTCAATACGGCCAAGGGCACCAATATCCGGACGGACACGTCCTTGCTGAAGCTGTCCGACCTGATCCAGGAACGCAGCCGCAAGAACAAGGAACTGGACGACGCCAACGCCGCCCTGCGCGGGGACGTCGAGGCGCTGGCCGAGCGGGACGACGGCAGCAGCAAGGCGGACGACGACAAACTCGCCGGGCTGGAGAAGAAGGCGGGCACCCAGAAGGTCACCGGCAAGGCGATCACGGTCACGCTGAACGACGCCCCGCCCAACGCCACCGCGAAGCTGCCTGGCTATCCCGAACCGCAGCCGGACTACCTGGTGATCCACCAGCAGGACCTGCAGGCGGTGGTGAACGCCCTGTGGCAGGGCGGTGCCCAGGGCATCAAGGTCATGGACCAGCGGCTGATCTCCACCAGCGCCGTGCGCTGCGTGGGCAACACCCTGATCCTCCAGGGCCGCGTCTACTCGCCGCCATACAAGATCACCGCGGTCGGGGATCCGGAGAAGCTGCAGAAGGCGCTCGCGGCCTCCCCGGCGATCCAGAACTACATGGTGTACGTGAACGTCTACGGGCTGGGCTGGAAGGTCACCGAGGACGGAACGGTGACGCTCCCCGGCTACTCGGGCACGGTGGACCTGCACTACGCCCAGCCCGTCGAGCCGTAGGACACCTTCCGGGGCGCGCCGGGCGTCGTTTCACGTGAAACCGGCCACGTCCGGGACGCCTCGCGCAGGGACCTTGCGGAGGCACGGGATCCGGGAGCGCCGCGCCGTTAGTCTGGTGCCGGTACGGCGTGAGTGACGGTGCCGTGTGAAACGGAAGGGACGGCATGTACGGCTGGATCTGGCGGCATCTGCCGGGCAACGCGTGGGTGAGGGCGCTGATCTCGATCGTGCTTGTCCTGGCCGTGGTCTACGTCCTGTTCCAGTACGTCTTCCCGTGGGCCGAACCGCTGCTTCCCTTCAACGATGTGACGGTGGACAACCAGTGAGCGCGCGCATTCTCGTCGTCGACAACTACGACAGCTTCGTCTTCAACCTGGTCCAGTACCTCTACCAGCTGGGCGCCGAGTGCGAGGTGCTGCGCAACGACGAGGTGGCGACCTCCCACGCCCAGGACGGCTTCGACGGCGTGCTGCTGTCGCCGGGCCCGGGCAAGCCGGAGGAGGCCGGCGTCTGCATCGAGATGGTCCGCCACTGCGCCGCGACCGGTGTCCCCGTGTTCGGGGTGTGCCTGGGCATGCAGTCGATGCAGGTGGCCTACGGCGGTGTGGTGGACCGGGCGCCCGAGCTGCTGCACGGCAAGACCTCGCTGGTCGAGCACGAGGGCCGGGGCGTCTTCGCCGGGCTGCCCTCCCCGTTCACGGCGACCCGCTACCACTCGCTGGCGGCCGAGCCGCAGACGGTGCCGGACGCGCTGGAGGTCACGGCCCGTACCCAGGACGGCATCATCATGGGCCTGCGTCACCGCGAACTGCCCGTCGAAGGTGTGCAGTTCCACCCGGAGTCGGTGCTGACCGAGCACGGGCACCGGATGCTGGCCAACTGGCTGGCCGAGTGCGGCGACCAAGGCGCGGTGGCGAGGTCTGCGGGGCTCGCCCCGGTGGTGGGCAGGGCCACGGCGTGACCGCGCTGCGCCCCGAGCGTGAGGACTCGTACGGCGGCGCGAGCCCGTACGAGTCCTACGGCACGGCGTCGTACGGGGCGCAGGACGGGACGTACGCGGACGAAGGGTATGCGGCGCAGTCGTCCGCTCCTCAGGGGCCGCCGGCCGACGACGAGACGATGGCGCTGCGGGTGCCACCTCTCCCCGGCTCCGGGCCCATAGCCGCCTCTGACGGCCCCTCCGCCTCGGGGACCACCCCAGTCACACCGGGCGGCCGAGCGGCCCGCAGAAAGGCCGCCAAGCGGCGTCGCGGGGGCCGGCACGGCTCCGGGGCGACCGGGCAGGACACCGCGCAGGGCGCCGCGGACGACGATCCGCCCGCCGTCCCCCGTTCCCGCGTCGAGGCGCGCCGGCTCGCCCGGGCCCGCAAGCCCAGCCCGGCCGTCGTCGCGAGCCGGGTGATCGGCGAGCTGTTCATCACGACCGGCGTGCTGATGCTGCTGTTCGTCACCTACCAGCTGTGGTGGACGAACGTGCGCGCCCACGCCCAGGCCGGCCGGGAGGCGAACAGCCTCCAGCAGGACTGGGCCGACGGCAAACGCAACCCGGGCGTCTTCGAGCCGGGCCAGGGCTTCGCCATCCTGCACATCCCCGAGCTGGACGTGGTGGTGCCGATCGCGGAGGGCGTCAGCACCAAGCGGGTGCTCGACAAGGGCATGGTCGGCCACTACGGCGAGGCCCCCCTGAAGACCGCGATGCCCGGCGACAAGACGGGCAACTTCGGGCTGGCGGGCCACCGCAACACGCACGGCGAGCCCTTCCGGTACATCAACCGGCTCAAGCCCGGCGACGAGGTCGTCGTCGAGACGCAGGACACCTACTACGTGTACAAGATGACGTCGATGCTGCCGGTGACGTCGCCCGGCAACACCAGCGTGCTCGATCCCGTCCCGCCGGGCTCGGGCTTCACCGGCCCGGGCCGGTACATCACGCTCACGACATGCACGCCGGAGTTCACGAGCAAGTACCGGCTGATCGTCTGGGGCAAGATGGTCGAGGAACGGCCGCGCAGCAAGGGCAAGCCGGATGCGCTCGTCAGTTAGGGCTAGGGACAGTGGCAGCGACCGCAGAGGACACCGGGACGTCTTCCCCCGCACCACAGGGGCGTCGCCGGGGCACCGGCCGGATCGCCATGGCGGTGAGCGTCTTCGGTGAGCTCCTCATCACGGCGGGCCTGGTGCTCGGCCTGTTCGTCGTCTACTCGCTGTGGTGGACGAACGTCGTCGCCGACCGGGCGGCCGGGCGCCAGGCCGACAAGGTCCGCGAGCACTGGGCGCAGCAGGACACCGGGCCCGGCGCGCTGGACACCAAGGACGGCATCGGCTTCCTGCACGTGCCCGCGATGAGGAACGGCGAGGTGCTGGTCGAGAAGGGCACCGGCACGGGCGTCCTCAACGACGGCGTCGCCGGCTACTACACCGAGCCGATCGCGGCCACCCTGCCGATGACCGGCAAGGACGGCAACTTCACCCTCGCCGCGCACCGCGACGGTCACGGCGCGAAGTTCCACAACATCGACAAGCTGAGGAAGGGCGACCCGATCGTCTTCGAGACGAAGGACAAGTGGTACGTCTACAAGGTGTACTCCGTCCTCCCCGAGACGTCGAAGTACAACGTGGACGTCCTCGCCCAGGTCCCCAAGGAGTCCGGCAAGGCCAAGCCGGGCCACTACATCACCCTGACGACCTGCACCCCCGTCTACACCTCCCGCTACCGCTACGTCGTGTGGGGCGAACTGGTCCGCGTCGACAAGGTCGACAACGCCCGCACCCCACCGAAGGAACTGGCGGGCTGAGACACGTGGCCTGACGAAGGCCCGAAGCGGCACCCCGCCCGTGCGACTTCGGGCGTGAAAGCAGCGAGGCGGATGCGAAGAGCCCCGGCGCCCTCCTTCGAGGGGCCGGGGCTCTCACTGTGCCGGGGGCGGTCGGTGCCCGGCGGGGCTAGCCCGTCGTGCCGCCGAAGAACTGCGTGCCGCCGCCGTTGTTGCCGCCGTTGTTGCCTCCGCCGCCCAGGGTGAACAGGTCGACCGTCTGGCCCTTGTTGACCGTGCTGCCCTGGGGCGGGTTGGAGTTGATGACGATGGCGTTGTCGTCGTTCGAGCCGTTGATGTTGCCGACGTTCAGGCCCGCGTCCTGCAGCACCTTCCTGGCGTCCTTGAGCTTCTGGCCCTGGATCGGCGGCACCTGGACCTGCTGGTTCTGCGGGGCCTTGCCGACGACGATCTGGACCGAGGAGCCCTTGTCGACCTTGGAGCCGGCCTGCGGGGTGGTCGAGATGACCTTGCCGACCTGGTTCGGGTCCTGGGTCTCCTGCTCGGTGCAGCTGCCGGTCAGGTTGTTGGCCTGCATCTGCGCCTTGGCGTCGTCACAGCTCTTGCCGGAGACGTCCGGGACGGTCGCCTTCTCCTCCGCCTTGGCGACGGTGAGGGTGATCGTGGAGCCCTTCTCGACCTCGTCGCCGAGCTTCGGGTTCTGTTCGAGGACGGTGCCCTCGGGCTCGGTGGAGACCTCGGTCTTCTTCTCGACCTTGAACTGGTACTGGTCGCCTTCGAGCAGTGCCTTCGCCTCGTCGTAGCTCTTGCCGAGCACACTGGGCACGCCCACCTTCGGCGCGCCCGTCGAGACGACCACGTTGACCGTGGTGTTCTTGTCCACCTCGGTCTTGTAGGCAGGGTCCTGCGAGCAGATGTTGCCCTTGGCCTGGTTCTCGCAGGGCTTCTCGGTGGCGGAGAGCTTGAGGTCGGAGTTCTCGGCGATCTTCTGCGCCTGGGCCTGCGACAGGCCCACGAACTGCGGCACCGGCACCTTGTCGTTGCCGGCGCCCTGGCCGGTGAAGATGTACTTGCCGATCAGGATCGCGCCGACGAGCACGAGGATCGCGGCGACGATCAGCAGGATCGTGGAGGTGTTGGACTTCTTCTGGCGCCGCCGGTCCGGGCGGTCGTCGTAGCCGTAGCCGCCGTCGTCGGGGTTCATCGGCGGCAGCATCGTCGTCGCGCCGGCCGGGCCGCCGTCCGCGCGCAGGGCGGTCGTCGGCTGGTCGTCCGGGTAGCCGCCGTAGGCCACCGAGCCCATGGCGGCGGTGGCGGCGACGGGCTGACCGTCCAGGCAGGCCTCGATGTCGGCGCGCATCTCGTCGGCCGACTGGTAGCGGTAGTTCGGGTCCTTGACCAGCGCCTTGAGGACGATGGCGTCCATCTCGGGTGTGATCTCGGGGTCGAAGACGGACGGGGCCTGCGGCTCTTCCCGTACGTGCTGGTAGGCCACCGCGACCGGGGAGTCGCCGACGAAGGGCGGCCGCACCGTGAGGAGTTCGTAGAGCAGGCAGCCCGTGGAGTACAGGTCGGAGCGGGCGTCGACCTGCTCGCCCTTGGCCTGCTCAGGCGACAGGTACTGCGCGGTGCCGATGACCGCCGCGGTCTGCGTCATCGTCATGCCGGAGTCGCCCATGGCGCGGGCGATGCCGAAGTCCATCACCTTGACCTGGCCGGTGCGCGTCAGCATGACGTTGGCCGGCTTGATGTCGCGGTGGACGATGCCGTTGCGGTGGGCGTACTCCAGGCCCTGGAGGATGCCTACGGTCATCTCCATGGCCCGCTCGGGCAGCAGCTTGCGTCCGGAGTGAAGAAGCTCACGCAGGGTGGAGCCGTCGACGTACTCCATGACGATGTACGGGATCGAGACCCCGTCGATGTAGTCCTCGCCCGTGTCGTAGACCGCGACGATCGCGGGATGGTTGAGCGAGGCGGCCGACTGGGCCTCCCGGCGGAAGCGGGCCTGGAAGGACGGGTCGCGCGCGAGGTCCGCGCGCAGCGTCTTCACCGCCACCGTGCGGCCGAGGCGGGTGTCCTGCGCGAGGTAGACCTCCGCCATGCCACCACGGCCGAGCACCTGGCCCAGCTCGTACCGGCCGCCGAGGCGACGCGGCTCTTCCATAGCTACCTACCAGCCCTCTCCATCGGGTCCCGGCCCGCACGCCCGTGCGGGTCGGAGGCTGTCGTCCGGGCCTACCGTACCCGGATCGGTTTGTGTGACCTGGCCAAGCCCGTCACCCGATACGGGACCGGTATCGCAACATGCGGGAATGTGCAGACGACGTGATCGGGTTCACTTCCTGCTCTTGATGACCGCCTCCATCACGCTCTTCGCGATGGGGGCGGCGAGACCGCCACCGGAGATGTCGTCCCGGTTGGCGTTCTCGTCCTCGACGACGACGGCGACGGCGACCGGCGCGCTGCCGTCCTTGAGCTTGGCGTAGGAGATGAACCACGCGTAGGGGTTCGCGCTGTTCTCCACACCGTGCTGGGCGGTACCGGTCTTGCCGCCGACGGTGACGCCGTCGATCTGGGCGTTCTTGCCGGTGCCGTCCTTGACGACGGTCTCCATCATCGACTGCAGGATCTGCGCGTGCTCCGGCGTCAGCGGCCGGCTCAGCTCCTGCGGGTCGGTGCGCTCGATCGGGTCGAGGTTGGACGTCTGCAGCTGGTCGACCATGTACGGCTTCATCAGCTTGCCGTCGTTGGCG
Source organism: Streptomyces sp. NPDC014801 (assembly GCF_043082085.1). Lineage (NCBI taxonomy): Bacteria > Bacillati > Actinomycetota > Actinomycetes > Kitasatosporales > Streptomycetaceae > Streptomyces > Streptomyces sp. NPDC014801. Next base: position 424,017 of record NZ_JBIBXG010000009.1, on the reverse strand, counting down.
ACGGCGGAGGCGACCATGGCCATCTGCAGCGGGGTGGCGGCGGTGTTGAACTGGCCGATGGACGACAGTGCCGTCTGCGACTTGTTCATGTCGTCGGAGAAGACCGAGGCGCTGGAGCGCACCGGCGTGAACTGCTCCGCGTCGAAGCCGAACTTCTTCGCCTCCGCCAGCATCTTGTCGTTGCCGAGGTCGGCGCCGATCTTGCCGAAGACGCTGTTGCAGGACACCCGCAGCGCCTCACGCATGGTGGCGTTCTCGCAGGGGATGTTGCCCTCGTTCTTCAGCGGCGTGGTGGTGCCCGGCATGATCCACGGCAGCGGCGAGTTGGTCTTGGTGTCCGCGTCCGGGTACAGGCCGTTCTCCAGTGCGGCCGCGGCGGTGACGACCTTGAACGTGGAGCCCGGCGGGTAGGTCTCGCGCAGCGCCCGGTTCAGCATCGGGTCGGCCGGGTTGACCTTCTTCTGCAGCTTCTGCCACGCCTTGGCGTCGTCGTTGGAGTTCCCGGCGAAGGACGACGGGTCGTAGGACGGGTAGGAGGCGAGCGCGAGAATCTTGCCGGTGGCCGGGTCGAGCGCGACGACGGCGCCCTTGCCGCCCTGCTCCTTCAGGCCGTTGTACGCGGCCTTCTGCGCGGCGGCGTTGAGGGTGGTGACGACGTTGCCGCCCTGGCGCTCCTTGCCGGTGACCATGTCGAGGGTGTTGCGGAAGAACAGCCGGTCGTCGGTGCCGGTGAGGATGCCGTCCTCGATGGACTCCAGCTGGTTGGCGCCGAAGGCCTGCGAGGCGTACCCGGTGACCGGCGCCCACATGGGGCCGTCCTTGTAGGTGCGCTTGTACTCCAGGTCGTTCAGGCCGGTCGTGCTGGTCTTGGCCGAGCCGGTGATCGCCTCTCCGCCGCCGACGATGATGTCGCCGCGCGGGGTGGAGTAGCGGGCGATGGTGACGCGGCGGTTGTTGTCGTCGGTGGCCAGGGAGTCGGCCTTGACGTACTGCAGCCAGTTGTCGCGGATGAGCAGGGTGAGGACGAGCAGGCCGCAGAAGATCGCGATGCGTCGCAGGGGCTTGTTCATGACGGACGGACCACCTGGGTCATCTCGGCGTCGGGGTTGCCGGCAGGGGCGGGGGCGGGGCGGCGGGCGGTGTCGCTGATGCGGATCAGGATGCCGATCAGGGCCCAGTTGGCGATGACGGAGGAACCGCCGTACGCCAGGAAGGGCATCGTCATACCGGTCAGCGGGATGAGGCCCATCACACCGCCGGCCACGACGAACACCTGCAGCGCGAACGCGCCGGACAGGCCGATGGCGAGCAGCTTGCCGAACGGGTCGCGGGCGGCGAGGGCGGTGCGCACACCGCGCTCGACGATCAGGCCGTAGATCAGCAGCAGCGCCATGATGCCGGCCAGGCCCAGCTCCTCGCCGAAGGTGGCCAGGATGAAGTCGGAGTTCGCGGCGAACCGGATCAGGTCGCTGTGGCCCTGGCCGAGGCCCGAGCCGAGGGTGCCGCCGGAGCCGAACGCCCACAGGGCCTGCATCGCCTGCTCGGAGTGGCCGGCGACGCCCTGCCGGGAGAGCGTGTACTCCTTCATCGGGTCGAGCCAGGCCTGGACGCGCTGCTGGACGTGCGGCTCGAAGCTCGCCACGCCGACCGCGCCGGCCGCCGACATCAGCAGACCGAAGACGATCCAGCTGGTCCGCTCGGTGGCGACGTACAGCATGATCACGAACATGCCGAAGAACAGCAGGGAGGTACCGAGGTCGGTCTCGAAGACCAGGATGAGGATCGAGATGAACCAGACGACCAGGATCGGGCCGAGGTCACGGCCGCGCGGCAGGTACAGGCCCATGAAGCGGCGGCTGGCGAGCGCCAGCGCGTCCCTCTTGACCATGAGGTAGCCGGCGAAGAACACCGCGAGCACGATCTTGGCGAACTCGCCGGGCTGGATGGAGAAGCCCGCGACGGAGATCCAGATCTTCGCGCCGTAGATGTTCTGGCCGAGGCCCGGCACCAGCGGCAGCAGCAGCAGGAACAGCGCGCCCACCATGGAGATGTAGGTGTAGCGCTGCAGGACGCGGTGGTCCTTGAGGAAGATCAGCACCACGATGAACAGCGCGATGCCCATCGCGGTGTACATCAGCTGGCGGGGCGCGGCGGTGCCGGCCTGTTTGATCGACTGCAGCAGCTTGGACTGGTCCAGGCGCCAGATGACGACCAGGCCGAGTCCGTTGAGCAGCGTGGCCAGCGGCAGCAGCAGCGGGTCCGCGTACGGCGCGAACTTGCGGACGACGAGGTGCGCGACGCCGGCCAGCAGGCCGAGGCCCAGGCCGTAGCTCAGCAGGCCGGCGGGCACCTTGTCGTTGATCGCGAGCCCGACGTTGGCGTAGGCGAACACCGGGATGGCGACGGCGAACACCAGCAGCGCGAGCTCGGTGTTGCGCCGGCTGGGTGCGCCGATGGCGCCGATCGTGGACGTGTGGTGCGTCGACGTGTTGGTAGTACTGCTCATCGTGTGACAGGGCCTCTCACGGCTTGCCTACTGCTTACCGCACAGCGAGACGACCTTCTGCTCTTCCTCCGAGAGGCTGGGGCCGGGGCTGGGAGTGGCGGTGGGGGTCGGTGAGGTGGACGGGGCCTTCGTGCCGGTTTTTCCTGTGGCCGAAGGGGTCGGTGTGACCTTGGACGTGAAGGAGGCGGGAGTGGTTCCCCCCGTGGTGCCTCCGGCCACGCCCTGGCCCGTCTTGGCGTTGTGCTCGCTCTCGGCGGCCGTGCGCTGGGCCTGCTTCTTGCAGGCGGAGGCCTGCACGGCAAGCTCGTCGATCTTGTCCTGGGCGTTGGCGAGGTCGCCTTCCACGATCGTCTTCTCGACCTGCTTCTGCTGGTAGGGCGGCAGGTACTTGAGTTCGATCTCGGGGTGGTCCTTCTCCACCTTGGACAGCGACACCCACGCCAGGTCCTGGTTGATGCCGCGGTACAGCGCCACGTGCTCGTCCTTCGCGCCGACGTAGTACTGGGTCTGGGTCCAGCGCCAGCCGCCGTACAAGCCGCCGCCGATGACGGCCAGCGCGAGCACGGAGTACAGCGATCTCTTGATCCACTTACGGCCCTTGCGCGGCTTGGCGAAGTCGTCCTCGCCCCAGTCGCCGAAGCTGCCGGCCGGGATGAAGCCGGTGGTGTCGCCGGAGCCGGGCGGGCCGAACTCGCCGCCCCCGCCCCCGCCGCCGTGCCGGCCCAGTCCGGCGGCGCGGCCGGCGGGCGTCTGCATGATGCCGTTGTCGTGCTGGTGGTGCTGGTTCTCGGCGACCGCGCCGACCACCACCGGGGTGTCGGACAGCTGCCCGGCGAGCGTGTCCCCGGTGTCCAGGTCCAGCACGTCGGCGACGATCACCGTGATGTTGTCGGGGCCGCCGCCGCGCAGCGCCAGCTCGATGAGCTGCTGCACGGTCTCCTGCGGGCCCTGGTAGCTGGCGAGGGTGTCCTCCATCGTCTGGTGGGAGACGACCCCGGACAGCCCGTCGGAGCAGATCAGATAGCGGTCGCCGGCCCGCACCTCGCGGATCGACAGGTCCGGCTCGACGTGGTCGCCGCTGCCCAGCGCCCGCATCAGCAGCGAGCGCTGCGGGTGGGTGGTGGCCTCTTCCTCGGTGATCCGGCCCTCGTCGACGAGGCGCTGCACCCAGGTGTGGTCCTGCGTGATCTGCGTGAGGACGCCGTCGCGCAGCAGGTAGGCGCGGGAGTCGCCGACGTGCACCAGGCCCAGGCGCTGGCCCGTCCACAGCAGGGCGGTGAGCGTGGTGCCCATGCCCTCCAGCGACGGGTCCTCCTCGACCATCTGCCGCAGCTGGTCGTTGGCGCGCTGCACGGCCGCGCCGAGCGCGGTGAGGATGTCGGAGCCGGGGATGTCGTCGTCGAGGGCGACGATGGTGGAGATCACCTCGGAGGAGGCGACCTCGCCGGCCGCCTGGCCGCCCATGCCGTCGGCGATCGCGAGCAGCCGCGGACCCGCGTAACCGGAGTCCTCGTTGCCCTCGCGGATCATGCCTTTGTGCGATCCGGCGGCGAAGCGCAGTGACAGACTCATGCCCACCTCGCCCGTCGGCTCCGCATGCAGCCGGTCGTGTCGAGCCACACTGCCCACCCTCCGGTCGGGAGCGCGCCGGGGTCCGGGGTGTGAACCGCCGCTGCGTGCTCGCTCCGCTCGCGCTCATTCATGACGTAGCACTACTTCCGCAGCTCGATGACGGTCTTGCCGATGCGGATCGGCGCGCCCAGCGGAATCGGCGTCGGGGTCGTCAGCCGCGTCCGGTCGAGGTACGTGCCGTTGGTGGAGCCCAGGTCCTCGACGATCCACTGACCGTTCTGGTCCGGGTAGATCCTGGCATGGCGGCTGGAGGCGTAGTCGTCGTCCAGCACGATCGTCGAGTCGTGGGCCCGGCCCAGGGTGATCGTCTGGCCCTGCAGCGCGACGGTGGTGCCGGTGAGGGTGCCCTCGGTCACGACGAGCTTGGTGGGGGCGTTACGGCGCTGGCGGCCGCCGCCCTGCTGCTGGCGCTGCTGCGGCGGCGCCTGCCGCTGGGCCTGCTGCGGCCGTCCGGCCTCCCGTCGCGCGCCACGCTGGGCGCCGCGCTGGGTGACGCGCGTACCGAACAGGTCGCTGCGGATGACCTGCACGGCCACGATCACGAACAGCCACAGGACGGCCAGGAAACCCAGCCGCATGACCGTGAGGGTCAGCTCTGACATTGCCCCCGCTTCACCCTTCGGCTTGCCTATAGATAACGGTGGTGCTGCCCACGACGATCCGCGAGCCGTCGCGGAGCGTAGCGCGGGTGGTGTGCTGCCCGTCCACCACGATGCCGTTGGTGGATCCGAGATCCTGGATCGTCGAGGGCGTTCCGGTCCGGATCTCGCAGTGCCGGCGGCTCACGCCGGGGTCGTCGATCCGCACGTCGGCGTCGGTGCTGCGGCCCAGCACCAGCGTCGGGCGGGAGATCTGGTGGCGGGTGCCGTTGATCTCGATCCAGTAGCGGGTGCGTCCGCCGGGCACGGGTGCCGCGGCCTGCGGGCGCTGCGGGCTCGCCGGCTGCGGATAGCCGTATCCGCCGGGGCGGGCCCCGGGCGGCGGGGCGGCCGGCATGGGAGGCGCGCCGGCGGGCGCCGCGGGAGCGCCCGGCTGCGGGTAGCCGTAGCCGCCCTGCGGCCGGCCGGCCGGGGGCGCGGCGGGCGCCTGCTGGCTGCTGGACGAGGCGAGCGTGCGGCTGCGCACCCGGTACAGGCCGGTGTCGAGATCGTCGGCCTTCTCCAGGTGGACCTTGATCGGGCCCATGAAGGTGTAGCGCTGCTGCTTGGCGTAGTCGCGCACCATGCCGGCCAGCTCGTCGCCGAGCTGCCCGGAGTAGGGGCTCAGCCGCTCGTAGTCCGGCGCGCTGAGCTCGACGATGAAGTCGTTGGGTACGACGGTGCGGTCGCGGTTCCAGATGGTGGCGTTGTTGTCGCACTCACGCTGGAGCGCACCCGCGATCTCCACGGGCTGGACCTCGGACTTGAAGACCTTGGCGAAGGTGCCGTTGACCAGACCTTCGAGACGCTGCTCGAACTTCTTCAGGACTCCCATGGGGCACCTCCTCCGTCGATCCTGCCGTCCTGCTGCCCGCGACGCGGGTACTGCGCTGCCTGCTTCCCGCGGTGCGGGTACTGCCTTGCCTGGTACTGCTTACTGATCGTATCCACGCGCCGGTCGATCGGCTGGTTCCCCCTGTCGGCCCGGTCGACGGGTGTCGACGCCTCTTCGCGTACCTGAAGCCTCGTACCCCTTGCGGGGTACTTCTGCCCAGGATCGTAGAGGCGGCCGCAAACCAGTGTCCCGCACCCGGCTGTGCGCCCTGCCCGCCCGGAGGGGGGACGGCCGTGACCGGTACAGGGTTGATACGTGCCGGGGGTGGGACCGAGACGCCCGCGCGGGGGCGGCGGGCCTCCCGCGCGCGCCACGCGGGTGGTTTCCGAGGGCTGTCCGGGTGCTGTGCGAGGGCCGCCCGGGGACCGTCCGGGCTGACGCGTCGCAAGTCAGGGGGTGCGGGGAGGCGGTGACGCCGCTCGGAGCGGTGCGGCGGGGGCCCGCGGGAAGGGATGTGAATCCACCCCGGACGACGTGCTAATGTTCTGCATGTCGAAAGGCGCCGGGCCGAAAGGAACGGAGCCGGAAGACACACCCAATGCGCGGGTGGCGGAATAGGCAGACGCGCTGGATTCAGGTTCCAGTGCCCGCAAGGGCGTGGGGGTTCAACTCCCCCCTCGCGCACCACAGGCGAGAGGCCGGTCGGAAACGACCGGCCTCTTGTCGTATGTCCGCAGGCGGCGGTATGTCCACAGGCGGCTCCGCGGGGCTTGCGGGGACTCCGCGGGCTGTGTGAGGAGTCTCTCAGGTGCCGCCCCGCCCGCGGCTGTGAGGCATGTCACGGGCGCGGACGGGGTGGACTGGGTGGACCGGGCGGACGGGGGCGGACGCTCATCCGGCGACGGTCGTGGAATCGCCGTCGATCACCAGGGCCTGACCGTCGCGGAGCGCGACGAACGGCATGTGGTGCTCGATGTAGTACTCGACCAGCTTGTCGATCTCGGCCGACTCCGGGTGGTCGGAGCGGAAGTGGGGCGCGATCGCGTAGGGCAGCACACCCAGGCCGTCCCAGTCCAGCGTCGTGTCCTCGTAGCCCTCGGGGATCAGCTCCGGGTTGTCGACCTCGCCCTCGACACCGCGCAGCGTCGGGCCGAGCAGACAGGGACCGGCGCTGTAGCCGGCGTACACGAAGGCGTCCCGCTCCAGCAGCCGCTTGATGATCTCGTCGGCGCCGCTGCGGCTGAAGGCCCGCCGCAGCACGAACACGCTGCCGCCGCGGACGTAGACGGCGTCGACGCCGGACAGCACCTCCTGAAGGGCCTCGGCGCGGCCGAAGTACTCCCTCAGGTCCACCTCGAAGGGGTCGAGCCCGATGCCGGTCAGCTCGTCCATCTCCCGCTTCAGGGACGCGGCACGGCCCTCGGCGTCCTTGTAGTCGTCCGCGTTGACGATCAGCGCGGTGCGGCGGCCTCCGTCGCCGAGCAGGCGCAGCAGCTCCTGCGGGCGGTTGCCGATGCGGAAGGAGGACAGGTACAGCCTCATGCGGGGCTCAGCTCCGATCGTGCCGTGGAGGAGTGCGTGGTCGGGGAGTGCGTGGTCGAGGAGGGTGCGGTCGAGGAGGGTGCGGTCGAGTGCGTCGGTGATCCCTGGTGCGTCGGTGATCCCTGGTGATTGGAGCACCGGCCCGCGCGCCGGGCAAAGGGTTTCTCGCGCCCCCGCCCGTCTCCCCCCGGAGCGCGCCGTCGGGCGTGGGGGCCGGGCTCGATACGCTGCGGGTATGTCGACTGATCCCGTCCGCGTACGTTTCGCCCCGTCCCCGACCGGAATGTTCCATGTCGGTGGGGCCCGGTCCGCCCTCTACAACTGGGCCGTCGCCCGGCAGTCCGGCGGCACCTTCGTCCTGCGGATCGAGGACACCGACACGGCCCGCAACAAGCCGGAATGGATCGACGGCATCATCGGCGCGCTCCGGTCCATCGGCATCAGCGAGGCCGACCCCGCCTTCGAGGGCCCGTACTTCCAGTCCCACAACGCCGACCGGCACCGCGAAGCCGCCCGGCGCCTGCACGCCGAGGGCAAGGCCTACTACTGCGACTGCACGCGGGAGCAGCTGGAGCAGCGGACGGGCTCCCAGCACCTCGGCTACGACGGTTTCTGCCGGGAGCGGGGGCTGGAGTACGCCGAGGGGCGCGCGCTGCGCTTCCGCACGCCGGACGAGGGCGAGACCGTCGTCGTGGACCTGATCAGGGGGGAGCCGGCGTTCCCCAACTCCGCCATCGAGGACTTCGTGATCGCGCGGGGCGACGGCTCGCCGGTGTTCCTCATCGCCAACGTCGTCGACGACCTCGACGAGGGCATCACCCAGGTGATCCGCGGCGAGGAGCACCTGTCCAACACCCCCAAGCAGCAGCTGCTGTGGGAGGCGCTCGGCGCCCGCCCGCCGGTGTGGGCGCACCTGCCGGTGATCGTGAACGACAAGCGGCAGAAGCTCTCCAAGCGCCGGGACAAGGTCGCCCTCGAGGACTACCTCGCCGAGGGCTACCTGCCCGAGGCGATGGTGAACTACCTGATGCTGCTGGGCTGGGGGCCGGGCGACGACGTCGAGATCCGCCCGTATCAGGAGCTGGAGCGGATGTTCCGCGTGGCGGACGTCAACACCTCCCCGGCGTTCTTCGACGTGAAGAAGCTGACCGCGTTCAACGGCGAGTACCTCCGCGCGCTGCCCGCCGAACGCTTCACCGAGCTGTGCGGGCGGTGGCTGCGCGCGCCGTACGCGCCGTGGCGGCCCGAGGCCTACGACGAGGACGTCTTCGCCCGGCTCGCACCGCTGGCGCAGACCCGCATCACGGTCCTCGGCGAGATCACCGCGTGCGTGGACTGGGCGTTCCTCGACGACGCCCCCGAGGACGAGGCGTCCTGGGCCAAGGCGATGAAGCCGGGCGCCGAGGAGATCCTCAAGGACGCCCGCGCGCGGTACGCCGAGACCGAGGCCTGGGACGCCGGCACGCTGAAGGCCGTACTGGAGGACGTGGCCGCCGCGCACGGCCTCAAGCTGGGCAAGGCGCAGGCGCCGGTACGGGTCGCCGTGACGGGCCGTACGGTCGGGCTGCCGCTGTTCGAGTCCCTGGAGGTGCTGGGACGCGACCGCACGCTGCGCCGGATCGACGCGGCGCTGGGGAAGCTGGTGGGCTGAGGACGGCCCGTTCCGGAGGATCGCGCTCGGCCGACCCGGAGGATGACGTTCAGCCGTCCCGCAGGATCTGGTGCAGGACGTAGCGGGCGTTGGCGGAGATGACCGGGTTGGTGGTCCGGTAGTACGGCAGCTGGGTCACGGCCATGGACAGGGCCCAGCCGCGGCCGCGCGCCCACATCGCGTCGTCGGCGTCGACACCGGCGCGGAAGACGCGGCGGGCGGCGGGCGTCAGCAGGTTCCACGCCGGGATCAGGTCCACGGCCGGGTCGCCGACGCCGGCCGTGCCGAAGTCCAGGACGCCGGTCAGCCGGCCGTCCGCGCCCAGCAGGTTGCTCGGCATGAGGTCGGAGTGGGTCCAGCGGGGGGCGTGCGCCCAGTCCGGCGCCCGCAGGGCCGACTCCCACGCGGCGAGGAGCGCGTCGGCGTCGAAGGGCTCGTCGGTGCGGCGCAGTTCTCCGATCGCGGCGCGGGTCTCGGCGTCGGCGGTCCGCAGCGGGGCGCCGCGGTAGGCCGGGGGGCCGCCGTCGAGGCCGGCCCGGCGCAGGGCGGTGACGAAGGACGCCAGGTCACGCGCCAGGTCCTCGGACGCGTCGCCTTCGAGGAGGACCTCGCCGTCCAGCCACCGGTGGACCGCCCACCGGTACGGATAGCCCTCGCCGGGCTCGCCGAGTGCGACGACCTCGGGGATCGGGACGGGCAGCAGTGGGGCCAGGCGGGGCAGCCAGCGGGCCTCGTCGTCCAGCGACTCGGCGCCGCCCTCCAGCAGCGGCAGCCGCACGGTCAGCCCGGTGCCCAGGCGGTAGATCGCGTTGACGGTGCCGCCGGAGACCAGACGCGTGACCGGCAGCCCGGCCCACTGCGGGAACTGGGCGCGCAGCAGACGGCGCACGAGTCCGGGGTCGGTCTCGGCCTCGCCGTCATGCATCTTCACGGAGGTGGTCATCGCGTCATCTGTACACCGGCGCGGCGGGGCCGGGCATCCGAATTGCGGGGTGGGGCCGGGCATCCGCATGGCGGGAGAGGCCGAGAATCCGTATTCCGGGACGGGGTCGGGGGCCGGTTCCGGTGGGGGACGGGCACTCCGGTTTCCGGGCGAGGACGGGAGCCGGGCGCTCGTCAGTCCTGTGCGACCGGTTCCAGGCGGGGGTCGGCGATCGACCGGTAGTCGGCGGTCGACAGGGCCAGGGAGCGGTCGAGGCGGGCCGCGTTGAAGAAGAACTCCGGGTGGGCGAGCAGCGCCGGGTCGACGACCAGTTCCAGCCGCTCGTCGAAGGAGAACGGCAGGATGGTCCCGCTGCGCGAACCGGCCAGCTCCTCGGCGATCTCCGGCGAGGCGAACGAGGCGTAGGTGCCGCCGTACAGCGCCTTCACCGCGGCCAGGTCCACCCGCTTGTCGCCGGGGACGACGGCCAGCGCGAAACGCTTCTCCTTCTTGCCGATCTTCACCATGACGACGATGCACTTGGCCGCCCGGGCCGGCTCGTGACCGCGCAGCCGGCTGACCGCCTCGGTGGCGCCCTCGGGCGCGTGCTCGATCACCCGGTAGTCGGCCCCGTGTTCGTCGAGCAGAGCGATCAGCTTGTCGTAGGTGTCGGGGGCGTCGTCGGCCTCCTGGCTGTCGCGGAGTTCGTGGGTCTCGCGGGTGTCCTGGGTGTCGTACGAGGCCATGGGGTCCCCTCGGGCGGACGGCTGCTGCGGCGGGCGCCTCGACCTTAACTCCGCGGGGTGGACGGGTTGTCCACAACCGGCTCGTCGTCCGCAGGGTCTGACGTGATCCGGCCACCGGCTGTACGGTCTGCTGGCGTTGATGTTCGTGCAGCTCGTGTGCGGGGGAGGCGGTCGCGGTGACCGAGAACGGTGTGGCGGTGCCCGGGGAGTCGGGCGCGTCGGGGCAGGGAGCGGCTTCGGCCGGCGTGCGACGACTGCCCTGGGTGCGGGGGTTCGCCGCGTGGCCCGGGGGCGGGGACGGGAGCGCGGCCGGGTACGGTCCCGGGTCCGGGGCCGAGGCAGGGCACGGGGCCGGTTCGTCCGGGTCGCCGAAGCAGGAGGGTAAGGCGCTGCGCCGCCGGGTGCCGCGCCGGGCGCACGCCGCGCTCGACCTCGACGCGGGGCGGCCGGACGCGGTGCGCGCGGTGGAGGAGTCCAACCAGGGCCGGCTGCCCGAGCTCACGCCGATCCGCGTCGGCCGCATGGCGGCCACGCCGTTCGCGTTCCTGCGCGGTTCGGCCGGCCTGATGGCCTACGACCTCGCGCGCACGCCCCTGACCCGGATCAGCGCCCAGATCTGCGGTGACGCCCACGCGGCCAACTTCGGCCTGTACGGCGACGCCCGCGGCGGCCTGGTCATCGACCTGAACGACTTCGACGAGACCGTGCCCGGCCCCTGGGAGTGGGACCTCAAGCGGCTCGCCGCCTCCCTGGTGCTCGCGGGCCGGGAGGCCGGCGCCGACGAGGACGTCTGCCGCCAGGCCGCGTTCGACGCGGTGGGCGCCTACCGGCGCACCATGCGGCTGCTGGCGAAACTGCCGGCGCTGGACGCCTGGAACGCCATCGCCGACGAGGAACTGGTCTCCCACACCGACGCCCACGACCTGCTCGGCACCCTGGAGAGGGTCTCGGAGAAGGCGCGCGCCAACACCAGCGGACGGTTCGCGGCGAAGTCGACGGAGCCGACCGAGGACGGCGGGCGCCGCTTCGTGCCCGCGCCGCCGGTGCTGCGCCCGATCCCGGACGACGAGGCGGCCGCCGTGGCCCTCTCGCTGGAGTCCTACCTGGACACCCTCTCCGAGGACCGGCTGCCGCTGCTGGCCCGGCACGCGGTGCACGACGTCGCCTTCCGCGTCGTCGGCACGGGCAGCGTCGGCACGCGCTCCTACGTCGTTCTCCTCCTGGACCACCGCGGCGAGCCGCTCGTGCTGCAGGTGAAGGAGGCGCGCCCCTCGGCCCTGGTGCCGCACCTGACCACCGCCGGCTTCGACGTCCCCGAGGTGGACCACGAGGGCCGCAGAGTGGTTCTGGGGCAGAAGCGGATGCAGGTCGTCAGCGACATCCTGCTCGGCTGGACGACGGTGCAGGGCCGCCCCTTCCAGGTGCGGCAGTTCCGCAACCGCAAGGGCAGCGTCGACCCGGCCGCCCTCGCCGCCGACCAGATCGACGACTACGGCCGGATGACCGGCGCCCTGCTGGCCCGCGCCCACTCCCACAGCGCCGACCCCCGCCTCATCGCCGGCTACTGCGGCAAGAACGAGGAACTGGACGAGGCGATCGCCGCCTTCTCCGTGACCTACGCGGACCGCACGGAGGCCGACCACGCGGATCTCGTCGCGGCGGTCCGCGCCGGGCGGGTGGCGGCGGAGATGGGGGTGTGACGTCGTCCACCGCACCCCGGGGGCCGTCGGGCGACGACGTCCACCGCACCCCGGGGGCCGTCGGGCACCGGCCGCGCCGAACCCCCGGGCCCGCAAGGGCCCGGCGCAGCGCCTACGCTGAACGCGTGACGACCCCGGAACCCGGCCCCCGCCCCGAGGACCGCCTGGAGCAGGCCGTGCGGGCCGCCGAACAGGCCCTGATCGAGTACGAGATCGCGGTGGAGACCTTCCGCGTGGAGGTGGAGAACTTCTCCCGCCTCCACCACCAGCGCCTCGGCCCGATGTACGCCCGCATCGAGGAACTGGACGCCCAGATCGCCGAGGCCAGGGCCGCCCGCACCGGCGACCCGGAGGACCGGCGCCGGGCGCAGGAGCTGCGCGCCCGGCTGGAGCCGATCCCCGGGGTCGAGGAGCTGATGCACGGCTGGATGGACGAGTCCGGCCTGTTCCCGGAGGCGGCGGCGATGCTCACCGAGCAGCCCGTGCGGCCCCCGCAGCGGGTGCGGCCCAGCGACGAGGCCCGCCGGCTCTACCGCGAGCTGGCCCGCAAGGCCCACCCCGACCTGGCACAGGAGGAGGGCGAGCGAGTCCGGCGCGAGGAGTTCATCACCCGGGTCAACGCCGCCTACGCCCGCGGCGACGAGGCCGAGCTGCGGGAACTGGCCGAGGAGTGGGCGGCCGGCCCGGTGCCGCCGGAGCGCCGGCCCAGCCCCAGCGAGGAGCTGTACGCCCGCCTGGAGTGGCTCTCCCAGCGCAAGGAACTGCTCACGGTGCTCCAGCGCGAGCTGGAGGAGAGCGCGATCGGCTCCATGCTGCGCCTCGCGCCGGACGACCCCGACCGGCTGCTCGTGGAGATCGCCGGGCAGCTGCAGGCGGACATCACCGCCCGCGAGGCGGAACTGGCGACGCTGGCCGGCCGGCCGTAGGCGCACCGTGCGCGGCGCGCGCGTCGGGTAGCGTCGGAGGCATGAGTTTCGGAGCTGGTGTACCCACGGTCGAGGTCCAGGACGTCAAGGACGACGACTTCCTGCTGGACGTCCGTGAGGACGACGAGTGGCAGGCGGGTCACGCCACGGGTGCCCTGCACATCCCGATCAGCGAGTTCGTGGCCCGCTACGGCGAGCTGACCGAGGCCGCCCCACAGGACGGCCGCGTGCACGTGATCTGCCGCTCGGGCGGCCGGTCCGCGCAGGTCACGATGTACCTGGTCCAGCAGGGCATCGACGCGGTCAACGTCGACGGCGGCATGCAGGTCTGGGCCGCCACGGGCCGCCCCGTCATCACGGACGAGGGCAAGCCGGGACACGTCCTGTAGAACGCCGCCCAGCGGCAGCCCGGCGGGTGCCCGGCCATGAACCGTGCCGCGCGCCAGGGCTCAGCTGGGGACCTATGCCGTCCCGCGGTGGGGCGGGCGGCCGTGAACCGCCGTGCCGCCGCCCGCGGGGCGCGACCGGAGACCCGCACCCGCTCCCCGCGACGGGGTGGGCGGTTGTGGACCGTGCCGTCGCCCGCGGGGCTCAGCGGTCGAAGTCCAGCTCCACGCTTTCCGTCACCGGATGCGACTGGCAGGCCAGGACGTAGCCCGCCTCCGTCTCCTCCGGCTCCAGCGCGAAGTTGCGGTCCATACGCACCTCGCCGGAGACCAGGAAGGCCCGGCACGTTCCGCACACGCCGCCCTTGCAGGCGTAGGGCGCGTCGGCGCGGTTGCGCAGCACCGCCTCCAGCAGGGTCTCGCCCTCCCGCACCGGCCAGGTGCCGCCGCGTCCGTCGAGCCGGGCCGTGACCGTGCTGTGCGCCGGTGCGGTGGAGGCGGGCGCGGGGGAGGCCGCGTCCACGTGGAAGATCTCCTCGTGGATCCTGGCCCGGGCCACGCCCAGCCCGCGCAGCGCCCGCTCCGCCTCCTGCACCAGCCCGAACGGCCCGCACAGGAACCACCCCGCGACCTCCCCGACCGGCAGCAGCGCCGGCAGCAGCGAGGTCAGCCGCTCCTGGTCGAGCCGCCCGGACGGCAGGCCGGCCTGCTGCTCCTCCCGGGACAGCACGGTCACCAGCTGCAGCCGCTGCGGGTAGCGGTCCTTCAGGTCGGCGACCTCCTCCAGGAACATCGTGGAGGCGGACGTCCGGTCGCTGCGGATCAGGCAGAACCGGGCCCCGGGCTCCCGCGCCAGCAGCGTGGCCACGATCGACAGCACCGGAGTGATGCCACTGCCGCCGACGACCGCCGCGTACAGCCCGGGCGCCGGGTCGAGGGTGAACCGTCCCGCCGGGGTCATCACCTCGACCTCGTCCCCGACGTTGATCTCCTTCAGCGCGTACGTGGAGAAGGCCCCGCCCTCCACCAGCCGCACCCCGACTCGCAGGGTGCGCGGTCCCGGCCCGTCCGGCGCGGGCGCCGGGGAGCAGATGGAGTACGTCCGCCGTATCTCGGTGCCGTCGGCCACCCGGCGCAGGGCCAGGTGCTGGCCGGGCGCGTGCCGGTACTCCTCGCGCAGCTCCTCGGGCACGCTGAGGGTGAGGGCGACGGAGTCGTCGGTGAGCCGGTCGACCTCGGCCACGGGGAGCCGGTGGAAGCGGGCCATCACAACTCCTTGAAGTGGTCGAAGGGTTCACGGCAGGCCAGGCAGCGGCGCAGCGCCTTGCACGCGGTGGAGGAGAAGCGGCTCAGCAGCTCGGTGTCGGCGGAACCGCAGTGGGGGCAGCGCACCGGCTCGGCGTCCTCGGCGTTCTCCGGGGACCGGGGGGACCCGGTGTCGCGGACGCGGGTGGCGCCGAGGGTGACCGGGACCGGTCCCGCCTCCCGCCGCACCCGGGGCGGCGCGATGCCGAACTCCCGCAGTTTCCGGCGGCCTTCGTCGCTGATGTCGTCGGTGGACCAGGCCGGGGCGAGCACCGTGCGGACGGTGACCTCACGCATGCCGTGCGCCCGCAGGGCCCGTTCTATGTCGGTGCTCATCGCCTCGATCGCGGGGCAGCCCGTGTACGTCGGGGTCAGCTCGACCTCGACCGCGTCGGCGCCGCGCACCCGGACCGCGCGCACCACACCCAGCTCCTGCAGGGTGAGCACGGGAAGTTCGGGGTCGGGCACCGCGCCGGCGATCTCCAGCAGCCTCGCCTCGAGCGGGGTGGTGGTGGTCACCATGACGCCCCCGGGTGGCTGCGGTGCAGGTGCTGCATCTCGGCGAGCATCCGCCCGAACGACTCGGTGTGCAGGCCCTGGCGGCCCGCTCCGGCCGTCCACGCCCCGGACTGCGGGCCCTCGGGCAGGGTCAGGGTCGCGCGGTGCAGCACGTCGGAGACCGACGTGAGCCAGTTCTCGCGCAGCCGGTCCCAGTCCACGCCGTCCAGCCCCTCGACCGGCTGGAACATCTCGCCGGTGAACCGCCACAGCGCCGCGCAGGCCCGCTGCATGCGCGCGTGGCTCTCCTCGGTGCCGTCGCCGAGCCGCAGCGTCCACTGCTCGGCGTGGTCGCGGTGGTAGGCGGTCTCCTTGACGGCCTTGCCTGCGAGCGGGGCGAACGGGCCGTCGCCCGTGGCCAGTTCGGCGTGCAGCAGGTGCTGGTAGGTGGAGAAGTACAGCTGCCGGGCGATGGTGTGCGCGAAGTCGCCGTTCGGCTGCTCCACCAGCTGGAGGTTGGTGAAGGCGCGCTCCTCGCGCAGATAGGCCAGTTCGTCCTCGTCGCCGGCCAGGGAGAGCAGCACGCGGGCCTGGCCGAGCAGGTCGAGGGCGATGTTGGCGAGCGCGACCTCCTCCTCCAGGACGGGGGCGTGGCCCATCCACTCCCCGAGGCGGTGGGAGAGCACCAGCGCGTCGTCGCCCAGCGCGAGGGCCGCCGTGGCGGGAACCGTCGTGGTCACAGGTGCTGCACCCCCTCCGGGATCTCGTAGAACGTCGGGTGCCGGTAGGGCTTGTCGGCGGCCGGCTCGAAGAACGGGTCCTTCTCGTCCGGCGAGGAGGCGGTGATCGCCGCCGAGGGCACGACCCAGATGGAGACGCCCTCGCCGCGCCGGGTGTACAGGTCGCGGGCGTTGCGCAGGGCCAGTTCCGCGTCGGGCGCGTGCAGGCTGCCGGCGTGGGTGTGGGACAGTCCGCGGCGCGAGCGCACGAAGACCTCCCACAGGGGCCAGTCGGTGTTGGTCATGCCTGCTCCACTCCCCTGATGCCGGTGTCCGTGCCGGCGGTCCGTGTTCCGGCGGCGGCGCCGGAGTGCTTCGCCGCGTGGGCCGCGGCCGCCTCGCGCACCCACGCGCCCTCCTCGTGGGCCCGTCGGCGCTGGGTGATGCGCTGTTCGTTGCACGGGCCGTTGCCCTTGAGGACGTCCCGGAACTCGGCCCAGTCGATCGGGCCGAAGTCGTAGTGCCCGCGCTCCTCGTTCCACCGCAGGTCCGGGTCGGGGAGCGTCAGGCCGAGGCTCTCGGCCTGCGGGACGCAGATGTCCACGAAGCGCTGGCGCAGCTCGTCGTTGGAGTGCCGCTTGATCTTCCAGGCCATCGACTGCGCGGAGTGCGCGGACTCGTCGTCGGGCGGGCCGAACATCATCAGCGACGGCCACCACCAGCGGTCCACCGCGTCCTGCGCCATCGCGTGCTGCTCGGGGGTGCCCTTGCTGAGCGTGAGCAGCAGCTCGTAGCCCTGGCGCTGGTGGAAGGACTCCTCCTTGCAGATGCGGACCATGGCGCGCGCGTACGGCCCGTAGGAGCAGCGGCACAGCGGGACCTGGTTGGTGATCGCGGCGCCGTCCACCAGCCACCCGATCGCGCCGACGTCCGCCCAGGTCAGCGTGGGGTAGTTGAAGATCGAGGAGTACTTCTGGCGGCCGTTGTGCAGCTTGTCGAGCAGTTCGTCGCGGCCCGTGCCGAGGGTCTCGGCCGCGCTGTACAGATACAGCCCGTGGCCGGCCTCGTCCTGGACCTTGGCCATGAGGATCGCCTTGCGCCGCAGCGAGGGCGCGCGGGTGATCCAGTTGGCCTCCGGCTGCATGCCGATGATCTCGGAGTGCGCGTGCTGCGCGATCTGCCGGACCAGCGTCGCGCGGTAGGCGTCCGGCATCCAGTCGCGCGGCTCGATGCGCTCGTCGGCGGCCACGGCGGCGTCGAAGGCCTGCTCGTAAGCGGCGTCGGCGGTGCCGTCCGGGGTGTCGTACACCCCACTGCGGCTCGTGTCGTGCGCGGCTGCTGTCGCCATGCGGTCCCCCTCGACCTTGGGTTCTGACCCGGCATGCTCCCGACCGATCGTTCGGTCCGTGCGATTCCATGGTGGGACGGGCGTCGTAAGGTGTCAACCGCTGTGGACAACCCGTGTCCCGCCCTGTGGACAACCGCGTGCACGTGCACGGCGGCCGCGGTCCGGGGGAGGGCTGTGCCGGGCCGGTGGGGCTGAGTACCGTTCCGTGCGGGCATCGCGCGGCCGCGCCGCGCGACTGCCGGGCGGGGGCCGGAGACCACCACGGCGGAGCTGGACATCAGGACATCGGAAACGGGGCGGAATGGACACGTACGGCGGTAAAGACGCGTACGGCGGTGGCGCGGACGCCCCGCCGGGATCGGACGGCCGCCCGGCGGACCGCGAACGCCCGCCCGCACCGGACGCTGCTCCCACACCCGAGCCCGGCCAAGCCGTCCGGGCGACCCCGCCTGGCGCCGACGGCGCACCAGTAACTCCGGCACCGTCTGTCGCCGACGGCGCACCCGCAGCACCGGCACCGCCCACCCCGGAGATACCGGCGACCCCTCCAGCGCCGGCGACCCCTGCAACACCTGCGGCCACACCGCCACCTGCCACCCCCGACGCCACGCCTCCACCCGCCGCCCCCCGCACCGGCGTGGCCGCTCTCTCCCCCCGCTACCAGATCGGTGCCGCGCTCGCGCTGGCCGCCGTCGCCGTCGCAGTGTGCGTGCACATCGGCATGGTCTTTCTGCACGTCGCGCCCGCCAACACGGTGAGCCGCGCACACGGCACCGTGGTCGACGAGTGGATCTACCCGGAGTTCGAGCAGAACTGGAAGCTGTTCGCGCCCAACCCGCTCCAGCAGAACATCGCCGTCGAGGTCCGCGCCGAGATCCGCACCGCGGGCGGCGACGTGCGCACCACCGACTGGTACGGCCTGTCCGCGCAGGACGGCCGTGACATCCAGGGCAACCCGCTGCCCAGCCACACCCAGCAGAACGAGCTGCGCCGCGCCTGGGACTTCCTCACCGCCTCCCACACCGCCGACAACCGGCCCTTGGGCCTGCGCGGCACGCTCGCCGAGACGTATCTGCGCCGGATCGCGGTGCTCCGCCTGGACCGGGCCGGTCTGGCCGGTGACGGCGGCACGGTGGAGCGCGTGCAGTTCCGCTCCCGCACCACCCCCGTGCCCCCGCCCCGGTGGAGCGGTGAGCAGGTCTCGATGAAGCCGGTGCTCCGGGAGCTGCCCTGGTGGACGGTCTCGCAGGACGAGGCGCGCGGAGGTGCCCGGTGAACCGTCTCGCCCTGTCCGTGTCCGGCGCCATCGCCCGCGTCACCGAGGCCGCCCTCGGCCCTTACCAGACCGCGCTGATCCGCATCGGCTTCGCCACCACCTGGCTGCTGTTCCTGCTGCGGGAGTTCCCGCACCGCGCCGAGCTCTACGGCCCCGACGGCCCGTGGAGCTGGGACCTGGCCCGGCAGCTGATCGGCACCAACGGCGCCTTCACCGTGCTGATGTGGTCCGACAGCCGGGTGTGGTTCGAGCTCGTCTACGCCCTCGCCGTGGCCGCCTCCGTGCTGCTCGCGCTCGGCTGGCGCACCCGGACCACGTCCGTGCTGTTCATGGTCGGCGTGCTGTCGCTGCAGAACCGCAGCGTCTTCATGGGCGACGGCGGCGACAACGTCCTGCATCTGATGGCGATCTACCTCGTCTTCACGCGCTGCGCCCAGGTCTGGTCGCTGGACGCGCGCCGGGCGCGGCGGGCCGAGCGGGCACGCGCGCGGGGCGAGCGGGCGCCGGACCGCGTGGGGCCCGCGCTGTGGGCGGTCCTCGGCCTGGTGCTGGTCCTGGCGAGCGCGGCCGGCCGCTTCGACGGTCAGGAGTGGGTGATTCCCGCGCTGCTGTGGGCGGTGTGGCTGGTGCAGGGCCTGTGGTGGATCATGGGCCGGCGCTCGCGCGGCGGTCAGGCACGCGTCCTGCTGGACGTGATCGCCAACCTGCTGCACAACGGCGCCCTGGTGGTGATCATGGCCGAGGCGTGCCTGATCTACGCCACGGCCGGCTGGTACAAGATCCAGGGCTCGCGCTGGCAGGACGGCACCGCCGTCTACTACCCGCTGCACCTGGACTACTTCACGCCCTGGCCCGGCCTCGCCGATCTGATGTCCACCAGCGGGACGATCATGCTGGTCGTCACCTACGGCACCGTGATCGTGCAGGTCGCCTTCCCGTTCACCCTGTTCAACCGGCGGGTGAAGAACGTCCTGCTGGCCGCGATGATGACCGAGCACGCGGTGATCGCCGTCGTCCTCGGACTGCCGTTCTTCTCGCTGGCGATGATCGTCGCGGACTCGGTGTTCCTGCCGACGTCGTTCCTGCGCCGCCTCGGGAACGCCGCCGCACGCGCGCGTGGCCGGCTGCGTCCGCCCGGCCGCACCGCCGAGCTGCCCGCCCCGCGCTCCCCGGAGGCCGCCGAGCAGCCGCACGTAGGCTCTACGGCATGACCGACCCCCTGGCCGCCTGGCGGCGCCTCGCCGGTTCCGCGGTGCTGCTGGACGGCTTCCACGCCCTCAAGCACGCCGTGCGCTTCGGCGCCGAGGTGCCGGTCGCGGTCACCACCGACCGCGGCGCCGCGCTCGCGCTCGCCGACGAGCTGGCCCCGGACGTACGGGACGCGCTGGACGGACTGCTGACCGAGGTGCCCGAGACGGCGTACGCCTCGCTGGTGCCGCGCCCGCATCCCACGGCCGTCGCCGCCCTGGCCGTACGGCCAGGGCGGGAGGAGCATCTGCGGACGCTGGCGCGCCTGCCCCGCCGGGCGCCGGTCGTGGTCCTGGACAACCCGCGCAACCTGGGCAACGCCGGGGCCGTGATCCGGCTGGCCGCCGGATTCGGCGCGACCGGCGTGGTCACCACCGGCACCCTCGACCCCTGGCACCCCACGGTCGTGCGCGGCGGTGCGGGACTGCACTTCGCGACCGCCGTGGAGCGGCTGGAGCCGGCGGAACTGCCGCCGGGGCCGCTGTTCGCGCTGGACCCCGAGGGCGAGGACATCCGGGGAGTGAAGCTCCCCGACGACGCCGTCCTCGCCTTCGGCTCCGAGCGCAGCGGCCTGTCGGAGGCGCTGCGCGCGCGGGCGGACCATCTGCTGGCACTGCCGATGCGCCCCCAGGTCTCCAGCTACAACCTGGCCACCAGCGTGGCCATGACGCTGTACCACTGGAGCGCGGGCACGGGAGCGCCCCGCTAGGGGCGCCCGCCCTCGGGGCGCGGCCCGTCAGGGAGGGCCCCGCTAGGGGGCGCCCCGCCCTGGGGGAGCGGCCCGTGCCTCAGGCCTGCCGGCGCACCTCCACCACGCGGAAGCGGTTCGCCACGAACGCCCCGTCGCACAGCGCGGCGTTGGCCGCCGGGTTGCCGCCCGAGCCGTGGAAGTCGGAGAACGCCGCCGTCTGGTTGACGTACACCCCGCCGGTGAGGTTGAAGGACAGCTGGGCGGCCTCCTCCAGGCAGACCTCCTCGATCTGCTCCTGGACCTCGCCGTCGCTCGTGTAGGCGCCGACCGTCATCGCGCCCTTCTCGCGGATCGTGCGCCGCAGCAGCTCCACCGCGTCGGTGATCGAGTCGACGGCGACGGCGAAGGAGACGGGCCCGAAGCACTCGCTCATGTAGGCGGCCTCGGCGTCCGGCTTGGCGCCGTCCAGCTTGACGATCACCGGAGTGCGCACGACCGCGCCCGGGAACTCGGGGTTGGCGATCTCGCGGGAGGCGAGGGCGACCTCGCCGAGGCCGGCCGCCGCCTCCAGGCGCGCCTTCACGTCCGGGTTGACGATGGCGCCGAGCAGCGCGTTCGCCCGGGCGTCGTCGCCCAGCAGGCCGTCCACGGCCCGCGCGAGGTCGGCGACCACCTCGTCGTACGACTTCGGGCCGGCGTCGGTGCGGATGCCCTCGCGCGGGATCAGCAGGTTCTGCGGGGTGGTGCACATCTGGCCGCTGTACAGCGACAGCGAGAACGCCAGGTTCGACAGCATGCCCTTGTAGTCGTCCGTCGACTCCACGATCACCGTGTTGACGCCGGCCTTCTCGGTGTAGACCTGCGCCTGGCGGGCGTTGGTCTCCAGCCAGTCGCCGAAGGACGTCGAGCCGGTGTAGTCGATGATCCGGATCTCCGGGCGGGTGGCGAGCGTCTTGGCGATGCCCTCGCCGGGCCGCTCGGCGGCCAGGGCCACCAGGTTGGGGTCGAAGCCGGCCTCGGCGAGCACCTGGCGCGCGACCTGCACGGTCAGCGCGAGCGGCAGCACCGCGCGCGGGTGCGGCTTGACCAGGACGGCGTTGCCAGTGGCCAGCGAGGCGAACAGGCCCGGGTAGCCGTTCCAGGTCGGGAAGGTGTTGCAGCCGATGACCAGGCCGATGCCGCGCGGGACGGGCGTGAACTGCTTGGTGAGGGCGAGCGGGTCGCGCTTGCCCTGCGGCTTGGTCCACTCGGCGACCTCGGGCGTGCGGGCCTGCTCCACGTACGCGTAGGCCACCGCCTCCAGGCCGCGGTCCTGCGCGTGCGGGCCGCCCGCCTGGAACGCCATCATGAACGCCTGGCCGGAGGTGTGACTGACGGCGTGGGCGAACTCGTGCGTCCGGTCGCTGATCCGCTTGAGGATCTCCAGGCACACCACGGCCCGCACCTCGGCGCCCGCGTCCCGCCAGGCGCGCTGCCCGGCCTTCATCGCGGGCAGCAGCACGTCGATGTCCGCGTGCGGGTACGTCACGCCCAGCTCGATGCCGTACGGGGAGACCTCGCCGCCCACCCAGTCGTCGGTGCCGGGCTGGTCCAGGTCCAGGCGGGTGCCGAGCAGGGCGTCGAAGGCGGCCTTGCCCGCCGCCGCGTCCAGGCTGCCGTGCTCCTCGCCGTAGGCCTTGGGGTGCTCGGGGTGCGGGGACCAGTACGCGCGCGTGCGGATCGCTTCGAGCGCCTGGTCGAGGGTGGGCCGGTGCCTGGCGATCAGGTCGTTCGCGGTCAGTTCGGCGGCCATGCGGGACCAACTCCTCGTCTCAAGAACTCTTCGTCGAGTTCATGACCTGGGCGAAACCATGGGCGGGAACAGCAGGACAGAGTTAGAGTAACCGAACGATCGGTCGGGACAAGGGGGCCTGCCGCATCTGTGGAAAACGCCGTGCGGGAGGATCGCGCACATGACAGCACTCGACCTCAGCAGCCCCGTGGCCGTCGTCGGCACCGGCACCATGGGCCAGGGCATCGCCCAGGTCGCGCTGGTCGCCGGCCACCCCGTGCGGCTGTACGACGCCGTGCCGGGACGTGCCGCCGAAGCGGCCGACGCGATCGGCGCCCGCCTCGACCGGCTCGTCGAGAAGGACCGGCTCACCGCCGCCGCCCGGGACGCCGCCCGCGCCCGCCTCACGCCCGCCGACACCCTCGCCGGCCTCGCCGGCTGCGCCCTCGTCGTCGAGGCGGTCCTGGAGCGGCTGGACGTCAAGCAGCAGCTGTTCCGCGAGCTGGAGGAGATCGTCGGCGAGGACTGCCTGCTCGCCACCAACACCTCCTCCCTGTCGGTCACCGCGATCGGCGGCGCCCTGCGCCAGCCCGGCCGCTTCGTCGGCCTGCACTTCTTCAACCCCGCGCCGCTCCTGCCGCTCGTCGAGGTCGTCTCCGGCTTCGCCACCGACGTCTCCTCCGCCACGCGCGCGTACGAGACCGCCCGCGCCTGGGGCAAGACGCCCGTCGCCTGCGCGGACACCCCCGGCTTCATCGTCAACCGCATCGCGCGCCCTTTCTACGCCGAGGCCTTCGCCGTCCTGGAGTCCCAGGGCGCCGACCCGGCCACCATCGACGCCGTGCTGCGCGAGAGCGGCGGCTTCAAGATGGGCGCGTTCGAACTGACCGACCTGATCGGGCAGGACGTCAACGAGTCCGTCACCCACTCGGTGTGGCAGTCCTTCTTCCAGGACGTGCGCTTCACCCCCTCCCTCGCCCAGCGGCGCCTGGTCGAGTCCGGCCGGCTCGGCCGCAAGAGCGGCCAGGGCTGGTACGACTACCGGGACGGCGCCGAGCGGCCCGAACCGCACACCGCGGAGCCGCAGAAGGCACCCGCCTACGTCGTCGCCGAGGGCGACCTGGGGCCCGCGGGCGAACTCCTCGCGCTGATCCGCGAGGCGGGCATCCAGGTCCGCGACGAGGACGAGGACAACGGCACCCGCCTGGTGCTGCCCTCCGGCGGCCAGCTGGCCCTCGCCGACGGGCAGACCTCCGTGGAGTTCAGCGACGTCGTCTACTTCGACCTCGCCCTGGACTACCGCAAGGCCGGCCGCATCGCCCTGGCCGCCTCCCAGGACACCTCCGCGCAGACCCTCTCCGAGGCCATCGGGCTCTTCCAGGCCCTCGGCAAGAAGGTCAGCGTCATCGGCGACGTGCCCGGCATGATCGTCGCCCGCACGGTCGCCCGGATCGTCGACCTCGCGCACGACGCCGTCGCCAAGGGCGTCGCCACCGAGGAGGACGTCGACACCGCGATGCGCCTCGGCGTCAACTACCCCCTCGGCCCCTTCGAGTGGAGCCGGCGCGTGGGCACGCGGTGGGTGCACGAGCTGCTGGAGGAGCTGAACCTGCGGGAGCCGTCGGGGCGTTACGCCCCCTCGCTCGCGCTGTACCGCCACGCGCACGCCGCCGATTCGCGGGAGGGCACCCCATGACCACCGCCAAGCGCGACACGTACACCCCGGAGACCCTGCTCTCCGTCGCCGTGCGCGTCTTCAACGAGCGCGGCTACGACGGCACCTCCATGGAGCACCTGTCCAAAGCGGCCGGCATCTCCAAGTCGTCGATCTACCACCACGTCACCGGCAAGGAGGACCTGCTGCGGCGGGCCGTCAGCCGGGCGCTGGACGGGCTGTTCGCGATCCTCGACGAGGAGCACGCACGCGTGGGGCGCGCCGCGGAGCGCCTGGAGTACGTCGTGCGGCGCATGGTCGAGGTGCTCATCGCGGAACTGCCGTACGTGACGCTGCTGCTGCGGGTGCGCGGCAACACGGGCACCGAGCGGTGGGCGCTGGAGCGGCGCCGCGACTTCGACCACCGGGTCGCCGAGCTGCTCAAGGCGGCGGCCGCGGACGGGGACGTACGCGGCGACGTGGAGGTGCGGCTCGCGACCCGGCTGGTCTTCGGGATGATCAACTCCATCGTGGAGTGGTATCGGCCCGACGGGCGCGGCATGGGCGAACGCGAAGTCGCCGACGCGGTGGCGCGGTTGGTGTTCTCGGGACTGCGCAGGGCCTGAGGCCCCGTCCCGCCGCGGCCGGGCTCAGCCCTGGGGCTCCAGGTCCTCCTCCTCGAAGACCAGCAGCGTGCGGGTGCTGAGCACCTCGGGGATCGCCTGGAGCCGGGTGAGCACCAGCTCGCGCAGGGCCCGGTTGTCGGAGGTGTGCACGAGCAGCAGCACGTCGAAGTCGCCCCCGACCAGGGCGATGTGGGAGGCGCCGGGCAGCTGCCGCAGCTGCTCGCGCACGGTCCGCCAGGAGTTCTGCACGATCTTCAGCGTGATGTACGCCGACGTGCCCTGGCCCGCCCGCTCATGGTCGACGCGGGCGCCGAAACCGCGGATGACGCCGTCCTCGACGAGACGGTTGATGCGCGCGTAGGCGTTGGCGCGCGAGACGTGGACCCGCTCGGCGACCGACCGTATCGAGGCGCGGCCGTCCGCCTGCAGCATCCGCAGGATGTCGTGGTCGATGGCGTCCAGCGGCCGCGCGGCCGACGCCAGGCCTCCGGTGGCCGGGACCGCCGGCGCCGACGGGCCCCCGGCCGGGTCCGCGGGATCGGCCATTTGTTCAGATGCCATGTCCCCCCACCTTCCTGCCATGGACGTACTGCATTCATCTCAGGCTGTGGAGAACCGTTTGTCCACAGCCTGAGGCCACCCGTAGCCAAAATGTGCCGGCGACCGAACAATCGGTAGGTGAGGCGCATCACTGAGGCTGCGCCTACAGCCGCTCCCACGAGGAGGTGCCGTCATGACGGTCATGGAGCAGCGAGGCGCGTACAAGCCCTCGCCGCCGCCCGCCTGGCAGCCCCGCACGGATCCCGGGCCGCTGCTGCCCGACGCCGAGCCCTACCGGGTCCTCGGCACCGAGGCCGCCGCCAAGGCCGATCCGGCGCTGCTGCGCCGCCTGTACGCGCACCTGGTGCGCGGCCGCCGCTACAACGCCCAGGCCACCGCCCTGACCAAGCAGGGCCGCCTGGCCGTGTACCCCTCCAGCACCGGGCAGGAGGCCTGCGAGATCGCCGCCGCGCTCGTCCTGCAGGAGCAGGACTGGCTCTTCCCCAGCTACCGCGACACCCTCGCCGCCGTCGCCCGCGGCGTGGACCCGGTCGAGGCGCTCACGCTGCTGCGCGGCGACTGGCACACCGGCTACGACCCCTACGAGCACCGCGTCGCCCCGCTGAGCACCCCGCTGGCCACCCAGCTCCCGCACGCCGTCGGCCTCGCGCACGCCGCCCGCCTCAAGGGCGACGACGTGGTCGCCCTCGCCCTGGTCGGCGACGGCGGCACCAGCGAGGGCGACTTCCACGAGGCGCTGAACTTCGCCGCCGTCTGGCAGGCCCCCGTCGTCTTCCTGGTGCAGAACAACGGCTTCGCGATCTCCGTCCCCCTCGCCAAGCAGACCGCCGCGCCCTCCCTGGCCCACAAGGCCGTCGGCTACGGCATGCCCGGCCGCCTGGTCGACGGCAACGACGCGGCCGCCGTGCACGAGGTCCTCTCCGACGCGGTGCGCCACGCGCGCGCCGGTGGCGGCCCCACCCTCGTCGAGGCCATCACCTACCGCGTGGACGCCCACACCAACGCCGACGACGCCACCCGCTACCGCGGCGACGGCGAGGTCGAGGCCTGGCGCGCCCATGACCCGATCCGGCTGCTGGAGCACGAGCTGACCGAACGCGGCCTGCTCGACGAGGACGGCATCGAGGCCGCCCGCCAGGACGCCGAGGCCCTCGCCGCCGACCTGCGCGAACGCATGAACCGCGACCCGCAGCTCGACCCCGCCGACCTGTTCGCGCACGTCTTCGCCGAGCCCACGCCGCAGCTGCGTGAGCAGCAGGCGCTGCTGGAGGCCGAACTGGCGGCCGAGCGGGAGAACGGCCAGGAAGGGACGCACCGATGACCACCGTCGCCGTCAAGCCCGCCACCATGGCGCAGGCCCTCACGCGCGCGCTGCGCGACGCGCTGGCGGCCGACCCCGCCGTGCACGTCATGGGCGAGGACGTCGGCACCCTCGGCGGCGTCTTCCGCGTCACCGACGGCCTGGCCAAGGAGTTCGGCGACGACCGCTGCACCGACACCCCGCTCGCCGAGGCCGGCATCCTCGGCACCGCCGTCGGCATGGCCATGTACGGCCTGCGCCCGGTCGTCGAGATGCAGTTCGACGCCTTCGCCTACCCGGCGTTCGAGCAGCTCGTCAGCCATGTCGCCCGCATGCGCAACCGCACCCGCGGAAAGATGCCCCTGCCCCTCACCGTCCGCGTCCCCTACGGCGGCGGCATCGGCGGCGTCGAGCACCACAGCGACTCCTCCGAGGCGTACTACATGGCGACTCCGGGGCTCCATGTCGTCACGCCCGCGACCGTCGCCGACGCCTACGGGCTGCTGCGCGCGGCCATCGCCTCCGACGACCCGGTCGTCTTCCTCGAACCCAAGCGCCTGTACTGGTCGAAGGACTCCTGGAACCCCGACGAGCCCACCCCCGTCGAGCCCATCGGGCGCGCGGTGGTGCGCCGCACCGGCCGCAGCGCCACGCTGATCACCTACGGCCCGTCGCTCCCCGTCTGCCTGGAGGCCGCCGAGGCCGCCCGCGCCGAGGGCTGGGACCTGGAGGTCGTCGACCTGCGCTCCCTGGTGCCCTTCGACGACGAGACGGTCTGCGCGTCCGTGCGGCGCACCGGGCGCGCGGTCGTCGTCCACGAGTCCGGCACCTTCGGCGGCCCCGGCGGGGAGATCGCCGCCCGGGTCACCGAGCGCTGCTTCCACCACCTGGAGGCGCCGGTGCTGCGCGTGGCCGGCTTCGACATCCCCTACCCGCCGCCGATGCTGGAGCGGCACCACCTTCCCGGCGTCGACCGGATCCTGGACGCCGTGGCGCGTCTGCAGTGGGAGGCCGAGGGCTGATGGCACAGGTGCTGGAGTTCAAGCTGCCCGACCTCGGTGAGGGGCTCACCGAGGCGGAGATCGTGCGCTGGCTGGTCCAGGTCGGTGACGTCGTCGCCGTCGACCAGCCCGTCGTCGAGGTCGAGACCGCCAAGGCGATGGTCGAGGTGCCCTGCCCCTACGGCGGCGTGGTCACCGCACGCTTCGGCGAGGAGGGCGAGGAGCTGCCCGTCGGGGCGCCGCTGCTGACCGTGGCGGTCGGCGCGCCCGCCTCCGGCGGTGACGCGCCAGCAGGGGGCGGACTCCCCGGCGCGGAGGAGGCCTCGCGCGCGGGCTCCGGCACCACCGAGGGCTCGGGCAACGTCCTGGTCGGCTACGGCACCGGGGCGCCCCCCGCGCGGCGCCGCCGGGTGCGGGCGGCCGGCCCCCTCGGCGCGGGCACACCGGGCGGTCCGTCCGCGCCCGGGCACCCGGCACCGGGCTCCGGCCGGACGCACGGGGCGGCCCGCACGGAACCGGGGGCCGTGGGCTTCCGCGAGCCGGGCGTGGTGCAGCCCGCACCCGCCCGCACCGCCCCGCTCCACGCCGAGGGCCCCGTCCCGGTCATCTCCCCGCTCGTCCGCCGGCTCGCCCGGGACAACGGCCTGGACCTGCGCGAACTGCACGGCTCCGGACCCGACGGGCTCATCCTGCGCGCGGACGTCGAGCAGGCGCTGCGCGCCGCGACGGCCCGGCAGGCACCGCCGGCCGCCGACACGCCGGTCCGCTCGTCCCCCGCGCCCTCCCGGCTCTCCTCCGCGCCCGCCGACGGCGTCCGGACCCCGCTCAAGGGCGTTCGCGGGGCCGTCGCCGACAAGCTGTCCCGCAGCCGCCGGGAGATCCCGGACGCGACGTGCTGGGTGGACGCCGACGCGACGGAGCTGATGCGCGCCCGCGCCGCGATGAACGCGGCCGGAGGGCCGAAGATCTCCCTCCTCGCCCTGCTGGCCCGTATCTGCACCGCCGCGCTGGCCCGCTTCCCCGAGCTGAACTCCACCGTGGACACCGAGGCCCGGGAGATCGTCCGGCTCGACCAGGTGCACCTGGGGTTCGCGGCGCAGACCGAGCGCGGGCTGGTCGTGCCCGTCGTGCGGGACGCCCACGCCCGCGACGCCGAGTCGCTGACCGCGGAGTTCGCCCGGCTGACCGAAGCCGCCCGCACCGGCACGCTGACGCCCGGAGAACTGACCGGCGGCACCTTCACGCTGAACAACTACGGCGTGTTCGGCGTCGACGGCTCCACGCCGATCATCAACCACCCCGAGGCGGCCATGCTCGGCGTCGGCCGCATCGTGCCGAAGCCGTGGGTGCACGAGGGCGAGCTGGCGGTCCGCCAGGTCGTGCAGCTCTCGCTCACCTTCGACCACCGGGTGTGCGACGGCGGCACGGCAGGAGGCTTCCTGCGCTATGTCGCCGACTGCGTCGAACAGCCGGCGGTGCTGCTGCGGACCCTGTGAGCGTGATGCCGCCGCCGGGCCGTCGATACGCCGGCCTGCGGCGGCGGCAGCGCATCGGGTGGATCTGCGGTGGGTGCGTCTGAGGGCGGGCGTCCACCGAGACCGCCCGCCCTGGTGATCCCGCGTTCCCTGTGATCGTGGGGGCGCGCATACTCGGGGGGTGACCGCCTACGAGCCCCCCGAGACCGGTGACGGCAGCGCCCCCGGCGCCTACGACGCCGTCGTGCTGGCCGGGGGTGCCGCCCGGCGGCTCGGCGGCGCGGACAAACCCGGCGTGCGGGTGGGCGGACGCCCCCTGCTCGACCGCGTGCTCACGGCCTGCGCCGGCGCCCGTACCACCGTCGTGGTCGCCGACCCCCGGCCCACCTCCCGCCCGGTCCTCTGGACTCGCGAGGACCCGCCCGGCGGGGGACCCCTCGCCGCCCTCGCCGCCGGACTGCGGCACACCGCCGCCGACCACGTGCTGCTGCTCTCCGCCGACCTGCCCTTCCTCGGCCCGGCCACGGTCGCCCGCCTGCTCGCCGCCCTGCGGGACACCCCGGCCGACGGCGTGCTGCTCACCGACCCCGACGGTCGCGACCAGCCGCTCGTCGCCGCCTACCGCGCGGCCGGCCTGCGCCGCGCCCTCGCCCACCTCGGCACCGAGCACGGGGACCTCACCGGCCTGCCCCTGCGCCGGCTCACCGCACGTCTGGACCTCACCCGCCTCACCGACCCGGTCGCGTCCTTCGACTGCGACACCTGGGACGACATCGCCACCGCCAGAGCACGCATCAGGGAGCATGGGCACGTGTTGGATGAATGGATCTCCTCGGTCAAGGACGAGCTGGGCATCGACCTCGACGTCGACACCGGTGTCCTGCTCGACCTCGCCCGCGACGCCGCCCACGGCGTGGCCCGCCCCGCGGCCCCGCTGACCACGTTCCTCGTCGGCTACGCGGCCGCCAGCGCCGGAGGCGGCCCGGAGGCCGTCGCCGAGGCCGCCCGCAAGGCCGCCGCCCTGGCCCAGCGCTGGGCCGGCGAGGGCGAGGATCAGCCCGACGTGGCCCCCGACGCCACGCCCGACACCCGCCCGGACGCCGGATGACCGCCCGCGGCATCCGGGACGAGCCGGACGCCGACGACCTCGACGTCGAGGAGGCGCTCGCCCTGGTCAAGGACCAGCCGCACCCCGGCCGTGCCGGCGAGCACGTCCCCGCGCCCGCCACGGGAGCCGACTCCCCCGACGACCAGTACACGGGCGACCGGCACAAGGGCGATCGGCACGGCGGCACCGACCGGCGCTCCGACGGCCGGAACGGCGGCGCGGACCGGCGCTCCCACGGCCGGAACGGCGGCGGGGACGCGCCCGGCGACTCCGGCCGCTCCGGCCGGGACACCCGGCACAAGGCAACCCCCTGGCCCGAGGCCCGCGCGATCGCCGCCCGCGCCGGACGAGCGCGTGCCGGCCGCGACACCACCGTCTCCGTGTCCCTGACCGACGCGCTCGGCCTGTCCCTGGCCGCCCCGCTCACCGCCCTCACCGACCTGCCGTCCTTCGACACCTCCGCGATGGACGGCTGGGCGGTCGCCGGACCGGGACCCTGGGACGTCCGCGAGACCGGAGTGCTCGCCGGGAACGCCGAGCCCGAACCACTCTCCGACGGCGAGGCCGTCCGCATCGCCACCGGCGCCCGCGTCCCGGCGGACACCACAGCGGTGCTGCGCAGCGAGCACGGCCGCACCGACGACAAGGACCGGCTGCACGCCACCCGGGAGATCGTCCCCGGTCAGGACATCCGCCCCCGCGGCCAGGAGTGCCGCAAGGGCGACCAGCTGCTCGCCGCCGGAGCCCTCGTCACCCCGGCGGTGCTCGGCCTGGCGGCGGCCGCCGGCTACGACACCCTCACCGCCGTACGCCGGCCGCGCGTCGACCTTCTCGTCCTCGGCGACGAACTGCTCACCGAGGGGCTGCCGCGCGAGGGACTGATCCGGGACGCCCTGGGCCCGCTGCTGCCGCCGTGGCTGCGCGCGCTCGGCGCCGAGGTCACCTCCGTGCGCCGGCTCGGGGACGACGCCGAGGCCCTGTACACCGCCGTCACCACGTCCGAGGCCGATCTGATCGTCACCACCGGCGGCACCGCCGCGGGTCCCGTGGATCACGTCCACCCCACGCTGCGGCGGATCGGCGCCGAGCTGCTGGTCGACGGCGTCAAGGTGCGCCCCGGGCACCCGATGCTGCTCGCCCGGCTCAAGGAGGACCAGCACCTCGTCGGGCTGCCCGGCAACCCGCTGGCCGCGGTCTCCGGCCTGCTCACGCTCGCCGAGCCGCTGCTGCGCGCGCTCGCCGCCCACCCGGTACCCGAGCGCTACAGCCTCCCGCTGCGGGACGCGGTGCACGGCCATCCGCACGACACCCGGCTCGTCCCGGTCGTCCTGCGCGGCGACCAGGCCGTACCGCTGCACTACAACGGCCCGGCGATGCTGCGGGGCATCGCGGCGGCCGACGCCCTCGCCGTCGTCCCGCCGGGCGGGGCCGCGCAGGGGCGGGAGACGGAGATGCTCGACCTGCCGTGGGCGACCGGAGGAATCGGCGTCTGTTTCACGTGAAACACCGTCACCCGGGTCATTCGTCAGGAACGTCACCCTGCGTATGTTTCACGTGAAACGCCGCCACTGGGGTGTTTCACGTGAAACACCCTCGGCGAGCCCGCTCACCCCTCCTCGGGAGCCGGTACCGCTCGGCTCACCGTGATCACGCGGTCCCCGGCGCGCAGCTCCGACAGCCGGGGATCGGTGTAGGCCAGCAGGTGTTTGCCGCGCACCACCGCCACCACCACGTCGGCACAGGCGCGCGGCGCCCTTCCGACCTCCTCCGCCGTCACGGGCCGCTCCACGAGGTCGAGGCCGCTGCCGAGGGTCATCAGGTCCTCCAGGGTCCGGGCCACGGACGGGCTCACCATGGACACCCCGAGCAGGCGCCCGGCCGAACTGGACGTGGTGATGACCGTGTCCGCGCCCGACTGCTTGAGCAACGGCGCGTTCTCGTCCTCCCGTACGGCCGCGACGATCGTGGCGCGCCGGTTGAGCTGACGGGCCGTGAGCGTGACCAGCGTGGCGGTGTCGTCGCGCTGCGGGGCGACGATGACCCGACCGGCCCGCTGCACCTCGGCCTTGAGCAGCGTCTCGGACCGCGTGGCGTCACCGGTGACCGAGACCAGGCCGTCGTCGGCGGCCGCGTTCGCCGCCTTGCGCTGGGAGTCCACGACGACGATCCGGTCCCGGGCGATGCCCTGTCCGACGAGTGTCTGCACGGCGTGGCGGCCCTTCGTGCCGTAGCCGATGACGACAACGTGGTTCTGGGTGCGGGAGCGCCAGCGGTGGATGCGGACCTGCTGGCGGGTGCGCTCGGTGAGGACTTCCAGGGTGGTGCCGACCAGGATGATCAGGAACAGCACGCGCAGGGGCGTGATGATGAGGATGTTCACGAACCGGGCCGAGTCGCTGACCGGGGTGATGTCGCCGTAGCCGGTGGTGGAGAGGGTGACCGTGGCGTAGTAGGCCGCGTCGAGCAGGTCGACCACGTCGTCGGCGCCGTCGCGGTAGCCGTCGCGGTCGGCGTAGACGATGAGCGTGGTGACGACGAGGACCAGCAGGGCCATCGCGAGGCGCCGCAGCACCTGTTGCAGCGGGGGCGTGACCGTCTGGGTGGGCATGGTGATGGCCCGGCCGGCCTCGGCGTCGTCACGGGCCTCGGTGCGCGTGCGGTACCAGACCGACCGCAGGAGCGAGGACTTCCGCGCCCGTCGCGTCGATGGGTGCTCGGCCTTCATCGTGTGCCCCCTGCTTCGGTGATCCGTTCGGACGGCACCATGGTTGCGGACGGGGCCGTGCCCGTCAGGATCCAACACGAGCTGGGAGGCCACCGTGCGCGACCACACCGTTGTCGTCGGCTTCGGCACCAAGGGACGGTCCGCCATCCGGACCGTGTGCGCGACGGGGCTGAAGAAGGAGCGGGTCGTGGTGATCGACCCGTCCGCGAAGGTGATCGACGCCGCGATCGCAGAGGGCTACACCGGCGTGGTCGGCGACGGCACCCGCAGTGACGTGCTGCGCCGGGCGGAGGTGCAGCGGGCCGGACGGATCGTCATCGCGACCCAGCGCGACGACACGGCCGTCCTGGTCGCGCTGACGGCCCGCCAGCTTAACGCGGACGCGATGATCGTGGCCGCGGTGCGGGAGGAGGAGAACGCGCCGCTGCTCAAGCAGTCGGGCGCCGACGAGGTCATCACCAGCGCGGGCGCGGCGGGCCGGCTGCTGGGGCTGTCCGTGCTCAGCCCCGCGGCGGGGGTGGTCATGGAGGACCTCATCCAGCAGGGCAGCGGGCTGGACCTGGTGGAGCGGCCGGTCACCCGGGCCGAGGCGGGCCGCCGCCCGCGGGAGACGCAGGACCTGGTGGTGAGCGTGGTGCGCGGGCACCGGGTGCTGGGCTACGACGACCCGGCCGTGGGCGTGCTCCAGTTGACGGACCGGCTCATCACGATCGTCCGGGCACCGGAGCCGCCGGCCGGCCCCGGGCCCGCGTGCACTTGAGCCCTGGCCCGCGCGCACTTGAGCCCCGGGCCCGCGTCCACTTGAGCCCCGGGCCTGCGGCACGAGGACACGCCCCGGCGGACACCACCCACTCCGCCCGGGCATCGACACCACTCACCCCGCCCGGGCGTCGTCGGCACCGTCCGCCCCTGCCATGGCGCGGACACGGTGGACGTCCCGTGGCGCGGGTGCGGGGCAGGAGTAGCGTCGCCCTCATGCATGCGATCACGATTCCCGAACCTGGTGGGCCCGAGGCACTGGTGTGGGACGAGGTCCCCGACCCGGTGCCCGGCGAGGGCGAGGTGCTGGTCGAGGTGGCGGCCAGCGCCGTCAACCGCGCCGACATCCTGCAGCGGCAGGGCTTCTACGACCCGCCGCCCGGCGCGTCCCCGTACCCCGGACTGGAGTGCTCCGGGCGGATCGCCGCGCTCGGCCCCGGCGTGTCCGGCTGGTCCGTCGGCGACGAGGTGTGCGCGTTGCTGTCGGGCGGCGGCTACGCCGAGAAGGTCGCCGTGCCCGCCGGTCAGTTGCTGCCGCTGCCGCAGGGCGTTCAGCTGACGCAGGCCGCCGCGCTGCCCGAGGTGGTCTGCACGGTCTGGTCGAACGTGTTCATGGTCGCCCACCTGCGGCCCGGCGAGACGCTGCTGGTGCACGGCGGCTCCAGCGGCATCGGCACGATGGCGATCCAGCTCGCCAAGGCGGTCGGCGCGAAGGTCGCGGTCACCGCGGGCACGAAGGAGAAGCTGGACTACTGCGCCGAACTCGGCGCCGACATCCTGGTCAACTACCGCGAGCAGGACTTCGTCGAGGAGGTCCGCAAGGCGACCGACGGCGCCGGCGTGGACGTCATCCTCGACAACATGGGCGCCAAGTACCTGGACCGCAATGTGCGCGCCCTCGCCGTCAACGGGCGGCTCGCGATCATCGGCATGCAGGGCGGCGTGAAGGCCGAGCTGAACATCGCCGCCCTGCTGAACAAGCGCGGCGCGATCAGCGCGACCTCGCTGAGGGCCCGGCCCCTGGGCGAGAAGGCGGCCATCGTCGCCGCCGTACGCGAGCACGTGTGGCCGCTGTTCGCCGGCGGGCATGTGCGTCCCGTCGTCGACCGCGAGCTGCCGATGAGCGACGCGGCCGCCGGGCATCGGGTCGTGGAGGACAGCGGGCACATCGGGAAGGTGCTGCTGGTCACGGGCTGACCGGTCAGCCCCGACCGGTCAGCCCCGACCGGTCAACCCCGACCGGTCACGCTCTGACCGGGCGGGCGCCTAGGAGTCGTTCCCCTCGCCGGGCTCGTTCGCGGGCTCGGCGTCGGGGCCCTGGGCGCGCACCCGCTGGACCTGCTCCAGGGAGTCCCGCAGCTCGCTCAGCCAGTCGTCGGTGTGCCGTCGTACGAGCCGGACGCACCAGGCGAGCGCGTCGCTGCGGCTGCGGGCCACACCGGCGGCGACCAGGGTGTCCAGTACCTGCCGTTCCGGCTGCCGCAGCCGGGTCATCACCGGGGCCGCGACGTGGGTGAACAGCACTCGCTCGCCCCCGCACTCGACGCCCCACGACACCTTCTTGCGGAACCGGTGCTCGGCCTCCCGGGCCACGCCGACCCGTTCCTCGCGGGTCCGCTCCCGGAACTCCTGCACCCGGCCCTGTACCGCCGCCTCCCGCTCGACCGCCGAGGCGGACTCGGGCAGCCGGGGCTCGGGGATCTCACCGATGACGGTGATCTCCTCGCGGTCGACCGTCACCTCCACCAGCCTCTCGAAGAGACCGTCCGGCAGCCGGCCGGCGAACCAGCCACGCAACCGCTCACGCTGATCCGTTGTAATCATGTAATCGACGTTACTCGCCTACGAGGCCATGGCAAGGGGTTGGCGCTCTGGAACTGTCAGGGATCGAGGCGTACGGCCCGGCAGTGATCGACTCGCGGGCTAGTGACCGCCGGGCCGGGGGCGGAAGTACCGGGCGTCGCGGCGCAGCCGCAACGCGAGCAGGCCGAGCGCCAGGCCCAGCCCGATCAGGACCAGACCGCTGCCGAGCGGCAGGATCCGCAGGACCGGGCCGGCCGCGCCCTGCGCCCGCGTCACCGACCGCTGCCCGGGCACATCCGCGGACTCGGACGGCGCGAGCGCGGAGTCGTCCCCGGCCGTCTCCTCCGGTGCGGCGGGCTCGTCGCCGACGTCGAGGCCCTCGTCCTCCTCCAGTCCCTCCTGCGCCTCACGTACCGGGTCCGGGGCGCGCCCCGGACGCTGCCGGCCCTCGCCCGCCCGGCTGCCGGCCCGCGTGGGCTCGGCGGCGGAGGCCGACGGATCCGTCGACGCGGACGGGCCCGGCCGTGCGGAGAAGGCGGCGGAGGGGGAGTGCGAGGGCCGCTCGCCGCGCGACGGCGACTCGCCACGCGACGGCGACTCGGCGTGCGAGGGCGCGGAGGAGTGGGAGGGGGCGTGGGCGTGAGGGGAGGGACGGCCGGGGGCGGAGTGAGCGGCGCCCGCACCGTCGGAACCGCCCGCGTCGACCGCGTCACCGGCGCCTTCGCGCCCCCCTGAGCCCTCCGACCCTGACGCCTCCGACCCCTCGGACCCGTCGGAGCCCCCGGTCTCGCCGTCGCCGCCGTCGGAACGGGAGGACGACGCGGCGCCGGAGGGCGCGGAGGAGGCCAGCGAGGGCGAGGCGAAGAGCGGGTCGCGCAAGGACTGGCCACCGGCCGCCCCGGCCGGCCACGCCACCGACGACCGGACCGTCCGTCCGGCCGCCGCCGCGGGCGTCACCGCCATGCCCGCCAGCGTGCCCGCCGTGACCCCGGCGAGCACCCCGCACACCCCTGTCGCGCGCGCCGCGCGCCGCCATGGAGTCACGTCGGTGACCCCCTCCCGGAGTCAGGCCGCAAGATCGATGGAACAAGCCTGGCACGGGCGGACAGACCCGGCATTCCGGATTGCCCCGTCGGATGGAAACGGTGGATCAACCCCGGACGGGGGCACCACCGTGGTGAGGTACAGGGGTGCGAGAGAATGACGGTATGGAGATGCCGAGGAACGATAGGTCGCCGGAGAACGCCCAGAAGATCCTGGTCGTGGGTCAGGACGGCATGGCGCTCGGCGGTGCCGACTCAGACGACGAGCAGCGCGAGATCCCGGTCACGGAGCAGGTCGAGCAGCCCGCGAAGGTCATGCGGATCGGCAGCATGATCAAGCAGCTGCTGGAGGAGGTCCGCGTGGCTCCTCTGGACGAGGCGAGCCGGGTCCGGCTGAAGGAGATCCACGCCAGCTCGGTCAAGGAGCTGGAGGACGGCCTGGCTCCGGAGCTCGTGGAGGAGCTGGAACGGCTGTCCCTGCCGTTCACGGACGAGGCGACGCCCTCGGACGCGGAACTGCGCATCGCACAGGCCCAGTTGGTCGGCTGGCTGGAGGGTCTCTTCCACGGCATCCAGACGACGCTGTTCGCCCAGCAGATGGCCGCGCGGGCCCAGCTGGAGCAGATGCGCCGCGCCCTCCCGCCGGGCGCGATGCACGACGGCGAGGATCCCCGCACCGGCGGCCGCTCCGGCGGACCGTACCTGTAGACGCGCGTCACCGTGACGAAGGGGCCCGGCGGACATCCGCCGGGCCCCTTCGTACGCGTGCGTGCGGTCACGACCGCGTACGCGTGCGTGCCGTCACGACGCCGGGTTGCCCGTCGACACGTTCAGCTGGATCTCGACGTCCTTGGGGTCCATGTCGGTCCCCGGCGCCGGGAACTGCAGCATGACCGTGCCGTCGCCGTAGGTGTTCTCGTCGACCTTCTTGATGTCGATCTTCCAGCCGGCGGCCTGGGCGCAGGCCTTCACCGAGTCGATGTTCTTGTACCGGAAGTCGGGCAGCTGGATCTTGGTCTCGTCCTCGTAGGACTTCTGCGGCTCCGTGCACTCGTCCTTCTCGACCGTGCGCGTGAGATCCGGTCCGCGGTAGCCGGCCGCCTTGGACGCCGACGCCGACGCCGTCGGACTCGTCGTCTCGCCGCCCTTGCCCTGGGGGTCGTCGCCGCCGTTGTTGGCCAGCAGGGCGACGAGGAGGCCGCCGATGGCGAGCAGGGCGACGACGACCGAGCCGATGATCACCGGCTTGTTGTTCCTGCCACCGCCGCCCGAGGGCGTGGTCGCGGTCTGCGGCGAGATGGTGAACGGCGGCGGGGTCGACGCGGCGGGCTGCTGCGCGCCGTACGGCGTCTGGTAGCCGCCCTGCTG
This sequence comes from Streptomyces sp. NPDC014801, assembly GCF_043082085.1. Lineage (NCBI taxonomy): Bacteria > Bacillati > Actinomycetota > Actinomycetes > Kitasatosporales > Streptomycetaceae > Streptomyces > Streptomyces sp. NPDC014801. The sequence goes on along the minus strand of NZ_JBIBXG010000009.1, from coordinate 386,254 downwards.
CGGGTAGCCGTACGCCGGGGACGGGGCCGGCGCGGGCGTGGACGGCGTGCTGTACGGGTTCGGGGTCGGCGTGGGGGCCGGCTGGTACGGCGTCTGGACGCTGCCCTGCGGGCCCGGCGCGGTCTGGCCGACGGGCGGGAACACGGCGGAGCCGACGCCCGCGCCGCTCGGCGTCGGGGTGCCCGGCACGATGCTCGGCGGGGCGGGCTGGAAGGCGGCGGCCACGCGCAGGCACTCGTCGCGCATGGACTCGGCCGTCGGGAACCGCTCGTTCGGGTTCTTCTTCAGCGCGCGGGCGATCAGCGCGTCCACGGCCGGCGGCAGCGAACGGTTGATCGAGGAGGGGACCGGCGGCTCCTCCTGCACGTGCGCGTACGCGATCGCGAGCGGCGAATCGGCGTCGAACGGCAGCCGCCCGGTGACCAGCTGGAAGAGCATGATGCCGACCGAGTACAGGTCGGAGCGGGCGTCCACGCCGCGGCCGAGGGCCTGCTCGGGCGACAGGTACTGCGGGGTGCCGACGACCATGCCGGTCTGCGTCATGGAGGTGACACCGGACTGCATCGCGCGCGCGATGCCGAAGTCCATCACCTTGACCACGCCGCGCTTGGTCATCATCACGTTGCCCGGCTTGATGTCGCGGTGGACCAGCCCCATCTCGTGGCTGATCTCCAGCGCGGCGAGCACGTCCGCGGTGATCTTCAGCGCCTTGTCGGCGGGCATCGCGCCGTACTGCCGGATGTCGTCGGCGAGCACCGAGCCGAGCGGGCGGCCCTCGACGTACTCCATGACGATGTACGGCATCGGCGCGCCGTCCCCCGCGCCGGTGGCGCCGTCGGACAGCGTGTCCTCGCCGGTGTCGAAGACGGAGACGATGTTGGTGTGCGTGAGCTTCGCCACGGCCTGCGCCTCACGGCGGAAGCGCTCACGGAAGGCCTGCTCGCGGCCGAGTTCGGTGTGCAGCGTCTTGATGGCGACCTGACGGTCCAGCACGGCGTCGTAGGCCAGGTGCACCGAGGCCATGCCGCCCTCGCCGAGCAGATCGCGCAACTGGTACCGGCCATTCGCGAGCGCCCGCCCCGTATAGCGCCCCTGCGCGCCGTCCTGGCTCATCTCGCGTCCCCCACAGCCTCTCCGGCGCCGACGATCGTGGATGTTCGTTGATCCACTGTGCTATTCCCGGCCAAGTCTGCCCGAGGGCACTGACACGTCAAGTTCGGTGCCCGTTCCGTGACCGTACGCGAAAGAAGCGTCGCGGAAGCGTTACAGGGGCCGTACCCCCGGTACACAGAATTTGCACGAGCGGACGGATGCGGGGTTTCATGGCCGGTCCGTCGCGTACCGGTCACGGCGTCCGTCCGGGACCGGCGGCTTGCGCCGAGGCTGTAGCGTGGCCGACGGAGACCGTAACAACACCGCGCGCACCGCGGGCAGAAACGACGGCGAGGACTGATGGCACAGCAGCAGCGCGCTCAGGGCCCGTCCGACCCCGAGGCGACTGGCGGCGGTATGTCAGACGCGCCGGAGAACTGGGGCAACGGCGGGCTTGTCGGCGACGGCCGGTACCGGCTGACCCACCGGCTCGGGCGGGGCGGCATGGCCGAGGTGTTCGCCGCCGAGGACGTACGGCTGGGGCGCACCGTCGCGGTCAAGCTGCTGCGCGCCGACCTGGCCGAGGACCCGGTCTCCAAGGCCCGCTTCACGCGTGAGGCACAGTCGGTGGCCGGCCTCAACCACCACGCCATCGTCGCCGTGTACGACTCCGGCGAGGACTTCGTCGGCGGCCAGAGCGTGCCGTACATCGTCATGGAGCTGGTCGAGGGCCGCACGATCCGCGACCTGCTGCTCAACGCCGAGGCGCCCGGGCCCGAGCAGGCGCTGATCATCGTCTCCGGGGTGCTGGAGGCGCTGGCCTACTCGCACCAGCACGGCATCGTGCACCGCGACATCAAGCCCGCCAACGTCATCATCACGCACAACGGCGCGGTGAAGGTGATGGACTTCGGCATCGCCCGCGCGCTGCACGGCGCGTCGACGACGATGACGCAGACCGGCATGGTGATGGGCACCCCGCAGTACCTCTCCCCGGAGCAGGCGCTCGGCAAGGCCGTCGACCACCGCTCCGACCTGTACGCGGTCGGCTGCCTGCTGTACGAACTCCTCGCGCTGCGGCCCCCGTTCACCGGCGAGACGCCGCTGTCGGTGGTCTACCAGCACGTCCAGGACATCCCCACGCCGCCCTCGGAGGTCTCCGACGGCTGCCCGCCGGAGCTGAACGGCCTGGTGATGCGGTCGCTGGCCAAGGAGCCCGACGACCGCTTCCAGACGGCCGAGGAGATGCGCGGGCTGGTCCAGTACGCGCTGCAGATGCTGTACGACCAGGGCGGCCACACCGGCACCTGGAACACCGGCCCGGTGGACATGCACGACGGCCGGAACACCCCGGCGGGCGGCTTCGCGCACACCACCGTCATGCCGCACCCCGGCGAGCACGGTCCCGGCACCGCGCAGATCCCGCAGCCGATCCTGCCCGCCGGGTACGGCAACGGCGACGACGGCGGCTTCGAGGGCCACGGCAACAAGGGCAGCGGCCGCGGCAAGCTGTGGGTCCTCGCCGTGCTCGCGGTGATCGCGATCGCGGCGGGCGTGGCGCTGGCGCTCAAGGGCACCGACGGCAAGGGCGGCAAGCCGGACACCACGCCGACGCCGAGCGTGTCGCAGTCCTCCTCGCAGGACAGCTCCACCCCGTCGCCGAGCGACGAGTCGACCGACGACAGCTCCGGCGGCTCGACCGACAACAGCACGGGGTCGGGGTCCGGCGGCTGGTACACGCCGTCGCAGCAGCCGTCGTACACGCCGTCGCAGCCGGACACCAGCGGGCCGACGGGTGAGCCGACGGACACGAACACGGACACCTCGAACCCGACGGACGGCGGCACCGACAACGGCGGCACCACCGACGGCAGCACCACCGACGGCGGGACGACCACCGGCGGCACCGGCACGACGAACAGCGGCGGGACGACGAGCGGCAGCGGCACGACCACCGGCAGCAGCGGCACGACGAACAGCGGCGGCACGACGACCGGCAGCGGCACGACCACCGGAACCCTCGCCGGCGCGAACGGCTGAGCCGCGACCCTGCTTGCTCACGCGCGCGTGACGCCCCCTCAAGGGGCCACGCGCGCGTGGTGTTTCCGCCGGGGGCGACGTGCGCGTGGCGTGTCCGCCCGGCCCGCCGGGCCCGCCGCGCCCCGTGCGCTCACAGCGTGAACGCGTCGCACACCGCGTCGTACCGTCGCGTCCACCAGACCACGAGCGCCGACGCCGCCGGGAACTGCGGGTCCGCGCGGTGGTCGTCGCGCTCGTAGTGCCAGCGCAGCATCCAGAAGTCGTTCAGCCGCTCCCACCACACCCGGTGCACCGCGGCGGCCAGCTCCGAGGGCGTGGCCCCGGCGGCGCGCCGGTACGCGCGTGCGTAGGCGCGCACCTTCGGCAGGTCGAGGGTGCCGGCCGGTTGCACGAAGAAGATCACGGCGGCGCGTACGGCCTCCTCCGCGCGGGGCTGCACGCCGAGCCGGTCCCAGTCGACGATCGCGGCGGGCGCCTCGTCCCGGTAGAGCAGGTTGAACGGGTGGAAGTCGCCGTGCACCCAGCCCACCGGCCCGCCGCGGGGCGGGCGCCGGCCGGCGTGCCGTTCCAGCAGGGCGCGGCGCTCCAGCAGGCGGTGGCGGGCCAGCTCGTCGAAGGAGTCGGCGGGGCGGTGGCGGCGCACGCGCGCGAGGAGGTCGTCGATGAGCGCGAAGGTGGCGGTCGGGTCGGCGCTCTCCACGGGGTGGGGGCTCGCGGACGGGCGGGTGCGCCCCTTGGGCGGCATCACACGCTCCAGGCAGGCGTGGACGGCGCCCAGGAGCGCCCCCAGACGGGCGGACTCCGTCCGGGTCAGCTGGCCGCCGTGGCGGTGCCGTCCGTCGATCCAGGGGTGCAGGGCGTAGGCGTGGCCGCCGATCACGGCGACGGTCCGGCCGTCGCGCCCGGCCAGCGGCGGCACGACCGGGACACCGAGGTCGGCCAGGCGCTGGGTGGCGCGGTGCCGGCGCTCGATCGCCGCCGGGTCGGCGGTGTCCGGGTCGGAGTGGTGCTTGAGGAAGTAGCGCCCGCGGGTGGTGCACAGCCGGTAGCCACGGTTCAGCAGGCCCTCGGCGACCGGCTCGCAGGCGAGCACGGAACCGGCGGCGTAGCGGCTCAACAGGGCGCGTAACGGGGGCGCCTGGGGCGCGGGGGGTGGTACACACGGGCGCGGCACGCGGCAGATGCTAGGGCAGGAACCGAGGCCGTGAGCTGGGCGTTGTCACAGACAGTCAGTTCCGGTCGCAGGGTGTACCGGAAATGGTCCGGTGGAGTGAGGGGGGCGGGGCCGAAAGGTGTCACCGCAGCGAAATGGACATAAGGCGACGACGGGACCGGAATAAGTTCCCGATAAACCACCGGGCGCGCGGGGCGCGGGGCGAGGCCCGGGCCGCGGACGGGGAACGCCGGCCCCCGTGGGCTCTTCCCGAGCCCGGGGTGGCCGGGATAACGTGCCCCCTGTTCCGGCCCCCTGCACGGCCGTGACCTGGGACTTCCTCCACCGCCCGGCGAAGTACTCGGATATCCGAACGGAAAATACTTGGAAATCCGAGTAAAAACGCAGGTCAGGAGGGGTTTCACAGAAATGTGGAGCACTGGGTAACGTGATTGCTGCAGGGCGCTCGCCGGGGCACCTGTCACGCCTGTTCCCGGCCGAGTGGCACCCACCCCGTGCCCGGTGGTCGGACCAGGTGAGCCTCCCCCTAGCTCCAACGAGCAGGGGGGACCCCCAGGCCTACCGGCAACCCCGGGGGCCGGACCGACGGAGGAGCACACGTGACCGTGGAGAGCACTGCCCCGCGCAAGCCGCGACGCAGCGCCGCAAGCAAGGCCGGGACCGACGGCAGCAAGACGGCCGGAACCAGCGGTACCAAGCGCACCACCCGTACCCCTCGCGCCGCCAAGAGCACCGAGCCCGAGCTCGTACAGCTGCTGACGCCCGAGGGCAAGCGCGTCAAGAACGCCGAGTACGACGCCTACGTCGCCGGCATCACCCCGGAAGAGCTGCGCGGTCTGTACCGCGACATGGTGCTCACCCGCCGCTTCGACGCCGAGGCCACCTCCCTGCAGCGCCAGGGCGAGCTGGGCCTGTGGGCCTCGCTGCTCGGCCAGGAGGCCGCCCAGATCGGCTCCGGCCGCGCCACCCGCGAGGACGACTACGTCTTCCCGACCTACCGCGAGCACGGCGTCGCCTGGTGCCGCGGCGTCGACCCGACCAACCTGCTGGGCATGTTCCGCGGCGTGAACAACGGCGGCTGGGACCCCAACGGCAACAACTTCCACCTGTACACGATCGTCATCGGCTCCCAGGCGCTGCACGCCACCGGCTACGCCATGGGCATCGCCAAGGACGGCGCGGACAGCGCGGTCATCGCCTACTTCGGCGACGGCGCCTCCAGCCAGGGCGACGTGAACGAGGCGTTCAACTTCGCCGCGGTCTACAACGCCCCCGTGGTGTTCTTCTGCCAGAACAACCAGTGGGCGATCTCCGAGTCCAACGAGAAGCAGACCCGCGTGCCCCTCTACCAGCGCGCCCAGGGCTTCGGCTTCCCGGGCGTGCGCGTCGACGGCAACGACGTGCTGGCCTCCCTCGCCGTCACCCGGTGGGCGCTGGAGCGCGCCCGGCGCGGTGAGGGACCGGCGCTGATCGAGGCGTGGACCTACCGCATGGGCGCCCACACCACCTCCGACGACCCCAGCCGCTACCGCGGCGACGAGGAGCGCCTGGCCTGGGAGGCCAAGGACCCGATCCTGCGCCTCCGCCGCTACCTGGAGGCCGCAAACCACGCGGACGAGGGATTCTTCGCGGAACTCGAGACCGAGTCCGAGGCGTTGGGCAAACGAGTGCGCGAAGCGGTCCGCGCCATGCAGGACCCGGACCACTTCGCCATCTTCGAGAACGTGTACGCGGACGGGCATGCGCTCGTCGACGAGGAGCGCGCCCAGTTCGCCGCCTACCAGGCGTCGTTCACGGACGCTGAGGGGGTCTGACATGGCAGCGGAGAAGATGGCCCTGGCCAAGGCGATCAACGAGTCGCTGCGCCGCGCCCTGGAAGCCGACCCCAAGGTCCTGATCATGGGTGAGGACGTCGGCAAGCTCGGCGGCGTCTTCCGCGTCACCGACGGCCTGCAGAAGGACTTCGGCGAGGACCGTGTCATCGACACCCCGCTCGCCGAGTCGGGCATCGTCGGCACGGCGATCGGCCTCGCCCTGCGCGGCTACCGCCCCGTCGTCGAGATCCAGTTCGACGGCTTCGTCTTCCCGGCCTACGACCAGATCGTCACCCAGCTGGCCAAGATGCACGCCCGCTCGCTGGGCAAGGTCAAGCTCCCGGTCGTCATCCGCATCCCCTACGGCGGCGGCATCGGCGCCGTCGAGCACCACTCCGAGTCCCCCGAGGCGCTCTTCGCGCACGTCGCGGGCCTGAAGGTGGTCTCCCCGTCGAACGCGTCCGACGCGTACTGGATGATGCAGCAGGCCATCCAGAGCGACGACCCGGTGATCTTCTTCGAGCCCAAGCGCCGCTACTGGGACAAGGGCGAGGTCAACCCCGAGGCGATCCCCGGCCCGCTGCACAAGGCGCAGGTGGTCCGCTCCGGCACCGACCTGACCCTCGCCGCGTACGGCCCCATGGTCAAGCTCTGCCAGGAGGTCGCCGACGCGGCCGCCGAGGAGGGCCGCGACCTGGAGGTCCTGGACCTGCGCTCGGTCTCCCCGCTGGACTTCGACTCGATCCAGGCCTCGGTGGAGAAGACCCGCCGTCTCGTCGTGGTCCACGAGGCCCCGGTGTTCTTCGGCTCCGGCGCGGAGATCGCCGCCCGGATCACCGAGCGCTGCTTCTACCACCTGGAGGCGCCCGTACTGCGCGTGGGCGGCTACCACGCGCCGTACCCGCCGGCCCGCCTGGAGGAGGAGTATCTGCCGGACCTGGACCGGGTGCTCGACGCCGTCGACCGTGCCCTGGCGTACTGAGGAGAGGGTCGTGACGACGATGACTGAAGGGTCCGTGCGCGAGTTCAAGATGCCCGACGTGGGCGAGGGACTCACCGAGGCCGAGATCCTCAAGTGGTACGTCCAGCCGGGCGACAAGGTCACCGACGGCCAGGTGGTGTGCGAGGTCGAGACCGCCAAGGCGGCCGTGGAACTGCCCATCCCCTACGACGGTGTGGTGCGCGCGCTGCACTTCCCCGAGGGCACCACGGTGGACGTGGGCACGGCGATCATCGCGGTCGACGTGGCCGGCGGCGCGCCGGCGGCGCAGGAACCGCAGGCGCAGGCCCCGGTGGCCGAGGAGCCGCAGCGGACCGAGGAGCCGCAGCAGGCCGAGCCCGCCGGCTCCGGCCGCCAGCCGGTCCTGGTCGGCTACGGCGTGGCCACCTCCTCCACCAAGCGCCGCCCGCGCAAGACGGCCCCGGCGACGCCGGAACCGGCCGCGGCGGCCGTGCAGGCGGAGCTGAACGGCCACGGGCACGCCGAGGTCGTGGAGGACCGCCCCCGTCCGCTGGCCAAGCCGCCGGTGCGCAAGCTGGCCAAGGACCTGGGCGTCGACCTGGCCGCGGTGGTGCCGACCGGCCCGGACGGCATCATCACCCGCGAGGACGTCCATGCCGCGGCGGCCCCGCAGCAGGTCACCGAGCCGGTGACGGAGCCCGTGACCGAGGCGCCCGCCGCGGCACCGGCCCCGGCCGCCCCGGCGTCGTACGACCTGGCCCGGGAGACCCGCATCCCCGTCAAGGGTGTGCGCAAGGCGACGGCCGCGGCCATGGTCGGCTCGGCGTTCACGGCACCGCACGTCACGGAGTTCGTGACGGTCGACGTGACGCGCACGATGAAGCTGGTCGAGGAGCTGAAGCAGGACAAGGAGTTCGCCGGCCGCCGCGTGAACCCGCTCCTGCTGATCGCCAAGGCGCTCCTGGTCGCCATCCGCCGCAACCCGGACATCAACGCGTCCTGGGACGAGGCGGCCCAGGAGATCGTGGTCAAGCACTACGTCAACCTCGGCATCGCCGCGGCCACCCCGCGCGGCCTGATCGTCCCGAACATCAAGGACGCCCACGCCAAGACGCTGCCCGAGCTGTCCGACGCGCTCTCCGAGCTCGTTGCGACGGCCCGTGAGGGCAAGACGTCCCCGGCGGCCATGCAGGGCGGCACGGTGACGATCACCAACGTCGGCGTCTTCGGCGTCGACACCGGCACGCCGATCCTCAACCCCGGCGAGTCGGCGATCCTCGCGGTCGGCGCGATCAAGCTCCAGCCGTGGGTCCACAAGGGCAAGGTCAAGCCCCGCCAGGTCACCACCCTGGCCCTGAGCTTCGACCACCGCCTGGTCGACGGCGAGCTGGGCTCCAAGGTCCTGGCCGACGTGGCGGCCATCCTGGAACAGCCGAAGCGGCTGCTCACCTGGGCGTGACGGCACCCGACGGGACAGCGACCCGCGGTCACTGTCCCGTCGGCCCCCGCTGCCGGTCCTGACCTGGACAGACGCCGAGACCGTGACCGCCGGGTCACGGTCTCGACGTGCTTCCGCGAGTTTCCGCGAGTTTCCGCGTGCTTCCGCGTGCTCCGCGTGTCTCAGCGGGCCGCGCCGTGGCCGGCCGGCTCCGGCTCCTCGCACAGCCAGTGACCACCCGTGGTCCAGCCCAGCAGACGGCGGCCGTCGCCGTCGTCCGCCGCGCCGCCCTCCGCCACCTGCCGCAGCCCGATGACGGCGGGAGCGAGGCGTCCGCGGACGTGCCAGGGCTGCCGGGCCAGTTCCTCCGTGAGGCGGTCGACGACCCGGCGCTGCTCCCCGGGCGGGCACAACGCCAGGAAGAACACCAGCTGCCGCCAGGCGTAGGCGGCGTCCTTGACGGTGCCGAGCGGACGCGGGTTGCGGTGCACGCGTCCGGTCAGCCGGCACACCGCCGCGAAGCAGCGCAGGGCCTGCTCCGCCCAGCCGTCCCCCGGGTCGATGCCGACGCGGTCGACGAGAGTCGCCAGGTTGTGCGTGGTGAGGATCTGCGCCTGCTCGATCACCGTTCCGTTCGCCGCGACCGAGGAGCGGGCCCGTCCCCCGCCGGGCGCCGACCGGGCGGCACGCTCCCGGCACAGGGCGGCGAACCCGGGCGACGTCCGGGCCCCCTGGGACCGGCGGACCGCGTCGCTGGCCTCGACGACCGCCAGATTGCGCACGGCTGCGTAGTCGATGGCGTAGTACCGCTCGTACAGCGAGCCCCCGCCGAGCAGTTCGGCCGCGATCCGTGCCGCGGTCAGGAACTTCGGGGTGAACGTCCCCATGAAGATGTCCGCGGCGAGTTCCTCCACGAACGGCGCGCCGAGTTCCGCCTGGCGGGCCAGCACGGACAGCTCCCGGACCAGCGGGTTCGGCAGGATGGTGCCCGGGAAGGAGCGCACCGCCAGCCCGCCCAGCTGCCGCAGCGCGGTGGCCGCGACCTCCTCCGCCCCGGCGCCGACCCGATGACCGGCCACGGCACGCACCCACGGCAGCTCCTCCACCCGCACCTGCCGCTGCAGATCGAGCAGCAGCAGGGAGCGGCGGTTGCGGAACGCCCGGTAGTTCGCGGCGGCCAGGGAGCGCAGCACGGGCTCGGGGTGCGCCGCGGCCGTCACGGCGGCGACGAGCTGGGGGACCAGCTCGGCCAGGACCTCCGCCGAGGGGACGACCCCGCGCTCCACGAGCGTGCCCAGGGGCGCGCTGAGCGCCGCCTCCACCGGCCGGCGCACGGCCGCCGGAACGACCGCGCCCTCGGGCACGCCGCTCGCGCGGGCCTCCAGTGCGTCCACCGGCGCGAGGAGCGGCTCCACCTCGCTCACCCCGCCGTCCCGCGGCAGGCCCGCCATCCGCCGCAGCACGACGCGTGCCAGCGCGTGATGCGACGGCAGGGCGGCCTGCGCGCTCTGCTCGCGGCGCAGCGCCGTGTGCGGCGCGGAGCCGGGGAGTCCGCGCCGGCGGACCATCGAGGCGACGGCGTGCCCGAGCAGTCCGAGCCGCCGCGGCGGAAGGTCCCGCCCGGCGACGGTCTCCTCCAGCGCGCCGCGCAGGATGCCCAGGTTCTCCTTGGGCTTGAGGTGCTTGGTGCACAGGGTGTGGCGGTCGGCCAGGTCGCGGTAGCGGCGCAGCAGCGCGGCGGAGCGCCGGTGCCACAGGTCGGCGGGGCCGGGGACGTGGACGTGACCCCGCGCGTCCGTCACCTCCAGCCAGTGCCGCAGGAGTTCGTCACCGAAGGGCTGCCAGACGGCGAGCGCCTCGCGCTGGGTCTCGACGGCCGTGCTGGGGCGCCGGCGCCCCAGCGCCTCCGCGGCGTCCGCGACCGTGGTGCGGTGCACCGCGTCGGGCGGGGGCGCGGGCCGGTCGCACGGCCGCGGGCTGAACCGCAGCCGGTCCGCGAACGGCGCCAGCTCCTCCACCAGGTCCAGCGCCGCGTCCAGCTCCCCCGCCCGGACCAGCCACGCCACGGTGAGCAGCGCGGCCTCCTCCGGGAGGGTGACCTCGTACCGGCCGCTGTCGAGCAGCGCGTGGAGGTGGGCGAGCCCGTCCTCGGTCAGGAAGTGGCGGAACAGCTCCCGGCGTTCCTCGGGCACCCCGGCCCGGCGCGCGGCGGCGACCTCGAAGTCGAGCAGGGGTCCGCCCGCGCTCGGCGCGCCGGTGGCGAAGCCGCCCCGGACCACCTCGGGCGTGACCCAGGCGGGCAGTCCGGCGACGGGCGTACGCGAACCGATCGTCAGCAGGCCGCTCGCCATCCCGTCCAGCACGGCACGCCACCTGCGGCCGCGCTCCTCACCGCGTCGGCGGGCCTGCGGATCCGGGTGGGTGAGGGCCGTACGGAACGCGGCGGCCAACTGGGCGGCGGCGTAACCGGGGTTCGCCTGCACGGGATGCTGCTGCTCAGCGTCGTCGTTCATAGCCGACGTGGCGGGTGCCGCCCCCGCGCCCTCCGGGTCCCGAGCCCGGTGCTCTGCTGCTGAGCTACACGTCGATGGGACGACCGTAGGCAGCGGAAACCGTACACACAAACGGTTTTGTGGCCCCGGCGACGTCAGCCGACGCGCCGGAACAGCGGGACGGGCCCGTCGCCGTGTGGCGACGGGCCCGTCCGGTCCGCGGACCGAGGTGCTGTCAGGCCTTCGAGAAGCCGTAGTTCAGGAGCTTCGTCGCGTCCGACGCGCGCGTGGAGGCGTTCGTCGAGGACAGGACCGTGCCGATGACCGTCTTGCCGCCGCGGGTCGCGGCGAAGACCAGGCAGTAGCCGGCCTCCTTGCCGGAGCCGGTCTTCACGCCGATGGTGCCGCTGTAGCTGCTCAGCAGCGTGTTGGTGTTGGTCCAGGTGCCCATCGTGCGGGTGCTGCCCGTCTTGGTGATCGTCTTGGCCGTGTACGACTTGGTCTTGACGATCGTGCGGAACGTGGCGTTCTTCATCGCGCTGCTCGCGATCTTCGTCAGGTCGCGCGGCGTCGAGTAGTTGCCGCCGTTGCCGATGCCGTCGAAGGAGTCGAAGTGGGTGTTCTTCAGACCGAGGCTCTTGGCGCTGGCGTTCATCTTGCCGATGAAGGACTTCACGCGGGCGTCGCGGGTGGTGCCGGTGCCGAACTTGTCGGCCAGCGCGTACGCGGCGTCGCAGCCCGAGGGCAGCATCAGGCCGTACAGGAGCTGGCGGACGCTGACCTTGTCGCCCACGATCAGGTGGGCCTGCGAGGCGTTCTTGGAGACGACGTAGTCGCTGTACGCCTTCTGGATGGTGACCTTGGCGTCCAGGTTGAGGTTCGGCTGCGAGAGCACGACCTTCGCGGTCATGATCTTCGTCGTGGAGCCGGTGGAACGGCGGGTGTCGGCGTACTTGCCGTACAGGGAGGCGCCGTTGCCGTTGTTCATCACGTAGCCGCCCTTGGCCACGATGGAGGGCGTCGTGACGGCCTGAGCGGGGGCCGCGGTGAGCGCGCCGGTGGTGAGCACGGCGCCGGCGGTGACGGTGACCGCGACGGCACGACGCAGCCGGCTGCCCTTGGTGCCGGAGATGGCGGTAATCAACTGATTTACCCCGATTATGTGTGAATGCCCTTAGGGTGCGGCCCAGTTGAGGGGAAAAGAAGATGGGGCCGCACGTGTCTGACGCGTATGAGGCGCGGATGGTTGTGCGGATGCTGGGGGCAATTTCCGGGGGCGTTGCCCATCCCCGCGTCGCGCAGCGGCGATCCTTGCGCCGTGCTGCGGTGATGCCTGGGCCGTGCTGCGGTGATGCCTGCGTCGTGCTGCGGTGATGCCTGCGCCTTCTCGGGCTGATGTCCGGATGCTGGAACGCGGTCCTTATGCGTACCTGATGTATCTATCCTGTGGACATGCCATCCGCCCCGTCCGCACCCGTGAAGCAACCACCCGCCGCCGACCGCGTCTACAGCCACGTCAAGCAGGGCGTCCTCGACCGCCGCTACGAAGGCGGCACCCTCCTCACCGAGGGTGAGCTGGCCGAGGCCGTCGGTGTCTCCCGCACCCCCGTCCGCGAGGCGCTGCTGCGGCTGGAGGTGGAAGGGCTGATCAGGCTCTACCCGAAGAAGGGCGCCCTCGTCCTGCCGGTCTCCGCGCAGGAGATCGCCGACGTCGTCGAGACCCGGCTGCTGGTCGAGGAGCACGCGGCCCGCAAGGCCGTGCCCGCCCCGCCGGGACTCATCGAACGGCTCGAGGGACTGCTCGCCCGGCAGAAGGCCCAGGCCGCCGCCGGCGACTTCGCCGCCGCCGCGGTCACCGACCGCTGCTTCCACGCCGAGATCGTCCGCAGCGGCGGCAACGAGATCCTCTCGCGCCTCTACGACCAGCTCCGCGACCGGCAGCTGCGGATGGGCGTCGCCGTCATGCACTCCCACCCCGACCGCATCGCCAAGACCCTCGCCGAGCACGAGGAGATCCTCGCTGCGCTGCGCTCCGGGGACGCGGAGGCGGCCGTCGGGATCGTCCACCGGCACGTCGGCTGGTTCTCGAACCTGGCGCGGGGTGAGGTCCGATGAGCGCCTCCTCCTCCCCGTCCTCCTCCCCGTCCTCCTCCTCGGCCGCCCACCTGCCGGGCGACCCGCCGGGCGGGCGGCGCGCGATCGCCGTGTGGTCCATCGGCGTCGCCGTCTACTTCGTCGCCGTCATCTTCCGTACGTCGCTGGGGGTGGCCGGCCTCGACGCCGTCGAGCGCTTCCACGTGGGCGCCTCCGCGCTGTCCACGTTCTCCATCCTCCAGCTGCTGGTCTACGCGGGCATGCAGATACCCGTCGGGCTGCTCGTCGACCGGCTCGGCACCAAGAAGGTGCTCGGGATCGGCGTCGTCCTCTTCACGATCGGGCAGCTCGGATTCGCCTTCCTGCCGTCGTACGGCATGGCGCTCGCCTCACGTGCGCTGCTGGGCTGCGGTGACGCGATGACGTTCATCAGCGTGCTGCGGCTCGGCGGGCGCTGGTTCCCGGCCCGGCGCGGGCCGCTGGTCGCGCAGCTCGCGGGGCTCGTGGGCATGGCCGGCAACCTCGTCTCCACGCTCGTGCTCGCCCGGCTGCTGCACGGCATCGGGTGGACCGCCGCGTTCGGCGGCAGCGCGCTCGCCGGGGTCGTCGTGTTCGTCCTGCTGCTGCTGTTCCTCAAGGACCACCCCGAGGGGCACGAGCCGGAACCGCTGCGGCACCAGGGTGCGGCCTATGTACGGCGGCAGATCGCCGCGTCCTGGCGGGAGCCGGGGACGCGGCTGGGGCTGTGGGTGCACTTCACGACACAGTTCCCGGCGATGGTGTTCCTGCTGCTGTGGGGGCTGCCGTTCCTGGTCGAGGACCAGGGGCTCAGCCGCGCCACGGCCGGGGAGCTGCTGACGCTGGTCGTGCTGTCCAACATGGTCGTCGGGCTGGTCTACGGCCAGATCGTCGCCCGGCACCACGAGGCGCGGCTGCCGCTGGCGCTCGGGACCGTGGGGGCGACGGCGGTGATGTGGGCGGTGACGCTCGCCTACCCGGGGGCGCACGCGCCGATGTGGCTGCTGATCCTGCTGTGCGTGGTGCTGGGGGCGTGCGGGCCGGCGTCCATGATCGGCTTCGACTTCGCGCGGCCCGCGAATCCGCCGGAGCGGCAGGGGACGGCGTCGGGGATCACGAACATGGGTGGCTTTGTGGCCTCCATGACGACGCTGTTCGCGGTGGGGGTGCTGCTGGACGCCACCGGGGACGACTACAGCGTGGCGTTCTCCGCGGTGTTCGTGCTGCAGGCGGTGGGGGTGTCGCAGATCCTGCGGTTGCGGCGGCGGGCGGCTCGGCGGGAGCGGGAGCGGTTGGTGGCGAGCCGGGTGGAGACGGTGCACGTGCCGGCGTGACGGGTCCTGCGGTGCGGGGCCCTGCGGTGCGTGGCGCCTGGCGCCGGGGTGACCGCCGTGGGGTGCGGTGGCCGGCGTTGCTGGGTGCCCCGGGGTTTCGGTGAACGCCGGCGTTTCCGCTGCCCGGCGGTGCGGGGTGCCGCTGCGCCCACCCGTGCCGCCCCAGCGGCACGATTGCCCGCAGCTACGCATGATTGGGTGGGCGCCGCGCCCAGGCGGCGCGGCTGCCCGCAGCTGCGGGGCGGTTCGTGGCTGTGTGTCTTGCTGGGGCGCGGCGGTGTTGGGGTTATGGGGTGACCGGGAAGTTGCGGAGGATGGCTGTGGCGAGGTCCTGGTCGCCCTCCGTTTTGATGCGGTCGGATGCCGCTTCGGGGGTCACTCGGCCGCAGGCCAGGCGGACGTAGGTTTCCCAGTCCAGGGTGAGGGTGGCGGCGGGGCCGAGGGCGGGGGTGCTCTCCAGGGTGCCGCGGCCCTGGATGTCGACGCGGATCGTGCGCAGGAACTCGACCGGGCCGTGCACGTCGAAGACCACCGCCGAGCTGCGCGGGGCCTCGGCGCGTTCGGCGACGACCTGCGGCAGGGCGTCCAGCAGCACGTCACGGGCGACGTACGCGCCCGGGGAGTCCAGATTGCCGGGGCGGCCGAGGGCCGTGCGCAGGTCCTGCTCGTGCACCCACACGTCGAACGCGTGGCGCCGCATCGACTCCTCCAGCGTGAGCTCGGCGCCGAGGGGGCCGCGCACCTTCGTGCCGGGGTCGCGGGAGTCGTTGCGCAGCTGCCGGTTGCGGCGGATGACCGTGTACTCCAGCTCGGCCGTCATCTCCGGCGCCGTGTGGTGGCGGCGGACGTCGACCTGCATCTCCATGTAGCGCTGGTGGTCGTTGGTGACGTGGAACAGGTCGCGCGGCAGCGTGTGGATGGGGCGCGGGTCGCCGAGCATCTCGCAGTCCAGCCCGATGACGTGCGACACGATGTCGCGCACCGACCACCCCGGGCACGGCGTACGGCGGTTCCAGTCGGCGTCCGCCAGCGGCTGCACCAGCTCGGATATCGCCTCGATGGAGTGGGTCCAGGCATCGGCGTAGGGCTGGAGGGTGGGATGCAGACTCACGGAAACGGGACCCCTCGGCGGTCGGTACACGGGCAGGTTGTGGCGGCGGTGCCAGTGGGAGGCGGCTTCACTCGGCGGTGTCTGGAATGGCTAAGTTACGCTGCTCCGAGGCACCCCGGCAGTGCTTTCGTGTGACGATCGTAGGCCCGTGGGGGCGCCCGTGTGGACGGCTCGATTGCCAGGACGGTGGTAGTGTGCGCGCCTCTTTGATCCAGATCGCCGTGAACGAGGGCGAATCGGTGGCCGAACGGCGGCTGCGCGCCGCCGCCCTGGTGCGGGAACAGGCCGGTGCCGCGGACCTCGTCGTCCTGCCCGAGCTGTGGACCACGGGCGCGTTCGCCTACGAGGAGTTCGGCACCGAGGCAGAGGCGCTGGACGGGCCGACCGCCGAGGTCATGGCCAAGGCGGCGAGCGACGCGGGCGTGTGGCTGCACGCCGGTTCCGTCCCCGAGCGCGACCCCGAGGGGCCCCTCTACAACACCTCCCTCGTCTTCTCCCCGTCCGGTGAGCTCGCCGCCGCCTACCGCAAGATCCACCGCTTCGGCTTCGACAAGGGCGAGGCGGTGCTCATGGGCGCGGGGCGGGAGCTGGTGACGGTGCGTCTGCCGTGGACCACCGTGGGCGTGGCGACCTGTTACGACCTCCGTTTCCCCGAACTCTTCCGCGGGCTCGTCGACGCGGGCGCCGAGACCCTGGTGATCCCGGCGGGCTGGCCGGAGCGGCGCCGGGAGCACTGGACGCTGCTGGCTCGGGCGCGGGCGGTGGAGAACCAGGCGTTCGTGCTCGCCTGTGGAACGGCGGGGACGCATGCGGGAGTTCCGCAGGCCGGTCACTCGATCGTGGTCGATCCGTGGGGTGAGGTGCTTGCGGAGGCGGGGGCGGGTGAGGAGGTCCTGACGGTGTCCTTCGAGCCGGGGAAGGTGGGGGTTACGCGGGAGCAGTTCCCGGCGCTGAAGGATCGAGTGCTCGGGCTGGAGCCGCCGCGGTGAGTTTCGGGCCCGGGTGACTGCGCGCCGGGGTCTCGGTGAACGCCGTGGGCTTGCGCACCCGGCGGTGCGAGGCGCTCGGCGCCGGGGTGCCCGCCGTGGGGTGCGCAGCCCGGCGCTGCGGGGTGCCTCCCCCAAGCTCTTCGAGCAGGGGGGACCCCCAGCGCCCACCCGTGCCGCCCCAGCGGCACGATTGCCCGCAGCTACGGGAGCCAGCCCCGCGATGCGGCTGCCCGCAGCTGCGGGGGTGGGCGTCGCCCCAGCGGCACGGATGCCCGCAGCTACCAGAGCCGGCCCCGCGATGCGGCTGTCCGCAGCTGCGTGGGGTGGGCGCCGGCCCAGCGGCACGATTGCCCGCAGCTACGGGAGCCGGCCCCGCGATGCGGCGGCCCGCAGCTGCGTGGGGTGGGCCCCGCCCCAGCGGCACGGCTGTCCGCAGTCACGCGGGAGGCGGCACCCCGCGCCGCGCAGGGCGCGGGCTCAGTCGTCGTCCTCGCGTTCTTTTTCCGCCAGGTGGATCACGCAGACCGCCACCGCGATCAGGAGGGCCGGGTCCGCGTCGTCGCGGATGACGTCGATGCCGTAGGTGTCGCGGACGGTCAGCCAGCGGCGGGAGATCACGGCCAGCAGCTCGCCGTCGTACTCGACGGCGAACTCGCGGTCGAGGATCTTGCCGCTGACGTCCAGTTCCGTGCCGTCGACCAGGCTCACCCGGTAGTGGTTGCGCAGCAGGGACAGCCGCCGCCGTTTGATCGTCGCCAGGGGTTCGCCGGCCCGCTCGATCACCATGGTGTCGCGCAGCGCGAACATCTTCTGGTGGATGTCGATCAGGACGCGCCCCTGGGTGTCCTTCAGCTCCCAGGTGTCCCGCAGGCGCATGGCCTTGCCGTCGACGAGGAAGACCTTGGTGCCGCGGTCGTCCTCGATCCAGTAGTCGTCGCCGATGCCGAGGAGCCGGTCGTACACGAGGAATCTCATGCCATGAGCGCTTCCCCGGGCGCCCCCGCGAAACGCCGCCGGTAGGCCGACGGGCTGAGTCCGGTCTCCCGCCGCAGCCGCGCCCGCAGGTTGGCGGCGGTGCCCAGGCCGCTGCGGGCGGCGACGACGTCGAGCCGTTCCTCGCCGCGCTCGATGAGCCGCCGGGCGAGCGTGACGCGCTCGGCCGTCAGCCAGGCGAGCGGTGTCGTGCCGAGCTGGGCGCGGAAGCGCCGGTGCAGGGTGGCGGGGCTGACACGCGCGTGTGCGGCGAGGTCGGCGACGGTCAGCGGTTCGTCCAGCCGCTCCTGCGCCCAGACGAGCAGGGGGGCGAGGGAGGCGTCGGGCACGTCGGGCACGGGACGTTCGACGAACTGCCGCTGCCCGCCGTCGCGGTGCGCGGCGAAGACCAGGCGCCGGGAGACGTGGTTGGCGATCTCGGCGCCGTGGTCGCGGCGGACGACGTGCAGGCCGAGGTCGAGCGCGGAGGCGCTGCCGGACGCGGTGAGGATGTCGCCGTCGTCCACGAACAGCACGTCGGGCTCCAGCCGGACGCGGGGGAAGCGGGCGCGGAAGGACGGCGCCCACATCCAGTGGCAGGCGGCGCGGCGCCCGTCGAGCAGGCCGGCCTCCGCCAGGGTGAACGCGCCGGAGCAGAAGCCGATGAGTCGCGCGCCCCACGCGTGCGCCCGGCGTATGGCGTCCAGGACGCGCGGGGAGCGCGGGGTGTCGGTGTCCGGCCGGTTCGGCACGATCAGCGTGTCCGCGTCCTCGGCGGCCTCCAGCCCCGCGACGCCGGTGAGGGTGAAGAACCCGTCCCGCATCCGGGTCGCGGCATCGGCCGCGCACAGCCGGAAGTCGTAGAGGTCACGGCCGAGTTCGGGGCGGCGCAGGCCGAAGATCTCGGTGGCGCAGCCCATCTCGAAGGGGTTGGAGTTCTCGTCGACGACGAGGACGACGCGGTGCGGTCGCGGGTGCGAGGATCCTTGCGGCATGTGCGATTCCTAGCACTCGCGCGCGGTACCGGACCAGGCCCAGGATGGCGCCATGAGCAGCGAACCGATCTCCCTGGCCGTCGCCCTGGACTCCTTCGGCGAGCGGTGGAGCCCGCGCATCGTCACGACCGTCAACGACTACGACGTCCGCGTCGCCAAGGTGGAGGGCGAGCACGTGTGGCACGTGCACGACGACACCGACGAGTTCTTCCTGGTGCTGTCCGGCGAACTGCACATCGCGCTGCGCGAGGCGGAGGGCGAGCGCACGGTGGTCCTCCCGCGGGGCTCGGTCTTCACCGTCCCGCGCGGCACGGAACACAAGCCGTACGCCCCCGCGCCGACGGAGATCCTGCTCTTCGAGCCGTCGGGGACCCTCACGGTCGGCGACCGCCACGACGAGGTCCCCGACCACGTGGACGCCACGACGGGCCACGCGCTGTCCTGACGGTCGGTGCCGGGTGGCACCCTTGATCCATGAGCCACTCCGCACCCCGTCGCGCCCGCGTCCGCGCCCCCGAGCTGATCGGCAAGGGCGGCTGGCTGAACACGGGCGGCCGGCCGTACCGCCTCGCCGACCTGCGCGGACGCATCGTCGTGCTCGACTTCTGGACCTTTTGCTGCATCAACTGCCTGCACGTCCTCGACGAGCTGCGCGAGCTGGAGGCCAAGCACCGGGACACCGTCGTGGTGATCGGGGTGCACTCGCCGAAGTTCGTGCACGAGGCCGAGCACCAGGCGGTCGTGGACGCGGTCGAGCGGTACGGCGTGGAGCACCCGGTGCTCGACGACCCGCAGCTCGCGACGTGGAAGCAGTACGCGGTGCGGGCGTGGCCGACGCTCGTGGTGATCGACCCCGAGGGGTACGTCGTCGCGCAGCACGCCGGTGAGGGACATGTGCACGCCATCGAGCGGCTGGTGACGGAGCTGGAGGCCGAGCACGAGGCGAAGGGCACGCTGCGGCGGGGCGACGGGCCGTACGTGCCGCCGGAGCCGGAGCCGACCACCCTGCGTTTCCCGGGCAAGGCGCTGCGGCTGCCGTCGGGGGGTTTCCTGGTCAGCGACACCACGCGGCACCAGCTCGTGGAGCTGGCGGAGGACGGGGAGAGTGTCGTACGGCGGATCGGGTCCGGTGCGCGGGGCTTCACCGACGGCGGGCCGGACGGGGCCGCCTTCAGCGAACCGCAGGGTCTCGCGCTCCTGGAGGACGGCACGGTCGTCGTCGCCGACACCGTCAACCACGCGCTGCGCCGCTTCGACCCGGCGACCGGCGAGGTCACGACCCTCGCCGGGACCGGACGGCAGTGGATGCAGGGCGCGGCGACCTCGGGTCCCGCCCGGGAGGTCGACCTGTCCTCGCCGTGGGACGTCGCCTGGTGGCAGGGCCGGGTGTGGATCGCGATGGCCGGTGTGCACCAGCTGTGGGCCTACGACCCGGCCGACGGGACCGTCGGGGTGACCGCCGGCACCACCAACGAGGGACTGGTCGACGGGCCGGGCGCCGAGGCGTGGTTCGCGCAGCCGTCGGGGCTGGCCGCGACGCCGGAGCGGCTGTGGCTGGCGGACTCGGAGACGAGCGCGCTGCGCTGGGTGGAGCCGGACGGCAGCGTGCACACGGCCGTGGGCACCGGGCTGTTCGACTTCGGTCACCGGGACGGGGCCGCGGACCAGGCGCTCTTCCAGCATCCGCTGGGGGTGACCGCCCTGCCCGACGGTTCGGTCGCCGTGTGCGACACCTACAACCACGCGCTGCGCCGCTTCGACCCGGCGACCGGCGAGGTCACGACCCTCGCTACGGATCTGCGGGAGCCGAGCGACGCGGTGCTCGCCGGCGAGGACATCGTGGTGGTGGAGTCCGCGCGGCACCGGCTGACCCGGCTGCGGCTCCCGGAGGAGGCGGTGCGGGTGGAGGCGGTCGCCCACCGCACGCAGCGGCAGGCCACCGAGGTCGCGCCGGGCGAGCTGGAGCTGGACGTGATCTTCCAGGCGCCGCCCGGGCAGAAGCTGGACCTGCGGTACGGCCCCTCCACCCGGCTGCTGGTCTCCGCCACCCCGCCCGAGCTGCTGCTCGACGGGGAGGGCGCGGGCACCGATCTCGCCCGCACCCTGCGGCTGAACCCCGCCGTGGAGCGGGGCGTGCTGCACGTGTCCGCCATGGCCGCCTCCTGCGACGACGACCCGTCCAACGCCTATCCGGCCTGCCATGTGCATCAGCAGGACTGGGGCGTCCCGGTCCACCTCACCCCCGACGGCACGCACCGCCTGCCGCTGGTCCTGGCCGGGATGGACGACCGGACGCCGTAGTGGGAGGGCTCAGACGCCGAAGCCGTCGCTGTAGCCGTCCCGTGTGTGGTGGTGCCGTTCCTCTTCGACGACCGTCGTGGTCGCGGGCGGCACCATGACCCGCCTGCGGCGGTAGATGCTGCTGAACGTCGACACGCCGATCAGACCGACGATCATCAGGATGATGCCGACCAGGTCGAGGTTGACCCCCTGCATGTGCCAGTCGGTCGCGAACGTGAGGATGGCTCCCACGGCGATGAGAATGATGCATCCGCCGAGGCCCATGAGTGTCGCCTCCCTGTCCGGTCCGGTCTCTCCGGTCCGGACAGTCGGGTACCCCCGTTGTCAACCCCCATGCGGGTGACGGCCGTTCCGGTCCGCACACCGGAACGGCCCGCACCGCGCGGAAAGTCCGGGGTCTAGCCCGCCAGGAACGCCACCAGCGCGTTGGCCAGCAGGTACGGGTCGTCGGCGCCGCACAACTCCCGCGCGCTGTGCATGGAGAGGATCGCCACGCCGATGTCGACGGTGCGGATGCCGTGCCGGGCGGCGGTGATGGGGCCGATGGTGGTGCCGCACGGCATGGAGTTGTTGGAGACGAACGACTGGAAGGGCACGCCGGCCTTCTCGCAGGCCGCGGCGAACACCGCGCGTCCCGAACCGTCGGTGGCGTAGCGGTTGTTGACGTTGACCTTGAGGATGGGGCCGCCGTTGACACGCGGGTGGTGCGTGGGGTCGTGGCGCTCGGCGTAGTTGGGGTGCACCGCGTGACCGGTGTCGGAGGAGAGACAGACGGTGCCGGCGAAGGCGCGGGCCCGGTCCTCGTACGAGCCGCCGCGTGCGAACACCGAGCGTTCCAGCACCGATCCGAGCAGCGGGCCGTCGGCCCCGGTGTCGGACTGGGAGCCGTTCTCCTCGTGGTCGAAGGCGGCCAGCACCGGGATGAACGGCAGGTCGCCGGTGGCGGCGACGGAGGTGAGCGCCGCGGTCGCCGCGTGCACCGACAGCAGGTTGTCCATCCGCGGGCCCGCGAGGAGTTCGCGGTCGCGGCCCAGGTAGGCGGGGCGTTCCACGGAGTGGACCATGAGGTCCCAGCCGGTGACCGAGCCGGCCGGCAGGTCGCTCTCCTCCTCCAGGAAGGCGATCAGGTCGCCCTCGCGGACGTCGCCGCCCAGCCCCCAGACGGGCTGCATGTGCCGCTGCTTGTCCAGCTTGAGGCCCTCGGCGGTCACCGAGCGGTCGAGGTGGATGGCGAGCTGGGGGACGCGCAGCAGGGGCCGGTCGATGTTGACGAGGTGGGTGGTGCCGTCGCGCAGGGTGAGCCGGCCGGCCAGGCCCAGGTCGCGGTCGAGCCAGGAGTTCAGCAGGGGGCCGCCGTAGATCTCGACGGCGACCTGCCGCCAGCCGTGGGCGCCGGCGTCGGGCAGCGGCTTGACCCGCAGGTTCGGGGAGTCGGTGTGCGCGCCGACGATGCGGAACGGCGTGTGGGGTGCGGCGCCCTCGGGGACGTACCAGGCGACGATGGCTCCGCCGCGCAGGACGTACTTGCCGCCGCTCGTCCCGTCCCAGGCGTCCGTCTCGGAGACCTGGCGGAAGCCGGCCTTCTCCAGCCGTTCGGCGGCGCTCGCCACGGCGTGGTACGGCGACGGGCTCGCCGCGAGGAAGGTCATCAGGTCGTCGGTGTGGCCGCGGTCGAAGGGCGCGGTCGCGCCGGAGGCGGCTGGGCGTGAGGGTTCGCTCATGGGGTTCACCTTAACGACGGGCGAGGGCCCGCTCCGCGTCAAGCGGGAGCGGGCCCTCGTGGGGACTGCGGGACTCGGCGGGCGTCAGGGACGCCGGGACCGGGGCGGTCTCAGAACGCGGCCTCGTCCAGCTCCATCAGGTCCAGGTCGACGCCCTCGGCGACCTTGCGGGCGCAGGTGACGCCGGGCAGGACGTTGGCGGCGAAGAACTTGGCCGCGGCGATCTTGCCGGTGTAGAAGGCCTTGTCCTTGGCGGAGGCCGTGGGCAGCTTCTCGGCGGCGATCGCGGCGCCCTTGAGCAGCAGGTAGCCGACGACGACGTCACCGGAGGCCATGAGCAGCCGGGTGGTGTTCAGGCCGACCTTGTAGATGTTCTTGGTGTCCTGCTCGGTGGCGGCGAGGTCGGTCAGCATCAGGCCGACGATCGCCTCCAGCTCCACGGCCGCCTTGGCCAGGTGCTCGCGGGCGCCGGCCAGCTCCTCGCCGCCGGTGCCGAGCGCCAGGAACTTCTTGATGTCCTCGGCGAGGGAGTTCAGCGCGGCGCCCTGGTTGCGGACGATCTTCCGGAAGAAGAAGTCCTGGCCCTGGATCGCGGTGGTGCCCTCGTAGAGGGTGTCGATCTTGGAGTCCCGGATGTACTGCTCGATCGGGTACTCCTGCAGGAAGCCGGAGCCGCCGAAGGTCTGCAGCGACTGAGCGAGCAGCTCGTAGGCCTTCTCGGAGCCGTAGCCCTTGACGATCGGCAGCAGCAGGTCGTTCAGGGCGTGCTCGGTGGAGGCGTCCTCGCCGTTCGCCTCCTTGATCTGGATGGCGTCCTGGATCGAGGCGGTGTACATCACCAGGGCGCGCATGCCCTCGGCGTACGCCTTCTGCGTGATCAGCGAGCGGCGCACGTCGGGGTGGTGGGTGATGGTGACCTTGGGCGCGGTCTTGTCCATGAAGTTGGCCAGGTCCGGGCCCTGGACGCGCTCCTTGGCGTACTCCAGCGCGTTGAGGTAGCCGGTGGAGAGCGTGGAGATCGCCTTCGTGCCGACCATCATGCGGGCGAACTCGATGATGCGGAACATCTGGCGGATGCCGTCGTGCTTGTCGCCGATCAGCCAGCCCTTGGCGGGGTGCTTGTCGCCGAAGGTCATCTCGCACGTGTTGGAGGCCTTCAGGCCCATCTTGTGCTCGACGTTGGTGGCGTAGACGCCGTTGCGCTCGCCCAGCTCGCCGGTCTCGAAGTCGAAGAGGTACTTCGGGACGAGGAAGAGGGACAGGCCCTTGGTGCCGGGGCCGGCGCCCTCGGGGCGGGCGAGCACGTAGTGGAGGATGTTCTCCGACATGTCGTGCTCACCGGAGGTGATGAAGCGCTTCACGCCCTCGATGTGCCAGGAGCCGTCCTCCTGCTGCACGGCCTTGGTGCGGCCGGCGCCCACGTCCGAGCCGGCGTCCGGCTCGGTGAGGACCATGGTGGAGCCCCACTGCTTCTCGACGGCGATCTTGGCGATGTGCTTCTGGACCTCGTTGCCCTCCTCGAAGAGGATGCCGGCGAACGCGGGGCCCGAGGAGTACATCCACACGGCCGGGTTGGCGCCCAGGATCAGCTCGGCGTAGGCCCAGATCAGGGAGCGCGGCGAGGTGGTGCCGCCGATCTCCTCGGGCAGGCCGAGGCGCCAGTACTCGGAGTCCATGAAGGCCTGGTAGCTCTTCTTGAAGGACGCCGGGACGGGCGCGGTGTTGGTCTCCGGGTCGAAGACGGGCGGGTTGCGGTCGGCGTCGGCGAAGGACTCGGCCAGCTCGTTCTCCGAGAGGCGGGTCAGCTCCTCCAGGACGCTCTTGGCGGTGTCGACGTCCATCTCCTCGAACGGGCCGGTGCCGTACACCTTGTCGCGCCCCAGTACTTCGAAGAGGTTGAACTCGATGTCGCGGAGATTCGACTTGTAGTGCCCCATGGCGACGGCTCCGTTGAGGATTCGGCGAGGCACTGGACTCCTCGCGCCTTTACACGTACCAGCAAGTAGCTCCGATGATGCTACCCGTCGGTAATATCTTGCAACCCCGATCCGGGGATCTGTGACCCACCCCTCGTGACGGGGTCAGTACCCTTGCGCTCATGTACGGCTACGACCAGAACGGCGCCCAGCAGCAGTACGCCCCGCCGCAGCAGCCGATGGCGGGCGGATACGGCCAGCAGCCGCCGCTGTACCCCGAGCCGTCGCCGCCGTCCCTCGCCGACGCCGTGCGCGCCTTCACCACCGGGCAGATGTCGCCGGAGGACTTCCAGCAGATCTTCGCCACGTCGAAGGTGTACTGCCCGCGCGGCGACACCCCCGGCTTCCTGGCGCTGCACAACACCCAGCAGCCGGTGATCCCCATGTTCACCTCGCTCAAGGAGCTGCGCCGCTACGCCGGCAAGGAGTCCAAGTACTTCGTGATCACCGGTGCGGAGGTGATCGACCTGCTCCCCACCGGCTATGGCTTCGTCCTGGACATGGAGGGTGAGCACCGGATCGTCTTCGACGCGAAGGCCGTCGAACAGATGGTCGACTTCGCGATGCGCCGGATGTACGGCTGACGGCACCGTCGCGCGCCGGAGGTGCGGTCGGCTCCCTCGCCGTGCCACGGACGGGGAGCTGACGCGCTCGGTCCCCGTGGCCGACGGGCACGGCTCGGCGTATGGCCGACGCCACGTCCGGCAAGTCGGCTGAATGGCTCCCTCCGCTCGCCGGGTTCCCTACTGTGCCCGCGTGACCTCGTACGACACCGCGCCGCACGTCCTCCACGGCCGGCGGGGCCGAGCCGCCCGGCTGTCCGGGGCCGAGCTGCTGCTGGACACCGCCGGGCTGCGCCGCCGGATACCGCTGGCGGCGATCGAGCGGGTGGAGACGGGCGGCGCCGGCGACCGGGTGCTCACCGTCGTCCTGCGCACGGACGGCACCCGGCCCCCGCCCGCGTACTCCCTGACCGCGCGCCGCGCCCCGCAGGCCGCCGCGTTCGCCCAGCGGGTCTCGGAGGCCGGTGCCGCCGGCGGCGAGCGGCCGCCCGGGGGTGACCCGGACGCCGTACGGGAGGAGCCGCTGAAGCGAGGGACCCGGCGACCGCGTTCCCGCTGGTGGTGGGTGGTGCCGACGGCGTACCTGGCGGGGTTCGTGGCCCTGGTGGCCGCCGGGGCGGGCACAGGCGCGCTGTTCGGCTGGCTCGTGGTCCCGCTGCTGCTCGCGCCGGCCGTCGTCGCCGTGCTCGGCGGCGCGGAGCTGGTGCGCCAGGGCCGGGCGCTGCGGGCACGCGGCGTGGTGGCGCAGGCCCGGCTGGCGCGCACCTACGCGCTGCACGGAGAGGACTCCGGCGAGGGCTGCGTCTATCTCTACGTCGACGGGCGGGGCCATGCGCGCGAGTGGCGCGGCCGGGGGAGCGCCGCCGAGCGGGTGGAGATCCTGTACGACCCCGACGATCCGGAGGTCGCCCGGCTCGGGCGGGGTGCCGTGGGCCGGATGGTCCAGGGCGTGGCGTTCGCCGCGGGGGTGGGCGGGCTGCTGCTGTTCCTGGCCGCGATGGTGCTCGCGCCCGCGGTGAGAGCGCTGGCGGGGTGAACCGCTCGGCGGGCGAGAGGCCCGGGGAATGCGCCCCGGGCCTTTTCCGTTGGGGGTGGCAAGAAGTTCAACGCTCAACTAAACTGGGCGTACCAAGGAGGTACCGACCATGCCTGCAGTGACCGTCGAGAACCCGCTGACGCTGCCCCGCGTGACCGCCCCCGCCGACGCCGTGGCGCGGCCCGTGCTCGCGGTCACCACCGCCCCGAGCGGCTTCGAGGGCGAGGGCTTCCCGGTGCGCCGGGCGTTCGCCGGGATCAACTACCGCTACCTCGACCCGTTCATCATGATGGACCAGATGGGCGAGGTGGAGTACGCGCCGGGTGAGCCGAAGGGCACCCCCTGGCACCCGCACCGCGGCTTCGAGACCGTCACCTACATCATCGACGGCATCTTCGACCACCAGGACTCCCACGGTGGCGGCGGCACCATCACCAACGGCGACACGCAGTGGATGACGGCGGGCTCCGGCCTGCTGCACATCGAGGCCCCGCCGGAGCACCTGGTCGTCTCCGGCGGTCTCTTCCACGGCCTGCAGTTGTGGGTGAACCTGCCGGCCAAGGACAAGATGATGGCGCCGCGCTACCAGGACATCCGCGCGGGCTCGGTCCAGCTGCTCACCTCGCCCGACGGCGGCGCGCTGCTGCGGGTCATCGCCGGTGAGCTGGACGGGCACGCCGGCCCCGGCATCACGCACACGCCGATCACGATGGTCCACGCCACGCTCGCGGCGGGCGCCGAGATCACCCTGCCCTGGCGGGAGGAGTTCAACGGCCTGGCGTACGTGCTGGCGGGCCGGGGCAGCGTCGGCGCCGAGCGCCGGCCGATCGAGTCGGGGCAGACGGCCGTGTTCGGCGCCGGGTCCTCGCTGACCGTCCGCGCGGACGCCAAGCAGGACGGGCACACGCCGGACCTGGAGGTCGTGCTGCTCGGCGGGCAGCCGATCCGTGAGCCCATGGCCCACTACGGCCCGTTCGTGATGAACACCAAGGACGAGCTGATGCAGGCCTTCGAGGACTTCCAGAAGGGCCGCCTCGGCACCGTCCCGGCCGTGCACGGCATGACGGAGGAGGGCCCGCAGGGCTGACACTCCGCGCACCGCACAACGCCGCAGTGGCCCGTCCCCATGGGGGCGGGCCACTGCGCGGATTTTCGAACTCCCTCGGGCACGTGGACGGCCCAAAAGCCGATGCAGTGTCAGGGAGCGAAAAATCACCGCGACACGGGGAAGGGCGAGAGGGCGAAGGCGGCGCCGGCGAAATGCAATCTTGTTCTACTCTGGGTCAATGAACCCTGCTGCCAAGGGCGTTGAGCTGCCCATGATCGGCGCGCTCGGCGCCGAGGCCCCGAATGCCGCTCCCCTTGACGGTCCGAAAGCACTGCTCGATCAGTACGCGACGGAAATCGAGCAGGAAATGATCGACTTCCGTCGGGATCTGCATCAGCATCCCGAGGCGTCCCACGCGGAATTCCGCACCACCCGGAAAGTGGCGGAGCGGCTCGAAAAGGCAGGACTGCGGCCCGTCCTGATGGCGGCGGGCACGGGCCTGGTCTGTGACATCCCCGGCGGCATCCCCGGTGACGGCCCGGCGGGGCCCGCGCTGGCCCTGCGGGCCGACCTGGACGCCCTGCCGGTGCAGGACGAGAAGGCCGTGCCCCACCGCTCCACCGTGCCCGGGTTCTGCCACGCCTGCGGCCACGACGTGCACACCACCACCGTGCTCGCCGCCGGACTGGTCCTGGCCCGGCTGGCCGCCGCGCACGGCCTGCCCGTCCCGGTCCGGCTGCTCTTCCAGCCCGCCGAGGAGAAGATCGCCGGCGCCCGCGACATGATCGCGCAGGGCCTGCTCCAAGGAGTGGGCCGCATCCTCGCCCTGCACTGCGACCCGAAGATCGACGCCGGGCGCGTGGGCCTGAAGACCGGACCGCTGACCTCGGCGTGCGACCTGGTGAAGCTCACCGTGCGGACCATGACGACGGGGGCGCGGGAGCTGACCCCGCCCAACGTGGTCGACGCCGTCTCCTCCCTCGTCACCGAGGTGCCGGCCGCGGTGAGCCGCCGGGTGCCCGCCGGCTCCGGTGTGTCCATCGTGTGGGGGCACGTGGAGGCCAACTCCGGGGAGCCGGACGCGAAGCAGGAACCCGGCGTGGGCTATCTGCAGTGCACCGTCCGCTGCATCGACGAACGCGCCTGGACCCTCGCCGAGCCCCTGTTCCGCAAGGCGGTCGAGAACGTCTGCGCCCTGCACGGGGTCGAGCCGGAGCTGGAGTACACCCGCGGCATCCCGCCCGTCGTCAACGAGCCGACGAGCGTGACGCTGCTGCGGCGCGCCGCCGAGGAGGCGCTGGGCCGGGACGCGGTGACCACCACCGAGCAGAGCCTGGGCGGCGAGGACTTCGCGTGGTTCCTGCAGGAGGACGGCGTGCGGGGCGCGATGGCCCGCCTCGGCGTGCGCAGCCCCGGCAGCGAGCGCGTCCTCGACCTGCACCAGGGCATGTTCGACGTGGACGAACGCGCCATCGGGACGGCGACCCGCCTGCTGGCGATGACGGCGCTGCTGGGCTCCGTCTGACGCTGCGTCACCCGGGCGGCCCGTTCCCGGGGGACAGGGCGTCCGGTGCGTGCTGGGGTGGGAGGCGTGCACCTGCTTCCCGAGCCCGCCCGCCGTCTCGCCGCGTGGTGTGCGCTCGCGCTGCTCGTCGCCGGTGTCGGCTGGGTCGGCCTGCGGCTGTGCGGCGAGCTGCGGACGGCCGTGACGCCGGTGCTGCTGGCGCTGCTCGGCACGGCGCTGCTCGGGCCGCTGCACCGGCGGCTGGTCAAGGCGCACGTCAACCGGTCCCTGGCCGCCGGGCTGACCTGTGTCGCCGTCGTCGCCGTGGTCGGCGGCGCGGTGTACATCGTCGTCGCCGCGCTCATCGACACCGGCGACCAGATCGTCGCCTCCCTCAAGGACGCCGCGCGGGGCATCACCGACCACTTCGGCGCGGCCGGCACCTCGCTGGACGACCTCGCCTCCAACGGCCGCGAGCTGCTGGGCAAGTTCGGCGGGACGGCGGCACACAACGTGATCAGCGGGGTCAGCGTCGTCGGCGAGACCATCGCCATGGCCGTCCTCGCCCTGCTCCTCGTCTTCTTCTTCCTGCGCGACGGCGACCGTGCCTCCGGCGTCCTGCGGTCGCTCGCGCCGGACGGGAGCGCCGACACCGTCGAGGCGGTGGCGCGGCGGGCCTTCCGGGCCGTCGAGGGCTTCATGCGCGGCACCACGTTCATCGCCCTGATCGACGCGCTGTGCATCAGCGTCGGCCTGCTGATCCTGCGCGTCCCCGGCGCCGTCGGACTGGGCGCACTGGTGTTCGTCGGGGCATACATCCCCTACCTCGGCGCGTTCATCTCCGGCGCCGTCGCCGTGCTCGTCGCCCTCGCCGACCGCGGGTTCGTCATCGCCCTGTGGACGCTCGGCGTGGTGGTCGCCGTGCAGGTGCTGGAAGGGCATGTGCTGCAGCCGGTGATCCAGAGCCGGACGGTGCAGATGCACCCGGCGGTCGTCCTCCTCGCGATCACCGCGGGCGCCTCCGTGGCCGGCATCCTCGGCATGCTCCTCGCCGTCCCGCTGACCGCCGCCGCCTTCGGCGTCGTCCACGAACTGAGGGAACGGGGCGGCGAACCGGCGGACACGGACTGACCCGAGAGACTGACCCGAGAGGGGGTGCCGGCGGGACGGGTGCGCCGTCCTGATGCCGCTGTGACCGCGGATGCGGGCCGACCAGGGCGGGGGGAGACTGAACGGGTGAGCGGAACGCGCACGAGACGAGGGGACAGCGCGCTCGGCACGGGACGTGCGGCCTCCCAGCCACTGGCGCTCGCGGCCATGATGTGCGCCGTGGCGATGACGTTCATCGACCAGACGATCGTGTCGATCGCCGCCCCCGACATCGTCTCGGAACTCCATCTGACCAGCTCCGGCATGCAGTGGGTGGTCAACGCCTACCTGCTCGCCCTCGCGGCGTTCTTCGCCCTCGGCGGCCGCCTCGCCGACCTGTACGGCCCGCGACGGGTCGTCGTGGCGGGCACGCTGATCTTCGTCGGCTCCTCCGTGCTGTGCGGCTGTGTGCCCACCGGCGGTTCGCCGCTGACCTGGCTCGTCGTCTTCCGGGCCACCCAGGGCCTGGGCGCGGCGCTGCTGTTCCCGGCGGCGCTCGCCGTGGTCGTGGCGGTGTTCCCGGTGGAACGCAGGGGCCGCGCCCTCGCCCTGTTCTTCGGCCTCACCGGCGCCCTCACCGCCGTCGGTCCGCTGCTCGGCGGCTGGCTGACCGACTGGACCTGGCGGGCGATCTTCTGGGTCAACGTGCCCGTGGCGATCGTGGCGCTCGCCCTCACCGCGCTCGCCCGCATTCCGGCGCACCGGCGGGACGAACCGCTGGACGTGCCCGGCGCCGTGCTGATCGCCGTCGGGATGGGACTGAGCGTGCTCGGCTTCCAGCAGGCGGCGACCTGGGGCTGGGACTCCGTGGCGACCTGGGCCTGCATCGCCGGCGGCCTGGTCGTGCTGGGCGTCTTCGGCCGCTACGAGCTGCGCGTGCGCCACCCGCTGGTCAACCTGACCGTCTTCCGCGACCGGGCCTTCACCGCCGACGTCCTGGTGCTGTTCTTCTCGATGCTGGTGTTCGTCCCGCTGTTCTTCTTCGCCTCCGTCTACGCCCAGATCTCGCTGAGCGCCTCCCCGAACCAGGCCGCGCTGTACCTGCTGTACTTCTTCGCGGGCTTCGCTCTCGCCTCCCAGTGGGGCGGCCGCATCCTGGACAAGCGGGGCGCCCGCCCGGCGATGAAGACGGGGTGCGTGGTCGGCGCCGTCGGCTTCGCTCTGTGGGCCGGGAAACTGACCGATCTGACGATGCACGACCAGTGGCCCTACGCCGCGCTCGCGGGCGCCGGCATCGGCTTCATCCTCGCGCCGGCCTCCACGGACGCCGTCAACCGCGCGATCGGCGCCTCGTACGGCGAGGTCACCGGCATCACACAGACGGTGCGCAACTACGCGGCGAGCGTCGGCCTCGCGATCTACGGCACGCTGCTGACCCACACGATGACGTCGAACGTCACGGACACCCTGCGCGCCCGCGGGGTGCCGGCGAACACGGCCCGCTCGGCGGCCGGCGACGTGTCCGAGGCCGTCGTCGGCGCCCCCGACGCGAGCACCCCGAGCGGCGACGGACCCCTCGCCACGACCATGCGCGCGGCGATGTCCGCGATCCGCAGGGACTTCGCCGAGGCCAACCAGTGGGTCTTCTACGGCATGGCCGTCGCCCTCGGCGTCGCCTTCCTCTGCGCCCTGCGCCACCCCGGCGACCGCGTCCAGGACACGGCCCCCGGCGCCACCCCGGAAGCGGTGCTGACGCCCCAGGAGGCGTCCTCGTTCGACGCCGACGACGAGGGCCGCACGGACGGCGAGGCGCGTACGGACGCCGACGGCCGCACGGACGCCGACTCCGCCCGCGGGCCGTACGCCGGCGGGAACCGGCCGTCGACCCACCGGCCTCCGCCTCGCGGCTGAGCCCTCGCCCGCCTGATTCCGGACGGCCACCTCCCCCGCCGGGCCGACCCCACAGCCGTACGTCATGAGCCGCTGGCGGGCCGCCGCCGTAGCCGTACGCCATGAGCCGCTGCCGGGCCGCCCCCGCAGCCGTACGCCACGAGTCGCTGCTAGGCCGCCGCCGGCCCCTCCCGGTGCCGCCCGGGGGTCCGGTCCGTCCGCGGGCCCTCCTCGGCCTCCGGCCCCTTCTCGCTCAGCTCGAACCAGATGCTCTTGCCCTCGCCGCGCGGCGCGACGCCCCAGTGGTCGGCGAGGAGCTCCATCAGGACCAGGCCGCGGCCGGAGGACGCCAGCTCGCCGGGGCGGCGCTTGTGGGGCAGGTCGTCGCTGCTGTCGGTGACCTCGACGCGGATGCGCCGCGCGCCGGGCGGGCCGGAGACCTCGGCGAAGAGCAGGGCGTCGGCGTCGGTGTGCACCAGGACGTTGGTGAGCATCTCGGAGACCAGCAGGACCGCCGAGTCCACCTGGTCCGGGGAGGGCCAGTCGTGCAGCAGTTCACGCAGCTGCTGCCGGGCCGTGGCGACGCGCTCCGGCTCGGCCTGCGCGACGGTGAGCACCGAGCGCCGCACGGGTGCACGCACGGCGACGGTGCCGTCCTCGCGCACCGGGTGCCGGCCGAGCAGGACCAGGGCGATGTCGTCCTCGCGGCGGTCGGTGAGCGGGCCGGTGGTGTGGTGCGAGGAGGGCCCGTGCACGGCCCGGACCAGGGCGTCGGCGAGGGCTTCGAGGTCGCCGTCGGCCGACTCCATGATGGAGCGGACCCGCGCCCAGCCGGAGTCCAGGTCGTGCCCGCCGGTCTCGATCAGGCCGTCGGTGCACAGCAGCAGGGTCTCGCCGGGCAGCAGGGTGAGCCGGGTGGTCGGGTAGTCGCTGTCCGGGTCGATGCCGAGGGGGAGGCCGCCCGCCGTGGGCCGGTGCAGGACCGTCCCGTCGGGCATGCGGACCGCCGGGTCCAGATGCCCGGCCCGCGCGCTCTCCACCACCCCGGTGGCGGGGTCGACCTCGAGGTAGAGGCAGGTCGCGAAGCGCAGCCCGCCGGGGTCGTCGGTGTGGGTGATGCCGTGGAAGAAGCGGGAGGCGCGGGAGAGGACCGCGTCGGGCCGGTGACCCTCGGCGGCATAGGCGCGCAGGGCCGTGCGGAGCTGGCCCATGAGCCCGGCCGCGCGCACGTCGTGGCCCTGGACGTCCCCGATGACCAGCGCGAAGCGGTCGGCGGGCAGCGGGATCATGTCGTACCAGTCGCCGCCGACCTGGAGTCCGCCGCCGGTGGGCACGTAGCGGGCGGCGAGGCTCATGCCGGGGATCCCCGGGCCGAGCACCGGCAGCATCGAGCGCTGCAGCCCGTCGGTCAGCTCCCGCTCGGTCTCGGCGGCGCCGGCCCGGGACAGGGCCTGGGCGAGCATGCGCGCCACGGTCGTCAGCACGGACCGCTCGTCGGGGGTGAAGGCGACCGGGTAGGTGAACGCGGCCATCCAGGCGCCCATGGTGCGGCCCCCGACCGTCAGCGGCAGGAAGGCCCAGGACTGCCGGCCGAAGCGCTGGGCGAGCGGCCAGGTCAGCGGGTAGCGCGCCTTGTACTCCTCCGGCGAGGACAGGTACACCGCGCGTCCGGTGCGCACCACCTCGGCGGCCGGGTAGTCCGTGCCGAGCGCCATCTGCGCGAAGGGGCCCTCGTCGCCGGGCCGCTGCCCGTGGTGGCCGATGATCGTGAGCCGGTCGCCCTCGGCGCCGAACACCGCGAGCCCGTCCGGCGAGAAGCCCGGCATCGAGAGCCCCGCCGCCACCCGCAGCACCTCGGCCGTGGAGCGCGCCTCGGCCAGCGCGCGGCCCGCGTCCAGCAGGAACGCCTCGCGTGAGCGCCGCCAGTCGCCGGTGACCGCGTTGTTGCCCGCCGGGGTGCCCGGCGCGGGCTCGGTGACCTCCTGCAGGGTGCCGATCAGCTTGTAGGCCTTCTTCTGCGGGTCGAAGGTCGGCTTGGAGCGGGAGCGCACCACGCGCAGGATGCGGCCCGTCTCGTCCATGATCCGGATGCGCACCTCGGCGAGGGTGCCCTCGGCGACCGCGAGCTGGACGACTCCGGTGATCTCGTTCCAGTCGACGGGGTGCAGCCGGGCGCGCACCTGGGCCTCGGTGAGCCGCGTCGGCTCGGCGGGCAGCCCGAGCAGCCGGGCCGCCTCCGCGTCCAGGGTGACGTGCCCGGTTCCGGTGTCCCAGTGCCACATGCCGGTCGCGAGGGCGGCGAGGACCTCCCCCACCTCGGGCAGGGGCTCACCAGTGCGCATTGCCCCACTTTAAGAAGATCTGTTCGCATACTGCCACCGAAGGGCCGCGCGGCAGGGCCGTGGGACGGGCGTGGCCGTAACGGTGGGGAGGCGATCCCGGGGCGGCCGGTACCCTTGAAAAGTCCGGGCACCGGGCCCCGGAGATACCCGATCCGCGAAGACTGGATGAACGACGATGCATCGGTACAGGTCCCACACCTGCGGCGAGCTCCGCGCCACTGACGTCGGCACCGACGTCCGGCTGAGTGGCTGGCTGCACAATCGGCGCGACCTGGGCGGCATCCTCTTCATCGATCTGCGCGATCACTACGGCATCACGCAGCTCGTGGCCCGCCCCGGCACCGAGGCCTACGAGGCCCTGGACAAGGTCTCCAAGGAGTCCACGGTCCGCGTCGACGGCCGCGTTGTTTCACGTGGAACCGAGAACGTGAACCCGGACCTGCCCACCGGCGAGATCGAGGTGGAGGTCAGCGAGGTCGAGCTGCTCGGCGCGGCCCAGCCCCTCCCCTTCACGATCAACACCGAGGACGGGGTCAACGAGGAGCGGCGCCTGGAGTACCGCTTCCTCGACCTGCGCCGCGAGCGCATGCACCGCAACATCATGCTGCGTACGGCGGTGATCTCCGCGATCCGTCACAAGATGGCGGCGATGGGCTTCAACGAGATGGCCACGCCCATCCTGACGGCCACCTCGCCCGAGGGCGCCCGCGACTTCGTCGTGCCCTCCCGGCTGCACCCGGGCAAGTTCTACGCCCTGCCGCAGGCCCCGCAGCAGTTCAAGCAGCTGCTGATGATCTCCGGCTTCGACCGCTACTTCCAGATCGCGCCGTGTTTCCGCGACGAGGACGCCCGCGCCGACCGCTCGCCGGGCGAGTTCTACCAGCTCGACGTCGAGATGAGCTTCGTCGAGCAGGAGGACGTCTTCCAGCCGATCGAGAAGCTGATGACCGAGCTCTTCGAGGAGTTCGGCGGCGGCCGCCACGTCACCTCGCCGTTCCCGCGGATCCCGTTCCGCGAGGCGATGCTGAAGTACGGCTCCGACAAGCCGGACCTGCGCGCCCAGCTGGAGCTCGTCGACATCACCGACGTCTTCGAGGGCTCGGAGTTCAAGGCCTTCGCCGGCAAGCACGTGCGCGCGCTGCCCGTCCCGGCCGTCCAGGACCAGCCCCGCAAGTTCTTCGACCAGCTCGGCGACTACGCGGTCTCGCAGGGCGCCAAGGGCCTGGCCTGGGTCCGCGTCGGCGAGGACGGCCAGCTGTCCGGCCCGATCGCGAAGTTCCTCACCGAGGAGAACGTCAAGGTCCTCACCGAGCGCCTCGGCCTGGAGGCCGGCCACGCCGTGTTCTTCGGCGCGGGCGAGTTCGACGAGGTCTCCAAGATCATGGGCGCGGTCCGCGTCGAGGCCGCCAAGCGCGCCGGCCACTTCGAGGAGGGCGTGTTCCGCTTCTGCTGGATCGTCGACTTCCCGATGTTCGAGAAGGACGAGGAGACCGGCAAGATCGACTTCTCGCACAACCCGTTCTCGATGCCCCAGGGCGGCATGGACGCGCTGGAGAACCAGGACCCGCTGGACATCCTGGCCTGGCAGTACGACATCGTCTGCAACGGTGTCGAGCTGTCCTCCGGCGCCATCCGGAACCACGAGCCGGACATCATGCTCAAGGCCTTCGAGATCGCGGGCTACGACCGTGAGGTCACCGAGCGCGAGTTCGCGGGCATGCTGCGCGCCTTCCGCTTCGGCGCCCCGCCGCACGGCGGCATCGCCCCCGGCGTCGACCGCATCGTCATGCTGCTCGCCGACGAGCCCAACATCCGCGAGACCATCGCCTTCCCGCTCAACGGCAACGCCCAGGACCTGATGATGGGTGCCCCCACCGAGCTGGAGGCGGCCCGCCTGAAGGAACTCCACCTGACGATCAACAAGCCGCAGCCGAAGTAAGCGACGTACGCATGGCCAAGGCGCCCGGGACCACCTGGTCCCGGGCGCCTTCGCGCATATCCGGGCCGCCCTGCGAGCGCCGGTGAGCTCCGGCTCAAAAGCCCAGGTAGGTGATCTGAACAAGGTAGACGCGTTCACTTCGCACAACGATCTGATACCTGAACATGCCGCCGGGGACGATGATGTCGCCGCCCTTGGGGTCGAGACCACGGTGGGCCCGGCCGTGGACGTGGAGCGCTTCGGCGGCCCTCACCAACTCGTCCGCTTTCCTCTCCACCTGCGCAAGGAAGTCGGCGGGTGCTGAGCGCGCCGCTTCCTCCGCTCCGAACGCGTACTCCCACTTCCAGCTCAACCGCGCACTGCCTTCATGGCATCGTCCAGTACGGCGGTCAGCTCCCGGAGAGCTTTCTCGGCGATGCCGGAGTCCTCGTCCTCCAGCCTGCTCTGCGCCCGCTCGAAGCGGGCGGACAGATCGGGGCGGCGGGCGATCTCGATGTCCCGGGCCCAGCGGAGAACCCAGCCCTGCACCGGGCTGACGGACTGCCACTCGACCGCCTTGGCGAACGCCTCGTCCTTCGTGGCCTGCATCTCCGCCAACCGGCCCGGCGCTACCACGGCGAGTGCGGCGCGCAGCGCATCGGGCGTCTGCTCGGGACGCGGGATCAGCTCGCGGCCCTGCTCGGGCAGTGTGCTCATGGTGTCCTCCAGGAGTACCCCTGCCAGGGTAGCCGCAGCATGCATGCCGGGCCTTTGCGCGTTCATGGGGCCTCGTGGTGGTCGGCTCGGCAGTCGCGGCAGCGGCCCGGGGTCGGGGCGCGGAAGGCGCGTTCGCAGCCGTCGCAGGTCTGCCACGGGTGGCGCTCGGGGGTCGGTGCGGCCGGGGGACTGAACGGTGGCGGTGGTGGGAGCTGGGCGGCCAGACGGTGCGCGAGGAGGGCGGCCGGGCGGACCAGGGGCTCGTCCGGCAGGTTCGCCGTCAGGGCATGGCGTACGGCGGTGGGGGTGAGGTCGCGCTCCAGCCAGGCGGCGACGCCCGGGGCGAGGTGCTCGGCGTCGGTGGCGGACAGGAGCAGGCGGGGGTCGTGGCGGCGCAGACCGGCGAGGACGTCGACAGCTGTCCGGAGGAGGCCGGGCGAGCTGTACGACGGCTGGGGGACGGCGGGGAGGCGCTTGCGGGGCGCGGGCTCGTCGGGGGCCGTGCGCCGGGCGGGCCTGCGGGTGGCCGGCTCCCGGGAGGCGCGGTGACCGGGCCGGTTGCAGGAGACCGTGCGGGTGACGATCTGGCCGGTGGTGGTGCGCTCGCGGGTGCGGCGCAGGTAGCCGTGGCCCTCCAGCTCCCGCAGAGCCGCTGCGATACGGGTGGGGCCCTCGGGAAAGCGGGCGGCGAGGGTCTTGATGTCGACGGCGGTGCCCGGACGCACGGACTGGATGTAGGAGGCCAGTCCGATGGCGAGCAGGGACAGCTCGGGATGCTGGGCCAGGTCGTTGCCGATCACCGTGAAGTTCTCGGTGTGGCGGACGTGGTCGTGGACGACGCCGGCGACGCGGTCCCCGTCGGGGTGGTTTTTGCCGCGGATACGGGACTGGGCAGGCGTGGTCGCGCTAGGGTTTTCGGTGTCCATCGGGAAGCGGCTTTCCTCGGTGGTCAGGCCCTCGCACTGGGATGGCAGTCCCGGCGAGGGCCGTCGCATGTCTGGGGGTGGTCGTGTGCTGCTGGCGCTGAGCGTAGGGCACGCAACCCGTCCCGAATCCAGCCCAGTTGGGCATATTCACTCGGCGGAGTGAGTTTGCCCGGCGGGAGGGAGGGGTGGGGCTTGGCGGGGTTCTTTCTCCCCGGTGGGTGGTTCATAGGGAGCGCAGGTCGGACCGGAGCACGGGCGGTCAGGTCGCGGTGACTCCCGGGCCGGGACGGTGAGTTCGGCCCATACCGTCTTGCGGGGTGGCAGACCCGGAGTCACTCCCCAGCGGTCGGCGAGGGCCGCCACGAGGGTCAGGCCGCGGCCGGATTCCTCGGCGGGGCGGGCGGACCGGACGTGGGGCAGCCGGTCACCGCGTGTGTCCGTGACCTCGATACGGAGGGTCTCGCCGACCACGTAGAGCAGGAGCCGGAAGTTCCGGCCGGGGACGCGGCCGTGCGTGGCGGCGTTGTTGGCCAGTTCGGCCACGACGAGCTGCGCCGGATCCAACGGCAGGCCCCAGACGCGCAGTTGTTCCGTGGCGAGCAGGCGGGCGAGGCGCGCCCCCCGGGGTGTGGGCGACAGCAGCACGCTGAAGTTGCGGATGGAGCCGCCGGGTTGGAGGAGTTTCGGGTTCACGTCACTCAGCGTGGCCGGATGCGCCTACCGTGGGGAGTGACGCCGTGGTTGCGTACGGTGACTGTCCGCTGGTTGTCCGGTGGTGTCCGGGCTTGTCGGGGCGTCGCGTACGGGTAGGGCGTGGCTGGCACGAGACGGTACGGCGGAGGGGCGCGCATGTCGGTGGACGGAGAGGTCCGGCACCTCAGGACGGAGGCGGACGAGCCGGGGTGGGAGGTGGATCCGGACGACGAGTGGGGCGTGGCCGTCGTAGCCACCGTGGGGCGGCAGCTCAAGCTCCGGCGGGAGTCCGTGGGGATGCGCGCCGGTGACTTCGGCAGGGCCGTCGGGTACGGCGAGGACCTCGTCTACAAGATCGAGAGCGGCAAGCGGATTCCCCGGCCCGAGTATCTGGACAGGGCGGACGAGGTGCTGGGGGCGGGTGGGCTGCTCGCCGCGATGAAGGAGGACGTGGCGAAGGTCCGGTACCCGAAGAAGGTGCGGGATCTTGCGCAGATGGAGGCGCGGGCGGTCGAGATCGGCGTCTACGAGAACAGCAACATCGCGGGACTGTTGCAGACGTCGGACTACACGAGGGCGCTGCTTGAGTCGTGGCTGCCCGCCTACACACCGGAGGACTTGGAGCGTCGCGTAGCCGCCCGTGTCGCCCGGCAAGTGATCTATGAGCGGTGCCCTGCCCCGGCGCTGAGTTTCGTCCTGGAAGAGGCGACGCTTCGGCGCAAGGTTGGAGGCACAATGGTCCGGCGGCAGCAATTCGAACGCTTGCTGGAAGTGGGGCAGTTGAGCAATGTCTCCCTCCAGATGATGCCGATGGACAGCGCACCACACCCCGGCATGAGCGGCAGGATCGAGTTGTTGAAGTTCGAGGACGGCACTGCTGTGGGGCGCTCTGACGGGGCGTTCAATGGTCGTCCCGTCACTGATCTGAGGCAGCTCCGCGTCCTTGAGCTGCGGTATGGCACCATCCGGGCGCAGGCTCTCCCGCCAGGGGAGTCGCTGGCCCTCATCGAGCAACTGCTGGGAGAGACATGATCCGCAAGATCCCCGTCGGTGACGCCCCCGAACTCGCGTGGTTCAAGAGCAGCTACAGCAGTGGCCCCGACGGTGACTCCTGCGTCGAGATCGCCACCACCCCCGCCACCGTCCACGTCCGTGACTCCAAGTACCGCGACGCCGGCCCCCGGCTCGCGCTCGCCCCGCAGGCGTGGGCGGACTTCGTGGCGTACGCGTCCGGGAGCTGACCGCTCCTACTCGTCTGCGTCACCGGGGTCGTCCGGGGAGGCGCCGTTCTCCAGGAGGCGTTCGGCGATGTCGTCGGACCAGTGCTGGGCCCAGGCGCGCAGTGGGGCGATCTCTTCCGGGGGGACGCCGTACGCGGTGAACGCGGTGTCCGGGTACCAGTCGGTGCCGGTCAGGCGGGACTGGAGGGTGGGCAGGTCGAAGGGGTCGTGGGCGTGGCGGCGGCCCAGCTCCTCCAGGTCGGGGAAGCCGAAGCGGGCGGCGGCGGCCCGGGCGTCGATCAGGTCGACGGCGGCGCCCCGGTCGTACAGGGCGCGGATCTTCGTGCCGACCGCGTCCTCCAGGGACAGCGTGGGACCGGCCTCCGTGAGCACGGGAGGGTGCCAGAACGCCTCCTTGTGCAGGGCCAGCGTGCACTCCTCGCCCGTCGGCGGGTCGGTCACGGCGAGCTGCGCCGACAGCGGGGCGACGGAGACGGTGCGCACCTGGCGGCCGCGCGCCTCCAGGGCCGTACAAATGTCCCCGGCGAGGTGTTCCATCGGCTCGGCGCTCTCCGTCGCCACGTCGACATTGGCGTGCGGGCGGGTCAGCAGACCGTGGGCCTCCAGGGCGTAGCCGCCGGCCAGGACCAGCCCGTGCGGACTGCCCACGGTGACGGCATCGCCGAGAAGGCGCTGGTGAGGTGCGGAAACGTTCACGGGATGCCCATGCTGTCAGACCCGGGGGCGAGGGGGTGGCGAGCCGCGCCAGAGCGGCTCAGTTCTTCACCAGCGCCGTGACCCCGCCGGGCCGTCCGGTTCGCCGGCGCAGCCGGTGCCGCAGGTCCGCTGCCACGAGCCCCGCGCAGGACGCGGACGCGGCCGTGCAGCCGAGCGCGACGCCGGCGGCCGACAGCTTCAGCCCGACCCCGTCCGGTGCCCCCGGCGGCGGTCCCAGCCGGGTGTCGACGTCACCCCGCGGGTCGACCGTGACGACGATCGGCGTGCCCACCGGGGACTGCTCCCCCGGCAATCTGTGGGTGGTCCCGTCCGGCAGCCGTACGTCGATCCCGAACGTGGCGCCGTCGGGGCCGTCCGACCTCCACTGCCCGGTCACCACACCGGTCCTCGCCACCCCGCGGTCGTGCAGCGCCTGCTGGTCGGAGTCCTGGCAGCCGAAAGCCATGACACCTGCGAACGCCGACAGCACCAGCACCCCCGTGCTGATTCCGACGGCGAAGCACGCCGTCTCACGGTCCCGTTCGTGGAGATACACAGCCGCCAGGAAGGGGGCCGCGACGGGTAAGGCGACACCGCCGCACACCATGAGGAACGCCATCAGGTCCCGGTGCCCGTGCGCCCACAGCGTCACCAGCACCCACGCCAGGAACAGCGTGTACAAGGTCGCCACGAGCGATCCCGCGGCGAACGCCCCCAGCCACCCCCCGGCCCGTCCGGCCGCCCGCAGCACGGCCTGCCCCCGCCCACGCACCATGCCGTCAGGGTGACCGCGCCTCCGGGACGCGAGCAAGGTCCCCGCTCGTGCGCCTTTCGGCCAAAATGCGTGCCCCGTGGCGGCAGCGGCGGGCCTTCACCGCGGCAGGTCCGGGCCCCGGTACGGCGTCAGCCCCCGCCCTTTGCCGGGGCGGAGGCTGACACAGGTGCTGGTGCGAGCCGTCAGACGGCGGGCTTCTCCTCCAGGCGGGGGAAGAGGACCGCGCCCTTGGTGACCGTGGTGCCGGCGGGCAGGCGGCCCCAGTCGCCGGCCTCCTGGATCCGCTGCTCGGCCAGGGCGCCCAGGGACGCCTCCGCGCCGAGGGAGTCCCACAGCTTCTGCGAGGTCTCCGGCATGACCGGGTTCAGCAGGACGGCGACCGCGCGCAGCGCCTCGGCGGCCGTGTAGAGGATGGTCGCGAGGCGGGCCCTGCCCTCCTCGGAGTCGTCCTTGGCCACCTTCCACGGCTCCTGCTCCGTGATGTAGCCGTTGACCTGCTTCACGAAGTCGAAGACCGCCAGGATGCCGCCCTGGAAGTCCAGCTCCTCGCCGATCTTGCGGTCCGCCTCGGCCACGGCCTTGGCCAGGCCGTCGTGGATCGCCTTCTCGGCGTCGCCGTCGGCGGTGGCCTCGGGCAGCGTGCCGCCGAAGTACTTGCCGACCATGGCCGCCACGCGGGAGGCGAGGTTGCCGTAGTCGTTGGCCAGCTCGGAGGTGTACCGGGCGGAGAAGTCCTCCCAGGAGAACGAGCCGTCCTGGCCGAAGGCGATCGCGCGCAGGAAGTACCAGCGGTAGGCGTCCACGCCGAAGTGCGAGGTCAGGTCCTGCGGCTTGATGCCGGTCAGGTTCGACTTCGACATCTTCTCGCCGCCGACCATCAGCCAGCCGTTCGCGGCGATCTTCTTCGGCAGCGGCAGGCCCTGCGCCATCAGCATCGCCGGCCAGATCACCGCGTGGAAGCGGAGGATGTCCTTGCCGACGAGGTGGACGTCGGCCGGGAAGGTCGCCTCGAACTTCTCCGGGTTCTCGTTGTAGCCGACCGCCGTGGCGTAGTTCAGCAGCGCGTCGACCCACACGTAGATCACGTGCTTGGCGTCCCACGGGATCGGGATGCCCCAGTCGAACGTCGAGCGGGAGATCGACAGGTCCTGCAGGCCCTGGCGGACAAAGTTCAGCACCTCGTTGCGCGCGGACTCCGGCTGGATGAAGCCCGGGTTCGCCTCGTAGTGGGCGAGGAGCTTGTCGGTGTACTCGCTCAGCTTGAAGAAGTAGTTCTCCTCGCTGAGGATCTCCACCGGCTTCTTGTGGATCGGGCAGAGCTTCTGACCGGCGTACTCGCCCTCGCCGTCGAGCAGCTCACCGGGGAGCTTGTACTCCTCGCAGCCGACGCAGTACGGGCCCTCGTAGCCGCCCTTGTAGATCTCGCCCTTGTCGTACAGGTCCTGCACGAACTCCTGGACGCGGTCGGTGTGCCGCTTCTGCGTGGTGCGGATGAAGTCGTCGTTCGCGATCTCCAGGTGCTCCCAGAGAGGCTTCCAGGCCTCGGTGACGAGCTTGTCCGCCCACTGCTGGGGCGTCACCCCGTTCGCCTCGGCCGTGCGCATGATCTTCTGACCGTGCTCGTCCGTGCCGGTGAGGTACCACACCTTCTCGCCGCGCTGACGGTGCCAGCGCGTGAGCACGTCCCCTGCAACGGTCGTGTAGGCGTGGCCCAGGTGAGGAGCGTCGTTGACGTAGTAGATGGGCGTGGAGACGTAGTACGCCTTCCCCGCCTGCTTCTCGGATCCAGTGGCCGCCATGGTCGAAATCCTACTGGGCCCGTGAAGATCGACTCACATGCGTTTCGGGGGGTGGACGGAGTGGTTCCGTCCACCCCCCGGTCGCGTTACGGGCGCCAGGCGGCCAGTACGCCCTCGTAGAGCTCCTTGTCGGTGAGCTCGCGGGGGGTGGGGCCGGCGTGGAAGAAGGACGTGTTCTCCGTCTTCAGCTTGCGGAGGTAGTCGAACGCCTTGTTGTCGTGCTCACCGAAGGCGACGAAGGAGAAGAACAGCGCGGGGTGGTTCTTCGCCGCGTCCGTGAGGGACTGGGTGGCGGGGGTCTTCGCGTCGGGGGCACCGTCCGTCTGGAAGACGACGAGAGCGGGGGCGGTGGGGTCCTGCGACGTGCCGTGCAGGTCGATCACCTGCTGGACGGCGGCGTGATAGCTGGTGCGGCCCATGCGGCCCAGGCCGGCGTGCAGCTCGTCGATCTTGTTCTCGTGGTCGGTGAGGGTGAGCTCGCCGGTGCCGTCCACGTCCGTGGAGAAGAACACGACCGGGAGCGTGGCCTCGGGGTCGAGGTGCGCGGCGAGGGCGAGGGTCTGCTCGGCTAGGGCCTGGGCGGAGCCGTCCTTGTAGTACGGGCGCATGCTCGCGGAGCGGTCCAGGACGAGGTAGACCTTGGCGCGGGTGCCGGTGAGGTCGTGCTTCTTGAGGGCGGCGGTGGCGGCCTTGTACGCGGTGGCGAGGGCGGGGGCGGCGGCCTTGATGCGGGTGAGGGTGACGGGGCCCTGCGGGGCTTCTTGCGTCTCCGGCTCGGCTTCGCCTTCGGGGGTTGCGGCCTCGGCTTCGCCTTCGGCCGTTTCGTTCCCACCCGCACCACCCGTGCGGGATTCGTTGTCGGGTGCGGGGCCCTGCGGGGCTTCGGGGGTTTCGGCCTCGGCTTCGCCTTCGGCCGTTTCGTTCCCACCCGCACCACCCGTGCGGCTTTCGATGTCGGGTGCGGGTGGCCCCTTCGGGGCGTCCTCGCCGTCGGCGGCTGCGGGTTCCGGGGCGGCAGTCGGCTCCGCCGGCTCTTCCTCCGTGACCTTGGGCTCTTCCGGCTCCTCGACCGGGGCCTGCTCCGCTTCCGCGGGCTCCGTCGGCTCCTCCGTGGCCTCTGCGGGCTGCTCGGCCTCTGCCGCCGGTTCCTCCGCCGGCGCGGACTGCTCCTCAGCCGTCGGCTCAGCGGCCTCGGCAGGCTCAGCAGCCCCGGCAGGCTCAGGCGCCTCCGCAGGCTCGGTCGCCTCCGCAGGCTCCGGTGCCGTGGCCGGCTCGTCCGCCTCGGCCGGGGCCTCGGCCTTCGGCGTCTCGGCCTGCGGCGTCTCGGCCTTCGGCTCCTCGGTCTCCGGTGCCTCGGCCTTCGGCTCCTCGACCTGCGGCTTCTCGGTCTCCGGCGCCTCGGCCGGCACCTCTTCGGCCTCCGACGTCTCCGCCTTCGGCTCTTCGGTCTTCGGCTCTTCGGCCTTCGGCTCCTCGACCTGCGGCTC
Organism: Streptomyces sp. NPDC014801; assembly: GCF_043082085.1. NCBI lineage: Bacteria > Bacillati > Actinomycetota > Actinomycetes > Kitasatosporales > Streptomycetaceae > Streptomyces > Streptomyces sp. NPDC014801. Next base: position 342,008 of record NZ_JBIBXG010000009.1, on the reverse strand, counting down.
CTCAGGCTCCGGCGTCTCGGCCTTCGGGTCCTCGACCTGCGGCGTTTCCGCCTGCGGCTTCTCCGCCACCGGCGTCTCCGCCTCCGCGTTGTCCTCCGCCGAGGTGGACGGCTTGGGGACCGTGACGTTGTCGAAGGCTGCTGCTACCAGGTCGTGGGTGTTGCGGAGGGCCGGGCGGGGTTCGGGGATGCGGGGGGTGGGGTCGGTGGCGGTGTCCGTCGGCTCGGGGTGGCCGGAAGCCGACGGTGCCGCGGGGGCCGGCTGCGTCGGTTCCGTCGTCGCCGGTTCCGCACTCTCTGCCTCGGCCGTGCGCCCCTTGCGTGATCGGCCGAATGCGTTCCGCAGGAGAGTGAGAATGCCCATGTGCGCAACCCTTCGCGTGAGTTGATGCCCGTCGATCCCTGGCCAGGACGGACACGTAAGGTTAGCGGCCCCCGGGGGTGATCTTGGGGAGGGGTGAGCAGGGCCGACGCCCCGGTGTCAACACCCCGAAGGACGACGCGGGTTCACTTCTCGTTCACCCGGTCGCAGCGCTTCCGCACGTGTGTACCCCTACCGTCACGGCCGTACCAAGGGATCGCAAGGGGAGAGTAAAGTGCGCAAGCTGCTGCCGCTCGTAGGGACACCGTCCGTTTCGCATCCGGGCGGGCGGTCCGCGATGACCTGCCGGTTCCGGTGCGGTGACGCCTGCTTCCACGAGGTGCCCAACACCAGCGCCAACGAGTACGTCGGTGACGTCATCGCCGGCGCCCTCAGCCGCCGTACCGCCCTGCGGGCCGCCGCCGTCGTCACCGTGGCCGCTGCCGCGGGCGGTGTCACCGCCGGCGCCGCCCAGCCCGCCGCCGCTGCTCCCCGCCCGTCCGCACCGCACGGCCGCGCCGCCCGGGGCCTGCGGTTCTCCCCCGTCGCGCCGAACACCGCCGACCAGGTCACCGTCCCCGAGGGCTACCGGCAGAACGTCGTCATCCGCTGGGGCGAGCCCATCCTGCGCGGCGCGCCCGCCTTCGACCCGGAGCGGCAGACCGCGGCCGCCCAGGCCGGTCAGTTCGGGTACAACAACGACTTCCTCGCCCTGCTGCCCCTGCCCGGCGAGCGGCACCGGCAGCTCCTCGTCGCCAACCACGAGTACACCGACGAGGTGCTCATGTTCCGCGGGTACGACCCGGAGAACCCGACCCGGCAGCAGGTCGAGGTGGCCTGGGCGGCCCACGGGCTGTCCGCCGTCGTGGTGGAGGAGGACCGCCGCAGCGGGAAGCTGACCGCCGTGCCGCGGCACCCGCTCAACCGGCGCGTCACCGCCACCACCCGCTTCCGGCTCACCGGCCCGGCCGCCGGCTCGGACCTGCTGAAGACCTCCGCCGACCCCACGGGCCGTACCGTCCTCGGCACGCTCAACAACTGCTCCGGCGGCACCACGCCGTGGGGGACGACCCTGCACGGCGAGGAGAACTTCAACCAGTACTTCGCCCACGGCAGCCGCGCCACCGACAAGCGGTACGGGATCGGCACCGGCGCCACCGAGCGCAAGTGGGAACGCTTCGACCGGCGCTTCGACCTCGCGCAGGAGCCCAACGAGGTGCACCGCTTCGGGTACGTCGTCGAGTTCGACCCGTACGACCCGGCCTCCACGCCGCGCAAGCACACCGCGCTCGGGCGGTTCAAGCACGAGGCGGCCACCGTGCGGCTGACCGAGGACGGGCGGCCCGTCGTGTACTCGGGTGACGACGAGCGGTTCGACTACTTCTACAAGTTCGTCGGCGCCAAGCGGATGCGGCACGGCACCTCGCGGGCCGTGCGCGAGCACAACCTGTCGCTGCTCGACGAGGGGACCCTCTACGTCGCCCGGCTCACCGGCGACTCCCCGGCCGCCGACATCGACGGCAGCGGCGCGCTCCCCGCCGACGGCGAGTTCGACGGGAGCGGGCAGTGGATCCCGCTGGCCACCGCCACCGCCGACGGTGCCGTCTCGCACGTGGAGGGGATGAGCGCCGAGGAGGTGTTCGTCTTCACGCGGCTCGCCGGCGACAAGGTGGGCGCGACGAAGATGGACCGGCCCGAGGACATCCAGCCCTCCCCGCACACCGGCAAGGTGTACGTCGTCCTCACCAACAACACCAACCGCGGCAAGGCCGGTCTCGCGCCCGCCGACGAGGCCAACCCGCGCAACGCCAACAAGCACGGGCACATCCTGGAGCTCACCGAGCACCGGAACCGGGCGGATGCCACGACCTTCGGCTGGTCGCTCTTCCTCGTCGCCGGCGACCCCGCCGACCCGGCCACCTACTTCGCCGGCTTCCCCAAGGACCGGGTCAGCCCGATCTCCTGCCCGGACAACGTGGCCTTCGACCCGCACGGCAACCTGTGGATCTCCACCGACGGCAACCAGCTCGGCTCGCACGACGGCCTGTTCGGCGTGGCCACCCGGGGCGAGCGGCGCGGTGAGCTGAAGCAGTTCCTGACCGTGCCGACCGGTGCCGAGACCTGCGGGCCGCTGGTGCAGGACCGGCGGGTGCTGGTCGCCGTCCAGCACCCGGGCGAGGTCGACGGGGCGTCGGTGGAGAAGCCGGCCAGCACCTGGCCCGACGGGCCCGGGAAGATCGTCCGCCCGGCGGTCGTCGCGGTGTGGCGGGCCGACGGCGAGGACATCGGCGTCTGACCGCTCGCGTCGGCCCCCGGCGCGGGGCTCACGCGTCGGACAGGGCGAGCGCGGAGGCGGTGCCTTCCAGCCATTCCCGGTACGCCGGGGACTGGCGTGCCGCCTCCCAGTACGCCTCCCGCAGGGCGGGGCACACCCCGTCCAGCTCCGTCTCCGTCCGGGCCGCGAGCAGCAGCCGTACGCCGAGCGGGTCGCCCCGCAGCCGGCGTACGGCCGTCTCCGGGCGGGACAGCGAGGTGGGCTGGCAGACGGTGACGACCTCACCGGTGGCCACCAGGGAGGCGGCCGTGTGGTAGTCGCCGTGCAGGACGCGCGGGCTCAGCCCGGCCAGCCGCAGCATGCGGTGGACGGCGTCCCACTCGCCGTCCACGGTCGGGTCGACCATCCAGCGGTCCCCGGCGAGATCGGCCAGGTCGACGACGGGTTTCGCGGCGGCCGGGTGGTCGGCCGGCAGGGACACGAACTGCGGTTCCCGCTCGACCAGGACGCGGGTGCGCAGGCCCTCGGGGACGCGCAGGGGACAGCCCTCGACCTCGTGCACGAACGCCACGTCGAGCTGGCCGTCGGCGACCATGCGCAGCAGGGCGTTGGGGGAGACGTCCATGTGCAGGCTGGGTTCCTGCCGGCTCTGGCGGAGCCGGCGCAGCCAGCCGGGCAGGGCGCGGCTGGCGGTGGAGCCGATCCGCAGATGGGGGCCGCCCGCGGCGGCGGCACGCGCCTCGGCGACCAGGGAGCGCAGGTCGGCGACGAGGGGGCGGGCGCGGCTGAGCACCAGCCGGCCGAGCGGGGTGGGACGGCAGCCGGTGCGCTCGCGCAGGAACAGTGCGCCGCCCAGCTCCTGTTCGATGCGGCGCAGTTGGGCGCTGAGCGAGGGCTGGGACACGCCGAGGTGCCGTGCGGCCCGGTGCAGGCTGCCGGTGTCCGCGATGGCGCACACCGCGCGGAGGTGCCTCACCTCGAGCTCCATGTCTCCGGAGAGTAAAGCGGACGCCAGGGTTTCACCAGGGGTTCAACTATCGCCTGAGGCAGGCCGGTTGTGGGGCGATAGGGCGGGGCTATCGGGGGTTGCCATCATCACAGGCGGCGCAGCGGCACCGAGACTCACGGATGGCAAGTGGCTCATCCCCCACCCTAGGAGTCATCGATGCGCATGCGTCTGCCCCTGTCCGCCGTCACGGCGGCCACCGCGATCGCCCTCGGGATCGCCGCGCCCGGGTCGGCCACCGCCTCTGCGGCGCCGGCCCCGCAGCCGTACCAGGGCTACACCGGCTCGGCGGCCGAAGCCAAGGCGAACCAGGCGTTCTTCGACGCGGTGGTGAAGTCCGTCGCCGCCAAGCGGGCCGCCCACCCGAGCAGCACCGCCGCCGTCACGGTCGTCTACGACGCCTCCCGTGCGCCGTCGTTCAGAACGCAGATATCCCGGGCCGCCCAGATATGGAACAGCTCGGTGTCCAACGTCAAGCTCGCGGCGGGCTCGAACGCCGACTTCGCCTACTACGAGGGCAACGACTCGCGCGGTTCGTACGCCTCCACCGACGGCCACGGCAGCGGCTACATCTTCCTCGACTACCGGCAGAACCAGCAGTACGACTCCACGCGGGTGACCGCGCACGAGACCGGTCACGTCCTGGGGCTGCCGGACCACTACACCGGGCCGTGCAGTGAGCTGATGTCGGGCGGTGGCCCCGGCCCCTCCTGCACCAACCCCTACCCGAACGCGACCGAGCGTTCGCGGGTGAACCAGCTGTGGGCGTACGGCTTCGCGGCCGCCCTCGACAAGGCGCTGCAGAAGAGCGCCCGGTAACGCCTGATCCCCACCCCCCACCGGGATGCGGGCCGCCCTCCTGCACAGGGCGGCCCGCATCGCCGTTTCACGTGAAACATCCGGCAGGGGCGGTTTCACGTGAAACGGTCCATGCGGGTGTTTCACGTGAAACGGTCAGGGTTCCCTGTCGGGGGTCTGCGGGGCTTCCCGTGCGCTAGTCAGTGTGGGCCGGCGATCGCGCGGGCCGCCGCCACCTCCTGGCGCACCGGTTCCAGCACGCTGTCGGCGGGGCCGGTCAGGTCGGTGCGGACCGGATACAGCACCTCGGCCTCCCGCAGCCCTGCGGCCAGTTCGCGCAGTTGCAGGGCGACCTGGCCGATCTCGGCCGGGTGGGGCGAGGGCGCGCCGTGCCGGACGCGGACCCGGGCCGCGGTGGTGGCATCCACGATGCGCTCGACGGCGACGACCACGGGCCACCAGGCGGCGGCGCGGCGCCCGGTGGGCGGCGGTTCGGTCAGGGCGCGCTGGAACTCCGTACGGATGAGGGACAGGTCGCGGTAGAGGCGGCGGCGCATACGGGCGCGGGCGGACGGGTCGCCGTCGGTGCCGAAGGCGCACTCCACATAGCGGGCGGTGTCCGCGACGGCGTCGGCGAGGCGGTCGCCGACACGGGTGTGCCAGCTCTCCGGCCACAGCAGATAGCCGACGACGAGGGCGATGCCGCAGCCGATCAGGGAGTCCACGAGACGGGGCAGGAGCAGGGCGGTGCCCTGGTGGTTGAGGATGTCGGACAACAGCAGGATCACCGGGGTGATCGCGGCGGTCTGATAGCCGTAGCCGCGCGGGGTGAGCGCCGGGATCAGCGGCGCCAGCACCGCCATCACCACCACGTCCCACCCGCCGTGGGGCACCTCCGCGAGCACGGCGGCGGCGACCACCAGGCCGGCGACGGTGCCGAGGGCGCGCAGCAGGGCGCGGGAGAAGACCGAACCGAAGTCCGGCTTCATCACGAAGGTGATGGTCAGCGCGATCCAGTAGGACCGCGGCACCGGCACGATCGAGACCAGCACCTGGGCCAGCCCGATGCACAGGGCCAGCCGCAGGCCGTAGCGCCACGAGTGGGCGGACACGACGACCGTGCGGGCGGAGCGGGCGGCGCGGATGCCGAGGGCGGCGGGCCGGCCCAGCCGGTCGTCGATGCCGCGCGGGTCGACCTCGGGCGCGGCGACGACCTCGGCGGTGTGCCGCAGGGCGTGGTCGACGGCCCGCCCGGTCTCCCCCGCGGGTTCGGGCAGGTCCAGGGCGACGGGGCCGGTGCGGCCGGCCGCGACGGCGTCCGCGATGCGGCGCACCGCCCGCGGGATGCGGTCGGGCAGCGGGACGCCCGTCAGATGGACGGCGGGGGCGGCCTCCACGACCGGGGTGACCGCGTTGAGCTGGGCGATCAGCCGGGTCAGGTCGCGGCTGCGGCCGTGGTGGCGGGTCCGCCGGGCCAGGACGAGGTCGTAGGCGTGGTCGAGGGCGCGGGTGACGGCCTGCCGGGCCGGCCCGTACGCCGTGGGGTCGCCGCAGGCGGCGAGCAGGTCGGCGACCGCGCGATAGGCGGCCGCGACCGCCGTCCGCTCGGGCACCCCGGACCGCAGCGGCCAGCCGAGCAGGGCGAGCAGCAGCACGAGCAGCCCGCCGCCGGTCATCAGCAGCGGCGCCAGCCACCACGGACCGGGCATGGGCAGCCCGGCCCCGACGACGGCGTTCAGCAGCAGGAGCAGCCCCGACACGGAGGCCACCGCGCCGATCGTCGAGATCATCCCGGAGACCAGCGCGACGCCGGTGACGGCGGCGACCGCCGGCCAGCCGTGCCCGTAGACCGCCGCGCCCACGGTGATGCCGACGGCGCCGAAGAGCTGCGGGACGGCGATGGTGAGGACCCGCATCCGGTAGGCGTCGGCGGTGTCGCCGATGACCCCGGACAGGGCGCCCATGGAGGCGAGGGCGCCGTACTCGGGCCGGCCGGCGGCGAGGCCGAGGGCCAGCGGAAGGGCCATGGCGACGGAGGCGCGCAGGACGGCGGCCTTGTTGACCGGGGCGCGCTGCGGGCGCAGGGTCTCCACCAGCCAGGGCGGAGGGGAGAGGCCTACGGACATGCCGCCATTGTCACCGGCCGTGCAGGGTGACGTCGGTGACGAGCGCACGGTGGTCGGTGCCGGCCAGGGTCAGGAAGCGGGCCCGGGTGACGGAGAAGTCCTTCGAGAGCAGCACGTGGTCGATCTGCGCGCCGAAGGCGGGCGTGGTCCGCGACGGCCAGCTGGGGGCGCGGTCGTGCCCGGCGAGCCGGGCGGCGTCGTGCAGGCCGGTGTCGAGGATGCGGCGGAACGCGGCATGGTCCTGGGACGCGTTGAAGTCCCCGGCGAGGATCAGCGGCGCGCCCCCGTCGGCGGCGGCCACGTCGCGCAGCCGGCCCAGCTCCTGGCGCCACACCGCGACCTGGCCGGGCACCGGCGGCGCGGGGTGCGCGAGCTGCAGCCGTACGGCGTGACCGTGCACATGGGCGGTCGCCGCGGGCATGCCCATGCGCGCCGGCACACCGGGGCCCGGGGTGAGCGGGAAGCGGCTGAGGACGACGGACCCCGCGGCACCGAATCCCTCCACGCCCTGCCGGTAGGGGTAGGCGGCGGACAGCTCCCGCCGCAGGACCCGGTCGCAGCGGACGGCGTCGCATTCCTGCACGAACACCAGGTCCGGCCGCTCCTCGCGCACGGCGGCGACCAGGGCGTCGGTGCCGCGGCCGAACTCCACGTTCGAGGTGAGGACGCGGAAGGAGGCGACGGGCGGGCCCGTGGGCTCGCCGTCCTTGCCGTACGGCCCGGTGAACCAGGCGAGCAGCGCCATCACCAGCACGCCCCACACGACGCCGGTCCACCACCGGCCCAGCAGGGCCAGCAGCAGCGCGAGGCCCGCCGGGGCCAGCAGCCACGGCAGGAACGCGAGCAGCTGCGGCACCGGGGTGACGGCGTCGGTGTCGGCGATGCGGCAGGCCAGCACCGCGCTCACCCCGGCCAGCAGCAGGCCCGCGACCCAGGCCGTCATGCGCCGGCCCGGGCGGCGACCGCCGTGAGCGGGCAGGTCCGCCCGGGCGGACGGGTCACCGGGGCCGGTGCGCATGCCGTCAGGGCGTGTCCGCGGCGTGGAAGGCGCGCACGACCTCGATACGGCCCACGATGTGCGCGTTGAACTCCGCGAGCTCCTCCGCCGGTACCCACAGCTCCAGGATCGTCCGACCGCCGGCCTGCCGCACCGGGTAGCGGGCCAGGAACTCCGAGTCGACCTCGAAACGGGTGACGTAGCCGGAGCCGGACGCGGGCACGTTCCAGTCGCGGGCGATGCGGACGGCGTAGTCCTCGTTCAGCACCGGGTAGAAGATCGGCTGCTCGGGGAGGCGCGGGGGCCACGCGGTCCACCCGGACGCCTCGACCAGGGCGAGCTCCTCGGGACCGGTCGGGCGGTAGAGGGTCGTCGTTGCGGTCATGGGGTGACGGTAGCGGGCGGGGCGGAGGAGGCGCGAGGCGTTATGCCCCCGCGTCGACGCGGGTCAGGAACGCCTCCAGCGCGGCGTTGAACTCGGCCGGGCGCTCCAGGTTGGGCAGGTGGGCCGCCCGGGCGATCACCGTCAGGGTGGAGTCGGGGAGGGCCGCGTGCATCGCCTCCGCATCGGCGACCGGGGTGTACGTGTCGTCCTCGCCGACCACCACCAGGGCCGGGACGCGCACCCGGGTCAGCAGGTCGCGGTAGTCGGGGCGTTCGGCCCGGCCGCGCAGGGCCGCAGCCGCGCCCTCCGGGGACGTCGCGGTCATCATGCGGTGCACATGCGCCTTGACCGCGTCGTCCGCGTACGGGGCGACCATCTTCTCCAGGACCTCGTCGGCGTATCCGCGCAGTCCCTCGCGCAGCAGCCGGTCGGCCATCGCGTTGCGCCCCACCTTGCCCTCGGGTGTCTCCGCCGCCGGGAAGGTGTCGGCGAGGACCAGGCCGCGCACCCGGTCGCCGAACCGGTCGTAGCAGGCCATCGCGATCTGGCCGCCCATCGACAGGCCCCCCAGGACGCAACGCTCCACCTTCAGCTCGTCCAGCAGCTCCTCGACGTCCCGCGCGAAGACGTCCAGCGGCGTGCTGCCCGGCACAACCGGGGAGGCGCCGTAGCCGCGCAGATCGGGGGCGATCACCCGGCGGGACGGGGCGAAGGCCGCGAGCTGCGGTGCCCACATCGTGCGGTCGAAGGGATGGCCGTGGATCAGGACCAGGGGCAGACGCGAGGAGTCCGCGTCCGGGCCACGGTCCTCGAAGGCGAGGAAGGCGGGGAAGGGCGACATGACAGCGACCCTAGGAGCGGCCCGCTGCTCAGGGCAATGAAAACATTGCCCTCGGTGCAATGAGAGGTGGGGCGCGTGGAGGATTACCGGCGGATCGCCGACCGGATCGCCGCCGACATCGCCGCAGGCCGGCTGCGGCCCGGGCAACAGCTGCCGCCGCAGCGGGTGTTCGCGCGGCGCCGCCGGATCGCCGCGTCCACCGCGGAGCGGGTGTACGGCGAACTCGCGCGGCGCGGGCTCGTGGTGGGCGAGGTCGGGCGGGGCACGTTCGTGCGGGCCGCTCCGGCGCCGCCCGGCGGCCGCGCGCTCACCGAGGAGGCCGGTGCCGCGCCCGTCAACCTGGAGCTCAACTACCCCGTCGCCCCGGGGCAGGAGGACCTGCTCGCGCCCGCCCTCGCGCCGCTGCTGCGAGCGGGCGCCCTTGCCGAGGCGCTGCGCCCGGCCGCGGCCGACGGCAGCGCCGAGGCCCGCGCGGCCGTCGCCGGGCTGCTCGCCGTGCCCGGGTGGCGGCCCGACCCCGGGCAGGTCCTGTTCACGGGCAGCGCCCGCCAGGCCATCGCCGCGGCGCTGGTGTCGCTGGTGCCGGCGGGTGGGCGCGTCGGCGTCGAGGAACTCACCTATCCGCTGGTCAAGGACATTGCCGTGCGGCTCGGCCGGACGCTGGTCCCGCTCGCCACCGATGCCTTCGGAGTACGGCCGGACGCGGTCGCCGCCGCGCACCGCTCCGCGCCGCTCGCCGCGCTCTACCTGCAGCCGACGCTGCACAACCCGACGTCCGTCAGCATGAGCGGCGAGCGGCGGGAACAGATCGCCGAGCTGATCCGGCAGCTGCGGCTGCCGGTCGTCGAGGACCGGATCTGGTCCTTCCTGCGGCCCGCGCTACCGCTGGCCGCGCACGCACCCGAGCTGGTGCACGTGGTGGACGGGCTGTCCAAGCGGGTCGCGCCCGGCCTGACGGCCGGCTTCCTGGTGGTCCCGCCCGGCCGGGGCGCCGCCGTGGCCGACGCGGTGCGCTCGGGCGGCTGGAGCGCGGGGCGGTTCGCGCTGGAGGCGGCCGTGCGGTGGGTGGAGGACGGGACGGTGGCGCGGCTGGTGGCGGCGAAGCGGGCGGACGCGGTGCGGCGGCAGGCGCTGGTGCGGGCGGAGCTGGACGGGTTCGCGGTGAGGGCCGATCCTCGGGCCTGTTACGCCTGGTGGGAGCTGCCGGCGCCGTGGCGCGCGGACGCGTTCGCGGCGGCGGCGCGGGAGCGGGGGGTGGCGGTGACGCCGGGTTCCGCGTTCGCGGTGGATCCGCGGAGGTCGCCGGGGGCGGTGCGGGTGGGGGTGGGGTCGGTGTCGGTGGCGGAGCTGCGGGGCGCGCTGCGGGTGCTGGTCGCGGTGGCTCGGGGGGTGGGGGGTGGGTGAACGCCGGGGTTCTGCTGGCCCTGCGGTGGGGTGAACGCCGTGGGGTGCGGTGGCCTGCGGGGCGGTGGTCTGCGGGGCGGTGGTCTGCGGTGCGATTGTGCCCGGGGGTGCGGTGACCGCCGTGCGGTGCGGTGCCCGGCGGTGCGAGGCGCCCGGCGCCGGGGTGAACGCCGTGGGGTGCGCTGCCCGGCGTTGCGGGGTGCCGCTGCGCCCACCCGTGCCGCCCCAGCGGCACGACTGCCCGCAGCTACGTGAGGGGGTGCCGCTGCGCCTACCCGTGCCGGCCCGGCGGCGCGTCTGCCCGCAGCTGCGTGAGGGGGGTGCTGCTGCGCCTACCCGTGCCGGCCCGGCGGCGCCGTCTGCCCGCAGCTGCGTGGGGTGGGTGCCGGCACGGTGGCACGTCTGCCTGCAGCTGCGTGGGGTGGGTGGGCGCCCGCCCAGCGGCTGACTGCCTGCAGCTATGCGGGGTGGGCGTCGGTCCAGCGGTGTGACTGACCGTGGCTGCGGCGGTGCCTGTGGGGTGGGGTCAGGCTGGGAGTTTGGGGGGTGGGGTGGGGTCCAGGGGTGGGGTGGGGGGTTGGGGAGCGGGGCGGGGGAGGTGGCGGGTGGCCAGCCAGGTGAGGGCCGCCGTCGTCAGGCCTAGCGCGCACAGGAGCCAGGACGTCGTGCGCAGGGTGTGCGTGAGGGCGTCGTAGACCGCGCCGGCGGCCTGTGTGGAGACCTCCTGCGGCAGGTCCCGCAGGGTCAGGCTGCGGCCCACCGCCACCGCGAGGCCGAGCAGGGCGCCGCCGACGGCCGTGCCGAGGGCCGTCGCCGTCAGGGCGCGGCGGCGACAGACGGCCAGCGCGATGCCGGCGACGGCGAGGGTGACCGCCGTGACGGGCAGCCAGAACCCGGCGACTTCGAGCACGTCGTATCCCTTTCTCAGGCGGGCCAGGTCCTTCGCCGGCAGCAGCGCGACCTCGGTGTGCCGGACGGGGATGTGCGCGGCCAGCGGCACGTGGTCGCGGGCGAGTCGGCGTTTGAGCTGTTCGGTGACCGGCGCGAGGTCGACGGTGACCGGGCGGTCGTCGCTCTCGCGCAGGGCCCGCAGGACGGCGTCGTGGGCGGACCGGTTCGCCGTGTCCCAGGCGGCCCGGAACGCCTCGGTCTGAGTGAAGGAGCGCACCGCGTCGTGCACGAACGGGCCCATCGCGCCGTGCGCCGGGCCGGTGTCGACCTGGCGCAGGATGCCCTCGCCGACGGTGTCGGCGATCTGGCCCTGCACGGCCGGGTCGGCGGCCAGCGGCCCCATCGTGGTGACGTACCGTCCGGTGTCGGTCAGGCCGTACGCCGCCCAGGCCGCCAGTGCGCCGAGCGGTACCAGCAGGCAGGACAGGGTGATGAGGACGGCCGAGAGGGCGGTCCTGAGGCGTCGGGACGACACGCTTCCAGACAACGGGGGCGGGCGGTGGGGCGCCAGTGGTGTGGGCCGTTCGAGTGGCCGCCGGTCGCGGGCTGCGGGCTGCGGGGGGGGGGTTGGGTGGCCGGTCGGGGGTTCTCTCCGGTGGAGGGTTCGTCCGAACGGGTGTTTCCTGGTGCTGGGGAGAAGGAGGTGGGGCCGTGTGCACTGCTCCGGCTCCGCGGAACCCGGCGCCGGCCGTTGTGCGGTGCGGGGCGCCGGGTCGTCGTAGGCCTCTCCGGTCGGGCGGGTGCGTCTCGGTCGGCCGGTGAGTGGAGGGATGAGGGAAGTGGGCCCCGGTGTACCCCGCCGGGGTCCACGTTTTGCGTGCTGCGGCTGTGCGGTGCGTTGGTGTCCCTGGGTGGGTGGACGCCGTGGGGTGCGGTGCCCTGGGGTGCGCTGTGCTCGGCGTCGTGGTGAGCGCCGGTGTTGCGCTGCCCGGCGGTGCGGGGTGCCTCCCCCAAGCACTACGTGCAGGGGGTACCCCCAGCGCCCACCCGTGCCGCCCCAGCGGCACGACTGCCCGCAGCTACGCATGACCTGGTGGGCGCCGCCTCGGCGGCACGATTGCCCGCAGCTACGCATGACCGGGTGGGCGCAGCCCCGGCGGCACGACTGTCCGCAGCTACGGGCCGCGGCTGGGCCGTAGCTGCGGCAGTTGTCGGTCAGCGGATGCGGTTGCCTTCTGCGTCCTCTCGTGTGTAGAAGCGGTAGAAGAAGACCGCGTAGATGGCCGCTCCGGTCACCAGGCCGAGGGCGATCGAGCGCAGGACGCTCTGCTCGCTCTGGCTGTAGAGGAAGCCGATGGCCGCGCCGGCGAAGCCGGACTTCACGGCCGAGTGCAGTTCGCGCGGCAGCCGCGGGGCGTAGAGGGCCACGGCGATGCACAGCACGATGAACACCAGCGCGGTCACGAAGCCGAACAGCACGTTCCACCCCGTGATGGGCCCGCCCTCCCGCCGGTTGGCCGCGGCCCAGTAGCCGTAGACGAGTCCGAGGACGACGGGGAAGCCGTACCGGACCAGGGTGTGGACCCTCTCGCTGAACACGTCGGGCAGCATGTTCGGGGCCCGGCCGGGCCGGACCGCGCCGAATCGGGTGCTGACCAGGCCGCGCGAACGGCCGCTGCCGGGCGCGGGTGCCGCATGAGCCATGAGAGCGCTCCTCTCTCTCCTCGCCCCCGCCTTCCAGAGCACACCTGGCGGGGGCCACCGGCAAGTCGACGTGTGCCCCCGCCGGCGACGCTGATGCGAGCCGCGCGGGCCCGTGTTTCGCTGGGGCACGTGAGCGGTGGCCCGGACAGCAGCGGTGAGGGGCGCGGCCCGGACGGCGGTTCTGCGGGGCGCGGCCCGGACGGCGGCGGTGAGGGGCCCGGGCTGCGTGTCCGCTATCCGCGGGCGGGGCGGCGGGGCGTCGTGCACCGGCACCAGCTGCTGCAGGTGCGGGGCCGCAGCGTGGCCTGGGTGCCGCCGCTGCTGCTGCTCGTGGCGATCGCCGTCGTGGACGTCAACACGCCCGGCGAGTTCCGCATCGTCTCCTGGATCGTGCTGGTGCCCGGCATCGCCGCGGCGATCTGCGGGGTGTGGGGGACGGCCGTGTTCGCGGTGCTCGCGCTCATCACCTACGTCCTGGTGGACAGCGCGTGGCCGAATCAGTTCCAGGCCGGGCTGTCGGACTTCGTGCTGGTCGCCGTCGGCGGGGTGCTCGCCACGCTGGCCTGCGCGGTCCGGGTGCGCGACGAGCGGCGGATGCTGCACATGCGGCACATCGCCGACACCACCCGGCGTACCGTGCTGCGGCCGCTGCCGCCGTCCTGGGGCGGCCTCGACCATGCCGCCGTCTATCTCGCCGCGGACACCGAGGCCCGGGTCGGCGGCGACTTCTACGACATCCAGCCCGGCCCGCACGGCACGCGCGTGCTGCTCGGCGACGTGCAGGGCAAAGGGCTCGGCGCGGTGGAGGCGGCGGCCGCGCTGCTGGGGACGTTCCGGGAGGCCGGCTTCCACGAGCCGGACCTGGTGACGGTCGCCCGGCGCCTGGAGACCCGCATGGTGCGGCACCGGGGCCACACCGCCGCCCTGGGCCGGGGGGACGGCGACCGCTTCGCCACGGCCGTCCTGCTGGCCTTCCCGCCGGACGCGCCGGACGCCGTCGACCTGGTGCTCTTCGGTCACGAACCGCCCCTGGTGGTGGGCCGGGCGGGGGTGCGCTCGCTGCCCGCGGGCGACGGCCTGCCGCTCGGCCTGGGCGACCTCACCAGTGCGCCGCCGCAGGTGCGGCGGGTGCCGCTGGCCGCCGACGAGACGCTGCTGCTGGTCACCGACGGGGTGACCGAGGCCCGCGACGACACGGGCTGCTTCTATCCGCTGAGCGACGACCTGGCCCGCGTCGTCGTCGCCGACCCGCGCACCACCGACCCGCACCGCCTGGTCGCCCACGTCCGTGACGCGACCCTGCGGCACTGCGGCGGCCACCTGGCCGACGACACGACGGTGTTCGCGGTCCGCCGGCACCGCTGACGCCTGCGGCGACGAGCGGGGCGGTGGGGACCCGGGGCCGCCATCGACGGGCGGGGGCTGCGCGCCCGGCTCGTAGACCGCGGGCAGCCCGCCCGCTCGTCGGCCGGGGGCTGCGTGCACCGCTCGAAGGCCGGGGGCTGCGCGCACCGCTCCGACTCAGGGCGCCGTCCTGACCCTGGCCGGGTTGCCCACCTGCCTGGTACTGGCCAGGTTGCCCACCGTCACGGCCCTGGCCGGGCTCCCGACCGTCCCGCCCGACCCGCGCCGACCGCCCCGTCCGACCCGCCCCGCGCCCGCCCTACGGCGCCGGCACCCGGGACCGTCACCGGCGCCGTGCGCGCCGCCACCGCCCCACGCCGACCGGCCGGTCTTCGCCGTCCCGCGGTCCCCCTTTGCAGCCGCAGCCGTTACCGTGCTGCCGTACGTGATCCACGACCGTCGTCAGGGGGGAGCGGCCCATGGCCGGAACCGTGCTGCTGCTCGCGGCCTCACCGATGGGGCGGGGATGTCTGGTGGACGCGGCGTCCGTGCTCCCCGTCCTGGCGGCCGTGCCGCCCGCCGTGCTCGCCGGCACCGACACCGCGAACGTCGTCGAACTCGCCGACCCGCTGGACCCGCAGGCCGTGCTGACCCGGCTGCGGGCCGCCGCGGCGGCGCCGGGGCCGCTCACCGTGTTCGTCACCGGGCAGCTCCAGCTGGACCGGCGCCAGCGCCTGCCCCACCTCGCGCTCGCCCGCACCACCGCGGCCAGCGTGCGCTACACCGCCTTCCCCTGGCACTGGTTCCGCGAGGAACTGCGGCTGCGGGCCGGCGGCAGCACCACCCTCGTGGTCGACCTGCACGCCGACGCCGAGTCCTGGCAGTGGCTGCACACCTCGCCGCTCGACTCCGGGCGCGGCACCGCCGTTTACGGTCGCATCGCCCCGCCTCCCGGCCGGCGCAGCGTGGCGGCACCGGCGTACATGAAGGCCGTGGCGACGATCCTGCGCAGCGGGCGGCGGCCGCCGCTGGAGCAGCTGCACCAGCTGGCGCTCGCCCGGATCGCCGCCGACGGGCCGCTGCCGGACCTGGTGCTGAGCACCCCGGGGCCAGGCGCCGGGGACCCGCACGCCGCGGTCAGTGCCGCCGTGCGCGAGGGACGGCACGCCGATGCCGACCTGCTCGCCGCACAGTGGGAGCAGGCGGCGCAGCGCGCGCACGGCCCCGGCTCGGACGAGGCGCTGCACTGGACGGAGGTCCGCGCCGACCTGGCGATGTTCGCCGGGGACCCGGTGCGCAGTTGCCGCACCTGGCTCGCGGTGGCCTCCGCGCGGCTCGCCGCCGGGCAGGCGCCCGACGCGCCCGCCGTGGAGGCCGCGGTGGACCGCGCCCATCACCAGTGGGCGTCGATCCGCGACCCGCACCAGGCCCGCGACCTCGGTGCCGCGCTCGCCGAAGTACGGGGCCGTGTGCCCGGCCGGCGCGAGGGGGCCCTCAATCACATCCTGGGCCAGCTGCGGCAGTTGGACGGCCGCAGCGAGCTCCCGTCCCGGGTGTGAGCCTGCGGTGAGCGAGTCGTTCGCGGCGGTGAGCGAGTCGTTCGCGACGTTGTGCGAGCCGTACGCGGTGGTGTGCGAGGTTCGTCCGAGGTCTCCCTTCCGCACCTGAGCCGGTGTCATGATGTGGCACATGGCTGAGGGGGACGCAGGGGCCGGGGCAGGCGTGCGCGTCAGTTTGGACGCGAGCGCGAGCAGAACCGACGCCGGGGCGCTGCAGGCGTGGCTGGAACACGAACAGCCGCTGCAGGCCATGGTGCGCGGCGGGACGTTACGCATCGAGGTGCGGCCCGGGGACGCGGGCGGCGAGCACATGGGCTCCGCCTGGGAGGTCGTGCTCCAGATCCTCGGGGACGTGACCACCGTCGCCACGCTGGCCGAGTACACCCAGCGCGCCGTCCGGGCCTGGCAGGACAACCGCCGCCGGGTCGAGGACGGCGAACCCCCACGCACCCTGGTGGAACCGCTGGATCCCGACGAGGACTAGGCCCGTGCGCTTCGACCCGCGGGGGAAGGCCAACCGGGCGCTGATCGTCGGCGTGTCCGAGTACGACCACACCAAGGCCGACACGCCGGACGGCGTGCCCGGACAGCTGCCCGGCGTCCGCTACAACCGCACCACCCTCACCGAGGCCCTGCACCGCGGCGGCGTCTTCCGCGAGGGCGAGATCGTCGAGTGCGCCTCGCCGACGCAGGACGGTTTCGTCGCGGCCGTACGGCGGGCCGCGCAGGACGCGCGGGGGCTGCTGCTGCTCTACTTCGCCGGGCACGGCATCGTCACCAGCTACGGCGACGAACTCTTCCTCCAGATGCGCAACGCCCGTGTGGCGCGCGGCAAGCAGGAGGCGTTCCCGGGCGCCGTCCAGATGACCGCGGTGCTCGCCGAACTCGCCGCCGGCAACGCCGAGCGGATTGTGGTGATCCTCGACTGCTGCTACGCCGGCAACGCCGCCGGCGTCTGGCACCGCTTCGAGCCGCGCGACCGGCAGAAGATCCTGCTGCTGATGAGCGTGCAGTCCAACCGGCTCATCCACCGCGGCGACGGCCGCCGGGCCACCCCCTTCACCCGGCACCTCGTACGGCTGCTCCAGGAGTCCGGCGACGGGGGCGGCGAGGGGGACGGCGGTGACGGCGACGCGGGCGGGGGCGGTGAGCTGTGGCTGTCCGAGCTGTATCCCGCGCTGAAGGAGCGGATGCGCAAGGCGCGCGTCCCCACCGCGAGCGACGAGCCGCAGGACCCGCAGGCGGTCTGGGAGCCCGGCGAGGACGTCCTGCTGCGCGCGGTCGGCCCCGGGCCCGTGCCCCGCACCGGCTGGCGGGGAGTGTTACGGACGGCCGTGGCGTTCCTGCACGACACGATGGACCGGCTGCGGCGCAGGCTGCGGCTCCTGCTCGTCCTGGTGCTCGCGCTCGCCGCCATGGCCGCCGGGGGCTACGCCGTCGCCGTCCTGATCATCGACGACGCGCCCTGCGCCCCGCCGCTGGAACTACGCGTGCTGACCGATCCCGACCTGGAACCGGCGCTGTCCGCGGCCGCCGACGCCTACCTCGTCTCGGACGCCGACACGGACGGCGACGGCTGCCGCCGCACCGGCATCACCGTCTTCAGCGCGGGCGCGGCCGACGCGGTCGCCGGGCTGCGGGACCGCACGGACGCCTGGCAGCAGCCGCGCGACGACGACGATCCGCAGCGCGACATCGGACCGCAGCCCGACGTGTGGATCCCGGCATCCTCCGCCGACGTCACACGGGTGACGGCCGGTCAGGAGCCCCGGGTCTTCGCCCACCTGCAGCCGATGGGCGCCCCGCTCGCCTACTCACCGGTGGTCCTCGCGGTGCCCACCGGGGGCGGCACGACGGCGACGGGGGCGCCGGGAGCCGGGACGGGCGTCACGGGGGCGAGAACGAGAGCCACGGGGGCGGAGGTCACCGGGGCGCAGGTCACGGGGGCGGGGAGCGGTGCCGGGGCGCAGGTCACGGGGGCGGGGAGCGGTGCCGGGGGCGCGGGGGTCGCCGGGACCGGGAGGCCGTCCGCAGGGACCGAAGGAACCCGGAGGGCGTCCGCCCGTGCGGCCGGAGTGGCCGGGGCGGCCGGGGCGATCCGGGCGGGGAGCGCGAACGTCCGTCGTACGCCAGCCGCTTGGGTTGGGGCCACGTCCACCGACGAGACCGTCACCGCCAGCGCCGGAGGCGAGGGCTCGCTCGCGCGGCTCGTCGCCGCGTTCGAGGCGCGGGGTGGGCGGCCGCAGGTGCTGCGGCCCGACCCCGAGTTCACCGACACCGGGTTGCTGGCGACGATGGGCATGTACGCGCAGGGCGCCGACGCCCGGTCCGCCGAGCGGTCCGTCGGGCAGGCCGGTCCTCCCTCGCCGACCGCCGGCGAGCTGCTGTGCACGCTGCCCTACGACCCCGCGCAGGACGCCCGCAGCGCCGTGCTCGCCCCGGAGTTCCTGCTCAAGAGCGGCGTGGGCTGCGCGTCGGAGATGGTGCGTGCGCGGCGGGTCGCCGAGTACCCCGACGACGTGCCCGCCCTGCAGCCGACGTTCGTCCGGGTGCGCTGGGAGGACGGCGACCAGGACGCGCAGGCGCGCGACGCGGCGGTGAAGCGGTTCCACGAGTGGCTGAGCGGCGACGGCGGCCGCCGGGTCCTCGGCGCCTACGGATTCCGCTCCGCCGACGCCCCGCACCGCCTGCTCGGCCCGGGCCCGGCGGCGCCCGGCGTCCGCACCGACCCCGCGATGCCGCACGAAACGGCGGAGGCCACCGCGATGAACGCGGCCCTGGAGCGCTACCGCAGCGTCGGCGGCCCCGGCCGGGTGCTGTTCCTGCTCGACAGCTCCGGCTCCATGGCCCGGACCTGGGAGGGACCCAGCGGCGGCCCCGGCCTGCTCAAGCAGTCCCTGGGCGGGCTCGGCGACCAGGACGAGTACGGCGTGTGGGCGGTGGCCGGCACCTCCGGCCGCACCCACACCGACCTGCTGCCGTTCGGCACCCACCGCCGCGCCGACGCCGTACGCGCCCTCGACCCGGGCGGGAGCGCCCGGGTGCGGGACGCCGAGGCCGATCCGCACGCGGCGCTGCTGGACGCGCTGGCGTTCCTGCACGGGCGCGGCACCGACGACCAGCGGCCGCAGCTGATCGTCTATCTCACCGACGACGAGGACAACACCCGGCTGACGGGGCGCGCCCTCGACGACGTCCTCCAGCGGGCCCGGACCGCGGGCGTCCCGGTCGCCATGGTGTCGCTGGCCACCGGCGGCTGCGACGGCGGCCGGCCCGACGCGCGGATCTCCGCGGCGAGTTCGGGCCGCTGCCTGGACCCCGGGGACGACCTCGGGGCGGCCCTGCACGACGAGGTCGCGCGCACCGGGACGGGGGAGGAATGAGACGCCGACGAAGCCGGACGCTCCGACGACTCCGGCCGCTCCGACGACTCGGACCGCTCCGACGACAGCCCCGGCCGCTGCGCCGACAGCCCCGGCCGCTGCGACGACTCGGTCCGCTGCGCTGGGTGGCCGCGGTGCTCGCCCTGCTCGCCGTCGCGGCCTGCACGGGCGGTGGCCGTACGCAGGAGGACGCGCCGCCCGCCGGTTCGTCGTCCCGCTGGATCGTGGTCGCCAGCGGGCGGGACGTCACCGGCAAGGGCGGCATACGGCAGCAGCTGATCGACGCATGGAACCGCGCCCAGCCCGCCGACGGCTACCAGGCCCGCCTGGTGGAGCTGCCCGGCTCCGCGGACGCCCAGCGCAGCCAGTTGCTCGGCGCCCTGCAGTCGGGCAGCGCGTCGTACGACGTGGTCAACCTGGACGTGACATGGGTGCCGGAGTTCGCCGCGGCCCGGCTGATCCGCCCGCTGCCCGGCACGGCCGTGGCCGGCGGGAACGACCTGGTGTCGTCGGTGGACGCCACGGCCTTCTGGGGCGGTGAGCGGTACGCGGTGCCGTTCAACAGCGACGTCGGACTGCTGTACTACCGGCGCGACCAGCTCGCCCAGGTCAGCGGGCGCAGCGACCTCGGCACCAGCGTCAGCTGGGACGAGCTGCGGGCGCTCATCGAGGCGCTCAACCGCAAGCGGCCCGCCGGGTACGAGGCCGGCTGGACCACGCAGCTGGACGGCTACGAGGGGCGCACCGTCAACGCGATCGAGGCGTTCGCGTCGGCCGTCGGCGACTTCCGGATCACCGACGACCGGGGGCGCTACCGGGGCACCGAGGAGCAGCTCGCCGCCGGCATCGGCGAACTGCGCCGGCGCACCGGCACGGCGTACACGCTCCGGGACGCCTACACGTCCGACGAGTCCCGCTCCCTCGACGACTTCGCGCGGGGTCGCACGGCGTTCCTGCGGCACTGGCCGTACGTGTACCCGACGCTGTACGAGACGTTCAAGGGCGACCTCGGGGTGACGCGGCTGCCGGGGAAGGCGGTGCTGGGCGGGCAGGACCTGGCGGTCACCTCGTCGACGAACGGGGAGCGGGCCGCCCGCGCCTACGACCTGATCCGCTTCCTGACCGACCCGGACAGCGAGCGGTGCCTGCTGCGCGCGGGATTCGCGGCGACGCGGACGTCGGCGTACGAGGACACGGCGGTGTGCACGCACGCCCCGGTGTACGCGGAGTCGCCGTCGGCGTCCCCGACCGGTGAGAGCGCCGGCCGCACGCCGCCGGACCGGCTCGGCGGGCTCAGCTACCACCGCCAGATCCTGCTGCCGGCCCTGTCCGCGGCGGTCCAGCGGCCGCGGACGCCGCTGTACGGGGCGGTGTCGCGTTCGCTGATCACCGTGTTGGGGCCGTTGTACGACGTCGGTCCCGGGGGCGGGACCTCGTCGTCGCCTACGGACCAGGAACTGGCGGAGTCGCTGAACCGTGCGCTCACGCGCGAGCTGCCGTGAGCCGTACGGCGCCTGTAGGGGTGGGTGCGGGGTCGATGCCGGGTGCGGGACGCCGGGTGGCTGGTCGCGCAGTTCCCCCCGCCCCTGAGCGGGGTGCGGTCACCCCGGTCGCAAACGCAGGGGTCAGGGGTGGCCCGGCTGCTGTTGCACGATCGACGCGGGCGCGTGGGTCGCCGCGCGGGCCGGGCACACGTTGGCCGCCGTGATCAGGGTCGCGACGGCCAGTACGGCGGCGGCGACGCCCCGCGTCACGGGCGCGGCACCGCCCGGGCGGGGCTCGGGGAGCGCGGAATGCTGGTCGTGGCGTGCGGAGGGGCGGACGTGCACGGCAACCTCGCAGGCGGGCGATGACAGCGGCGTGTTAAGCACGTTTAATCCGCCGTTTAACCTAGGGGCGCGGCAGGCCAACGGCAAGAGGACTCGGGGGAGTTGGGGCGGCGATGGGGTCGGTGGGGACCGGGGACGGGCGCGGCGGCGGGGCACGGGAACGCGACGCGCCCGACGTCATCGGGCGCCGCGTGCAGCGGCTGCGCGGCCGGCGGGGGCTGACCCAGCGGCAGCTGGCCGAGCCGACGTACACGCCGGCCTACATCTCCACGCTGGAGGCCGGCCGGGTCCGGCCCTCCGACGCGGCCCTGCGGCACATCGCCGAACGGCTCGGTGTCACCTTCGAGGAACTGGCGACCGGGCGGTCCGCCCGCCTCGTCACCGATCTGCGGCTGCGGCTCACCGAGGCGCAGCGCACCCTCGCCGGCGGGGACGCGGAGCCGGCGGCCGGGCAGTACGCGGCGCTGCTGGAGGAGGCCGAGGCGCAGGGGCTCGACGAGATGGCCGCCGAGGCGCTGCTCGGGCTCGGCGAGTGCGGGATCGACACCGGCGACCTCGCCGCGGCGCGCGGGTTCTTCGAGCGGGCCGAGGCGCGGCTCGCGGACGCGCCGCTGCCCGCGCGGGCGCCGGCCGTGCGCGGCCGGGCGGTGACCCACTACCTCGCCGGTGAACTGCGGTACGCCGTCTACCTGCTGGAGTCCACCCTCGACGAGCTCAACCGCGCCGGACTGCACGATCCGGACGCCTTGCTGCTGCTGTACGCGTCGGTGATCGGGCCGTACATGGACCTGGGCGCGCAGGCACGGGCCGCGCAGGCCGCGGAGTTCGCGCTGGCGCTGGCGCCGCGGGTGGAGGACCCCGCGCTGGTGGCGCGGATGCACCGGTCCGTCGCGCGCACCCTGCTCGCCGAGGGGCGGCTCGCCGAGGCCGACGCCTCGCTGGGCAAGGCGGCCGAGCTGTACCGGCAGCTGCAGATCCGTACCGAGCTGGCCAACTGCCACTGGATGCGCGGCTATGTGTACGCGCAGAACGGCCGGCTGGAGCAGGCGGAGGCGAAGCTGCGGGAGGCGCAGGCCATGCTGACGGCGGGGCGGGCCGGGCTGTACAGCAGCCAGGTCGCCGTCGAGCTGGCCGACGTCCTGCACCGGCGGGGGCGCTCGCAGGAGGCGGCGGCGCTGCTGCGGGACGTGCTGGGCGACCTGTCGAGCGAGCGGGGCGCGGTGCACGCGGCGGCGGCGCACCGGCTGCTGGGCATCATCGCCGAGGACGGGCGGGACACGGAGGCGGCGGAGGAGCACTATGTGCGGGCGCTGAGCCTGCTGGAGCGGGCCGGCGCGGCGGGCGACCTCGCGGATCTGTGCCGGCTGCTGGGGGATCTGCTGCGGCGTACCGGGCGGGTGGAGGCGGCGCTCGACGCGTACCGGACGGGGCTCGGGCACCGGACGGCTCCCGGCACCACCACGCTGGGGCCTGCGCCGGCCCATCCCCCTCTTTGACCCTCGGCGTCTGAACAGGTGGGTCCCTGATCACGGGCGGGTGCGGGCGGGGGCGGGCGGGTGGTGGGCCGGTCGCGCAGTTCCCCGCGCCCCTGAGGGGCGTGCGGTCACCCCACTCCGACCCCCACGGCGTTCACACCTGCGCGCGTCCCTGTTTCCGTACTTCCGCCAGCCGCAGGGCGCCCAGTTGCACCGCGACCTGGGTCGCGTCGGACGGTACGTCGGCCAGTCCGCCGTTGGTCAGGGTGAACGCGTCGTCCCCCTGCCGGACGACCGCGACGTCGAGGGTGAGCACCACCGGCTCCTCCGCCCCGTCCGCCGGAGGCGCCGTCACCGTCACCCGCAGCCCCTGCCGCGCGTCCCCCACCACCGGCAGCGCGGCCTCCGACACCTGGACGTCCTGCGCGACGCCGCGTCCCGTCGTGGCCGTGAACCGCGCGCACGTACCCGGCAGCGTCGCCAGCCAGGCGAGCGTGCGGTCCACGTCGGCGCGCGGCTCGGCGGCGACCTGGTAGCGCAACTGGGCCCCGGTGTCGGTGTTGTCGAGGCCGGTGACGGCACGGACCGGCGAGCCGAGGAGTTCGTCGGCGTACAGGGCGTTCAGGAAGCGGGCGCAGTCGGCGGGCGCGCCGGTCGTCTTCAGCATGCCGTCCCGCCAGGTCGCCGCGCCCCGCGTGGGCGTCCACGCCGGGCCGAGGTCGGCCTCGGTGACCAGGACCGCCTGCGCCTGAGCGGCGGTGAGCGCGGGCGTGGTGCCGGGGGCCGCCGGGGTGCTGCGGCCCGGGGCGGCGGAGGACGCGGCGGGGGTGCGGGCGCCCTCCTCGTCCATGTCGAGGTAGCGGCCCGAGCAGGCGGTGACGGCCGGCAGGGCACCGGCGGCGAGCGTCAGGGCGAGGACGGCGGTCAGCGGCGGTCGGCGCATCGGGGCTCCTGGGGGCGGGCGGTGCTGCGTGGCTCCAGGTCAGCACCGTGATCGCCGGGCGACCAGCGCACAGGACCGTCCGGGCGACAAAGACGTCCGCGACCGGCGGGCGACGAAAACGTTCGCGACCTTCCCGGTGACACGAACGTCCGCGACCGTCCGGGCGGCAAAACCGTTCGCGCCGGGACCGCGGCTTGGCTACGGTCGCCGTATGCAGCGCGCGCAGGCAGTGGAGACGACGACGCCGGAGAGTGTCCCGGCGCGCTGACAGCCGACCGCAGAAGTCGCGAAGCCCCGGGGCGGGTGCCCCGGGGCTTTCGCGTACGGGGGCTCGTCCCGTCCGATTCCAGGAGGAGCCCGCCATGCACGAGCACGACCACCGCCGCCTCGGCCGTGAACTGGACCTGTTCGGCACCGATCCGCTGATGGGCGCCGGCCTGCCGTACTGGCTGCCCGACGGGGCCGTCGTGCGGCACACCCTGGAGGAGTACGTCCGCGAGGTGGAGCGCGCCGCCGGCTACCGGCACGTGTACTCGCCGGTCCTCGGCAAACGGGAGCTGTACGAGATCTCCGGGCACTGGGACCTGTACAGCGACGACATGTTCCCGCCGATGCGCCTGGGCGCGGAGGAGGTGGTGCTGCGGCCCAGCCTGTGCCCGCACCACGCGCTCATCTTCCGCTCCCGCGGCCGAAGTTACCGGGAACTGCCGTACCGGGTCGCCGAACTGGGCGGCATGTACCGGTCCGAGCCGTCCGGGGTGCTGGGCGGGCTCACCCGGGTGCGGGCCATCCAGCTGAACGACGCGCACATCTTCTGCACCCTCGACCAGGCCGTCGCAGAGGCCCGCGGCGCGCTGGAGCTGATCGCCCGCGCCCACGCCGACCTCGGCATCCGGGCCGCCCGGTACCGGCTGTCGCTGCCCGGCGAGGGCGGCAAGTACGTCGCCGACCCCGGGCTGTGGCGGCGGGCGACCGCCATGCTGCGCCGGGTGCTGGCGGAGGCGGGCATCGCGTACGAGGAGGCGCCGGGCGAGGCCGCGTTCTACGGCCCGAAGATCGATGTGCAGGTGGCGGACGGGGCCGGGCGCGAGTCCACCCTGTCCACCGTGCAGATCGACCTCCACCAGCCGGAGCGGTTCGCCCTGTCCTACGTCGGCGCGGACGGGGCGAGGCACCGGCCGGTGATGGTGCACCGCAGTGTCATCGGCAGCGTGGAACGCGTGGTGGCGCACCTGCTGGAGCAGCACGGCGGCGCCTTCCCGGTCTGGCTGGCGCCCGTGCAGCTCGTCGTGCTGCCGGTGGCGGCGGCGCAGGAGGAGCGGGCCTGGGAGGTGCTGGCCCAGGCGCGGGCGGCCGGGGTGCGGGCCGAGGTCGCCGCCGTCGAGGAGGGCACCCTGGGGGCGCGGATCAGGGCGGCCCGTCTCGTGCCGTACCAGGCGGTGATCGGCCCCCGTGAGGCCGTCGGCGGCCACCTCTCGGTCCGCCTCCGCGACGGCCGCCGCCCGTCCCCCGTGCCCTTGCCGGTCCTCCTGGACCAGGCCCTCGCGGCGACCCGGTCCCGCGGCGCGGCCCTGTGGGACTGAGGACGCGGGCGGCGAGCCCGGTCGCCTGAGGCACGGCGAGCCCGGCGGCCGGGGGTACGGCGGGCTGGGCGGCCGGTCGTGCGGCGGCGCCCGGCGGCCGGGAGGGTACGGCGCGCTGGGCGGCCGGGGGTACGGCGGGCTCGGCGGCCGGGCGGGGGTGGCGTGCCGGGCCGAGAGGGCCCGTGCGGGTGGCGGAGCCGGGTTCGTGGGGGCGGGCGCCTATCGTCGGAGGGGACGGAAGGAGTTCTGGTGGACGGTCAGCCCATTCCTGTGATCATCGACTGCGACACCGGCGTCGACGACGCGCTCGCCCTGCTGTTCGCCGTACGCCATCCCGGCCTGGACCTGCGCGCGGTGACCTGTGTCGCGGGGAACACCGACGTGGACGGGGTCGTCCGCAACACGCTGACCGTGCTGGAGCAGGCGGGGGCGCCGGACATCCCCGTGGCGCGGGGCGCCGAGCGGCCGCTGATCGAGCCGGCGCGATCCGCGCGGCACGTGCACGGCAGCGACGGCATGGGCGACCTGGGGCTGCCCGCACCCACCCGCCGTCCCGCCGACGTGGACGCCGTGACGCTGCTGCGCCGCGAGATCCTCGCCAGCCCCCGCCCGGTCACCCTCGTGCCGACCGCGCCGCTGACGAACATCGCGCTGCTGCTGCGCACCCACCCGGAGGTGACCCGCAACATCGAGCGGATCGTCTTCATGGGCGGCGCGGTCACCACCGGCAACGCCACTCCCGTCGCCGAGTTCAACGTCTGGCACGACCCGGAGGCCGCGGCGATCCTGCTGAGCGCCGGCGTGCCGATCACCATGTACGGCCTGGACGTGTTCATGCGGGTCGTGGTGCCGGCCACGGACGTGCACCGGATGCGCGGGAGCGGCGAGCCCGGCACCCGGCTGGCCGGAGAGCTGCTGGCCCACCGGCCGACCACGCAGGGCGGCGCCCCGGAGGCCGAGGAGGCCGGCGGGCTCGGCGACGCGGGCGCGGTGTGCGCGGTCGCCGACCCGGCCGGGCTGACGACCCGTCCCCTGCCGGTGGAGGTGTCGCTGGCCCCCGGGCCGGGCCGCGGACAGACCATCGTCGACCGGCGCCCCCGGCCGGGCGAGTCCGAGATCCACGAGGGCGCCCGTGAACAGCCGCTGGTCGACGTCGCGTTGGAGGTCGACGTCGACCGCTACGTGAAGCTGTACCTGGACACGGTGGAGCGCTGAGGGACTCTCCCGACACCCCCTAGTCGGCGGCGGTGGTGGCGGAGGGCGGGGACCAGCGCTCCTCCACCTTGGCGATCCGCCAGTAGCCGATCGCCACCGCCCACACCAGCACGAACAGGGCGACGATGAGGTAGCCGACGCTGTCCAGTTCGATCCCGGCGATCCAGCCGGTGACGTCGTCGTGCAGGTCGAACTTGTCGTGCAGCACGCCGACCAGCTCGATCGTGCCGATGACGAACGCGACGGCGATGGACAGGCCGGTGATGGCGAGGTTGTAGAACACCTTGCGCACCGGGTTGGAGAACGCCCACTGGTAGGCGAAGTTCATGAACGTGCCGTCCAGGGTGTCGAACAGGCACATGCCCGCCGTGAACAGCAGCGGCAGGCACAGGATCGCGTACCAGGGCAGTCCGGCCGCCGCGCCCGAGCCGGCCATCACCATCAGCGTGACCTCGGTGGCGGTCTCGAAGCCGAGGCCGAACAGGAAGCCCAGCGGGTACATCTGGCCCGGCCGGGAGATGGAGCGGGTGAGCCGGCCGAGGAAGCGGTTCATGAAACCGCGCGAGTCCAGGTGGCGTTCGAGCTCGGTCTCGTCGTACGTGCCGGCCCGCATCGAACGGAACACCTTCAGGATGCCGGCCAGGGCGACCAGGTTGAGCGCGGCGATGAGGTAGAGGAAGCCGCCGGCGATGGTCGTGCCGAGGAAGCCGAGCACCTGGTGGGTGGTGGACCCCTCATTGGTGACCCGGTCGGCGAGCTGGGTGCCCGCCGCGATCATCACGGCGAGGGCGACGACCACGCTGGAGTGCCCGAGCGCGAACCAGAAGCCCACGGACACCGGCCGCTTGCCGTCGGCCATGAGCTTGCGGGTGGTGTTGTCGATGGCGGCGATGTGGTCGGCGTCGAAGGCGTGCCGCACCCCGAGGGTGTAGGCGGTGACGCCGAGTCCGATGCCGAAGGCCTTGGAGCCGACCTCGTAGTGGCCGGGTACGACGAGCAGGAAGAGGATCCCGAACGCGACGACGTGCAGTGCCGCGATGACGGCCATCAGGCCGGCCGTTTTCAGGGTGTCCTCGCGGCGCCAGGCGAACTGGGCCTTGGCGGTCGTCGGGGCAGGGTCGGGCAGGGTCATCCGGTCACGCTCCAGCACCTCGTGGATCACTTCGTGAGCTGCCGTGGCCGGTCTCCTGGCTGACGGGTCGTGCGTCCGTCGTCCCTGCCTTCCCGGTCGTACGACCAGTGGCCCGGCACACGGCCGGACGGGACGTGAACTCCCCGATCACAGTGGCGAGGGCCGCGTCGGTTCCACACCGACTTCCCGAACACCACGGCCCGCCCACGGTAGGGGTCCGGGACCTCTTCTGCATAGCTGCACAGCTGAGCAGGTATCCAAGATCACAGAGGAGAGGGGGCGCGGGTCACGTCCGGGGTGGTTGTGGGAGTACCCCTGGGGGAGGGGGGCGGGGCACCTTCGGGGGTGCCCCTGGGGGTTTGCGACCGGGCCTCCTGCCCGGGTCCGGGTCATCTCCTGAGGCCTGCTGCCCGGGTCCGGGTCGCCTCCCGGGGCCCGGTCCGCCTTCCGGTGCCTACGGGCGGGGCGGACGAGGTGGGGGCCGCGCGCCGGGCCCGCGCGCCGGGGGTCGGGGTCGGGGCGGGAGAATGCCGGCATGCACCTCGTGCCCCCCGACCGCGCCGACCGCCGGACCATCGACGGCCACCGCGTCTGTGACGC
The DNA here is from genome assembly GCF_043082085.1 of Streptomyces sp. NPDC014801. Classification (NCBI taxonomy): domain Bacteria; kingdom Bacillati; phylum Actinomycetota; class Actinomycetes; order Kitasatosporales; family Streptomycetaceae; genus Streptomyces; species Streptomyces sp. NPDC014801. Next base: position 314,158 of record NZ_JBIBXG010000009.1, on the reverse strand, counting down.
CATCGCCGCCATCGGCGACGCCGCTCACGTGCGTGCCTGGGCCGACCGCTTCTCCCTGCTGGCCGACCCCAACCGGCTCGCCCTCCTGCTCGCCCTGCACCGCACCGGCCCGCTCGCCGTGTCCGACCTGGCGATCGCGACCGGGATGAACGACCCGGCCGTCTCGCAGGCCCTGCGGCTGCTGCGGGCGGCCGGCACCGTGGCGGGGGAGAAGGAGGGCCGGATCGTCCGCTACCGGGTGGTCGACGAGGACGTACGGGCGCTGCTCGCGCAGTGTGCCGCCGACACGAGCTGACGGCCTCCGGCGGCCCGGTCGGCGGCGGCGTCGGCCGGGCCGCCGGAGGTCGGCGCGCTAGCGCACCGTCGGGCTCGGCGCCGGGTCGCCGGGCAGGGCGACGGGTGTGGACGTCGCGTTCGGCGGCGGGGGCAGCACCACCTGCGGCTGGCCCGCGGCCGGGGGTGGCGGCGTGACGTCGGTCGAGGGCAGCTTCGGCGGGGCGGTCTGCTGGAAGAGGGCCTGGTCGAAGTTGACCAGACCGGTCTTCTCCATGACCGTGATGTGGTCCAGCACGGTGTCGTTCGCCTGGTCGGCGAGCGCGCGCACCAGCGTGTTCTTCGTCGTGGAGCGGACCTTCGCGATCGTGTTGAAGATCGAGCCGTGGGTGATGCGCAGGATGTTGGCGAAGTCGGAGTCGAACTGCCGGCCGGTGTCCGCGTTGAGGGTGGCGATGAAGCCCTGCTGCTGGGGGCTGGCCAGGTTGGGCAGTGTGATGTTCAGCATCGGCGCGATACGGCGGCACGTGATGTCCAGCGCCGCGTGCCCGTCGATCAGGTGCCGCCCGGCGGTGAGGACCGCCTTGTCGGTGCTCTTCTTCAACGCCATCTGGCCCACGGGATACTCCCACAGGCCGGCCGCGCGCACCTTCACCACGAAGTCGCGGTCGCCCTCGGTGAGCGGCCCCCACTGGGTGTTCGCGATCACCCGCGAGGTGTCGCTGGACACCGTCTGCACGCCCAGCATGGCGGGATAGGCGAGCGCCACGAGGGTCAGGCCGAGGGCGCCGCCCACGAAGAGGGTTCCCGTCGCGTTCCGCGAGAGTCGCACCATGCCTCCTGTCGGTGTCCGGTCGCAGGGACGTACGGACAGGAGTACGCAGGGACGGCGGGTTGTGTTCGGAGCGGCCGGAAAAATCTTCCCCGACCGCGACCTGCTCACGACGGATGCAGGAAAATGGGGTGAACCAGGTGAACCAGGCGTATCCCCGCAGCTGCGGCACCCGAGGAGGGAGAGCCCGATGGCGCGTCCGGTGGGAATCGATCTCGGCACCACGAACTCGGTGGTCTCGGTCCTGGAGGGCGGTGAGCCCACCGTCATCACCAACACGGAGGGCGCCCGCACCACCCCGTCCGTCGTCGCCTTCGCCAAGAACGGCGAGGTGCTGGTCGGCGAGGTGGCCAAACGGCAGGCCGTGACCAACGTGGAGCGCACGGCGCGGTCCGTCAAGCGGCACGTGGGCGATCACGGCTGGCGGTTCCCGGAACAGGGGGACGTCGACGGCAAGCGGTACACCGCGCAGGAGATCTCCGCGCGGGTGCTGCAGAAGCTCAAGCGGGACGCGGAGGCCTACCTCGGGGAGGACGTCACCGACGCCGTGATCACCGTGCCGGCGTACTTCGACGACTCCCAGCGCCAGGCGACCAAGGAGGCCGGGGAGATCGCCGGCCTGAACGTCCTCAGGATCATCAACGAGCCGACGGCCGCCGCGCTCGCGTACGGGCTGGACAAGGAGAACGACCAGACGGTGCTCGTCTTCGACCTCGGCGGCGGCACCTTCGACGTGTCGCTGCTGGAGATGGGCGACGGCGTCATCGAGGTCAAGGCCACCAACGGGGACACGCACCTCGGCGGTGACGACTGGGACCAGCGGATCGTCGACCATCTCGTCACCACCTTCAAGAACCACTACGGCGTGGACCTCGGCAAGGACAAGATGGCCGTGCAGCGGCTGAGGGAGGCCGCGGAGAAGGCGAAGATGGAGCTGTCGTCGTCGACCGAGACCACCATCAACCTGCCCTACGTCACCGCCTCCGCCGAGGGGCCGCTGCATCTGGACGAGAAGCTGACGCGGGCGCAGTTCCAGCAGCTGACGGCGGATCTGCTGGAGCGCTGCCGGAGGCCGTTCCAGAACGCGGTGCGGGACGCGGGGATCTCCGTCAAGGACATCGACCACGTGGTGCTGGTCGGCGGATCGACCCGGATGCCGGCCGTCACGGAGCTGGTGAAGGAACTCACCGGCAAGGAGCCGCACAAGGGCGTCAACCCGGACGAGGTCGTCGCGGTCGGCGCGTCGCTGCAGGCCGGAGTGATGAAGGGCGAGGTCAAGGACGTCCTGCTGCTGGACGTCACCCCGCTGTCCCTCGGGATCGAGACCAAGGGCGGCATCATGACCAAGCTCATCGAACGCAACACGACGATCCCCACGCGGCGTTCGGAGATCTTCACGACGGCGGAGGACAACCAGCCGTCGGTGACGATCCAGGTCTACCAGGGGGAGCGGGAGATCGCCTCGTACAACAAGAAGCTCGGGATGTTCGAGCTGACGGGGCTGCCGCCGGCGCCGCGGGGCGTGCCGCAGATCGAGGTGGCGTTCGACATCGACGCCAACGGGATCATGCACGTCTTCGCGAAGGACCTCGGCACCGGCAAGGAACAGAAGATGACCGTCACCGGTGGGTCGGCGCTGCCGCGCAACGACATCGACCGCATGGTGCGGGAGGCCGAGCAGCACGCCGAGGAGGACCGGCGCCGGCGCGAGGCGGCGGAGACCCGCAACCAGGGGGAGCAGCTCGTCTACCAGACGGAGAAGCTCATCCGCGACAACCCCGACAACATCCCGGCGGACGCCCGGCGGGAGACGGAGGAGGCGCTGGCGGAGCTGAAGGAGAAGCTGAAGGGCGAGGACACGGGGGAGATCCGCCAGGCGATCGACAAGGCGGCCCAGGCGGCGCAGAAGATCGGTACGGCGATGTACGCGCGGGCCTCCGGCGGTCAGGGGGAGGGTGGCACCGCCGGCGAGTCCGCTTCCGGAGAGTCCGGCTCCGGGTCCGGTTCCGCCGGGGCGAAGGGGGAGGACGACGTGGTCGACGCGGAGATCGTGGACGACGAAAAGCGGGGGAAGGAGTAAGGGGCTACGCCTTCACTGCCGGGTGCGGGTGAGTGGTGGGCTGATCGCGCAGTTCCCCGCGCCCCTAGGGGGTTGCAGCCACCCCTTACGTAGCTGCGCGCCGGTGTGGCACGTCGCCGTCACGCGGACGGGCGTACATCGCGGGGCAGCGGAGCGGCAAGGCGGAAGAATGCGTCGCGGGGGACCGACCCGACCACTCGTACAGGGAGCCCGCGCCACCATGAGACGCCCCCGCCCGCTGCCCGCCGCCCTCGCCTGCTCCGCGGCCCTGCTGCTGACCGTCCTCGCCACCTCCCCCGCCCCCGCCGAGGGCCGGGAACTGTGGGGTTCGGTGACCATCGTCCCCGGCCACCAGGGCCTGCTGGAGGTCGCCGGATACGGCGGCCCGGCCCTCGGCGCCGGCTCCCGGCTGACGCTGACGGCACCGCAGCCGGCCGAGGTGACCGCCACGCCCCTGGTCGACGGCGTCTACCGCGGGGCGGTCGCGGCCGACGGCGGCACCGGCAGCTACACCTTCACCGGAACGGCAACCGGAGCCGGAACCGAAACCGGAACCGAAACCGAAACCGGAGCCGGAACCGGAACCGGCGCGGGCAGTGCCACCGGTACCGCCGCCGAACCCGGACCCTGGCTCGGCCGCACCTTCCCGTTCGTCCTCTCCGTGCCGGCCACCGCCGTCCCCGGCACCCGGCTCAGCGGCTGCGCGATGGTCGTCACGGACGCCGCCGGCGCCCGCCGCGACCAGGGTGCCTGCACGGTGACCGTGGGGCTGCCCGACCCGGCGCTGACGCAGCCCCTGGCCGGTGTCCCGCTGGGCCGGCGGCCCACGATCGCCGGGACCGCCTACCCGGGCGCCCAGGTCACCGTCCGCGACCAGAACGAGGACGAGGTGTGCTCGACGACGGCGACGGCACCCGGCGGCACCTGGTCGTGCGTCCCGGGGACCGATCTGCCCGCCGGTGCCGGGCGGCTGCAGGCCACCGCCACGTTCAACGGGGTGAGCGCGGCGAGTGAGCAGATCCGCATCACCGTGACGTAAGCGGAGGTAACGCCGGGCGGGCGGCCGTACGTTGGCGAAACGTTGACTCTTCCTCGGGAGAGTCCAGAGCGGGGCCGCCCCTACATTCGGCCGCATGTCCGTCCCGCTGCCCGTCCTGCCGTACCGCAAGCCCACGAAAGGCCGCGACTACTGGGTCTTCGACGACGTCCTGCCCGATCCCGACGCCGTGCGCGAACGGGTCCTCGGGCGGGACGACTGGGTCAAGGGGTACCCGTACACCTCCGAGACCTGGCCGGGCCTGCGCACCATGCCCGGTCTCGCGCCCGACGAGCTCGCCGTGGTCGAGAGGCGGGTGCGGCAGGCGACCGGGGCGAAGGAGCTGTGGGTGCAGCGGGCGCCGGGCGGCGGCACCCTGAACCACAACTGTGTGCAGGTCGTCGGCGAGGGCGAGAGCGAGCCCCGGCCGCACACCGACTCCCGCGCGCTGTGCCGGTACGCCGCCGTCCTGTACCTCAACCCGGCCGTGCCCAAGGGGTGCGGTACCGCCTTCTACCGGCAGTCCCTGCCCGGCGGCCGGCTCGGCGGGAACATCGTCCAGGCGCCGCACGCCAACCTCGTCGAGGCCCTCGGCACACGGTTCGTGCCCCCGGACCACTTCGAGGAGGACGTCCGCGTCCCGCACCGGTACAACCGACTGCTCGTGTACCACGCCAACCTCGTGCACAGCGCGACCGGTTACCACGGCCGGTCGCTGGAGGAGAAGCGCATGACGGCCGTCTTCTTCTGGATGGCCTGACGTCCACTCCGGGCGCCGGCTCACCCCTCGGACGGCTGTACGGCGCCGCCACCGCTTCGGGCGATACCTAGGGGCCGTACGTCCTCCGACCGGGCGGTGTGCCTACGTGCGGCGTTCACCGTGCGCGTCCGTGTGCCTACGCTGTGACCAGTCCGGCAGCGGTACCGCACGGGAGTCGTATGGGTTTCGGATTCGGTCAGCGGCGCGGTGGTCAACTCCCCGCCGAGGTGACCAGTTTCGTGGGACGGGCCCGCGAACTGGCGGCCCTTCAGGAGGCGTTGGGGCAGACGCGACTGGTCACCGTGGTCGGTCCGGGCGGCGTCGGCAAGAGCCGTACGGCGCTGCGGGCGGCCGGGGAGGCGGCTGCCCGCTTCCCGGACGGGGTGCGGCTGGTGGAGCTGTCGGCGGTGCACGACGCCGAACTGGTGCCGGCGACGCTCGCCGGGGTGCTGGAGCTGCCCGAGCAGTCCGGGATGAGCCCGCTCGACGCCGTCGTGGAGCATCTGCGCGGCCGCCGGATGCTCGTCGTGCTCGACACCTGCGAGCACCTGGTCGACGCGTGCGCGACGCTCTGCGACATCCTGCTGCGCGAGGTGCCCGGGCTGAGCGTGCTCGCCACCAGCCGGCAGCCGCTGGACGTGCCCGGTGAGCACTGCCTCGCGCTCGCCCCGCTGCCCCGCGAGGACGCGGTGGACCTCTTCCTGCAGCGGGCCGCCGCCGTCACCGCCGGGCAGGGCGTCACCGACGCGGACCGCGAACGCACGCTCGCGCTGGTCGACCGCCTGGACGGCATCCCGCTCGCCCTGGAGCTGGCGGCGGTACGGCTGCGCGCGCTGCCGCTGGCGGACCTGGTGGCCCGTCTCGACCGCCGCTTCGAGGTGCTCACCGGCGGCCGCCGCACCGCGCTGACCCGGCACCAGACGCTGCGCACCGCCATCGACTGGTCGCACGAGCTGTGCACCCCGCGCGAGCGGCTGCTGTGGGCCCGGCTGTCCGTCTTCGCCGGGCCGTTCGACCTGGCGGCGGCCGAGCAGGTCTGCGCCGGCAGCGGGCTGCCCGCCGAGCGGGTCGTGGAGGCGCTGGTCGGGCTGGTGGACAAGTCGGTCGTGCAGCGGCTCGACGACGACGAGGACGGCGCCCGCTACCGGCTGCTGGACACCCTGCGCGAGTACGGGCGCGGACGGCTGTCCCTGACGGACGACCAGAGCGCCGTGGCAGAGCGGCACTTCCACCGCTACGAGCGGCTGGTGACCCGGTTCTGGGACGAGTTCGTCGGCCCCTCCCAGGTCGCCCTGCACCGCGCGGTGCGGCGGGAGGTCGCCGATGTGCGGGCCGCCCTGGAGTACGGGTGCGCCACGGCCGCCCGGGCGCCGCGGGCGCTGCTGCTGGCGGCGCGGCTCGGGCCGTACTGGCGGGCCGCGGGAACGCTGTCGGAGGGGCGGTACTGGATCGACAAGGCGCTGGAGCTGACCCCGCAGGACTGCCCCGAGCGGGCCTGGGGGCTGTTCATGACCGGGGTCTTCGGGGTGTGGACGGCCGACCTGGACACCGCGCTGGAGCGGTTCCCGCAGGCTCACGCGGTGGCGCGGCGGGCCGGGGAGCGGCGGGTGGAGCTGTTCGCCGAGGCGTACCTGGGCGCGCTGACCGCGCTGGGCGGCTCGGTCGAGGAGGGCCTGGCGGAGCTGGAGCGGGCCCGGCAGCGCATCCTCGCCGCCGGCGACGCGCTCGGCATCGGGGTCGTGCACTACGAGGGCGCCCTGCTGCGGGCCGTGCTCGGCGACATGGTGGGCGCGCTGGAGCTGTGCGCGACGGGGCTGGCGCATCTGGAGGGCACCGGCGAGCGGCAGATCTACGCCTCCACGCTGGCGGTGCAGGGGCTGATCCTCTCGCTCGCCGGGGAGCACGACGACAGCGCGGCGCTGTTCGAGCGGTCCCTGGACGCGGCCAGCGAGATAGGGGAGGTGCTGGTCGCGGCGCTGGCCTGTCTGGGTCTCGCCTGGTACGAAGCGCGGCGCGGGCGGCACGCGCGCGCGTGCTGGCTCCTCGGGTACGCCGAGCACGCGCGCCGGCTGGGCGGGGACCCGGTGGCGATGCTGCCGCGGCTGCTGGAGGAGCAGGAGCGGGTGCAGAAGGCGGTGCGGGCGACGCTGGGCGAGGACGACTTCGGCCGGCTGCGGGACGCCGGTGCGCGGATGTCGGGCCGGCAGGTGCTGCGGGCGGTGCGCGCCGACGCCGACGAACCGGAGGCGGGCGCGCAGCCGCGGCGGCCGCCCCGGCCCCGGGAGCCGGCGGACGGGCAGGCCGCGGACGCCGTCCTGACCCGGCGGGAGCGGGAGGTCGCCGCGCTGGTCGCGCGGGGGCTGTCCAACCGGGAGATCGCCGAGCGGCTGGTCATCTCCAAGCGGACGGTCGACGCGCACGTCGAGCACATCCTCGCCAAGCTGCGGATCGGCTCGCGCACGGAGATCCCGGCGGTGACCGGGACGGCTACCTAGGTAGGGGGCGGGCCTGCGCGCGGCCGGGCCTGGCGGGAGTAGGTATACGGATCTTGCCCGGTCCGCGGTGCGCGGTGCCCGCCCGGCACGGCAGCCTGGAGGAAGCCGCCGAGGGGACGGAGCGCGCGGGTGCCGACAGTGGTCGGATCCCCCACGGCTGTCATGGCAGGCATCCGGCGCAGGCCTCCCCCCGGCGGCTGCAGCGGGGCTGCCCCTGGTCGGCGGGGCAGCCCCGACATACATGGCGGCACTCCTTCGGCCCACACCGTGGTCCCGGAATCGGTGGCCTGGCGTCAGCGCCCTGACATCTGTGGCGCCGGTCACATCCGGCGGGTGTCACATCCGTAGGCTCTGTCCTGTCCCCTGGGCGTCACCGCATCCGTGGCCCGGACCCGGGAGGGACCATGTCGCACCAGGATCAGTTCGCAGAGCACCGCATCGTCGTCCTCGGCGCCGGCTACACCGGCATGCTGGCGGCCCTCCGACTGGCCCGCCGCACCCGCCGCGCCGACGTGCGCGTCACCCTCGTCAACCCCTCCGACCGCTTCACCGAGCGCCTGCGCCTGCACCAGCTGGCCGCCGGGCAGGAACTCGCCGACCACCGCATCCCCGATCTGCTCGCCGGCACCGGCGTCGCCTTCGTCCGGGGCACCGCCACCGCGCTGGACACCGCCGCCCGCACGGTCACCGTGGACGGGGGCGCGGCGGTGCTGCCGTACGACACGCTCGTGTACGCCCTCGGCAGCGGCCCCGACACGAGCCGGGTGCCCGGTGCGGACGCCCACGCCCACACCCTCGGCGGCCGGGACTCCGCCCTCGCCCTCGCCGGGCGGCTGCGCGCGCTCGCGGCGGCCGGCGCGGGCACGGTGGCGGTGTGCGGCGCGGGGCTGACCGGTGTGGAGGCGGCCACGGAGATCGCGGAGACGTATCCCGCGCTCACGGTGACCCTGATCGGCACCGGCGAGCCGGGCGCCGTGATGGGGGAGCGGGCCCGCGCGCATCTGCGCCGGGCGCTGGACCGGCTCGGGGTGCGGGTGCGCACCGGCGCCGCGGTCACCAAGGTGCTGCCCGACGGCGTCGAGCTGGCGACGGGTGAGGTGGTCCCGGCCGGCGTCTGCCTGTGGACGGCCGGGGTGCGCGCGCCGCGGCTCGCCGCCGACGCCGGGATCGAGGTCGACGACCGCGGCCGGATCGTCACCGACCGCACCCTGCGGTCCGTGTCCCACCCGGAGTTGTACGCCGTCGGTGACGCGGCCGCCGTGCGCATGCCGTGGGGGCCGCTGCACGGCACCTGCCAGAGCGGGATGCCGACGGCCCAGTACGTGGCCGACACCGTCGCCCGGCGGCTGCGCGGCAAGCCGGTCGGGCCGTTCCGGTTCGGGTACGTCCACCAGCCGGTGAGCCTCGGCCGGCACGACGCCGTCATCCAGTTCACCCACCCGGACGACACCCCGCGGCGGGCGTATCTGAAGGGCCGGGCCGCGGTGCTGTACAAGGAGACGGTCAGCAGCAGCCCGGTGCCCGCGTACCGGCTGATCAAGCGGGCCGACGTGAGCGTGTCGCTGTCCAAGGGCGGCCGGGCGACCCGGTGAGGGAAGCGGAGACGATGACGGAACGCACGACCGGGCCCGAGGAGCCGCCCGAGGCCGCGGCGGCCGGCCAGGACCCCTATCTGCGGCACCGGCGGCTGCTGTTCGCCACGGCCTACCGGATGCTCGGCAGCGTCGCCGACGCCGAGGACGTCCTGCAGGACGCCTGGCTGACCTGGCACCGGGCGGACCGCTCGCACGTCCGCGACCCGCGGGCGTACCTGGTCCGCACGGTCACCAACCTCGCGCTGAACCGTCTCACCTCGGCCCGCGCGCAGCGTGAGAAGTACGTCGGCCCGTGGCTGCCGGAGCCGCTGCTGACCTCCCCCGACGCCGCCGAGGAGACGGAGATGGCGGACAGCGTGTCGACGGCCATGCTGGTGGTCCTGGAGACCCTGACCCCGGTGGAGCGGGCGGTGTTCGTGCTGCGCGAGGTCTTCGGCTACAGCCACGCCGAGATCGCCGGGGTGCTCGAGCGGCCCGAGCCGGCGGTCCGGCAGATCGCGCACCGCGCCCGCGAGCACGTCCGCGCCCGCCGCCCGCGCCACGACACCGACGCCGGCCGGCGCGAGGAGGTCACCAGCCGCTTCATCGAGGCGTGCGCCGGCGGTGACCTGGCGGCGGTGATGGAACTCCTCGCGCCGGACGTCACCTGCTGGTCCGACGGCGGCGGCAAGGTCACCGCGGCCCGGCGCCCGGTGCACGGCGCGGACCACGTGGCCCGCTGGATCCTGGGCGTCCTGGCCAAGCCGCAGACCCGTGGCGTGGTCGCCGAACGCGCCCTGATCAACGGCGAGCTGGGCCTGTTGATGACCCTCGGCGGCACCCCGGTGGGCGCCCTCACGTACGACGTGTCCGACGGCCGCATCCAGAACCTCCGCCTCCAGGTCAACCCGGACAAACTCACGGGCGTACGCCCCTGACCGACCCGCTTCCCGCACACGCCGAGCGGACCGCTTCCAGCACACGCCGGGCGTGCGCACGGCCCTGCCTTCCGGCGGGCGGCACCCGCCCACACCGCGTCGCCCCCCGCCCCCGATTCCCGCGCCGCGCCGGCGCCCGCACGCCCCCGGGCGGCCCCTCAGCGCATGTGCTCGCGTCGTGCCCCGTCCTGCCCCTTCCGCCGTTCCCGCCCGCCCTCGGCGTTTGACATCCCGTCGTGGGCCTTCCATGCTTGTGCTAATTCATTAATGGAACCATGGAAGGTGACGTGGTCGAGTACCGGATCGACCGGAGCAGCGGCGTTCCCGCCTACGTGCAGATCGTCCAGCAGACCGAACGCGCCCTGCGCATGGGCACGTTGAAGGTCGGGGACCGGCTGCCGACGGCCAAGGAGGTCGTCGCGGCCTGTGCCATCAACCCCAACACCGTGCTGCGCGCGTACCGGGACATGGAGCAGGCCGGACTCGTCGAACTGCGCCGCGGGCTGGGCACGTTCGTGACCCGGTCGCTGGCGCAGCCCGCCGCCGAGGACGACACGCTGCGCGCGGACCTGTCCGACTGGACGGCCCGCGCGCGGGCCGCCGGACTCGGGCGGGCGGACATCCTCGCCCTGGTCACGGCCGCCCTGGACCATCACGAACGACAGCACCACCAGGAGGACGCATGACCCGGCCTGACGCGCCGGCCGCACTGCGCGCCACCGGACTCGGATTCCGGTACCGGGCGCGCGGCGGCTGGGCTCTGCGGGACTGCGAGTTCACCGTGCCCGAGGGCCGGATCACCGCGCTCGTCGGCCGCAACGGCGCCGGCAAGAGCACCCTGCTGCACCTGGCCGGGGGCCTGCTGCGCCCCCGTACCGGGGAGATACGGGTGCTCGGCGCCGTACCGGGCACACCCGAGGCGCGGACCCGGGTCGCCCTGCTGACCCAGGACAAGCCGCTGTACCCGCGGTTCACGGTCGCCGACACGCTGCTGATGGGCGACAAGCTGAACACCACGTGGGACCGCGCGGCCGCCGAGGCGGTCGTGACCGCCGGGGGTATCGCGCTCACCGCGCGGGTCGGCGAGCTGTCCCCGGGCCAGCGCACCCGCGTCGCGCTCGCCCTCGCGCTCGGCAAGCGGCCCGGACTGCTGCTGCTGGACGAGCCGATGGCCGACCTCGACCCAGTGGTGCGCGGCGAGATCATGGCCGTGCTGATGACGGAGGCCGCCGAGCGCGGCACCAGCATCCTGCTGTCCTCGCACGTGCTGCCCGAGCTGGAGCAGACCTGCGACTGGGTGGTCGCCCTGCAGGACGGGCAGGTGCGGCTCAGCGAGGACGCGGACGCGCTGCGCGAGGCGCACGCGCTGGTCACCGGGCATGCCGACCGGGCGGGCGAACTCGCCGGGCACACCGTCGTGCACCGGCGCACCGCCGGCCGGCAGGTGACCGCGCTGGTGCGGCGCCGCGGGCCGCTGCCCGGGGACTGGCACGTGGAGCGGGCCGGCCTGGAGGACGTCCTGCTCGGCTACTTGCAGGCCGGCGCGGCCGGGACGGAGGCGGCGGCGTGATGAAGGGTTCCCTGTGGCTGGCCTGGCGCCAGCAGCGCACCGCGGTCGTGGCGGGCGTCGCCGTCCTGCTCGCGGTCGCCGCCCTCGCGGCGTACTCCCGGGCCGGGATGCTCGACGACCTGCGCAGCGGGCTGTTCGACCGGTGCGAGCCGGGACCGCTGTACTGCACCGGCCCGGACGGCCGGATCCTCTTCCTCGACATCGACCCGCTGCGCTACCTGGGCGCGCTGAACATCGCGCTGCCCGTGCTGATCGGCGTCTTCTGGGGCGCGCCGCTGCTGGGCCGGGACCGCGAGCTGGGCACGCACCGCACCGTGCTGGCCCAGGGCGTGAGCCGGGCGCAGTGGTTCACCTCGCGGTTCGCGCTCGCCGCGGTGAGCGCGGCGGCCCTGTCCGGGCTGACGGCCTGGCTGTTCACCTGGTGGTGGCGGCCCGCCGAGGACCGGAGCTACGGGCTGTTCTGGTACGAGACGTCCGCGCTCAGCGGTTCCGGGCCGCGGGTCGTCGCGGCCGCGCTGTTCGGGCTGGCGGCGGGCACCCTGCTGGGACTGCTGTGCCGCCGGGTGCTGGCGGCGATGGGGTGGACGCTGCTGGTCACCGGGGCCGTCACGCTGCTGCTGGAGCTGCTGCACAAGACGCGCGCGCTGGTCGCCCCGCACACCTACACCAGCGCCGGCAGCGCGCCCAAGCCGGAGATGGGCGACAAGTGGTCGACCGGGCACTACGGCCTGATCACCGCCGGCGGGCAGCGCTCGGACGTCGACGTCTGCCCGTTCCCGTCCGGGAGCGAGCTGCGGCAGTGCATGGCGCAGCACCACTTCGTGGCCCGTTTCTACGAGGCCAACCCGGCCGGTGACTACTGGGCGTTCCAGTGGACCGACACCGCCCTGCTCGGCGGCCTCGCGGTCCTGCTCACCCTCGCCACGGTGCTGCTGCTGCGCCGCCGCGTCTGAACACCCCTCCCCCCTTCACCTGTTGCTGTCTCGTACGGAGGTCGATCCGCCATGCCCGCAGACGCCAAGTCGCCGAGGAAACTGCGCAGCAACCGCGCCGCGCTGACCCACAAGGTGGGGTACGCGCTGCGCCACCCGGAGCGCGTCGCGCCGTATCTGAAGCGGGCCGGGCGGGACGCCTGGCTGCGGCTCAAGCACCCGGACCACGTGGGCTACTACCGGGCCGTGATGGCGTCCGACACGCGGCGCAACCCCGAGGCGGCGGTCGGCAGCCGGACGCACGACCGCTGGCTGGCGCTGGGGCAGATGCAGTACGACTACCTGATCGAGCACGGGCTGCGGCCCGAGCACCGGATGCTCGACATAGGCTGCGGCAACCTGCGCGGCGGCTGGCGCTTCATCCGGCACCTCGAACCCGGCCACTACTACGGCATCGACATCTCGCCGGACATCCTGGTCGCCGCGAAGAAGACCCTCGTCGAACGGGGCCTGCAGGAGAAGGTGCCGCACCTGACCATCACCGGCGACCTCACGCTGGACTTCCTGCCCGACGGCCACTTCGACGTCGTCCACGCCCACAGCGTGTTCTCGCACTCGCCGCTCGACGTCATCGAGGAGTGCCTGTCCCACGTCGGCCGGGTGCTGAAGCCGACCGGATTCTTCGACTTCACCTTCGACCGCACGGAGGGCACCGAACACCAGGTGCTGCGGGAGGACTTCTACTACCGCACGGAGACCCTGCTGACGCTGGCCCGCCGGCACGGCCTGGACGCCCGCTTCATGGAGGACTGGGAGTCCCGCCCGCACGGCCAGTCGAAGATCCGCGTGAGCCGCGCGGCGGGGTGAGCCGGCCGCGGGCCCGCGCGGGCACGCCCGCGGGCCCGGCCAGGGTGTGGCCGGGCCCGGGCGGTGGTCAGCGGACCGTGGCCGCGTCCCAGTGGTAGAAGCGGCGGGCCATCGCGTCCTTCGGGCTGCGCCAGGTCGCCGGGTCGTACGCGGAGACGAACGGCGTCAGACGCTCGCTCACGTCACGGAACTCCGGGTGGTCGACCAGCCGCGCGATCGCGGGACCCGGGTCCTGCTCCGCCTCGATGAGGTGCAGGTAGATGTCGTTGAACTGGAACAGGCTGCGCCGGCTGACACCCACCAGGTGCGGCAGTTCGCCCCGGTCGGAGTCGGCGAAGACCTGCGCGATGTCGTCCTCCGAGCCCGGCTTCATCCGGGCGACGATCAGCGTGTGGTGCATCGGGTGCGCCCTTCAGTCCGTGGCCAGCGCGGGCTCACGGCGCCCGTCGCCGGCCGCCTGCTCGATGCGGTCGCGGATCAGCGCCATCTGCGTCTTGGAGTTGCGGTTGATCATCGCGGTCATGCCCGCGTCGTCGACCGGCGCCTCCGGCTTCATCGCGAAGTCCTGGATCCAGCGCATGCGCACGCCCTCGGGCGTCTCGCGGTACTCCCAGCGGATGTTCATGTACTGGAAGGGCCCGGTCTCCACGCGGTGCGCGCGCACCGTGCGGCTCGCCCGGTCGGCGGTGCGCTCGGAGACCCAGCTCCACACCTTGCCCTGCTCGTCGGGGTGCATGGTGAGCCGGAAGGTGACGGTGTCGCCCTTGCGGTCCAGGACGTCGACCGAGGCGTACTCGCTGAACAGCTTCGGCCAGTTGTCCAGGTCGTTGGTCATCTCCCAGACCAGGTCGAACGGGGCGGCGATGGTGATCTCGTTCTCGGTGTGGCCGTCGGCCATGTCAGGCTCCACTCGTGAGGGCGTCGTTGACCAGCGCGAGGAACTCGGCCGGCGTCTTGCACTTCTCCGCGTTCTCCGGCAGGCCGGCGCCGTACCGCTTCTCCAGCTCGGCGACGATGCCGAGCAGGCCCAGCGAGTCCAGCCCGAGGCTGTCGAAGCCGGACGCGGACTGCCGCTCCAGCTCCTGCGGCTCGACCTGGACCCCGGCCGTGCGCTTCATCAGGTCGGACAGGTCGGCGTAGGTGACGCGGGAGGTCAGCTGGTGGTCCAGTTGATCCGTCATGAGGTGCTCCTTGGGTGAGGGGGTGGGGGTCACGGCGCGCCCTTGCGCAGGACGAGCGCCGCGTTGTTGCCCATCAGGCCCCGGCTGACGACCAGGGCGGTGCGGACGTCCGCGGTCCGCGCCCGGCCGGTCACCAGGTCCAGTTCGTGGCAGGGGTCGAAGACGTTCGGCGTGGGCGGGATCAGGCCGTTCTCCATCGCGAGGACCGCCGTCGCCACGTCCAGCACCGCCGCCGCGCAGTGCGCCCGGCCCCCGCCGGTCTTCGGCGCGGTCACCGGCACGCCCCGGGCGTGCGGCCCGAGCGCGTCGGCGAGGGCGAGGACCTCCGCCGCGTCCGCCTCGGGCACGCCGAGCGCGTCGGCGAAGACGACGTCCACGTCCTCGGGCCGGCAGCCCGCCTGCTCCAGCGCCCCGGTGATCGCGCGGGCCAGCCCCTCACGGGAGTCGGCCCAGCGGGAGGCCCCGGTGAAGGTCGCCGCGTGACCGGCCACCGTCGCCCGTGCCTGGGCGCCCCGCTCGCGCGCCGCCCGCTCGTCCTCCAGGACGAACATGGCGCCGCCCTCGCCGGGCACGAAACCGCACGCGCCGGAGGTGAAGGGGCGGTACGCCCGCTCGGGGTCGTCACTCGTGCTCAGCTCCGGATAACCGAGCTGGCACACCATCGAGTACGGCGCGAGCGGCGCCTCCGTGGCGCCGACCACCACCGCGTCGGTGCCCCGGCCGATCGCGCGGGCGGCGTGCGCCAGCGCGTCCAGGCCGCCGGGCTCGTCCGCGCACACCACCCCGCACGGGCCCTTGAACCCGCCGCGGATGGAGGTCTGGCCGGTGCTCGCCGCGTAGAACCAGGCGATCGACTGGTACGGCCCGACGTGCTTGGGACCGTCGCCCCACAGCTTCTGCAGCTCCCGCTGGCCGAACTCGCCGCCGCCGGAACCGGCCGCCGTCACCACACCCACCGCGTACGGCGAGGCGACGTCGGCGGGCGCCAGCCTGGCGTCGTCCAGCGCCAGCTGGGCCGCGGCCATCGCGTGGTGCGTGAACCGGTCCGTCTGCACGAGGTACGTCGTCTCGATCAGCGCGGCCGGGTCGAAGCCCTGCACCTCGCCGGCCACCTTCAGCGGCAGGTGCGCACAGCCCTCCCGGGTGATCGGGCCGAGGAAGGCGCGGCCGTCGGCGACCGCCTTCCAGTAGCCCTCCGCGCCGATGCCCTGCGGTGCCACCACACCCACTCCGGTGACGACGGCCCGCCGGGTGTCCGGTCCGCTCATCGCAGCCACCTCCGGACCCTCGGTCCGCTCATCGCAGCCTCCTCTCCGGTCCGGTCAGCACGACCGCCGACTGGAACCCGCCGAACCCGCTGCCCACCGACAGCACCGTGGACAGCTCCCGCTCCCGCGCGGTGCGCGGCACGTAGTCCAGGTCGCACTCGGGGTCCGGCACCTCGTAGTTCGCGGTGGGCGGCACCACCTGGTGGGCCAGCGCCAGCACGCACGCCACCAGTTCGATGGAGCCGATCGCGCCGAGCGAGTGGCCCACCATCGACTTGATGGAGCTCATCGGGGTGTCGAAGGCGTGCGCGCCCAGGGCGCGTTTGACCGCGGCCGTCTCGTGCCGGTCGTTCTGCAGGGTGCCCGAGCCGTGCGCGTTGACGTAGTCCACGGTGCTCGGGTCGAGCCGGGCCTGGTCCAGGGCGTCGTCGATGGCCCGTGCCATCTCCAGGCCCTCCTTGGTCAGGCCGGTCATGTGGTACGCGTTGCCGTACGTGGCGTAGCCGGCCAGCTCGCAGTAGATCTGCGCGCCGCGCGCCCGGGCGTGCTCCAGCTCCTCCAGGACCAGGACCGCGCCGCCCTCGCCCATCACGAACCCGTTGCGGCGGGCGTCGAAGGGCCGGGAGGCGTGCTCCGGGTCGTCGTTGCTGGGCGAGGTCGCCTTGATCGCGTCGAAGCACGCCATGGTGATCGGGGATATCGGCGAGTCCGACGCGCCGGCGATCACCACGTCGGCCCGGCCGTCGGCGACCGCCTGCGCGGCGTAGCCGACCGCGTCCAGGCCCGAGGTGCAGCCGGTGGACACCGTCTGCACCACCCCGCGCGCCCCGAACTCCTCGGCGACGGCCGAGGCGAGGGTGCTCGGCGAGTACGCCCGGTGCAGATCCGGGCCCGCCTGGGTGTGGTCCACGTCCCAGCGCGCACCGCGCTCGCTGACGAGGACGTAGTCGTGCTCCAGCCGGGTGGTGCCGCCGACGGCGGTGCCGAGGAAGGCGCCCAGGCGCCACGGGTCCTCGCGGGCCGTGTCCAGTCCCGCGTCGCGCACCGCCTCGGCCGCCGCGACCAGGGCGAACTGTATGTACCGGTCGCAGCGCTGGACCGTGGCGAGGTCCAGCCCGTGCGCCTCGGGGTCGAAGTCGCACTCGGCGGCCATCTGCGAGCGCAGGCCCTCCGGGTCGAACAGGGAGATCCTGCGCGTGGCCGTACGGCCGTGGGACAGCAGGTCCCAGAAGGCGGGGACGCCGATGCCGCCGGGCGCGACGACGCCTATGCCGGTGACCGCGACCCGCCGGCTCATGAGAGCACCTCGGCGGGTTCGCCCTCCTCGGTGTCGACGTGCCCCATGTCGGGGCGCGGCGCCAGCGGGCCGAGGTGGAAGACGATCCGCGCCTCGGTGTCGCCGACGTTGCGGAACCGGTGCCGCACGTGCGGCGGGATCAGCAGCCCCTGCTCGGTGCGCAGGTGCTGCGGCTCACCGTCCAGGTCCACCTCGAACACGCCCTGCGTGACGAAGACGAACTCCTCGGAGTACGGGTGGTAGTGCTCGGCGATGCGCTCCCCGGGCTGCACGATGGCCACGCCCATGAAACCGCTGGTCGAGCCCGCGGTCGTCGGCGTCAGAAGCGCGCGGACGTCACCGCCGCGGCGGCGGTTGGGGGCGATCGAGCCGAGGTCGACGATTCGTGCCTGCTGTTGCGTCATGGCGGTTCACTCCGGAAGGGGAAAAGGGATTCGGGGTGCCGGCCGCCGCGAGCGGACGGTCGGGGCCCGGGACATCGGGGTGCCGGCCGCCCGGTCAGGCGGTCGGGGCCGTGCGGTCGGTCAGGGGCCGCATCCGGGCCCGGGTCAGGAGGCGGGGCAGCGCCCGCTCGTCCGCCAGCGGGACGTCGAGGCCGAGCGCGTCACCGTCCAGCAGCGGCGCGGCCGCCGCGCGGGCCTCGGAGCCGGACAGGCCCAGCACCCGCCCCGGCGTGTCCTGCGGGTCGCCGGCCACGTCCACCAGACGCACCACGAGATCGTCGCGGTGGAAGACCGTGCAGGACGTGACCGGGCTGTCGGGGTCGCCGGCGGCGGCCGCGTCCTGCCGCGCCAGCAGCCGGGCCAGCGCCGGGCCCTCGCCCGGACGGGCCGGGTAGAACAGCGCGAGCCGCTCCGTGCCGCCGGCCGGGTGGACGGCGTCGACGTGGTGCACGGCCGGCAGCGCGGCCCGGGTGAAGAAGGCCCGCGCCGACTTCGGGTCGTCCAGGTCGCGGTCCTGCTCCAGATAGGGGTTGATCGCCTCCTCCACGGCCCGCACCTCCGGCTGGCGCGCCACATGCCGCAGCGCGGCCTGCAGGTCGCCGCGCACCTCCACGGCGCGCACCACCCGGTTGCCGTGCAGGAACAGCGAGGTCCGCAGCAGCCGGGTGGTGTCGTCCACCCGGGCCTGCGGCGAGGCGTAGTTCGACAGCAGCTCGGCGACGACCGCCTCGCTGCCGGGCCGGACCGTGAAGGTCAGGGCGTGCCGCACGACGTTGCCGCCGGTGCGGGGGGCCGGCTGCAGCGCGCCCACGGGAGTGGGCTCACCGGTGCCGCCCGTCTCGCGCAGCACGGTGTAGCGCAGCGAGCGGGTGTCGCGCACGCAGCCGCTCATCGGCTCGACCATCTGCAGATGCTGGTCGCTGTTGACCCAGGCGAGGAAGGGCTCGGCGCTCTCCCACTCGCTGGTGATGAGCCACTGTGTGGGGTTCTCCAGGGACTGGCACAGCTGGTCGCTGATGTGCCCCGGTACGGCGGCCACCTGCGCGCACATGTGCTCGTAGGCGGTCAGGAACTCCTTCTGGGTTCCGTCGTGGATGTCCACCATGAGCACGACCCGCACCCGGGACCCGTCGAACGCGTCCGTGGCGACGCGGTCCGGGACCGTCGACACGGCGGGGGAGACCGTCATCCTGCACACCTCTTCTTCGGGCGGGGAGCCTGTGTTTCTTCCGGCGGGGTTTGTGGAGGGGGTCGCGCTGAGCGGCCACCGCGGCCACGTAGGGACGATCCTGAGCCGAGGTGCAGCGGCGCGCGATCCGGGCGGGGTGAGCGGGTGAAGCGTGAGCCGCCGGCGGCGGTGCGGGGCATGGATGTGAACCCGTGGGATCGACGCGCTGGAGGCGAAGCGATGAAGCAACAGGCCGGTCAGGAGGCCGTGCACCGGGTTCCTGTCCTGATCGTCGGAGGGTCCCTCGTGGGCCTGTCGACATCCGTGTTCCTGGGCCGTCTGGGGGTACGGCACACCCTGGTGGAGCGGCACGCAGGGACGTCCATTCACCCGCGTGGGCGCGGCAACAACGTCCGGACGATGGAACTGTTCCGGGTCGCGGGCGTCGAGGGCGACATCCACCGGGCCGCGGCCACGCTGGCCGACAACCACGGCATCCTGCAGACGCCGACGCTGGTCGGGGACGCCGGGGAGTGGCTGTTCCGGGAGATCGACCCGGGCGGCGGGCTGGCCCGCTTCAGCCCCACCTCCTGGTGCCTGTGCAGCCAGAACGACCTGGAGCCGGTGCTGCTGGACCACGCCGTGACCCTCGGCGGCGACCTGCGCTTCTCCACCGAGCTGATGTCCTTCGAGGTGGACGGCGACGGGGTGAGCGCCGTCGCCAAGAGCCGCGAGACCGGCGAGCACCTGCACGTGCGGGCGGACTACCTCGTCGCCGCCGACGGGCCGCGCAGCCCCATCCGGGAACAGCTCGGCATCGGGCAGAGCGGCCCCGGCGACCTGTTCCACAACGTCAGCATCACCTTCCGCTCGCGCGGCCTGGCCGACGTGGTGGGGGACCGGCGGTTCATCGTCTGCTACCTGACCCGGCCCGACGCCGACGGGGCGCTGCTGCCCGTCGACAACCGCGAGAACTGGGTCTTCCACGCCCCTTGGCACCCCGAACACGGCGAGACCGTCGAGGAGTTCACCGACGAGCGGTGCATCGCGCACATCCGCCGCGCGGTCGGCGTGGACGACCTCGACGTCGAGATCACCGGGCGGGCCCCCTGGCACGCCGCCCAGCGGGTCGCGACGGCCTACCGCTCCGGGCGGGTCTTCCTCGCCGGGGACTCCGCGCACGAGATGTCGCCGACGGGCGCGTTCGGGTCCAACACCGGCATCCAGGACGCCCACAACCTCGCGTGGAAACTCGCGGCGGTGCTCGGCGGCTGGGCCGGGGACGGGCTGCTCGACAGCTACGACGCGGAACGGCGCCCGGTGGCCGAGGCGACCAGCGCGCGGGCGGCGGTGCGGTCGGTGGAGCACAGCCACCCCGGCTTCGCACCGGGCGGCGACCTGGGCGCCTCCGGCGGGGGTGCCTCCGGCGGTCCGGGTGGCTCCGGTGGTCCCGGTGGTCCCGGCGGTCCGGGCGGGCCTGGTGGTCCGGGCGCCTCCGGCGGGCCCGGTGGTCCGGGTGCCTCGGGCGGTCCCGGTGGCTCCGGCGGGCCCGGTGGTCCCGGCGGTCCCGGCGGGCCTGGGGGGCGCAGGCCGGGTGGGATCCTCGACGTCGCGCTCGGCTACCGCTACCCGGCCGGCGCGATCGACGGCGCCGACCCGTCCGGGCCCGTCGTCCCCGACCGGCTGGAACTGTCCGGCGCGCCCGGCAGCCGCGCCCCGCACCTGTGGGTGCGGCGGGCCGACGGCAGCCGGGTCTCCACCCTCGACCTGTACGAGACGTCCCTGGTCCTGCTGTGCGACGCGCAGGCCGGGCACGCCTGGTACGACGCGGCGCTGCGGCTCGCCGACGAACTGCGCCTGCCGCTGCGGCCGCACCGGGTGGGTCCCGGCGGCGACCTCGTGCCCGAGGAGGACACCCCCACCTGGTCCGCGCGCCACGGCGTGGCCCCCGGCGGCGCGGTCCTGGTCCGCCCCGACGGCTTCACGGCCTGGCGCACGGCCCACGCGGTCCAGGACGCGGAACGCGAGCTGCGGCGGGTCCTGGGCAAGATCCTCTCCATCCGCACGTAGCGCCTGCCGGCGGCTTGGCGGTTCGTTCGTCTGCGGGTGCGGTGCGTCTTCGTCCGCGGGTGCGTGGGTGGCTGGTCGCGCAGTTCCCCGCGCCCCTGGGGAGTTGCGGTCACCGTCCGCGCCCCGCGTGCCCTGCGGGCGCCTCGGTTCTTCGTCCGCCCCAGCCGCGGGCATGCGTGCCGCCTGGGGCGGCACGGGTGGGCGCGGCGGCGCCCCGTAGCGCCGGGTTGCGCAGCCGACGGCGGTGATCGCACCCCCGGGTGACATCGCAACGTCGCCCGCCCACCCCACGGCGTTCACCAAACCCGAGAGGACAGGTGATCTACGTCACCCCACCCCCGTAACCCGTGATACCGGCGGAGCCCCCCGCGCTGAAGGGAGCAGCACACCCCCGTAACCGGTGTGCCTCCTGTGACTTCGCCGCCGCCACCGTCGCGGCCTTCTTCGGGGTGGGACACGTCGTGATCCGTCGTACGACGCGTGCGTCGCATGCGTACAAACCGCTGAGCTTGAAACGACGCGCGTGGCTGACGCTCGGCGCCGTCGTGCTGGGAGGGGGAGGCATCGTGACGTACGCCGTCGCGAGCCCCGCCCACGACGGCCCGGGCGTCCGCGCGAAGCGCCCGGTGCGGGTCTACGACCTGGCGCTGAACGGCACCGCGAGCGACAAGCGCGAGCTGCCCCGCACGGACACCCACCCGTTCTCGCTGGTCGGCGTCTCCTGGTCCGGCCCCGCCGTACGCCTGCGCGGCACCGCCCAGGTGCGCACCCACAGCAGCGTGACCGGCGCCTGGAGCGACTGGCAGGACCTGGACGTGGACGCCGACCCGGTCGAGCACCCGGAGCAGGGCGACCGCGGCGCGTCCGAGCCGCGCTGGGTGGGCCCCTCCGACGGCGTCGAGGCCCGCGTGCTGCGCAAGAACGGCACCTCGGCCGCCCTGCCGAAGGGCCTGCAGGTCAACCTGGTCGACCCGGGCGTGGTCACCGACGCCGAGACCCGCGTGAGCGACCCCGCGCCCGCCGCGTTCGCCGCCGAGACGTCCCCGACCGACACGGCCACGCCCACCGACACGGCCACGGACACGGCCACCGGCACGGCCTCCCCCTCGCCCACGGACTCCGTGTCCTCCACGCCGACCGACACGGTCTCCCCGGCCCCGACCGACACCGTCTCCCCGGCCCCGACCGCCACGGCGTCCCCCTCGCCCACGGCGACCACCCCCACCGCGTCCGCGACCCCCACCGCCCCGCAGTCCACGGTGCCGCGTCCGCCGATCACCTCCCGGGCCGGCTGGGGCGCCGACGAGTCGCTCAGCCCCGACCCGTCGGAGTACAACGCGGACGTCAAGGCCGTGTTCGTGCACCACACCGACGGCGACAACACCTACGCCTGCACCGACTCGGCATCCGTCGTGCGCGGCATCTACGCGTACCACACGCAGGTCAACGGCTGGAACGACATCGGCTACAACTTCCTCGTCGACAAGTGCGGCACCGTCTTCGAAGGCCGCAAGGGCGGCGTCGACCTGCCGGTGCTCGGCGCGCACACCTACGGCTGGAACCGTGAGTCCGCGGGCATCGCGGTACTCGGCGAGTACAGCACCACCGGCGCGAGCAACGCCGCGCTGGAGGCCGTCGCCCGCGTCGCCGCCTGGAAGCTCGGCCAGTACGGCGCCGACCCGGCGTCCACCGTGCAGCTCAACGCCGGCGCCACGCAGACCAACTACTTCGGCACCGCCTACACGGCCGGCACCAAGTACACCTTCCAGCGCGTCTCCGGTCACCGCGACGGCTACAACACCCAGTGCCCCGGCAGCTCGCTGTACGCGCAGCTGCCCACCATCCGGGCCTGGGCGGCCGGACCCGTGCAGGGCCTGAAGGTCACCTCCGTGGCCGGCGGCGCGAGCCTGTCCGGCTCGACGTACTACACCAAGGGCGCCGTCACGGTGAACTGGTCGGCCACCACGCCCCGTTCGCTGGTCAAGCGGTTCGAGCTGCTCGTCGACGGCAAGGTCGCGGCCACGACCGCCGGCACCGCCTCCTCCGCGAGCACCACGCTCGCCCTCGGCAGCCACACCCTCGCCGTCCGCGCCGTCCACCAGTCCGGCCGCACCGCCACCACCGCCACGCTCAACGCCGTCGCCGAGACGACCGCGCCCGCCTTCACCGGCAACCCGGCGCTGTCCCTGCGCACCGGCACCGTCAACACCACCGCCGTCCCGGTCACCCTCGGCTGGAAGGCCACCGACAACGCCGCCCTGCGCTCGGTGAGCCTGCTCTCGCCGGGCACCGCCACCTACGGCGCCACCACCTACAGCGCCGCCCGCACCGCCGCGTCCGGCACCGCCGCCACCTGGTCGCTGCGCGCCGCCGACTACGCCGGCAACACCCGCACCGTCTCCGCCGCCTACACCCCGGTGATCCTCCAGGAGTCGGCGGCCGTGCGGTCCGGCAGCTGGAGCAGCCGCTCCTCCAGCAGCTACCTCGGTGGCGCCTCGTACTCCAGCGGTACCAAGGGGGCGAGCCTGACCTGGACCTTCACCGGGCGGTCCGCCGCCTGGGTGGTCTCCCGGGCCTCCAGCTCGGGGCAGGCGTACGTGTACGTGGACGGCGTCAAGGTGGCGACGGTCGACCTGAAGTCCGCCACGACGCTGTACCGGCAGGCGATCTGGACGAAGAACTGGTCCGGCAGCGCCAAGCACACCGTCAAGATCGTGGTCGTCGGCACGACGGGCCGGCCGACCGTCACCACCGACGGGCTGGTCTACCTCAAGTGACCCCCTGAGGTGACCTGCCGCTGAACCGACGAGGGCCCCGCCGCACGCACCGGCCGGGGCCCTCGTCCTTGCGTCACTCCTCGTCGTCGTGGTGTTTCTTCTTCTTCTTCGTGGCCGTGGGGTCGGGCTGCGGGGCCGCCGGGGCGTCGTTCTGCGGGACCGCCGCGGACTCGTCGGCCGTGACGGCCGCCGGATCGGTGCCGTCGGTGGGCGCGGGCGCGCCGGTCGCGGGGACCTTCGGGGTCTCGGCGGAGCTGCGGTCGGGGGCGAACCAGGTCATGCCGGCCAGCAGGGCGCCGACGAACAGCAGCGCGCAGGCGAGCGCGGCGGCCACCTTCCCGCCCGTACCGCCGAGCCTGCCCGTACCGCCGAGCCTGCCCGTACCGCCGAGCCTGCCCGTACCGCCGAGTCTCGCGGTGGCGCCCGGTCTTGCGGTGCCGCCGGGCCGTGCCACGGCGGCGGTCCTGCCGGTGGCGCCGGGGCGGCGCTGGTGGGAGGCGCGGGACGGGCCGCGGTGGCGCTGGTCGCGTTCGGGGAGGCGGTAGGTGGTCACGGCGGCCGGTGCCGGGGGCGGCGGCAGCGGGGCCACCGGCACCTGGCTCGGCGGTAGCGGTTCGGCCCGGCTCCGCCAGGCGCCGCTGTTGAACCAGTCGGCGATCTGCTGCGCGGTGGGGCGGTCGTCCGGCTCCTTGGCGAGCAGGTCGAGCAGGAAGGTCTCGTAGGCGGGCGGCAGGTCCACGCCGAGGTCGCGGGGCAGCGGCGGGGAGGCGTCCAGGTGCTGGTGCAGCACGCCGAGGGCGGTGTCGGCGTGGAAGGGGGGCCGCCCGGTGAGGAGTTGGAAGAGCACGCAGCCCAGCGCGTACACGTCGGAGGCCGGTCCGGCGGGGCGGCCGAGGGCGCGTTCCGGGGCGAGGTAGAGACCCGTGCCGACGATCTGCCCGGTCGCGGTGAGCGCGGCGCCGGGGTCGTCGAGGAAGCGGGCGATGCCGAAGTCGCCGATCTTCACGGTGCCGTCGGCGTCGAGGAGGAGGTTGGCGGGCTTGATGTCGCGGTGCACGATGCCCTGCTGGTGGGCGGCGGCCAGACCGGCGGCGGCCTGCGCGGCGATGTGCGCCACCCGGTCGGCGGGCTGCCGGGAGAGGCGCGCGAGACTGTGGCCCTCGACCAGTTCCATGACGAGGTACAGCCGTTCCTCGTGCTGCCCGAAGTCGAGTACGCCGACCACGTGCGGGTGGTTCAGCGCTCCCGCCGTCTGCGCCTCCAGCCGGAACCGGGCGGCGGCGGTGGCGTCCGTACTGGCCTGCTCCAGCAGGAGTTTGACCGCCACGGGTCTGCCGAGCAGCTCGTCGTGCCCGCGCCAGACCTCACCCATCGCGCCTCGCCCGATCGGTTCGAGCAGCCGGTACCGGCCCGCTATCAGCACCTGTGACTCAACCTCGCCTCGCACGCCAACCTGACCGCCGCAGACCGTGCGCACCGCCGAGGCCGGCGGTGACGGTGGGGGGAGGGCCGCAGCGAGCACAGCGTACTGGCGGACGGATCTTCCCCGCTCAACTCCCCTGCCCACCTCACCCGGTGACGCCGGGCGAACGGGTACGAGCTGCCCCCCGCGAGTCCCGGCCGGCATCCGCCGGGAGGCCGGCCTCCCGGCCACCCGGGCAGGCCGCCACCCGGGAGGCCCGGCAGGCCGCCGCCCCCGACGGCGGCAGGCCGCGCACCCGCCGGGCGCGGAACCTCGGGCGGATGCCGGGAGGCCGGCAGGCTGCCGTCCGGGAGGTTCGGCAGGCCGCCGTCCTGGGCGGCGAAAGGTCGCGCACCCGCCGGGCGCGGCACGCCCGCGGGTGCCGGGAGGCTGGTCGGGCCGCCACCCTGGAGGCCGGGCAGGCCGCGGCCCCCCGACGGTGACAGGCCGCGAACCCGCGGGGCGTGGGCACTCCGGCGGGTGCCGGGAGGCTGGGCAGGCCGCCGTCCCCCGACGGTGACAGGCCGCGCACTCGCCGGGCGTGGGCACTCCGGTGGGTGCCGGGAGGGCTGGGCGGGCCGCCGTCCTCGACGGCGAGAAGTCGCGGGCTCGCCGGGGCGTGGGCACCGGCGTCGGGCGGAGGCCACCACCCTTCGTGGCCCACGCCGCCCCGCCGGCCTGCCGGTTTCAGCCCCCGGTGGCCGGCACGGGCCGTTGAAACCGCGCTGAAGCCGCGCTGAATGCGCCGGGTCGCAGGCTACGGGACATGACGACGACCGAGCACGATCTCGCTATCGCGGCCACCGGGCTGCGCAAGGCCTACGGGGACAAGACCGTCCTCGACGGCATCGACCTCCAGGTGCCCGCCGGCACGATCTTCTCCCTGCTGGGGCCGAACGGCGCGGGCAAGACCACGATGGTCAACATCCTGTCCACGCTGATCTCCGCCGACGCCGGCACCGCCCGGATCGCCGGGCACGACCTCACCGCCGGGGCCCAGGCGGTCCGGGCCGCGATCGGGGTCACCGGGCAGTTCTCCGCCGTGGACGGCCTGATCACCGGCGAGGAGAACATGCTCCTCATGGCGGACCTGCACCACCTCTCCCGCAGCGAGGGACGGCAGGTCGTCGCCGGTCTGCTGGAGCGCTTCGACCTGGTGGACGCCGCGAAGAAGCCCGCCTCCACCTACTCCGGCGGCATGAAGCGCCGCCTGGACATCGCCATGACCCTGGTCGGCAGCCCGCGGATCATCTTCCTCGACGAGCCGACCACCGGCCTCGACCCGCGCTCCCGGCACACCATGTGGCAGATCATCCGCGAACTGGTCGCCGGCGGCACGACCGTCTTCCTCACCACCCAGTACCTGGAGGAGGCCGACCAGCTCGCCGACCGCATCGCGGTGCTCAACGGCGGCCGGATCGTCGCCGAGGGCAGCGCCGCCGAGCTCAAGCGGCTCGTGCCCGGCGGCCATGTGCGGCTGCGCTTCTCCGACCCGGCGACCTACGAGCGGGCGGCGACCGCGCTGCGCGAGACCACCCGCGACGACGAGGCGCTCAGCCTGCAGATCCCCAGCGACGGCAGCCAGCGCGAGCTGCGCGCCGTCCTCGACTGGCTCGACGCCGCCGGCATCGAGGCCGACGAACTGTCCGTGCACACCCCGGACCTGGACGACGTGTTCTTCGCCCTGACCGGCAGCTCCGTCCCCGCACAGCCCACCACGAGCAGCGGCACCCGTTCCGCCGACAAGGAGACCACCCGATGAGCACCGCCGGCCACGCCCTCCGCGACAACCTGACCATGCTGCGGCGCAACCTCCTGCACGCGCGCCGCTACCCCTCCCTGACCCTGAACCTGCTGCTCACCCCGGTCGTCCTGCTGCTGCTGTTCGTCTACGTCTTCGGCAACGTGATGAGCGCCGGCATCAACGGCGGCCACGCGGACCGGGCCGACTACGTCGCCTACCTGGTCCCCGGCATCCTCTTCCTGACGGTGGCCATGACCTCGCTCGGCACCGCGGTGTCGGTGTGCACCGACATGACCGAGGGCATCATGGCCCGGTTCCGCACCATGGCGATCTCCCGCACCTCCGTGCTGATCGGGCACGTGGTCGGCAGTGTGATCCAGACGCTGATGTCCCTGGTGCTCGTCCTGGCCATCGGACTGGCCATCGGCTTCCGGCCGGACGCGAGCCCGCTGGAGTGGATCGCGGCGATCGGGCTGATGGCGCTGGTCAGCCTCGCGCTCACCTGGATCGCGGTGGGCCTCGGCCTGGTGAGCCCCAACCCCGAGGGCGCCAGCAACATGGGCTACCCGCTGGTCATGCTGCCGTTCCTGTCCAGCGCGTTCGTGCCGGTGGACGCCATGCCGGGCTGGTTCCGCTGGTTCGCCGAGTACCAGCCCTTCTCGCCGGCCATCGAGACCCTGCGGGGGCTGCTGCTCGGCGACGGGATCGGCACCAAGAACGCCGTGCTGACCGTCGCCTGGTTCGTGGCGCTGACCGTGCTGGGCTACCTGTGGTCCAAGGCGCAGTTCACCCGCGAGCCCCGCAGGTGAGTCCCACCGCCCGGCCGACGGGACACCGGCCGGCGGGGGACCCGCCGCCACCCCGGTCGTGGACACCCACCGCCCCCGTCGGGACACCGCCACCGCCCCCTCGGGGCCACCCACCGCCCCGTCGGGGCACCGCCACCGCCCGGTCGGGGACACCCACCACCCCGACGGGATCCCCGTCACCCCGCCAGTTCCCTCAGGGCCTCCACCCGCAGCTCCTCCCGCCCCAGGGCGGCGTACCTCGACCTCGCGTCGGTGTACGCCGCCCTGTCGGCGTTCCGGGCCGCCTCGCGGGCCCGGTTCAGCGACAGGGTGGGGAACTCCCGGACCACCGGCATGCCCTCGGCCAGCGCCAGCAGCCGTACGGCGTTCGGCTCGCCGCGTGCCAGCCGGGCGTGTCCGAGGGCCAGCAGCAGCGTGCCGTACACCGGCAGCTCCACCGGCGCCCCGTCGGCCGGCGAGCCGTCGGGCAGGGTGGCGGACAGCAGCCCGAGCAGCCGCTCCCGCAGCTCCTCGGTGAGCCCGGCGACCGGCTCGGGCCGGCCGTGCAGCGCGTGCGCGGCGACGGCCGCCGCCTGCAGCTGCAGCACCCACGGGTCGACGAACGGATCGCCCTCGGCGTACCGGGCGCCGACCTGCCGCACCCGCTCCGCCGCCCGGCGCCACAGCCCGAGCCCCAGCTCGCTCAGCCCGCGGGCCAGCGCGATCTCCGCGCGGGCCGCCAGTTCGGGGCTGTACGTCCCGTCGGCGTCCGGCGGCTGGTCCACGACGGCGTGGTCCAGCCAGTACTCGGCCTCCTCGATCTCGCCCCGGTGCAGACAGGCCAGCACGAGCCCCCAGCGCACGCCGAGCGAGTCCGACCGGTCGCCGAACGCGTCCAGCGCGCCGAGGGCGGCCCGCAGATGCTCGTACGCCTCCGTGCCCCGCTCGGTCTGCAGGCACAGCTCGCCGACCCGGCCGTGGCTGAGCAGGTGCATCGCCGGGTTGTTCAGCGGGGTGAGCGCGCCGACCATCGAGCGGGCGCTCGCCAGCGCCCGCTCCACGTCGTGCCCCGCCTCCCAGACGTAGCTGGCGACCCCCGCGGCGATGCCCGCGAGCAGCGGCTCGTCCGCCTCGCACAGCTGCTGGAGCCGGTCGTAGCCGGGCGGCCGCATCTCCGGTACGGCGCACAGCACCACGGACAGGGCGCGCAGCACGGTGTCCGGCGGGGCGGGCGGCAGCCGCCGCAGGGTCACCAACTGGCGTACGGCATGAGGGCCGTGGCCCATGAAGAGGCTCGCCGCGCACACCGCGGCCGCGCTGCGGGCCGGTTCCACGTCCGCGGGGTCCTCGGGCCGGAAGTGGGAGAGGGGGGCCGCGGTGTCGGCGGCCAGCGCGGCGAGCCGCGCGTAGCTGGAGCCGGTGGACCACAGGGAGGACAGCACGGCGGTGACGGCCGCGGTGGTGGGCCCGTCGCCGCGGGCCAGCGCGTGCCGCAGGGCGAGGACCAGGTTGTCCTGCTCCGCGCGGATGCCCGACCAGGCGGGCACCGGGTCGGAGCCGAACAGCTGGTCGTGGTGGGCGCGTCCGAAATCCCGCGCCCAGGCGAGGAACCGGCCGGTGACCGTCTCCTCCTCGCCGGCCTCGGCGCGCTGGGCGGCGCCGAACTCCCGCAGTGTCTCCAGCATCCGGAAGCGCACCCCGGAGGGGCTGTCGTCGACCTTGATCAGGGACTGTCCGGCCAGCTGCTCCAGCAGGGTCAGCGCGTCCGCGCGCTCGCCGAGGACGTACTGCGCCGCGTCCTCGGTGAAGCCGCCGGGGAACACGGACAGGGCGCGCAGCGCGGCCCGGCCGTCGCTCTCCAGGAGGTTCCAGCTCCAGTCGACCACGGCGCGCAGGGTGCGGTGCCGTTCGGGCGCGTCGCGGGCGCCGCCGCGCAGCAGCGCGAAGCGGTCCCTCAGGCGGGCGGAGATGTCGGCCACGGACAGCACCCGCACCCGGGCCGCGGCGAGTTCCACGGCGAGCGGCAGCCCGTCCAGGTGCCGGCAGATCTCGGCGACCGGCCCCGGCGGCAGCTCCACGCCGGGCCGGGCGGCGCGGGCCCGCTGGACGAACAGCTCCACCGAGGTCTCCTGGGACAGCTCCGGCAGGGCGTACACCGACTCCGAGCTGAGCCCGAGTGGGGCGCGGCTGGTGGCCAGCACTCGCAGCCGGGGCGCGCGGGAGACCAGTGCCTGGACGAGGGCGGCCGCACCGGCGACGACCTGCTCGCAGTTGTCCAGGACGAGCAGCACAGGCCCGGCGCCGAGCGCCGCGGCGATGCCGCTGACCACGTCCGTGCCGCCGGCGAACTGCCGTCCCTCCGCGGCGCCGACCGCCGAGGCCACTTCGCCGGGAACGTCGTCGTCGGCGGTGACACCGGCGAGCGGCACGAAGTGCACCACGGGCTGCTCAGCGGCCCGGCTCACCGCGTGCGACAGCCGGGTCTTGCCCAGCCCGCCGGGGCCGACGACGGTGACCACGCGGGCCTCGCGCAGCAGCCCGGTCACGGCGGCGATGTCGGCGTCCCGGCCCAGCAGCGGATTCGCGTCGTGCGGCACGCCGTGGCGCACCGGCGCCGCGTCCGCGCTCAGCAGCTCCAGGTGGACGGCCTTGAGGGCGGGCCCGGGATCGGTGCCGAGGGTGTCGCGCAGCCGGCGGCGGTAGGCGTCGTAGCGGGTGAGGGCGGCGGCCCGGCCGGCGGTGGCGGCCTCGCAGCGCAGCAGCTCCGCCAGCACCTCCTCGTCCTGCGGCAGTTCCCGGGCCAGCTCGGCCAGGGGCGTGGCGGCCTCCTCCCGCCGTCCCAGCCGGGCCAGCGCGAGCGCCCGGGTGCGGGCCAGCGAGCGGTGTGCGGGGGCCCGGGCGGCGCGCAGGGCCGCCACCGGGTCGTGGAGGTCGTCCCCGGCGGCGGCGTCCACGGTGCCGTCCCACAGGGCGAGCCCGGCCTCGGCCTCCTCCAGGGCGCCCTGGTGGTCCCCGGCCCGGGCGCGGGCGGTGGCGGCCGCCTCGTGCAGCAGCAGCGCGGAGCTGTCGACGTGGGTCTCCGGGAGCGTCAGCCGGTAGCCGGCCGGGGTGCTCTCCACCAGGTCGGCGCCGAGCTGCGTCCGCAGCCGGGACACCAGCACCTGGACGGCCTTGGCGGGCCGCTCGGGCTGCTCGTCGGGCCACAGTCCCTCCGCCAGCCGGCCGGTGCCGCACCCGGTGCGCAGGTCGTCGGCGAGCAGGGCCAGCAGGCCGCGCAGCCGGGGCGCGGTGATCTCCCGGCCCCGGCAGGCGACACGGGTCAGCAGGGTCAACTCGGTGGTCACCCCCGAAGGTTAGTCACCCGGGCGAACGCCGAGGGAGGCCCGGGGGAGGGATCCGGGTCCGGCACCACGGACCGGCCGGCCGGGGTGCACCACCCCGGCAGGGGGCGGCCGCCGGGACGCGAAAGGGCCCTGCCCCCACCGCACGGTACGGCGGTGGGGGCAGGGCCCGTTCTTCAGTGGCGCTCCGCGCGTCGCGTCACATGTAGTAGCCGAACAGGTCGGCGATCACGTGCACGCTGCCGGCGTTCGGACGGAAGTCGATCTTTCCGTTGACGACCGGCACGGTCACCAGGTTGGCCACGGTCTGGCCCTTGACCCAGTTGACGCTGGAGGCGTTGGGCAGGGTCGTTCCGTCGGGCCAGACGGTCAGGAAGCCGCCGGACGTCGGGGCGGTGACGGTGACGTTGAGGACCACGGCCTTGGCCTTGGCCAGCGTGTGACCGTCGTTGAGGCTCAGCACCAGCGTGGCGCCGCCGGGCACCGGGGTGTTGCGGGCGGTGCCGAGGGCGTAGCGGGTGTCGAGCAGCCGGCTCGGCCCCGCGGTGTGGAACGACGAGCCGGTGGTGTCGGCGGTGAAGTAGCCGGCGACGTCCGCGATGAAGTGGACGGTGCCGGTGCCCGCGTTGAACAGGTTGACCTTGCCGTCGGTGCCGAGGGGCAGGACGACCATGTTCGGACGGGTCTGGCCCGCGAGCCAGTTGATGTTCGACGCGGTCGGCTGCGGCTTGCCGTTCGGGTAGGCGATCAGGTGACCGGTCGAGGTCGGCGCGGTCGCGGTGACGTTCATGACCACGGCGGTGGCGCCGGTGGCGGGCACGCCGCCCCGGCCGGCGACCTGCAGGGACACGGTGCCCTTGCCCGGGACCGGCGTCTTCGTCGTCACGCCGTTGGCGGCGCGGGTGTCGAGGATGCGCGACGGGCCGATGGGCAGGTAGGTGCTGCCGCCGGCCTCCGTGGAGTAGTAGCCGGCGACGTCCGCGATGAAGTGGACGGTGCCGCTGGAGGCGTTGAACAGGTTGACCGAGCCGTCCTGGCCGACCGGGACGGTCACCAGGTTCGGGATGATCTCGCCCTTGAGCCAGTTGCTGTTGGACGACTCCGGGCGGGTGGTGCCGCTCGGGTAGGCGATCAGGTGGCCGGTCGCGGTGGGCGAGGCGGCCGTGACGTTCAGGACCACGGAGGTGACACCGGTGGCCGGGACGCCGCCGGCGCCCGTCACCTTCAGCTTGACCGTGCCGTTCGCGGCGACCGGGGAGGTGCCGGAGCGGCCGATGGCGTAGCGGGTGTCCAGGATGCGGGCCGGGGTCAGCGCGTTGAACGTGGCGGCCGGGGAGCGCGGCACGGCGGCGCACAGGCCCTGGACGATCGCGCGGCCGTTCGGCGTGCCGAGGCCGGTCGCGAGGTCGTAGCCCGCGCCCGCCTGGTACTGGCCGCTGTAGTTGCCGGACGCCGTCAGGTTGTTGTTGCCGGTGGTGACGTCACGGAACGCGGTGGCGGGCAGGCGGTACAGCGCGTTGTGCGCGTAGCCGACGGTGCCGTTGGCCTGGCAGGCGAGGTCCTGGTCGGCCTGCGCGATCAGCGCGGACCACACCGGGGCGGCGCCGCTGGTGCCGCCGATGATGTTCCAGTACTGGCCGCCGTCGGGCGTGTGACCGAAGGCGACCGGGTAGCCGGTGGCCGGGTCGCCGACCGCGGAGACGTCCGGCACCTGGCGGCAGGCCGAGCTCGCGTCGGCGCCGCAGACGTTGCTGTAGCCGGCGCCGGTGCGGTTCTGGAAGCCGTCCGAGGCGACCTTCACCAGCTGGGAGACACCGCCGCCGGAGCCCGTCCAGGTGGTCTGGTTGGTGACGGCGCTCCGCATGCTGGTGCCGCCGACACCGAGGACGTACGGCGAGCTCGCGGGCCAGTCGGTGACGAGCTGGTTGGCGTAGGGCGCGTTGTAGGACGGGTTGTAGCAGCCCGTGGAGCCGCTGTCACCGGAGGCGGCGACGACGGTCTGGCCCTGCGCGGCGGCCTGCTGGTACAGCAGGTTCTCCGCGTTGACGACGTCGCTCGGCGTGTTCGCCTCGCACAGGCCCCAGCTGATGGAGACGACCTTGGCGCGGTTGTCGGTGACGATCCGGCGCAGCGTGGCCGTGGCGTTGGTCCAGTCGTTCTCGCCCTGGTAGACGAGGACCTTGGCCTGCGGGGCGAGACCGACGATGGTCTCGACGTCCAGCGCGGTCTCCAGGCCGACGCCGGTGTCGGCGCTCGCCGGGTCGGACGGGCCGCCGTTGACGCGCACCGAGCTGACCGAGGCCTTGGTGCCGTGGCAGGCCTGGTAGCTGTTGATGTCGCGCAGGTCGTAGTTCTCCAGCGAGTAGACCGCGATGGTGGTGCCGGTCTGCACGTTGGGCTGGTCCGCCATGTTGTACGCGGTCGCCAGCGACCGGGCGGACCAGTAGTCCTGCTTGTCGTAGGCGGCCGGGTAACCGGGACCCGAGGTCGCGTACAGGTTCTTGATGTCCGTGCACATGGTGCCGGTGGTGCCGGTCAGCCGGGACTGCAGGGCACCGCCGGAGGTGTCCGCCGCCCGGGCCGGGCCCTTGGCGCCGGTGTTGCGCGGCACGTACCGGGTGAGCGTGCTCAGGCCGACCACGCCGCGCACCTCACCGGCGACGTCGCCGGCGAACTGCGGGGCGCGGGTGTTGGTGAAGCCGGTGCGGCCGTCCTTGAGCTTGTAGCCGTCGAAGTCGGTGGCGAAGGCCTCGGCGGCCTTGCCGACCGTCGCGTGCACGGGCAGCGTCAGCCCGTCGGACTCCAGGGCGCCGACCTCCAGGCCCTGCGCCTCCAGGTCGGCGCGCACGCGCTCGACGGTCTGCGGCAGCGCGCCGAAGCGGTCCGCGAACTCGCCGGTCCCCAGGTACTTGCGGTAGTTCGGGGACGCCGGGTCGGACACCTCGGCGACGAAACGGTTCAGCGCCGCGGGGTCGCGGGGCTCCAGGACGACGCTCAGGTCGAGCGCCTCCCCGGCCTTCGGGTCCGCCGCGCGCACGGCCCCCGCGGGGACCTTCGGCGCGCCGCCGACCCGCTGCGGGGCCGGCTCGCCGGACGTGGCCGCGTACGACACCGGTGCCACGGTGGCGGTGACGGCCAGGGCGGCTATCGTCGCCGCCCCCCATCTGTACGCCTTCTCACGGGCGGTTCGGCCCATGCACACTCCCTCTTCGTCAACCTCCGTCGCCCGGGGTGCGTGCGGACAGGTGAGACCGCGGAAGGGTGCGCGAGCGCCGCTGCGGGCACGCGGGCATGCGGCACGAAACGGCATGCGGGCATGCGGGCACGGCGCAGGCGTGAAGAGTCCGTTCAGGAGGTCCGGACCCAGCCGGACCACGTAGAGCCCCCCCGGCGGTGTCACCGCTCCCACGCGGTGGACGACAGCCAGAAAAGAATCTCTATCAGCAGCCGGACGGGCCTGCCAAGGGAGGGCCGGACCCGCTGCCAAAACGTGACCATGACAAGCCGGATGTACCCGGACATAGCCGCCAGTCGGCCGCGCCGAGGCGCAGGCGCGAGCGACCTGGTCGCCGACGTCGCCGGGTACTTCACCGACGGCGACCTCCGTACGGGCGAGGTGCCGCGGATGCGTCGCGGCCGGCGGGCCGAGCGGGCAGGATGCGCAGTGTCCGCAGTCCGTCGGGGAGGGGGGCGTGCCCATGCCCTACAGCGCCGTGGAGTGGCCCGCGCGCAGTCTGCTGGGAGTGCTGTCGCCGCCGGCCCGGCAGGAACTGCTCACGCTGGGCGCGCCCAAGCGGGTCGAGGCGGGCGAGGTGCTGCTCAGCGAGGGCGCGCACGACCGGCACATGCTCCTGCTGCTGTCCGGGTTCGCCAAGGTGACCGCGCGGGTGGAGAACGGCGAGACCTCGCTGCTCGCGGTCCGGGTCGGCGGCGACACCGTCGGCGAGATGGCCGCCATGGACGGGTCCCCGCGCTCGGCGACCGTGACGGCCTGCGGCCCGATGACCGCCCGCGTGGTGCAACCCGGGCCGCTGCACGACTTGTTGATGCGGCGCCCCGAGGTGGCCGTGGCGCTGACCCGGATCGTGGCCGACCGGCTGCGCTGGGCCAACCGCCGCCGGCTGGACTTCCGGGGCTATCCGGCCAAGGTGCGGCTGGCCCGGCTGCTGGTGGAGCTGGCGACCGCGTACGGCCGTCCGGCGGGCGACGGCCTGGTCGTCGGCTGCCGGCTCTCCCAGCCCGAACTGGCGGCCCTCACCGGGGCCGCCGAAACGACCGTCCACAAGGGCCTGCGCGAACTGCGCCGCGAAGGCCTCCTGGAAACCGGCTACCGCACGACGACGATCCGCGACCTCCCCCGCCTGGAACAGGTCGCAGACCTCACCCCGACCCGCTGACACCACCCGCCGGGCAGCCGACCCGCCCGGCGGACCGCGGCTCGCGGGCTGAGGGCTGACCGTGGGTCGGCAGACGCCCGCCCCGGCACCGGCAGCAGACCACGGGTCGGCAGTCGCCCGCCCCGGTTACATCCGGACACCGCGGTCACCCCGGCCCGTGGCCGTCGCCGGTGGCGTCCGTTCGGTTCTCGCCATCGCTGCCCGCCGGGTCGGGGACGGTCCCGCCGGTCCTCCCGCGGACCGTCAGGCGAGCCACGGTCGCAGCACCACCAGCAGGCCCGCGCTGACGCCCATCACCGCCGTGCAGCAGACCGCGCCGGTCAGGCAGCGGTACTTGCGTACCGCCACCCGGGCCAGGAAGCGGACCGTCTGCGACAGTTCCTCCCGCAGTCGCTCCTCCTGGCCGGTCAGGCCCTGCGGCGGCAGGATGTCCGGGCCGGTCGCCAGGTGGGTGAAGCTGTAGCGGTTCACGCCCTCCGGCCGCAGCACCCGGGGCCGCAGCGCGGCGGCGAGGAAGGCCGCCCCGCCGAACAGCCCGCCCACGAACAGCGCGAGCAGGACCGCGGCCACCACACCCCCGGCGCCGCCGCGCTCCACCGTGTGCAGGGCGGGCCGGCTCCAGGACGCCGCGGTGCCGACCAGTGCCGCCTGCGCGGCGGCCAGGATCCCGGCCTTGGTGTCCGCGTGCTGGTGCGTGGTCTGCAACGCGCCGAGCATGTAGGGCACGGGGTCGCTGTCGGGTGCGGCGGCTGTCGACGGCATGCGCGTCCTCCTGGGCGTACGGGCGGGTCGTCGCCTCCATTGAGCCCCGTCCCGGCGCGCGGAACCCCGCATTTGTGCGGGATCGGCGCAGGTCCGCGGCACCGCACCCGCGAGGCGGCCGGCGAGGACGCAGCGGGTGGCCGGTATTGGTCCCCCCGGCTGGTGAACTCGTCCGTAACGTCGTTCGACCGCTGTATGTTTTCGGCCCCTTCCACATCCCGTACTTCGACGGGGTTCGCGGCGGGCGCGGCGTGTACGACTGGCGTACCGGCGTCCGCGTGCACGGGGGGAGACGCGGACGCCGGTGCTGTTCCGCAGCATGCCCGGACGCGCGGTCGCGGGCGTGACTCCGATGAGTGAGCGGGGAGTTCGATCATGACAAGGTTCGGTCGCAGACTGCTGCTGGCGGTCGACGCCAAGGGCTACGGCGGCGTCGACGTGCTGACCCAGCGGCAGTTCCAGGAGGCGATCCGGCGGCTGCTCGGTGAGGCGGCCGACGCGGCCGGGCTGGAGCGGGACCGCTGGTCCACGCAGGAGGGCGGGGACTCGGTCCTCGCGGTCCTGCCCGAGGGGGCCTCCGAGCCCGACCTGGTGGACCCGTTCATGCGCCAACTGGACGCCGGGCTGCGGGCGTTCAACCACGGCCGCGTCCCCGAGGCGTGGCTGCGCCTGCGGGCCGCCGTGCACTTCGGCACGGCCTCCCCGGCACCCACCGGCTTCGTGGGCCGCGCGCCGGTCGAGATCGGCCGCATCCTCGACAGCAAGGTGCTGCGCTCGGCGCTGGCCGCGGCCCCCGGCGCCTGCCTGGCGCTGGCTGTCTCCTCCACCGTCTTCAACGACGTGGTGCGCGAGGCGTACACCACCTTCCGCGCCCAGGAGTTCCGCGAGGTGCGGATCGCGGAGAAGGAGTACGCCGGCCGCGCCTGGCTCTGGGTGCCCGGCCACGACACCCGGACGCTGGACCTGGCCGGGGAGGACGACGGCGACACGGACCCCGGGGAGGCGGGAGCAAGGGGTGGTGAACCCGTGGGCGCGCGCCCCCCGAACGCTTCGACCTCCATCAACGGCGAGGTGGTCAACGTCAATTACGGAACCATCCAGATGGAGAGCGCCGTCTTCGGGATCCGTAACTGAACCCGAGTGACGGCTGAGCATGGACGAGCAAGAGCGAGCACCGGACCGGCCGGCCGCACCCGCGTCCGCACCGGCGAGCGACAAGCCCACCAGGGCGAGACCCCCGACGGACCCCACGACGGGCCCCACGACAGGCCCCACGACGACCCCTTCGACGGACCCCACGGCCCGTCCCCCGTCGGACCCCGCGGCGGGTTCCACGGATGGCACCCCACCGAAGGCCACGGGGGACTCCACCGCGGATCCCGCCGCCCGCCCCGCGGACGGCACACCGCCTGACGGTGACCCCGCCGCGAAGACCCCCGACACCGAGACCCCCGACCCCGAGACCCGCGCCCCGCACGACACGGCCCGCTCGGGCGGAAGCGAGGAGACGGACCGGGCAGGCGCCGGGAACGAGGCCGACACCGAGGCCGCGTCGGCGAGCCAGGTCTACCACAACAACGTCAACCAGTACTTTCTCGGCGCTCTGGACGCCCCGGAGATGCACTTCGGCATCGGCACGGGCGGCGGCGCCGACTCCGGCAAGGCCCGCCGCCGTGCCGTGGGCCGCCTGGACGCCGGCGAGGCGGACGCCGTCCTCGCGTCGTACGTCGAACCGCCCTGCTTCGACCAGGCCGTCACCGCCCTCCAGCGCGACGCCGTGGTGGTCCTCGTGGGGCCGCCGGGCACGGGCAAACGGGCCGGTGCCGTGGCGCTCGTCGCCGCCGTCGCCCGGGGCACCGACTACGTGGTGCTCTCTCCGGGCCGCAGCCTGGAGGAACTCGCGGGCGGCCGCGTGGAGTTCGACAAGGGCGTCGGCTACCTGCTGGTCGACCGGATGCACGAAGGCCCCTCCCAGACCGCCGACTTCGACTGGCGGCGGGTGCGCGACACCGTGCGGGAGTCCGGCGCCCACCTGGTCGTCACCACCGTGCACGAGGGCGACGGCCGGTCCGCCGAGTCCGTACGGCACGTGCCGTGGCGGCTGCCCGACCTGGCCGCCGTGCTGCGGGTGCGGCTGACCCGCGCGGCCTGCGACCCGGACACCGTGGAACGGGCCGTGGCGCTGATGCCCGACGGCTGCCGCATCGCCGAGGTCGTCGCCGCCGCCGACCGCATCGGGCAGGGCGCCGAGCCCGCCGACGTCTGGCGGGAGTACGGCACCGGCGCGGCGGAGCCCGTGCGCCGGTGGTTCGACGGGGAGCGCACGCCGCAGGAGTGGGCCGAGGTCACCACGCTCGCCTTCGTCACCGGCGCCGGCTACCGCGACTTCGAGACCTGCCAGCAGCGGCTGGAGCAGTGGCTGGCCCCCGCCTTCCCGGAGCCCGGCGAGGAGGAGGCCGCCGAGGCCGCCCGGCGCGCCGCCGACCGCCGGCTGTCGCTGACCCGCAACAGCCTGGTCGCCGTCCAGGAACGCAAGGTCGGCGCCCTCACCCGCACCGCCCTCGTCTTCCCGCACCCCCCGTACCAGCAGTGGGTGCTCCAGGAGCTGTGGACCAGGCGCTCCACCGTGTACTGGGACGGCGTGCGGGACTGGCTGACCGAACTCCTCCTGCACACCCGGCCCGACCTGGACCTGCAGCTGTCCGTGGCCCGGGCGCTGGCCATGCTCACCGTCCCCGCCTTCGACGAGGTCGCGGTGAACTACCTGCACCCGTGGGCGACCGGCGCGGCCGGCCCCGCCGGACGGTCCACGGCCATCCTGGTGCTGCACTGGATGTGCCTGGACGAGAGCCTCGCCGCCGTCGCACTCGGCGTGGCCCGCGGCTGGGCCCGCTCGGGCGACGCGGACCTGCGCTCGGCGGCGATGGCCGCGTTCAGCGGCATGCTCGGCGTGCGGTTCCCGACGGACGCCGTGCAGGCCCTGCTGCGGCTGACCGGGCGGCACGGCACCCGGCCCACCGAGGCGGCGTTCGCGCTGGCCGGACTGGTCGCCGTCCTCGCCCAGTACGGGCAGGACACCGGCGCGGTGTTCCGGCCGCTCGCCCACCGGCTGCGCGCCCAGCGGCAGCGGCTGGCCGGGCACGCCAAGGACAGCACCCTGGACACCGTCCTGACCGTCCTGCGGGCGCGGGACGCCCGGACCGGGCGCCCGGTGTGCGCCGACGTCCTGGTCCACGACCCCGCGCAGGCCGAGCGGATCGCCGAGCTGTGGGCCGGCGTACTGGACAACCTGCCCCGCCGCTCGCGCGCCCTGGCCGGGCTGCGCACCACCGTGCGCGCGCTGGCCGAGGCGGGCGAGGAACCGGAGCGGGCCGCCACCCGGTTCGGTGCGGCCGTCGGCGCCGTACTGCCGCCGGCGGAACGGCTGCGGCTGCGCGACGGCCTGCTCTCGCGAGAGGCTCCGGCACCGCGCACGGCGCGCACCGGACCGGCCGCCACCCCCCTGATCGACACCTTCCTTACCGCCGTACTGAGCACGGAGGACTGACAGGTATGGCTGAGAGATACCCACTGGTCGAACAGCGGGAGTACGGAAGTCCGGGCAAGCGCGGCACCTGGCTGACCAGGCGCGTCACCCGCGACGACCAGGACCTCCCGCTGGTCGCCCCCCACCAGGTGCGCGTCTTCCGGGTCGGCGAGGAGTACGTCGAGGACCACGGGCAGCTGCGGGCCGGTGACCGCACGGTCGTCGAGGCCAGCTCCGTCACGGTCGTGGACCAGCGCGTCGAGGTGCCCGTCGTGGTGGAGACCCGCATCCCGTCCGCCGAGGCCGACGACTTCACCGTACGGGCCACCTTCTACTGCACGGTCACGGATCCGTGCGCCGTCGTCCGCGACGGCATCACGGACGTGGAGGCGCTCCTCCTCGGCCATCTGCGGGACGTCCCCGGGCTCACCGAGGACGGCAGCGACCAGCCGATCATGCGGTCCGCCGCCGTGCGCGACCGGATCGACGCCCGGCTGACCGCCTACCACGAGATGCGCCCGGCCACCCTGTCCGGGCTGCGCGCCCGGCACGGCCTGGTCGAGGTGCTCACCCCGCGCGAGGTCGCCGAGGCCCTCGCGCAGGAGGACGACGACCGCCGCCGCCGCGACTGGGACCGGGCCCGCGAGGAGCGGGAGCAGGAGGCGGCCCTGCGCCGGGCGCTGCTGGAGACCGAGCTGGAGCTCAAGCGCGAGGAGCTGCGCAACACCAGCGCGCTGCGCAAGGAGCGCTACCGGCAGGAGGAGGAGCTGGAGAAGGAGTTCGGCCGGCAGAAGTACGAGTCGGTGCGCTCCCGTTTCCAGCGCGGCGCCGACGCCACCCAGCAGGAGCACGACCTGACGCTGCAGGCCCAGCGCAACCGTGCCCAGCGCGCCGAACTCGCCGAGGACTTCCGCCTGATCGGCGCCGACCCGATCGCCGCCGACTTCAACGCCTGGCGCAACGGCGACATCAGCGCGGCGCAGCTCGCCGAGCGGCTGCACGCGGCGGAGGAGCGCCGCGACGAGCTCACCGACAGCCGGCTGCGCGTGGCGCGCGAGGAGGAGCTGAAGCGGGTGGCGATGGAGCGCGAGGAACACCACTGGGAGGTGGAGCGCGACGACCGGCGTCACGAACTGACCCGTGCCGAGGAGCTGGAGCAGGCGAAGGCGGCGCGCGAGGAGGAGGCCCGCCGCTGGGACCTGGAGCACGAGGACCTGCTGCGCCGCCGCCAGGAGCAGCGGGCGGACGCCGAGCGGCTGCACCGGGACGCGCGCGACTGGGCGAAGGAGCAGCTCGCGGTCCGCGCCCAGCTGGGCAAGCAGGCCATCGACCGGGGCCTGTTCGACAGCACGATGTACGACGCGGGCGCCTTCATCAACAGCGTCGGCGACGTCTCGTACCCGCAGGGAGCGGCGACCGGCGGCGGCGAGCGGGACGGGACGCGGCTGGGCGCCTCGACGGCCCGGCCGGCCGCCGACGGGAAGGCGCCGCTCGCCGGGGACGGCACGGCACGACTGGCGGGGGACGCCAAGGGCCGGCTGGCGGGCGAGGCGCGGGCCGAGCTGAACGGCGGCCTGCGGCGCCCCGGCCCCGCCCCCGCGCCCGCCCCCGGTTCCGCCGCCGCGCCCGGACCCGCCGCCGGGGCCTCCGGCGACGACGAGGACGACGACGACTACAGCGACGGCAACGCGGAGGCGAGCCTTGAGCACTGACACCCCGCTGCGCCCCGCCCCCGCCGCCGCCGTCCACGACGACCTGAGCCACGGCCGGCCGCCCGCGCCCGGCACCGGCCCCGCGGCCTGGCTGCGCCGGCTGATCGGCATCCGGGAGGAGCTGCTGGCCCGGGTGCCGGAGGAGCGCACCCGCTACACCTGGTACGGGGCGCTCGTCCTCAACACCGCCCTGGTCGGCTCCCTGTCCATGGCCCTCGCCCTGGGCAGCTTCCGCTCCGACCTGCCGCTCGGGGCCGTGCTCGCGGTCGCGGCGGTCTGGTTCTGGGTGGTCCTCGCGATGGACAGCTGGCTCGTCTCCAGCACCCACGGCGCCGGCGTCAAGAAGTGGTCGCTGATACTCCGCTTCCTGCTGTCGGTGCTCCTCGGACTGTTCATCGCCGAGCCGATCCTCTTCCAGATCTTCGACAAGGAGATCCGCCAGGAGATAGCCATCGGCAACGTGCGCAAGGTGGCCGACTACCGGGGCATGCTGGTCTCCTGCAACCCCACCGACGGCACCACCACGGCCGACCGCCCCGACTGCCTGCCGTACCAGCTGAAGGTCGCCGGCTCGCCCGCCGAACTCAACGAGCAGATCAAGAGCAACACGGCCCGCGCCACGACCCTGTCCGCGCAGGTCGCCACGCTCAACAAGACGCTCCAGGACAAGATGTCCACCGAGCAGCGGCTGTGCGGCAAGGACAACTGGATCGTGCGCAACGGCGTCCGTGACGTCACCATCACCTGCGAACGCGCCCGCACCGAC
This sequence comes from Streptomyces sp. NPDC014801, assembly GCF_043082085.1. Classification (NCBI taxonomy): domain Bacteria; kingdom Bacillati; phylum Actinomycetota; class Actinomycetes; order Kitasatosporales; family Streptomycetaceae; genus Streptomyces; species Streptomyces sp. NPDC014801. Next base: position 272,099 of record NZ_JBIBXG010000009.1, on the reverse strand, counting down.
TCCTCGACGTACCGCAGGACCAGCAAGATCGACACGTACGAGAAGCAGCTCGCCGCCCTGCAGGCCGAGGGACAGGCGCTGCAGGAGAAGAAGAACAAGGCCGCCGACACCTACCAGCCGCTGCTGCAGCAGGCCATCGACGCCAAGACCCGGGAACGGGCCGCCAGCCTCGACAGCGACGGCATCCTCACCCGGGCGCACGGCCTGAAGGAGGTCGCCGAGTCGGACGGGTTCGCGCTGTTCCTCACGGTGGTGCTGCACCTGCTGCTGCTGTGCTTCGACGCGCTGCCCGTCCTCGCCAAGTTCATGAGCGGCACCACGACCTACGACGACCTGCTCGGCGCCCGCTTCACGGCGGCCCGGCGCCTGCACACGGAGGAACTCCAGGTGCAGCGCGAGTGCGCCCGCATGGAACAGGAGGTCCGGCGCTACGGAGTCGAGCTGGACACGACCGACCGCATGCGCACCCTGGACCACCAGTACCGGGTGGCCCAGGCCGAACGCAGCGCCCAGGAACGCGCCGAACTCGACGCCCGAATGCAGCGCATCCTGCGGGCACGGCACGCCTGAGAGCGGGCAGGGCGACCCCCGGGTTCATGACCCGGGGGTTTCCTGTGCGCGGGGATCGCGTCCTTGGGCAGGTGTCAGCCGCGCGCCCCGCGCCTGAGCAGCGCCAGCAGGGCACGGGCGTCGCGGATCGTGGGGTGGCCCTCGCCCAGGTGGCGGGCGGCGCGGGCGACTACGTCCTCGGCGTGGGCGAGGGCGTCGGGGCCGTCCGCGACGGCCAGCAGCGCCTGCGACACCCGCAGGCGCAGGGTCAGCGGGTGCTGCGCGCCGAGCACGGCGGCGGCCTCGTCGGCGTGGGCGCGGCACTCCTCGCGGACCTGGCCGTGCGGCTTTCCGCCGGCGTCCGCCTCCCACCGCAGGACGCGGGCCTCCAGCTCGGCGGCGGTATCGGGGGCGGGGCTGGGGCCCGGGCCGGAGGCCGAGGGAGGCCGGGCGGCGGTGTGCGCGTTCGGGCCGGAGGCCGAGTGCGGCGGGGCGGGGGTGCGGGCGTTCGGGTCGGCGACGGTGACCGCATCGGTGGAGTCCGTGGCCGGGGCGTCCAGGGGCACGGTGGCCGTCTCGGTCGGCACCCCGCGGTCCCCGGCCGCGGCGGCCACGGTGGTCTCCTGCGAGCCGTGGGGATGGTCCTGGGTGCAGGCGACCGTGTCGTACGTCCCTGACTGGGCCTGAGCCTGGCTCTGGGCCTGGGTGTAGGGAAGCGTGGCGTGAGCCTGGGGCTGGGCTTGGGCGTCCTGGGCGTAGGGAAGCGTGGCGAGGCGGCGGGTGGCCGGGAGGGTGGCGTACTCGTCGATGAGGTCCCGTGCGTCCCGCGGAAGACGCGGCGGGCCGATGCGCTCCGCCGCGACGTCCGGCGCCAGCGCGGCCGCCACTTCGGCCGGGGTGGGCCGGTCGGCGGGCCGGCGGGCCAGGCAGGCGCGCACCACCGTCTCCAGCCCGTCGGGCAGCCCGTCGAGGTCGGGCGTGCCGAACCGGATGCGCCGCACGACGTCCATCATGTCGTGGCCCGGCCAGGGCGAGCGTCCCAGCGCGAGCCGGGCCAGCAGCGTGCCGAGCGAGAAGACGTCGCTGGCCGGGGTGAACACCGCGTCGCCTTCGAGCTGTTCGGGCGAGGCGTAGGCGTACGTCCCGGTGAAGCCCTGCCGCGGCTCGGTCAGGTGGGTGATCTGGGCGATGCCGAAGTCGATGACGCGCGGACCGTCCTCGGTGAGCAGGACGTTGCCGGGCTTGAGGTCGAGGTGGACGATGCCCTGCGCGTGGATCGCCGTCAGGGCGGAGGCGATGCCCGCGCCGAGCACCCGGACCGTCTCCTCGTCCAACGGCCCGCAGCGCTCCGCGAGTTCCTGCAGTGAGGGCGCCGCCACGTACGGCACCGCGAGCCACGGCGTCGCGGCGTCCGTGTCGGCGGCGATCACCGGCACCGTGAACCGTCCGCTGACCCGCAACGCGGCCTGCACCTCGTGCGCGAAGCCCTGCCGGATCCGTGTCACGGCCGCGTGCCTGGCGTGCAGCGTCTTGACGGCGACGAGGATCCCGTCCGGGTCCTGGCACAGGTGGACCCGCCCGAACCCGCCCTGCCCGACGGTCTCCAGCACCTCGTACGGCCCGAAGGACGCCGGATCGTCCGCCGCGCGGGAGGGCCGTGCCCGCTTCAGCTCGAACCAGTCCCCGATCGCCTCGGCCCCCGGACGGAACGCCAGACGCCGCCCCGCCCCCTGCCCGGCCCCGGACCGTGCCGTCCCCGGCTCCTCCGCCTGCGGATCCTCCTCGACGACGACCGACGCCTCGACGAGCTCACCGCCGTCGCGGACGGCGTAGGCCTCCACGTGGACGGTGCCGGCGCTCTCGCGGGAGACGTACACGCCGACCAGGCCCAGCCGCTCGCACAGGGCGATGTCGTCGGGGGCGGGGCGCCGGCCGGGTCGCGCGAAGTAGAGGGCGACGGGCCGCTGCCCCTGGTCCGACAGCCGCCGCGACACCTCCGCCCACTCCTGCTCGGTCACCTCGTGCGGGCCGGGCCCGCCGGAGCGGTCACGGATCGCGGTCAGGTGCGCGGCGTGCGCGTCACCGTCGGCGCGGGACAGCACCCCGAAGGCGGTGTCCGGCGCGGCCTCCACCTCCGAGGCCATCCGCGTCCCCACGCCCCGCCCGATACGGACGGACGTCTCCCGCGCGGCCCGCAGCAAGTGCTGCCGCTGCTCGGCGAGTTGCTCGTATTCCGAGGTGCCGGGCCCTTCCCCGCGCGCCTCCATGCAGGTGAGCACGTGCCGGAAGGCCTCGGCCGCCGCCGCCCACTCCTGTGCCCGGACGGCGGCCAGCGCCTGCAGCTTGCGTGCCTGGTACGTCTGCGTGCTCGCCGCGCCGTACAACTGCGCGCTCCGCTCGGCGACACGGCCGTACATCCGCACCGCCCGGGCCGGGTCACCGGAGCGTTCGACCTCCTGCGCGGCGGTCAGCAGGTCCTCCACGCCCTCGTGCCCGCGCTCGTGCCCGAACGGCAGCTCGCCGGCGAGCGCGGCATAGCGCTGCCGCGCGATGGAGGCCAGCAGGTGGTCCCGGCCGAGCGCGTCCTCCGCCGTCCGCAGCATCCGGGTGTAGGTCCGCAGCGCGGAGGCGGTGTCGCCGCCCTCCTGCTGCCAGTGGCCCACGTTGCACAGCAGCTCCAGGGAGGTCTCGACCTGCCCGGCGGCCTCGGCCGCACGGTACTGCTCGTCGTAGCGGCGCGCCGCCTCCTCGTGCCGCCCGGCCCGCCCGTGCCAGTGCGCGAGCTGGTGCCGGGCCAGCGCGGCGTCCGCGTGATCGGCGCCCTGGACGGTCACCCGGTCGGCGAGAAGCCGCTCGAACATCCGGACGGCACCTTCCGGATCCCCGGACTCGCCGGTCCAGTGGGCCAGTTGGTGACGTAGCGCGAGCGTGGTGGAGTCGTCGTGCCCCAGGGACTCCTCGGCGGTCCGCACCAGCTGCCCGAACAACAGAGCCGCGACATCGGCGCGCCCGCTCGCCCCGGCCGCCTGAGCCTCGGCGATCTCACCGCCCAGCAGCCCGATCCCCGGTCCGCGCCCCGCCCGGTCCCCACCCCGACGCCGCTTCTTCCACAACCCCAAAACCCCTCCCCAAGCCGCCCCGCCCACGGTCGACCAGGCCCGTGCGGCCCGTCAACCCCGCCTGGCCGCAGGCCAAAAGAACGCACGCCCACTAACCGATCCAGTCCTCACTGCGCCGATGACGACCCAGCCCCACGGCGGCGAACTCGTCCGCGCCCGCGTCCACCACCACACCCAGCCTCCGGAGAGCCCGCGAGATCGGGCTCCCGTCGGTTCCGAAGGGCTGACCGTCCGGCGCATGGAGTGGCCCCAGCACGACGGCTCCGTCGACCCAGACGGCAGCGTGCTGCTCACCGGCACCACCGAAGTACTCGGCTTCCACGTACGCCAACGGCCCCGCCGAGGACCACTCGGCAAGCCGCCTGTCGAACCCTCCCGGAAGCCGCCAGAACCCCAGAGGGCTGTCGGTGCCGTCCGTCGCGGCGTCGAAGAGCTGGTCCGTCATCGGCACCAGCGAAAGCCCCTGCCCGAGCGAGACCACCCGAGCGTCAGAGAAGTCCCGCACAACCCCCCGAAGCACCGCGCCCCCGGCGATGACAGCCCGCAGTTCATAACCCACCCCGACGCCCCCTCTTGCATCCTCGATGTCAGACCCCTGCGTCATGATCGGACCATGGGAGCTTCGGGCGCGGTAGTGGGAGACGGGATGGCGGGTGGGGGGATGCGGGCGGCGGGTGCCGAGGTGAGGGCCGTCGACGATCACGGTGTGGCGGTCGCGCTCGACGGGCTCATCGACGGCTCCGGGTACTGGAGTCGCAAGGGCGTGCTCGCCGGGATCGAGCGGACGGGGCGTTACCTCGACGGGACGTGGGAGCCGGGCGGGCCGCAGGACGGGCCGGGGACGGCGGGGGAGGGGTCGTGGACCCGCTTCATGGGACGGCTCGGTGCCGTGGCGTTGCGCGCCGCCGTGGAGCCCACGCGTGAGGAGCGGCGCCGGCGGCTGCTCGCGTTGCTGGAGATATGGGCGGACAGCCCCTTCGCCGAACCGCAGGCCGGCCGGATCCGCACCGGTCTGGTGCGGGTGGGCGACGGGGACCCCGTGGCCGTCCGGGACGAGCGGGGCGCGGCCGTCGCGGTCGGCTGGGCGCCCGGCGGGCTGCGGACGTTCGTCGACCTGCGGACGGGGGAGGCGGAGCCGCCGAGCCTCGGGACGATCGAGGAGGTGGCCGGCGTTCCGCGCGGAGGGTGGGGCAGCGCCGGGCAGGTGCGCCGGCTGGTGGACCTCGTCCGGGAGCGCGGGCCGGTGCCGTGGGACCTCGACGCGGTGGCCGCGCTGCGGGACGGCACGGGGATGGGCCGCGCGGCGGCGTCCTTCGCGCTGGCGGGCATGCTCACCGCGGGCTACCTCCCGCGCCTCGACGACCGGGAGCGGAAGATCCACGGCCTCAAGGTCGCCGAGATCGAGGACGGCGTCCGCGAACCCGGCCGTATGGCCACCCTGGACCGCCTCGACCTGGGGGCGGACGTCCTGCCCGAGGATCCCGCCGAGCTGTGGGAGCCGCACGGCATGCGCGCGGTGGCGGAACGGCTCGCGCGGGCCTGGCGGGAGCGGTACGGCCGGCGGACCGTGGTCCCGCCGCGCACGTTCGACGCGGTCCTCGACCTGCACCTGCCCCTGCTGTCGGCGGGCCGTTTCTGCGCGGCGTTCACCGACCACGACCGGATACCCGGCCTCGGCTCGGACCTCGACACCTGGATCCGCACCAGCGACTTCCGCCCCTTCCCGACCGCCGAGGGCTGGGCCCTCGTCGAGTTCCAGGAGACGCTGCGGACCGTCGTCCCGCACCTCTTCCAGGTCTACGCCGAGCTCCCCGCCGGCGACCCGGTCCGCGCCGGAGCCCCCGGCCTCGTACGGGCGCTGCTGGAGCGGCTGAACCACCCGGGTCTCCTGCTGGACGCCGGCCACCTCAGCCCCACGGCGGGGCGTACGGTCGCCGACGTGCAGGACCGGTTCGGGTCCCGCCCCTATGCAGGCCCGGAGCCGCTGGACGTCGCGAGCCTCGACGACGGCCTGACCGTGGTGGTGGACGGCACCGTCGACCGCAGAGGCGATCGTTCCCAGCCCGAGCTGTACTTCCGCCCGGCGTTCTACTGCGACGACGACCGCTCCCGCACCCTGCGTGCGGCCCGCTCGGGCTCCCGCTACGACCCCGACGTGGAGCTCGTCGAGTGGCTGCGCGGCCCGGTCTGCGCGCGCATCGTGGAACGGCTCGACGACCCCACGCCGCCCGCCGGGTCGTACGAGACGCATCCCGCGCACTCCGCGCCCGAGGTGGTGGAGCAGGTGGTCGCCGCACTCGGCGTCGACGACGACGCGGCGGCGCTCTACCTGCAGTTGCTGACGCTGTGGGCGCCGAGCGACCGCAACATCCGCACCTGGAACGGCTGGAAGGCCGCCCGGCACCAGAAGGCGGCCGCCGTACTCGTCGAACGCGGCCTGGTCGTCGAGGACAAGCGCCCCCGCGCGGGCCGCGGGCTGTTCCTGCCCGGCGAGTGGATCCACGCCGCGAAGCCCTACCACCCGATGGAGGCGTGGAAGGCGGACCTGCTCGGCGTGCGGCGCTCCCCCAACGGCCGGCTGGACAACCCGCTCCCGCTGCCGGCCCGCACCCTGCCCGAACTGTTCGCCCACGCATGGGCGTCGGTCGTGGAGGGCCGAGGGCCGTCGGCGTGAGAGGCCCGGCAGGGCCGCACGCCGGACGAGGTCACCAGCCCGGCGCGTCCTCGTCCGCCCGGATCGCCGGATGCGAGGTCGGCGCGGGCGCGGGCGCCGGGGCCGGGGCGATCGCACGGGCGTCGTGGCAGGTGAAGCCGAGCCGGGTCAGGGCCCGGTGCATCTCCAGCACGGTGAAGTCCCGGCGGTTCTGCCGGGTGATCACCTCACCGACCTGCATCACGGGGTAGACCCGGCGGCCGATGGTCACGGCCACACCCGTGACGGTCTCGGGCTTGACCCCGGTCATGGACTGCTCGACCTCACTCTTCGTCAGGTCGAACGGGTAGCGGGCGATGACACAGCGCATGGATGCCTCCACAGGGTGGGGAAGGACGCCGGGGGTTACGGCGGCGCGTCCGTGGACGGAGTCGGGATCGTCGGGGATCAGGGAGTGAGGGCGAGGACGCCCAGGGCGTAACCGTGTTCGTCGATCACGGGGGAGACGTCCAGGGTCCGGCCCCGCATGGCGGCTTCCGCCTCACCGAGCGCGGCCCCGGAGGAGGTGAACGGACCGCGGTCCAGCGGAATGTCCCGCAGCCGCGTCCGCTCGCTGTACCAGGAGCCGCCGCGGTGTGCGGCGAGCTGGGCCCGCGTGACCAGGCCCGCGCACCGCCCGTCCTCGTCCTGGAGCAGCAGGTGGGGGACGCGTGCCCCGATGAGCACGGACAGGGCCACGTCGACCGCCATGTGGTCGTCGACCTGCGGTCCGGGGGCGTGCATGGCGTCGCGGGCGGTCAGCCCGGTGCCGTCGGCGTTTCCGGCCTGCTGCGCCGGGGTGGGACACGGAGTCAAGGGCGTCAAGAGCTTCTCCTCTGCGTCAGGGCTGGGCGGGCGGACGGGGCGGCGTCCTGAGGCGGTGCCTGGAGGGCGGTGCCTGGAGGACGACGTCTGGCGGGTGGCGGCCAGAAGGGTGGTGCCTGGAGGGCGGCGCCTAGAGGGTGGTGCCGGACGCGGACCGGCGTCCGGCACCGGCGGCCCGCCCGCTCCCGCCGCGTCCGGTGGTCTGGCCACTGCCGCCGCGACCGGTGGTCTGGCCACTGCCGCCACGTCCGGTGGTCTGGCCACTGCCGCCACGTCCGGTGGCCTGTCCGCTGCCGCTGCCGCTCCCGCTGCGGCCGGCGGCCCGCCCGGTCGTACCACGGCCACCGCTACGGCCCCGGCGCCGGCCGGTGGAGCCGCTGCCCTCGGGCCGGACCTCGGCCGGCGGGCTGAGGACGACGGGGATGCCGGACGGGGTGCGGGCGCCGGTGATGCGCTGCAGCTCGTCCTCGCCCGGGCGGATTTGGGCCGTCCGGGGAGCGATGCCGGCGTCGGTCATGAGACGGTCCACGGCGCGCCGCTCGTGCGGCAGGACGAGGGTGACGACCGTGCCGGACTCACCGGCGCGTGCCGTACGGCCGCCGCGGTGCAGGTAGTCCTTGTGGTCACCGGGGGGATCGACGTTGACGACGAGGTCGAGGCCCGAGACGTGGATGCCGCGGGCGGCGACGTTGGTGGCCACGAGGGCCGTGACCTGGCCGTCCTTGAACTGGGCGAGGGTCCGGTTGCGCTGCGACTGGGACTTGCCGCCGTGCAGCGCCGAGGCCCGCACGCCGACGGACAGCAGACGCTTGGCCAGGCGGTCCGCCGCGTGCTTGGTGTCCAGGAACATGATCACGCGGCCGTCACGCGCGGCGATCTCCGCGACCGTGGTGTCCTTGTCGCCGTCGCGCACGTGCAGCAGGTGGTGCTCCATCGTGGTGACGGCTCCGGCGGACGGGTCGACCGAGTGCACGACGGGGTCGTGCAGGTAGCGGCGCACCAGCAGGTCGATGTTGCGGTCCAGGGTCGCCGAGAACAGCAGCCGCTGGCCGCGCGCGGGGACCTGGTCGAGCAGCGCGGTGACCTGGGGCATGAACCCCATGTCGGCCATCTGGTCGGCTTCGTCGAGCACGGTGACGGCGACCTGGTCCAGCCGGCAGGCACGCCGCTCGATGAGGTCCTTGAGACGGCCGGGCGTCGCGACGACGACCTCGGCGCCACCGCGCAGCGCGTTCGTCTGCCGGCCGATCGCCATGCCGCCGACGACGGTGGCGAGCCGCAGCCGCAGGGCGCGGGCGTAGGGGGTGAGCGCGTCGGTGACCTGCTGCGCCAGTTCCCGGGTGGGGACGAGGACGAGGGCCAGCGGCTGCCCGGGCTGGGCGCGCTGCCCGTCGAGCCGGGCCAGCAGCGGCAGACCGAAGGCGAGCGTCTTGCCCGAGCCGGTCCGGCCGCGTCCCAGGACGTCCCGGCCGGCCAGCGCGTTCGGCAGTGTGGCCGCCTGGATCGGGAAGGGCACGGTCACGCCCTCGTCGGCGAGCGCGGTCAGCAGGCGGGCGGGCATGTCCATCGCGGCGAACGTCTCGACCGCGGGCAGCGGCTCGGTGAGGGTGACCGGCAGAGCGAACTCCTGCTGCCGGCGCGGGGCGGGGCGTCCGCCCTGACCACTCTTTCGTCCGCCACCCGAACGGGGGACCTGGCGGCCCGTTCCCTGCGTACGGAAACGGCTGCGGGTGCGGTTCATGGGGAACCTTCCTCGATGCGGCGTATCGAGGAATTCCGTCCGACGGTGACGACCGTTCGAGGATTCGCAAGAATGAGCCGAAGAAAAAACAAGAGGGGGCGCGTTTCAAGGCGTACGAGCCGAAACGGGCCGGTGATCCGGGAAAACCGGAAGACATGGGAAACCGGCGGATCCTGAAAGTCTGGGGATCCTGGAAGACCGAGGATCCCGAACCCCGGAAGCACGGGGGCACCGGAACGAGACAACACAATGAGCTGGGGCCCGCACCCCAAGAGCGCGGGCCCCAGTCCCATGATGCGACGAGGCGCGAGCCACCGACTCGCGATGGCCGCGCCGGTTCGCGTCAGAGTCAGGCGGGAACGATGTTCTCGGCCTGCGGGCCCTTCTGGCCCTGAGTGACGTCGAAGGTAACCTTCTGGCCTTCCTGAAGCTCGCGGAAGCCCTGGGTGGCGATGTTCGAGTAGTGGGCGAACACGTCAGCGCCGCCGCCGTCCTGCTCGATGAAGCCGAAGCCCTTTTCCGCGTTGAACCACTTCACGGTGCCAGATGCCATATTGAATCTCCCTTGGAGGGCAGTGCCGGACACCGCACTTTGCGGTGCCGAGTCGCCGCTGTGATCACCCCTCCGGGAGTCCCGGAAAGCTCGGTGAAGAAGTAAATCTCCGGTAATCAGAACTGCAACTGCTCTCACGCTAACACAGGCCCTGCGGAAACCGCCATGAGCAGAGTGGATCACCCGGCGATTCTGATGCCGTCGGAATCCGCATTTCTGTAACGGCGGGACTAGCTATCCGAGCCGCGCCCGTCGAGCTTCCGGCGCAATTCCCGGTTCGCGCGCAGGGCGTCGTCGAGCTGGTCCTCGAGGGAGACGATGCGGCAGGCGGCCTCGACGGGAGTGCCCTGGTCGACCAGTTCCCGGGCGCGGGCGGCGACGCGCAACTGGCGCCGGGAGTACCGGCGGTGGCCGCCGTCCGAGCGCAGCGGCGTGATGAGGCCGGTCTCGCCGACGGCCCGGAGGAAGGCGGGGGTGGTGCCGAGTACGTCCGCGGCCCGGCCCATGGTGTAGGCGGGGTAGTCGTCGTCGTCGAGGTTGTCGGCGACGGGGGCGTTCTCGGCGGTCATGACACCTTCGTTCCGGGGGCAGGGCGGAAACCCGGGGCGGGCGCGGTACGCCCGCTCCGAAACCTCGACACCAATGGCCGAGCACGGCAACCCTAACGCCGCGACCCCCCGAAGATATGCCCCGGCGAGAACAGTTTTCCTGGCACCGCGTTCCGCTCCGCGGGAGCGGTGCCTCCGCCGCGAACGGCAGGCGGTCAGGATTCCCGATCCGCCGAGGTGGCCCACTCCCGGAACAGCCGCAGCGCTTCCTCGAGGTTGAGCGGCCCGCACGCCGCGCGGAAGACCATGTCCGACACCTTCGTCACGACCCAGTCGGAGTCGCTGCGCCGGAAGTCGGCGGGCGGGTAGGGACGACCGGCCAGGGACGTCTCCGCGAGGTCGATGGCAACGGTCCAGCCGGGATTGTCGAGCGTCGCGATGCGAACACCCCACCCGTGCTCCCAGTCACCGTCGCACTGAGCCGCGTACCACCGCTGCAACCAGCCGAGCTCTCCCCGCGCGTCCGTCACGGCCGCCGATGCTACGCGGCCGCCGGCACCGAACCGCCAGTGACTGCCGCGTCGTCAGTGCCCGCAGGGCTCCCGTACCAACTGGCTGTCCAGCGGGCTGGGGCCGTCCAGCCGGCCCGCGACACCTTCGGCGAAGTACTCGCGGACCGACGTGAAGGTGGTGGGAAAGAGCCTGCGGCAGCACTCGTTGCCGTCCCAGACCCAGACGCGGCCGTCGGGTGTGCGGAAGTCGACGAGGGTCCACATCGCGCAGCCGCGGTCCATGAGGGGGACGACGCCCGGCGGGACGGTCTCGTCGTCCGGGTCGTCGGTGGGAGTCGTGAAACCGAGGTAGAGCTCGAGGATGTCCTCGGCGTCGCAGAAGTCGTGGTCGGGATGCGGGCTCAGTGAGGCGCACTCCCAGCCGTCGATGCCGAAACCGCCGTCGGAGACCTCCGTATAGAGCCTGCGGAGGAAGGGGGGCATCGGATGACCGACCTCCGCCTCGACGGCGGCGACGACGGAGGGCGTGGCGACCGGTGTGAGATGTCCGGCGGGCGTCTGCGTCCTGATCACCGCGATCAGTTCATCGTCGGTCATGTCGTCCCTCGACTCGTCGGCCACCCATGAGGCATGAGCACGACAGTAAGGGAGAAGGAGACGGTGAGGTCCAGGCGCGACGCGAAGATTCGCGACGTGAAGACCCTCACCGACGACAAAACCCCCGGGTCGTCGACCTGGGGGTTTTCTGTGGAGCGGGTGACGAGAATCGAACTCGCGCTCTCAGCTTGGGAAGCTGATGTTCTACCATTAAACTACACCCGCGTAAGTCACCGACGCCCCCGCTCGGGTGGTGTCGGAACCGTCGCCCACTGTACCTCATCCCAGGCCCCCGGTGTTCAAGGACGGGGGCCTCCGTGCGTTCCGGAGGGTGGGGGATGCGGCTGCGGGGGACCGGAGTTGGGGCGTACCGTGGAGGGGTCGCAGAGGGGCTGCGCGAGGTCGGAGTGCCGCCTGGAGGGGCGCCCCTTTCGTCCCGTAATGTGGGGCCCCGTCGTCAGGGCAGTCCAGCCCGGCGCGGCTCTTTGGGGAAGGGACTTCAGGACTTGATGGAGCGCACCGTCGTCCGTTGTGCCGATGGGCACGTGTTCACCACCGCTTCGTTCCCGATGCAGCAGGCCGAGCGCCTCGGCCCCGGACGGCTCGTCCGGTGCCCCCGGTGCGCCAGGCTCCGCAGCGCGGTGCCGGTCACCCTCGTCGGGAAGCGGTAGCGGGCAGGGTTCACCGGGGCCTGCCAAGGCCCGCCAAGGTCATCACCGGCGTGCGGGGCCGTCGCGATTGTGGGGGCTCCGCACGCCTTGCGTATCCTCGGGGCGTGCTTCTCTCAGACAAGGACATCCGGGCCGAGATCGATGCCGGGCGGGTCCGCATCGATCCCTACGACGCAGACATGGTGCAGCCGTCGAGCATCGACGTCCGGCTGGACCGCTACTTCCGGGTGTTCGAGAACCACCGGTACCCGCACATCGACCCCTCCGTCGAGCAGGCCGACCTGACCCGGCTGGTGGAGCCGGAGGGCGACGAGCCGTTCATCCTGCACCCCGGTGAGTTCGTGCTGGCCAGCACGTACGAGGTGATCACCCTCCCGGACGACATCGCCTCCCGCCTGGAGGGGAAGAGCTCCCTCGGGCGGCTCGGGCTCGTCACCCACTCGACCGCCGGGTTCATCGACCCCGGCTTCTCCGGGCACGTCACGCTGGAGCTGTCCAACCTCGCCACACTGCCGATCAAGCTGTGGCCGGGCATGAAGATCGGCCAGCTGTGCATGTTCCGGCTCAGCTCGCCGGCCGAGTTCCCCTACGGTGCCGAGCGGTACGGATCGCGCTACCAGGGGCAGCGCGGCCCCACCGCCTCCCGGTCCTACATCAACTTCCATCGGACGCAGGTGTGAGCGCGAGCATGAGTGACGTACGCGAGAATCTGACCTACGAGCGGTTCGGTACGGCCGTGCGCGAGCTCGCGCAGGCCATCGCCGACGACGGCTACCAGCCCGACATCGTGCTCTCCATCGCCCGCGGTGGCGTCTTCGTCGCGGGCGGCCTCGCCTACGCCCTGGACTGCAAGAACATCCACCTGGTGAACGTGGAGTTCTACACCGGCGTGGGGACCACCCTGGAGATGCCGGTCATGCTCTCCCCGGTCCCGAACGCGATCGACTTCACCGACAAGAAGGTGCTGATCGCGGACGACGTCGCCGACACCGGCAAGACGCTCAAGCTGGTCCACGACTTCTGCCTCGACCACGTCGCCGAGGTCCGCTCCGCGGTCATCTACGAGAAGTCGCAGTCCCTCGTGAAGTGCGAGTACGTCTGGAAGCGCACCGACGACTGGATCAACTTCCCCTGGAGCGTCGAACCGCCCGTGGTGAAGCGAGCGGGCCAGGTGCTCGACGCCTGAGCTGGTCGGGGGAAGCGCCCGAGGAGAACAAAGAAGCGCTGGATCAAGCGCTTCGTGATCGTGTGAACTGGGTCGTGCCGCACTTCACGAAGTGGGGCACCACCCAGCGTCTGTTTGGGGACCCCGCCGTTAGACGCACCGCTTGCAGGCGCTGAGGTCCGCCGCCGAGCGCTGCTGTTCGCGCTTGTTGGTGTCAGCCGCTGATGTCAGCCGCCGCACGCGGTCTTTGCGGAAGGCGGCGCTGTTGAGCAATTGAGGCTGCCCCTGGTGTGGCGGACGATGGTGCTCATGTGCGCTCTTTTCGACCCTCCCGAGCCTCGCCGCGTCTCGCCGGGCGAGTACCCGGTGTGGGACCAGGCTCTCGCCCTTCTGAACCGGGACCTGGCGGCGACGCTTCCCCAGCTGGAACCCCTGCAACTGCTGGCCCTTCCGCCCTACGATGCGGATGAGCCGGAGAACGTCTACGTCGCCATGGCCAACGGCGAGTGGCACGGAAATCACCTGGACTCGAACTCGCGAGACAGCCTCGCCTTTGCGCTGGCGAGCGTCGCCGATGCTGCACAGGAGACCGTCACGGAGCTTCTGTGGCAGGCGTGGCCCCTGTGTCCCGAGCATGGCCTGGGCATGCATCCAAGGGAGGACGCAGAGGGGCAAGTGTCCTGGTGGTGTGCGGGAGAACGGTTGCGTCGCGGTTCGGCTCATTTCCACACGGCCGTGGGCGCACTCGACGTCTTGGGAGAGTCGATCCGTCCACGGTCTTGAAAACCACTGTGATTCCGCCGATCGCCGGTTTCAGAAGGGCGGGTCGTCGGAATGGCCGCCCGCCCAGGGGCCGTCCGTCGGTTCGGAACCCGACGTCCGCGGGCCTGGCAGGGGGCCGGGCTCCACACCCCACGTCACCAGGCACCGCTCGGCGAGATGTCGATAAACCCGGTGATCGCTGGTGCTCAGCGTGCTGCGGACCAGCGGCACGATCTCCGGGATGTGTACGGCCAGGTCGGGCGCGGCGAGCGTCATCGCTGCCGCGTGTACCGCGGCTTCCCGGATCAGGAGGTCCGCGTCGGCAAGGTAGGGCCGCGCCGCCTCGTAGATCAGGGGGAGGACGGCACGCACCGCGGCGACGTCGTCGGGTTCGCCAGGACCGTCTGCGTCGTAGGTCGCGTCGTCGGCGAGGTCACCCAGCCATTGCAGGAGTGCCGCGCGCATGGGCCGACGGCGCTCGTCGTGGAAGTAGACCCCCGAGGTCATCGTTCGCGGGTGGCCGAGGACGGCGACGACGAAGCGCGCGGCCGGGGCGGTGGCGCCGTAGATGCTGTTCTGGTGGGTCACGGCCTGACCGAGGTCGTGCACGGCGATGCGCTGGACGTCCTCGTCGTCATCCAGCAGCCTGGCCAGAATGACAGGGGTCGACGGGGCTGTGTCGGGGCAGCAATGTTCGACGCTGCTCCAGTCCGTCTCCAGGAGAAGGGCCCAGGGGTCGATCGCCGCGCCGCCGGAATTGAGGGTCACGGGCCAAGTGTGTTGCAGGCCCGCTGGTGAGGACGGGCGGGCCAGGTGCTCGACGCCTGAGTCGGGCGGCGGGACGTTGAGGCCCCCGGGGGGATGCCGGGGGCCTTTGGCGTGCGGTGGGCGGGTGGTCAGAACGTGCCCAGTTTCACGATCGACAGCAGGGCGATCAGCTGGATCGCCGACGCGCCCAGTGCCTTCGGCCACGGCAGGTCGTGGGAGCGGCTCACCATCAGTGTCAGCAGCGCACCGCCCGCGATCCACGTCGCCCAGCCCAGCACCTGCACGAACGACGCGTCGCCGCCCGCGAACATCGCCACCACCAGACGCGGCGCGTCCGTCAGGGCCATGATCAGCATGGACAGGCCGACCGTCGGCTGCCAGGCGCCGTCGCCGCCGAGCTGGCGGGCCAGCGTGTGGGTGACCGCGCCCAGCACGAAGGACGAGATCACCATGGCCACGGCCGTCGTCAGGACGATCGGGATGGCGTTGGAGAGCGTGGCGCTGATCGCGTCCTGCCGGGCCCCGTCGAAGCCGAAGACGGCGAGCAGGCCGTAGAGGAACGTCACGATGAGGGCCGGGCCCCACATCGCGTAGTCCCGCATCTGCAGGAAGGTCTGGTTCGGGGACAGCACGATCCCCTTCAGCAGGTCCTTCCAGTGCAGCCGCGGGCCGATCGGGCCGGCCGGGACCGCCGCGCCGGCCTGGTAGGTGCCGCCCTGGCTGTAGTCCTCGTCGTAGCGCGCCTGCTCGTCGATGGAGAAGGCCTGGGTGTGACCGGGCTGGCCCGCCGCGTACGGGTCGGCCGGGCCGGGCCCGTAGCCGGGGTCGCCGCCGAAGTACTCCGGCTCGCCCTGCGGCGGGTGCCCGCCGGCCTGCGGCCATGGCGAGGCCGGGCCACCGCCGCCGCCCGGGGGGTACGCCCCGCCCGGTGGGTACGCCTGCGGGTAGCCGTACGACGGTCCCTGCGGCGCCTGCTGTCCGTACGGGGGGTGTTGCGGTCGCGATTGCGGGGCACGGCCGTCCCGGCCGCCGCGTCCGATCCTGAATCCAGCCACGTCATCGAACGTACCTGGT
Source organism: Streptomyces sp. NPDC014801 (assembly GCF_043082085.1). NCBI lineage: Bacteria > Bacillati > Actinomycetota > Actinomycetes > Kitasatosporales > Streptomycetaceae > Streptomyces > Streptomyces sp. NPDC014801. The sequence continues at coordinate 256,523 of NZ_JBIBXG010000009.1, read as the reverse complement.
TCCGCTGAGTGACGTGCCCACGGCCGAGTCCCCGGCGGGGGTTTGCTGCCGAGCTGTGACATCCCCTAGGGGGTCAACAGCGGCGGGTTCGGGGAGCTTTCGGGGGCGTCCGCTCAACCCTCCACCCGGCTCGCCGGTCACCCTCCGACCAGGACCCGGCCCGGTCCGTCCGTCCTACGGCGCCGTCAGGAACACCCGTGTCGTGAAGCTCACCGCCGGCCGCCGCGCCACCAGTCCCTCGCGCGCCCCGGGATACACCGTGACCGTGTCCTGTGTCTCGTCGCGGTAGGTGCGTACGACGAGGTCGGCCCGGCCGTCCCCGTCGAAGTCGGCGGCGGTCACGACGCGGGACGTGCCGTGCGTCACGGGCGCCACCGTCACCGTCTCCCGTGCCGACAGGCCGGACGCGCCGCCCCGGAAGAGCTTCAGCCGGGAGCCGCTGGAGACCAGCTCGCTCAGGCCGTCGCCGTCGAAGTCGGCGGCGTCGAGCACCGAGCCGGGGGAGTCCAGCGTGGCGCGGGCGGCGTCCGGCAGGTCGTAGCGCAGGGCCGTGCCGCCCATCGTGCCGACCGCCGCGTCCAGCGCCTTGCCGCGGCCGAAGCGGCCGAGGGCCACGTCGATGCCGGCGGGCAGCACGGCGCCGGTGCGGGTGGGGCCGTCGGGGCCGCCGAGCACGAGCGCGGTGGTCCCGGACCGTTCCGCCGTACGGATGAGGAGGTCGTCGTAGCCGTCGCGGTCGACGTCGGCGGCGGGGCCGGTGGGCAGGTTGCCGGGGGACGGGATCGGCGCGGCGGCCGCGCGGGGGGCGCCCGCCCGGGTGAAGGGGCCGCGCAGATAGCTCAGCTTGCCGCCGGTGGCGTGCAGCACCAGGTCGGCCCGCCCGTCGCCGTCGAAGTCGCCGCACACCGGCTGGTCGGGCCAGTCGTCGCCCTCCCGGGCGCGGTCGGGGACGGTGAGCTGGACGCCCCGGCCGGTCAGGCCCGACGGCGAGCCGAACAGGAGCTGCAGCGGCACCGGCGGCCGTCCCTGGCCGTCGTAGGGCGGGTCGGTGGAGACGACGAGATCGGTGAAGCCGTCGCCGTCGAGGTCGCAGGAGGCCTCCGCCTCGAACAGCGCCGGCAGTTCGCCGCCGGCGCGGGCCGCGTGGGTGCGCGGGGCGAGCAGCTGGTGGGCGCCCGGCACGAGTCCGCGCGGGCTGCCGTAGACGATGCCGATGCCGGGGTCGTCGGTGTGCGCCCGTGTCTTGGCGAGGTCGTTGAGGATCAGGTCGCGGTGGCCGTCGCCGTTGAAGTCGTCGGGGATCTTGCTGCCGGTGCCGTGCGGGACCGGCAGAACGGCGGGGGCCTGGGCCACGCGGGCCGGGGGGTGCTCCGCCTCGGGCGCCACGTCGCAGGCGGCGGCGAGCAGGAGCAGACCGCCGGTGGCCGCCGTACGCAGCACTCGTCTTCGTACGTGGCGCACGTGCACCGCTCACCTCACCCACCCCGCGGACAACAACCCTGCAATCATGCACGTGTTCGAGGCGGGAGGACAGCCTTCGGGGGCGGCCCCGGAGCGGGGGCCCCGCGGCGGGCCCCGTCGGCAGCCGTGGGCGAGGATGGGGGCATGAGCGTCGTCAAGATCAATGTGCTGACCGTTCCCGCCGAGCAGCGGGAAGTCCTGGAGAAGCGGTTCGCCTCGCGGGCCCACGCCGTGGAGAACTCCGACGGCTTCGAGTGGTTCGAGCTGCTGCGCCCCGTCGAGGGCACCGACCAGTACCTGGTCTACACCCGCTGGCGGGACGAGGAGTCCTTCCAGGCGTGGATGGAGGGCCCGATGAAGGCCGCCCACCAGGGCGGCGGAGAGGGCGAGCGCCCCAGGCCCGCGGCCTCCGGCTCCACCCTGTGGTCCTTCGAGGTGGTCCAGCAGGCGGCCCCGAAGAGCGCCTGACCGGCGGGAGACCCGGGAACGCCAGGGAACACCCGGGAACACCCGGGAACGCCGGGAACACCCGGCGACAGACAGACGACGGCGCCCCCTGCCTGTGCGGGTCAGGGGGCGCCGTCGGGCTTCACGGGCCGGTGGTCACCTCACCGGGTGTCACCTCACCGGGGTGTCACTTCACCGGTTCCGGCTCCGGCTCGCTCTCCGCCTCCGCCTCGCCCGCCGGGTCGACCGGGGTCTTGACGGAGTCGAGGAGCAGCTGGGCGACGTCCACGACCTGGATGGACTCCTTGGCCTTGCCGTCGTTCTTCTTGCCGTTGACCGAGTCGGTCAGCATGACCAGGCAGAACGGGCAGGCGGTGGAGACGATGTCCGGGTTGACGGACAGGGCCTCGTCGACGCGCTCGTTGTTGATGCGCTTGCCGATGCGCTCTTCCATCCACATGCGCGCGCCGCCGGCGCCGCAGCAGAAACCGCGCTCCTTGTGGCGGTGCATCTCCTCGTTGCGCAGGCCGGGGACCTTGCCGATGATCTCGCGCGGGGGCGTGTAGATCTTGTTGTGGCGGCCCAGGTAGCACGGGTCGTGGTAGGTGATGATGCCCTCGACCGGGGTGACCGGGATCAGCTTGCCCTCGTCCACCAGGTGCTGCAGCAGCTGGGTGTGGTGGATGACCTCGTAGTCGCCGCCGAGCTGCGGGTACTCGTTGCCGATCGTGTTGAGGCAGTGCGGGCAGGTGGCGACGATCTTCTTCGCCGACTTCGGCTTCGCGGACTCCGGCACGACCTTGCCCTCGTCGTCCAGCTCCTCGCCGAACGCCGTGTTCAGGGCCATCACGTTCTCCATGCCGAGCTCCTGGAACAGGGGCTCGTTGCCCAGGCGGCGGGCGGAGTCACCGGTGCACTTCTCGTCGCCGCCCATGATCGCGAACTTGACGCCCGCGATGTGCAGCAGCTCGGCGAAGGCCTTGGTGGTCTTCTTGGCGCGGTCCTCCAGGGCGCCGGCGCAGCCGACCCAGTACAGGTACTCGACCTCGGTCAGGTCCTCGATGTCCTTGCCGACGACCGGGACCTCGAAGTCGACCTCCTTGGTCCACTCCAGGCGCTGCTTCTTGGCCAGGCCCCAGGGGTTGCCCTTCTTCTCCAGGTTCTTGAGCATCGTGCCCGCCTCGGACGGGAACGCGGACTCGATCATGACCTGGTAGCGGCGCATGTCGACGATGTGGTCGACGTGCTCGATGTCCACCGGGCACTGCTCGACGCAGGCGCCGCAGGTGGTGCAGGACCACAGGACGTCCGGGTCGATGACGCCGTTCTCCTCGGCGGTGCCGATCAGCGGCCGCTCGGCTTCGGCCAGGGCCGCGGCGGGGACGTTCTTCAGCTGCTCCTCGGAGGCCTTCTCCTCGCCCTCCATGGTCTTGCCGCCGCCCGCGAGCAGGTAGGGCGCCTTGGCGTGGGCGTGGTCGCGCAGCGACATGATCAGCAGCTTCGGGGAGAGCGGCTTGCCCGTGTTCCAGGCGGGGCACTGCGACTGGCAGCGGCCGCACTCGGTGCAGGTGGAGAAGTCGAGCAGGCCCTTCCAGGAGAAGTGCTCGATCTGGGAGACGCCGAAGACGTCGTCCTCGCCCGGGTCCTCGAAGTTGATCGGCTTGCCGCCGGAGGTCATCGGCAGCAGGGCGCCGAGGGAGGTCTCACCGGTGGCGTTGCGCTTGAAGAAGATGTTCGGGAACGCCAGGAAGCGGTGCCAGGCCACGCCCATGTCGGTCTTGAGGGCGACCGTGATCATCCAGATGAAGGAGGTCGCGATCTTCAGGCCGGCGAAGAAGTAGGTGAGGTTCTGCAGCGTGGAGACGCTCAGACCCGCCAGCGCCTTGACGACCGGGTAGGAGATGAAGAACGAGGCCTCGTAGCCCTCGACGTGGTGCTGGGCGCCTTCGAGGGCGTGCAGCATGAAGATGCAGACGCCGACGATGAGGATGACGGCCTCGACGAAGTACGCCTGCCCGAAGTTGGAGCCGGCGAAGCGGGACTTGCGGCCCGGCTTGCGCGGGTGGCTGAGCTGGCGGATGACGATCAGGGCGAGGATGCCGACGACCGTCATGGTGCCGATGAACTCGACGTAGACGTTGTACGGGGCCCAGTCGCCGATGACCGGAAGGATCCAGTCCGCCTGGAACAGCTGGCCGATGGCGTTGACGATCGTCAGCAGGAGGGTGAAGAAGCCCACGGCGACGAACCAGTGCGCGATGCCGATGACGCCCCAGCGGTTCATCCTCGTGTGGCCGAGGAACTCCCGGACCACGGTGAGGGTGCGCTGCGCGGGGTTGTCGGTGCGCGTTCCGGCCGGTACCGGCTGGCCCATCCGCAGTTGGTTGAAGATCTGGAGGAGGGCGCGGCCGAACAGTGCCACGCCGACCACGATCAGGACCAGCGACACGATGATCGCGGCGAGTTGCATTGGGGGCTCCTGAGGCGGCCTCGTACTGGGCGAGTACTTGGGCGAGCGACATTACTAAGCGGTAACTTATCCAGTCCGTCTGAGACTACCCCTATCTTCCGATGCAATGCAGCCCGCCGTTCGGTGATCTGCGTCGCTGAGGGTTGCCTCAGCGCTTTCGGAACCCGGGTCACAAACTGATCGTGTTATTCGTACCAAATTGGTACATTCACCTCTAACTTATATCCGTGCTCTACGGGATCGCCGCTGCCACCGCCGCCCTGCTGCTCACCGCCCTGCTCGCGGGAGCGCTCCGGACGCCCGCCCTGCGCCTGGGGCTCGTCGACCGGCGCCGGCGCACGCGGCCGGTGCCGCTGCTCGGCGGGGCCGCCGTCGCGCTCGCCACCTGCCTGGTCGCCGCGGCCGGCAACTGGACCCGGCTCGCGCCGCTCGGCGACGGGGTCGATCGGGTGCTGATCGCGGGCGCCGCGGTCGCCGCGCTCGGCCTGGCTGCCGACGTCTGGCGGCTCAAGACGCGGTTCCTGCTGCTGGGGACGGCCGTGGCGGCCGCCTTCGTCGTGCCCTACGACGAGACCGGCGTCCCGGGCGGGATGCTGGCCGTCGCCTTCGTCGCCGCCGCCACACTCGCCTTCCGCTCACTCGACCACGCCGACGGCATCGCCGGGACCGTGGGCGTGCTCACCGCCTTCGGGGCGGCGGCGTGCGCGGCGGCGGAGGTGATGGACGGGCTCGCGGTGCTGCTGAGCGTGCTCGCGGCCGCGCTGACCGGCTTCCTCATGCACGGCTGGCCGCCCGCGCGCACCGGGCTCGGCGCCTGCGGCTCGCTGTTCACCGGCTTCCTGCTGGCCTCGGCGGCCGTGCTGACCCGTTCGGGTTACGACCTGGCCGGCACCGCCGCCGTGCTCGGCCCGCTGGTCGCGCTCGGCGCCGCCGACGTCGCCCTTGTCGCCCTCTCGCGGCGGCTGGCCGGACGGCCACTGCTGCGCGGCGGTCCCGACCACCTCGGGCACCGGCTGCGGCGGCTCGGGCTCACCGGGCAGGGCACGACCGTGATCCTGGGCGTGGCCGCCGGCGGCGGGGTACTCGTCGGGGTGCTGGTGCATGCCGGCTGGGCCCGCCCGAGCGCCGCGCTGTGGGTCGCGGGGGGCGCGCTGCTCGTCGTACTGGCGCTGCTGCGGGTGCCCGTGTACGCGCCGCGGCGCCGGCCTGTGGAGACCGTGGCGCGGCCCGCGCGGACGCCCCGGCAGTCCCCTCAGCCGGTGCGGCGTCCACCGATTCCTGGGGTTCAACCACCCCGTCGGCCGCCATCGTCGCAGGTCAGAGCGCCGTTGCGTGTAAGGAACGGATAAGAGTTGAGTCTGACTGACTCAGGTCTGTTGACCCAGCGGTGAGCGTCAGGCACACTTGAGCCTGTTCCACTCAAGTCAGCTGGAGGAATCGCAATGGCACGTGCGGTCGGCATCGACCTGGGCACGACGAACTCGGTGGTCTCGGTCCTCGAGGGCGGCGAGCCCACCGTCATCACCAACGCCGAGGGCGCCAGGACCACGCCGTCCGTCGTCGCCTTCGCGAAGAACGGCGAGGTGCTCGTCGGTGAGGTGGCCAAGCGCCAGGCCGTCACCAACGTGGACCGGACGATCCGTTCGGTCAAGCGCCACATGGGCACCGACTGGAAGATCCAGCTCGACGGCAAGGACTTCAACCCGCAGCAGATCTCCGCGTTCATCCTGCAGAAGCTGAAGCGGGACGCCGAGGCCTACCTGGGCGAGAAGGTGACCGACGCGGTCATCACCGTCCCGGCCTACTTCAACGACTCCGAGCGCCAGGCGACGAAGGAGGCCGGTGAGATCGCCGGTCTGAACGTCCTGCGCATCGTCAACGAGCCGACTGCCGCCGCGCTGGCCTACGGCCTCGACAAGGACGACCAGACGATCCTCGTCTTCGACCTCGGTGGCGGCACCTTCGACGTGTCCCTGCTGGAGATCGGCGACGGCGTCGTCGAGGTGAAGGCCACCAACGGTGACAACCACCTCGGTGGTGACGACTGGGACCAGCGCATCGTCGACTACCTGGTCAAGCAGTTCCAGTCCGGTCACGGCGTGGACCTGTCCAAGGACAAGATGGCCCTGCAGCGTCTGCGCGAGGCTGCCGAGAAGGCCAAGATCGAGCTGTCCTCCTCCACGGAGACCTCGATCAACCTGCCGTACATCACCGCGTCCGCCGAGGGCCCGCTGCACCTGGACGAGAAGCTCACCCGGGCTCAGTTCCAGCAGCTGACGGCCGACCTGCTGGAGCGCTGCAAGACGCCGTTCCACAACGTCATCAAGGACGCCGGCATCTCCATCAACGAGATCGACCACGTCGTCCTCGTCGGTGGCTCCACCCGCATGCCCGCCGTCGCCGAGCTCGTCAAGGAGCTGACCGGCGGCAAGGAGGCCAACAAGGGCGTGAACCCGGACGAGGTCGTCGCCATCGGCGCGTCCCTCCAGGCCGGTGTGCTCAAGGGTGAGGTCAAGGACGTCCTGCTGCTGGACGTCACCCCGCTGTCCCTCGGTATCGAGACCAAGGGCGGCATCATGACCAAGCTGATCGAGCGCAACACCACGATCCCGACCAAGCGCTCGGAGATCTTCACCACGGCCGAGGACAACCAGCCGTCGGTGCAGATCCAGGTCTACCAGGGCGAGCGCGAGATCGCGGCCTACAACAAGAAGCTCGGCATGTTCGAGCTGACCGGTCTGCCGCCGGCGCCGCGCGGCGTCCCGCAGATCGAGGTCTCCTTCGACATCGACGCCAACGGCATCATGCACGTGACCGCGAAGGACCTGGGCACGGGCAAGGAGCAGAAGATGACCGTCACCGGCGGCTCCTCGCTGCCGAAGGACGAGGTCGACCGCATGCGCGAGGAGGCCGAGCGCTACGCGGAGGAGGACCACAAGCGCCGCGAGGCCGCCGAGGCCCGCAACCAGGGCGAGCAGCTGGTCTACCAGACGGAGAAGTTCCTCAAGGACAACGAGGACAAGGTCCCCGGCGAGGTCAAGACCGAGGTCGAGGAAGCGGTCGCCGAGCTGAAGGAGAAGCTCAAGGGCGAGGACACCGCCGAGATCCGCTCCGCCACGGAGAAGGTCGCGGCCGTGTCCCAGAAGCTGGGCCAGGCGCTGTACGCCGACGCCCAGGGCGCCCAGGCCGCGGGCGGCGCCTCCGCCGGTGACCAGGCCAAGGCCGACGACGACGTCGTGGACGCCGAGATCGTGGACGACGAGCGCAAGGACGGTGCCGCGTAATGACGGAGGAGACCCCGGGCTTCGAGGAGAAGCCCGACGTCCCCTCCGGCGCCGCCCCTGACGACGCCGAGCCGAAGGCCGCCTCCGAGGAGGGGGCGGCCCCGGCCGGGGACGGTAACGACAACGCGGGTCTGGTGGCCCAGCTGGACCAGGTGCGCACCGCGCTCGGCGAGCGCACGGCGGACCTCCAGCGCCTCCAGGCCGAGTACCAGAACTACCGCCGCCGGGTCGAGCGGGACCGGGTCGCCGTCAAGGAGGTCGCCATCGCGAACCTCCTGACCGAACTGCTGCCCGTGCTCGACGACATCGGGCGCGCGCGGGAGCACGGCGAGCTGGTCGGCGGCTTCAAGTCGGTCGCCGAGTCGCTGGAGACCGTCGTGGCGAAGATGGGCCTGCAGCAGTTCGGCAAGGAGGGCGAGCCCTTCGACCCGACCATCCACGAGGCCCTGATGCACTCCTACGCGCCGGACGTCACCGAGACGACCTGCGTGGCCATCCTGCAGCCCGGGTACCGCATCGGTGAGCGCACGGTCCGCCCCGCTCGGGTGGCCGTCGCCGAGCCGCAGCCCGGCGCGCAGGGCGCGAAGGCGGAGGGCGCCGAGGACAAGGCGGCCGACGACAAGGAGAACGGTGGCCCGGACGAGGGCTGACGTCGGACACACTGAGGGGAAGGAGGGACGTCGGGGATGAGCACCAAGGACTTCATCGAGAAGGACTACTACAAGGTCCTCGGCGTCCCCAAGGACGCCACCGAGGCCGAGATCAAGAAGGCGTACCGGAAGCTCGCCCGCGAGTTCCACCCGGACGCCAACAAGGGCAACGCCAAGGCCGAGGAGCGCTTCAAGGAGATCTCCGAGGCGAACGACGTGCTCGGCGACCCCAAGAAGCGCAAGGAGTACGACGAGGCCCGCGCCCTGTTCGGCAACGGCGGCTTCCGGCCGGGGCCGGGCGCGGGCGGCGGCTCCTTCAACTTCGACCTGGGCGACCTCTTCGGGGGCACCGCCCAGGGCGGAGGCTTCGGCGGCGGAATCGGTGACGTCTTCGGGGGCCTGTTCAACCGGGGCGGTGCCGCGGGGACGCGGACCCAGCCGCGGCGCGGCCAGGACATCGAGTCCGAGGTCACGCTCAGCTTCACCGAGGCCATCGAGGGCGCGACGGTCCCGCTGCGGATGTCGTCGCAGGCGCCCTGCAAGGCCTGCTCCGGCACCGGCGACAAGAACGGCACGCCGCGGGTGTGCCCGACCTGTGTGGGCACCGGCCAGGTGGCGCGCGGCTCCGGCGGCGGCTTCTCCCTGACCGACCCGTGCCCCGACTGCAAGGGCCGGGGCCTCATCGCGGAGAACCCCTGCGAGGTCTGCCACGGCAGCGGCCGCGCCAAGTCCTCCCGCACCATGCAGGTCCGCATCCCCGCCGGGGTGTCCGACGGGCAGCGGATCCGGCTGCGCGGCAAGGGCGCGCCCGGCGAGCGCGGCGGACCGGCCGGCGACCTGTACGTCGTCGTGCACGTCGGCGAGCACCCCGTGTTCGGCCGCAAGGGCGACAACCTGACGGTGACCGTGCCGGTGACGTTCGCGGAGGCGGCGCTCGGCGGGGAGGTCAGGGTGCCCACCCTGGGCGGCCCGCCGGTCACGCTGAAGCTGCCGCCCGGCACGCCCAACGGCCGCACCATGCGCGCCCGCGGCAAGGGCGCGGTCCGCAAGGACGGCACCCGCGGCGACCTGCTGGTCACCGTCGAGGTGAGTGTTCCCAAGGACCTGTCGGGGAAGGCTCGTGACGCGCTCGAGGCGTATCGCGAGGCGACCGCGGGAGAAGATCCGCGGGCGGAGCTGTTCGAGGCCGCGAAGGGAGCTTGAGTGGGATGGACGGCCGTCGACACGGTGACAATTTTCGTGGGCCGTATGAACTGACCGAGGACACCCCGGTCTACGTCATCTCGGTGGCGGCCCAGCTCTCCGGTCTCCACCCGCAGACGCTGCGCCAGTACGACCGTCTGGGCCTGGTCTCCCCGGACCGCACCGCGGGACGGGGCCGGCGCTACTCGGCCCGCGACATCGAACTGCTCCGCCAGGTGCAGCAGTTGTCGCAGGACGAGGGCATCAACCTGGCCGGCATCAAGCGCATCATCGAACTGGAGAACCAGGTCGCCGCGTTGCAGTCCCGTGTCGCGGAGCTGCAGGCGGCCCTGGAGGGCGCGGCGGCGGCGATGCAGCAGCGCGAGGCCGCCGTGCACGCCTCCTACCGGCGTGACCTGGTCCCGTACCAGGAGGTCCAGCAGACCAGCGCGCTGGTGGTGTGGCGGCCGAAGAAGGCCAAGGACTAGCGTGGGTGACCGCGAAGGGGCCCGGAGGCGATTGCCTCCGGGCCCCTTCGCACATGTTGTGGGCGGTCAGCCGCGGACCGTGCGCCGGCGGCGGGCTCCGGCGTAGGCGGCGGCGCCGCCGAGGGCGACGAGCGCGGCGGCGGCCGCGGCGAGCAGCCCGCTGGAGCCGGAGCCGGTGGACGCCAGCGAACCGGTGGCGGTCGTGGTGGTCGTCCCGGTGCCGGAACCGCCGGTGGTGCCGGCCGCGACGGTCGCCGTGACGCTCGCGGTGGCGGACGGCGTGCCGGTCGGGCTGGGGGAGGCCGACTGCGACGGGGAGGCGCTCGGGGAGCCGGTGCCGGCCGGCGGCGTGGTCGGCGGCTTCGGCGTGGTGCGCACCGGGCCGGCCTCGACCTCGGTGTCGGACTCGGCGAAGTCGTAGGTGGCGCCCATGGAGTAGACGGCCTTGAGGTGGACGACGCTGTCCGCCTCCAGGTCGGAGTGGTCGCCCAGGCTCAGGAACAGCTTGACGGAGGCGGTGCCCGAGGAGGAGCCGAAGCCCTTGGGGAGGGGCGGCAGGTCCCAGGTGTCGCCCTCGGCCTGCTGCAGACGCACCCGCTTGCCGCCCACCTCGGCCTCCAGCACGAAGTCGTGCTCGCCGGTGTCGTAGAGGGTGTGGGCGGTGATGCGGCGGCGCAGCTCGGCGGGGAACTCGCCGGGGCCGGTGGCGGTGGTGTTCAGGGTCACGCCGGCCCACTGGCCGGGGCGGGCGACCTTGCGGTCCCAGTTCCAGGAGGTGGTGAGCTTGCCGGGCTTGATCTGCGGGTCGGACTTGAACACCGCGGTGTTGCGGGACTTGTCCGCGTCGATCCGCTCGAAGCCGGTGAGGGGGCTCGCCTGCAGGGTGAGGTCGCCGTCGTTGGTGGGGTAGGCCTTGCCGAGGCCGACGGTCACCTTCCAGGTGAGGGCGCCCTTGGCGGGGACGGAGAAGCCGTCGCCGAGCTTGCCGGAGGACGGGTAGAACAGGCCCTGCCAGCCGCCGTCCTGCCGGCCCACGGAGGCCTTGGTCGCGGGGGCGTCCAGCGCGGTGACGTCGAAGACGACGGAGTCGGTCTGGATGGGCGCCGGGCCGTCGGCCTTGCCGAGCAGCCAGGCGGAGAAGTCCTGCGGCTCGTCGGAGGAGTTGCTGACCGTCAGCGTCATCGACGCGGTCGCCCCGCCGCGGCTGAGCGGCGCGTCGGGCGCGGGCTTGCCGAGCGTCATCGTCAGCGGCTTGCCGACGGGCTGCTGCTCGGCGGCGCCGGCGACGGCGGGCAGGAAGGCGGCACCGGCGACGGTCAGCACCACGGCGGTCGCTGCGGCCGTGTGCAGACGGCGGGCGGCGAGGCGAGCGGACATGGACTCCCCCAGGAAAGGACGAGGGTTCACGGCACGGCGCGGTGAACCCGGCGGCGAGGCGAAGAGCGAAGGACCCGCGTCAGTCACCCCGGTCGTACCCACCCCCGGTCTGTGCGCGGTGCACCTATCTTCACCCCGCCTCCACGAGTGATCAACAGGCGCTTCGTCACCACTTCGCAACAGCGGCACAGGTGACCGTGGTTCGTCCCTGGCCGAAAACGTCCGCTCGTTCGTGCCCGTACGTGAAGGTCGGTGGCCTTCGGTGAAGGACCGGTAAAGGGTGTTTGGCGGCGAATACGCCGGAGTTCTCCGGGCCTTCACGGGCTGAGCGGAGCGTGATGTTGTCATCTCGTTAGGTGTCCGGTCTTGACGCAGGGTGGCGCCCCCGCGTTGGCTTTTCAGTCACGTGGGTCGTGCCGCTGCACCCGCGTTTCGTACCGCACCTGAAGTGAGCCCCCGCATGCGTCGTATCGCCATATCCGTGGCCGCATCCTCGATGATCCTCGCGCTCGCCGGCTGCAGCATGCTGAACGCGACGGGCGGCGGCGGCACCGCGAGCCCCACGAAGGGCGACGACCTCACCGTGGGTCTGCTCCTGCCGGAGAAGGTGAACTCCCGGTACGAGAAGTTCGACCACCCCATCATCGCCGCGAAGGTCGCCTCCCTCACCCACAACCAGGGCAAGGTCGAGTACGCCAACGCCGAGCAGGACGCCTCGAAGCAGGCGGCCCAGATGCAGAAGATGATCGACGACAAGGTCGACGTCATCCTGCTGGACGCGGTCGACTCGCACGCCATCGCCGGCGAGGTGCAGAAGGCCAAGGACGCCGGCATCCCGGTCATCGCCTACGACCGCCTCGCCGAAGGCCCGATCGAGGCCTACGTCTCCTTCGACAACGAACTGGTCGGCGAGGTGCAGGGCCGCTCCCTGCTGGACGCGCTCGGCGAGAAGGCCGGCATGTCCGACCGGATCGTGATGATGAACGGCTCGCCGACCGACCCGAACGCGGGCCAGTTCAAGCAGGGCGCGCTCAGCGAGCTCAACGGCAAGGTGACCATCGCCGAGTCCTACGACACCAAGGACTGGGACCCGAAGAACGCCCAGGCCAACATGGCCGAGGCGATCGCCAAGCTCGGCGCCAAGAAGATCGACGGCGTCTACTCCGCCAACGACGCGATGGTCGGCGGCATCATCAAGGCCTTCAAGGCGGCCGGCGTCACCGACCTGCCGCCCATCACGGGCCAGGACGCCGAACTCGACGCCGTGCAGCGGATCGTGGCCGGCGACCAGTACATGAGCGTGTACAAGCCCTACCCGGACGAGGCCGAGGCCGCCGCGGAGATGGCCGTCGCCAAGGTCCAGGGCAAGGACATCCAGTTCGACGCCCTCGCCTCCGACACCGTCGACAGCCCCACGCGGAAGGACATCCCGGCCCAGCTCGTCAGCGTCGTCGCGCTGACGAAGAGCAACATCAAGGCCACCGTCGTCAAGGACGGCATCTACAAGCCGGCGGAGATCTGCACGGGCAAGTACGCGAGCGCGTGCGCGTCGATCGGCCTGAAGTAGCCGCTCGGCCCGAAGGGGCGGCCGCTCACGGCCCGGTGACCGGCGTCATGGGCACGAACACGCCGTCCGGGGCGTGCCGGACGGTCGCGCCGCTGAGGTAGCCGTCCGGGTCCCGGTCGCCGGACACCCGCATCCCGGTCACCCGCGCCCGCTTCGGCACGTCGTACCACAGCTCGATCTCGATGAGGTCGTGCCCGCCGATCTCCACCCGCTCGTGCTGGCGGCGCACCGCCATGGCGAAGGAGTCGGGCCGCGCGCGGGTGCCGTCCGCGCTCACCAGGCGCTGCGCGTCGGCCACATAGGTGTGGAAGGCCGGGTCGGCGTTGCGCACCCGCAGCCGGGCCGTGCAGAACTGCCCGTCGGGCTGCGCCTCGCTGTGCGTCCCGGCGACGGCGGTGAGCCCGCAACGCAGCGCGAGCACGCTGAACACCAGATGCCCGTCCCGGTACTCCCCCGAGGCCCGCTGCACGGACCCCGCGGAGACGGCCGGCGAGCCGCCACCACCGCCCGCGCCACAGCCGACGAGCCCCATCGCGACGGCGAGGACGAACACCCCCACCCGCACGGCCGGAACGCCCGCCCTGGCGGCCCGCGCGCCCGCCGAAGCGATCGGCTGGCCCGTCCGAGCGGCCGCGTCCGCCGACGCGGCCGGCGCCCCCGCGTGAGCCGTCGGGCCGTCCGCCGGGGCGGCCCACGCGCCCGCCGAAGCGGCCCGCGCGCCCACCGAAGCGGCCCGCGCGTCCGCCGAAGCGATCGGCTGGCCCGTCCGAGCGGCCGACGCGCCCGCCGAAGCGGCCCGCGCGCCCGCCGAAGCGATCGGCTGGCCCGTCCGAGCGGCCGCGTCCGCCGACGCGGCCCGCGCCCCCGCTCGGGCGGCCAGGACGCCCACCCGAGCGGCCTGGTTGCCCGCCGGAGCGGCTTGGGCGCCTGCGGAAGCGGTCGGTTGGCCCGGCCGAGCGGCCGCTGCATCCGCCGAAGCCGTCGGCGCGCCCGTTCGAGCGGCTCCCGCGTCCGCCGGAGCGGCCCGCGCCCCCGCCCGGACGGCCAGAACGCACGCCAGAGCGGCCTGGGTCCCCGCTCGGACGGCCGGAACGCCTGCCGGAGCGCCCTGGGTGGCCGCCGGTGCGGCCGGCTGGCCCGGCCGAGCGTCCCGCGTCCCCGCGGGAGCGGCCGGGGCGTCCGCCGAAGCCGTCGGCGAGCCCGTTCGAGCAGCCCGCAGGTCCGCAGGAGCGGCCAGCCCGCCCGCCGTAGCGGACTGCCCGGCCGCCCGAGCCGTCGGACCGCCCGCGTGAGCCGTCGGGCCGTCCGCCGGGGCGGCCGGCCCGTGTTTCCGGGTGGGTGGAATCGGGGGATACGTCGGGGTCGTGCGGCCTGTGTGGACCATGTCCGGCATTGTCGGGGCGTGGCACGGGAAGGGGGAGGGGGCCGGTCGTCAGCTTGTTGCAACCGGGTGGGACGGAGGCCGGGAGGAAACGGTACGAACTGGTGGTTTCCCACGGTCACAGGCGGTCGAGCCGTGTTGCACAGCACGCTCCGTCCGCGCATAGTTGCGCTGCGGAAGAGGCGTGAACCGGGGGTGGATGGGCGATGACCGGGCACGGGACGGAGGAGCACCCGCACGGTGCCGACCGACTGTGCGCGGCCGCGGACCGGGTGTACTCCCGGGCGGTACGGCGCGGCCGGGTGCCCCGCCGTGACGCCGAACAGGTGCCCTGCCTGCTCGACCTGGCGCTGCTGCACCCCGACCCGGACGACATGGACTGGCTGGTGCCGACCGCGCCCCAGGAGGTCATGACGCGCCTGCTGCGCGGCGTGCACGCCGAGGTCGCCGAGAGCCAGCGCCGGGTGGGCGCGGCGGTGGCGGCCGTCGAGTGGTACGCGGGCCTGGGCGGCCGTACGCCCGCCACGGGGCCCGGCGCCGGCGAGGGCAGCGCGATCCGGGTGCTGGACGGCCTGGCGCGCATCCAGGCGGCGATGGACGAGGCGACCCAGGCCTGCACCACGGAGGTGCTGACCGTGCAGCCGGGCGGCATCCGCCGCGAGCACGAGCTCTCCGAGGGCCTGCACCGGGCGCTGGCGCTGCGCGGGCGGGGCGTGCGGATGCGCGACCTGTACAACCACGTGGCGCGCCACGGGCAGGGCCTGCTGACGTATCTGGAGCTGATGGGCGACGCGGTGGAGGCGCGCACGCTCGACGAGGTCGTGGACCGGCTGATCCTCTTCGACCGCACGGTGGCCTTCATCCCCGCCAACACCGAGCGCACGATGGCCCTGGAACTGCGCCACCCGGCCCTGATCTCCTACCTGGTCACGGTCTTCGAGCGGCTGTGGCGCCTCGGCGTGCCGCTGAACGCGCCCATCCCCGACAGCGGCATCGAGGGCATCTCCCACCGGGAGCAGTCGATCGCGGCGCTGCTCGCGGAGGGCCACCAGGACGCGGTCATCGCCGAGCGGCTCGGCATCAGCGTGCGCACGTGCCGGGCCCACATCGCCCGGCTGTCGGAGACCCTGGGCGCCGCCAGCCGCACCCAGCTGGGCGTGCGGATCGCCCAGGTGGGGCTGGACACGCCGGCCCATCTCACGCTGCCGCGCCAGGAGTCCCCGACTGCCCGGTGAGAGCCCCGGGGACGGGGCGCCGGTGTCAGGCGGGGTCCTGCGCTCCCGGCTCCCGGTGGTGCTGGTCGAGGATCCCGGACTGGGCGATGAGGTAGCCGAGTTGGGCGCGGCTGCCGCTGCCGAGCGCCTGGGCGAGCTTGGCGATGTGGGCGCGGCAGGTGCGCACGTTCATGCCGAGGCGGCGGGCGATGGCCTCGTCGACGTGGCCCTCGACGAGAAGTTTGGCGATGGAGTGCTGGATCTCGGTGATGCCGTCGGGCGCGGTCTCGTAGGGGGCGCCGGCGCTGAGCGGCACCGCCCGGTTCCACATGAACTCGAAGACCTTGATCAGGTAGCGGACGAGGCCGGTGTGGCGCAGTTCCAGGGCGATCTGCCGGTCGTCGCGGACGGGGATGAAGGCGACGGTCTCGTCGCAGATGATAAGGCGCTCCACCAGTTCGTCGATGGTGCGGTACTCGACCTTGCCGTTGGCGAACTGCTCCACGTAGGACAGCCGCTCGGGGCTGTAGCGTGCGGTGTGCTGGTAGAGAGTCCGGATGCGTACGCCGCGTTCGGTCATCATCCGGTCCCGTTCGAGCCCTTGCAGGAGGCTGCGTTCGGGCCGGTAGCCGCTGGGCTGGATGGTCAGCATCTCCGACTGGCACTGGGCGGTGGCCAGGTCGAGGGCGTGGTTGATGCGGTCGTTGCCCTCGAGGACGGTGATGGAGTGGGTGGGTGCGATCTCCTGGGCACTGAGCCCCATGAACGGCTCGAAAGCGTCAGCGAGTTCCATGGACAGCTGCCTGCGCTCGCTGATCTCGCGCTCCAGCGGGCCCAGTCGCTGGGACAGGGCGACCGCCGGCAGGACGGGGCGCAGCCAGCTCGCGTCGTCCGGATCGGGATGAAGAAGGGCGAACTCCATCAGACAAGGCGCCGGTTCCACGTCGGCTCGGGCGATACGTCCCGAGCGGAGTGCATGTGCGTACAGCCGGGCACCCTCCTCGCACAGCTCAGTCACCGCATGGGGATGTGCCGTTATTTTCCGGTTCGTCACCAAATCTCCACCCCCCAGGGTCCTGAACATGCAGGAACATGATGCACCGATCGTGTGGCATTGACGTGCCTGAATAAGCCATCGTCGTACTCGACGGGGGAAGAGGGGACCTTCAAGTGAGGACGAAGCCGACTATGGGTAAGAGAATGCTTCGCTCGGTGCTTGTCGCCGCCTTCTCCGTCGGTGCGGCCCTCGGGGTGCTGGGCGACCTCTCCGGGGCGACGGTGGACACTCGGGCGGACAGCACCTGGCCGCCGATCATTGCGCCGGCTCCCGCCGGGGACAGTGTCTGGGCGGAGTCTCCCGCACACACCGACGACAGCGTCTGGGCACAGGCCCCTGTGCACACGGACGACAGTGTCTGGGCGGCCGCTCCCGTGCACACGGACGACAGTGTCTGGGCGTGACATGACTACTCCACCTGACGACCGCTCCTTCCGCCGGGAAATGGCCACCGCCTACCGGTCCGGCTGGCACTTCATCGACCTGGTCACCGCCATCCCCCACAACGGTGACTCGCTGATGGTGACCGTCTTCGGTGAGCCGGTCGTCGTCACGCGCGACGAGGAAGGCGACGTACGGGCGTACCGGTGTCTGCGGCGGCCTCGGGGGGCGCCGCAGCCGGTGCGGTGCGCCATCCGGTACGGAATGATCTTCGTGAACCTCGACCAGCGCGACCACCGGCTGTCGGAGCCGGACATCTCCGATGTGAGGACCATCTCGGCCACCCCCCGCAGTGCCTGACGCGATTCCCCCGTCGTAACAGATCGCTCAGGTGCTTCCCCCCGCAGCGGCGTCACCGTGACCTGAACACGGTGACGCCGCTGCATTTTCCGCGCCTTTTGCGCGGGTTCCGGCCGGTTCCGGTCGCAGGTGCCGAACGGCTGGTTCCGGTCGGGGCCGCCCGCAGCCCGGCGGAGGCCGCGGCCCGCGTTCAGCCGCGTCCCATCGCGCGGTCGAGCTCGATCTCGATGACCACCCGGGACGGGTTCGGCGACGGCACGCGCTCGTAGCGCTCGGCGTAGCGCCTCTCCGCCTCCGCGACCCGCTCCGGTTCCGTGCGGACGTACGCGCGGCCCTCCAGCGTGGCCCAGCGCCGCCCGGCGACCTGGCAGACGGCGACCCGCGCGCCCTCGGGGCCGGCGGCCCGCACATGACCCGCCTTCGCGCTCGCCTTGTTCGTGATCACCCGGGCCAGTCGCGCCTCGGGGTCGTAGGTCACTCCGACCGGCACCACGTGCGGTGTGCCGTCGGGGCGCAGTGTCGTCAGGGTGCACAGGTGCCGTTCCCGCCAGAAGGCGAGATACGGCTCGTCCGGTGCGCCCGGGTCCTGGGGGTACGCGGCCATGAGGGGAACCTACCTCCGGCGGCCCGGCGCCGCGGCGCCGACCGTGTGATCCGCCGCGGAAGGGCTCCCCATCGCAGCCTTGAGTGGAATAGACTCAACTTTGTGTACGTTGATTGAGTCAGTACGGGGAGACGGCTGACCGAGGCACGCCCAGGAGGAGAGAAGCGACAGTGGACGCCGAGCTGACCAACCGGAGCCGGGACGCGATCAACGCCGCCGGCAACCGGGCCGTGACGGAGGGACACCCCGACCTCACGCCCGCTCACCTGCTCCTGGCGCTGCTGCAGGGCCAGGACAACGAGAACATCGTGGACCTGCTGGCCGCCGTCGACGCGGACCTGGCCGCCGTGCGCACGGGCGCCGAGAAGGTGCTCGCGTCCCTGCCCAGCGTGACCGGGTCCACGGTCGCGCCGCCCCAGCCCAACCGCGAGCTGCTCGCGGTCATCGCCGACGCGCAGGCACGGGCGCAGGAGCTGGGCGACGAGTACCTGTCCACCGAGCACCTGCTCATCGGCATCGCCGCGAAGGGCGGCCGGACCGGTGAGGTGCTCACCGGCCAGGGCGCCACGGCCGGCAAGCTCCAGGAAGCGTTCCGCAAGGCGAGGGGAGGGCGTCGCGTGACCACCGCGGACCCGGAGGGGTCGTACAAGGCGCTGGAGAAGTTCGGCACCGACTTCACGGCCGCCGCCCGTGAGGGCAAGCTCGACCCGGTCATCGGGCGGGACACCGAGATCCGCCGCGTGGTGCAGGTGCTGTCCCGGCGCACCAAGAACAACCCCGTCCTCATCGGTGAGCCCGGCGTCGGCAAGACGGCCGTCGTCGAGGGACTCGCCCAGCGGATCGTGAAGGGGGACGTGCCCGAGTCGCTGAAGGACAAGCGGCTCGTCGCGCTGGACCTGGGCGCGATGGTGGCGGGCGCGAAGTACCGGGGCGAGTTCGAGGAGCGGCTGAAGACCGTCCTGGCGGAGATCAAGGACTCCGACGGGCAGATCATCACGTTCATCGACGAGCTGCACACCGTCGTGGGCGCGGGCGCCGGCGGCGACTCCGCGATGGACGCAGGCAACATGCTCAAGCCGATGCTGGCGCGCGGCGAGCTGCGCATGGTCGGCGCGACCACGCTCGACGAGTACCGGGAGCGGATCGAGAAGGACCCGGCGCTGGAGCGGCGCTTCCAGCAGGTGCTGGTCGCCGAGCCGAGCGTCGAGGACACCATCGCCATCCTGCGGGGCCTCAAGGGCCGCTACGAGGCGCACCACAAGGTGCAGATCGCCGACAGCGCCCTGGTGGCCGCCGCGACCCTGTCCGACCGGTACATCACCTCCCGCTTCCTGCCCGACAAGGCCATCGACCTGGTCGACGAGGCCGCCTCCCGTCTCCGTATGGAGATCGACTCCTCGCCGGTCGAGATCGACGAACTCCAGCGTGCCGTCGACCGGCTGAAGATGGAGGAGCTGGCGCTGAGCAAGGAGACCGACGCGGCCTCCCGTGAGCGCCTGGACAAGCTGCGCCGCGACCTCGCCGACAAGGAGGAGGAGCTGCGGGGCCTGACCGCCCGCTGGGAGAAGGAGAAGCAGTCCCTCAACCGGGTCGGTGAGCTGAAGGAGAAGCTGGACGACCTGCGCGGCCAGGCCGAACGTGCCCAGCGCGACGGCGACTTCGACACCGCCTCCAAGCTGCTGTACGGCGAGATCCCGGCCCTGGAGAAGGAGCTGGAGGCCGCCTCCGAGGCCGAGGAGGAGGTGGCCCGGGACACCATGGTCAAGGAGGAGGTCGGCTCCGACGACATCGCCGACGTCGTCGCCTCCTGGACCGGCATCCCGGCCGGCCGGCTGCTGGAGGGCGAGACGCAGAAGCTGCTGCGCATGGAGGACGAGATCGGCAAGCGGCTCATCGGCCAGAGCGAGGCCGTGCGGGCCGTGTCGGACGCGGTGCGGCGCTCGCGCGCGGGCATCTCCGACCCGGACCGCCCGACGGGCTCCTTCCTCTTCCTCGGACCGACCGGTGTCGGCAAGACCGAACTGGCCAAGGCGCTCGCCGACTTCCTCTTCGACGACGAGCGGGCGATGGTCCGCATCGACATGTCGGAGTACGGCGAGAAGCACAGCGTGGCCCGGCTGGTCGGCGCGCCCCCCGGGTACGTCGGCTACGAGGAGGGCGGCCAGCTGACGGAGGCGGTGCGGCGGCGGCCGTACAGCGTGGTGCTGCTGGACGAGGTGGAGAAGGCGCACCCGGAGGTCTTCGACGTCCTGCTCCAGGTGCTGGACGACGGGCGTCTGACGGACGGTCAGGGGCGCACGGTCGACTTCCGCAACACCATCCTGGTGCTGACCTCCAACCTGGGCAGCCAGTTCCTGATGGACCCGCTGTCCAGCGAGGTGGAGAAGAAGGAGCAGGTGCTGGAGGTCGTGCGCGCCTCCTTCAAGCCGGAGTTCCTCAACCGCCTGGACGACCTGGTCGTCTTCTCCGCGCTGACCAAGCAGGAGCTGAGCCGGATCGCCGAGCTGCAGATCGCCCGGCTGGCCAAGCGGCTCGCCGAGCGGCGCCTCACCCTCGACGTCACCCCCGAGGCGCTGGCCTGGCTCGCCGACGAGGGCATGGACCCGGCCTACGGCGCGCGTCCGCTGCGCCGCCTGGTGCAGAGCGCGATCGGCGACCGGCTCGCCAAGGAGATCCTCTCCGGCGAGATCAAGGACGGCGACACGGTCCGCGTGGACCGCTTCGGCGAGGGCCTGCTGGTGGGCCCGGCGACGGGCAAGACGCTCTGACGGCTCACCGCCGGTCACACGGTGAACGCCGAGAACCGTACGCGTGCGGTCGACGTGGTCTCGTAGGTCACGTCGACCGTCACGGCGTTCGCCCCGGAACCGGCGGGCGGCGCGTGGCCTTCGCTGTCCAGCCGCAGGCACAGGTCCGCGCCCTCGGCGCAGAACTGTGTCCGCGACCGCTCCCCGGGGTAGGTGTGCGCCAGCCAGTCCGCGACACCGGCCCGCGGCATGCGGAAGGTGACCTGGTAGTCGGTGTCCAGCCAGGTCCGCACCGTGCAGTCGGTGTCGTACGCCCCCTCCGGCAGGCCGGCCCCGCCGAAGGCCAGGGCCTCCTCGCACGAGACCTGCTCCGGGCCGCCGCCCATCGGATAGTCGCTGGTCATGAACCGCACCACCGCCACGACCAGCCATATCAGCAGGAGCGTGGGCAGGGCCGCGACCGCCGCCACCAGCCCCCATCTCTTCCCTCGTCGGCTCATGCCGTTCCCCTCCCGTTCGCGGTGCTCTCCACCGACCGGCCGGATCATGTCAGCCCAGGGCTGACAGGCGCCGTCGGGGCTTGCCACCCCCCTCCCCCTCTGGGGGAGGATGGCGGAATCCGTACGAAGGGAAATTCACGGTGACCATCGACCCGTCCTCGATTCCGAACTTCGGGGGCCAGCCCCAGCCGCAGCCCCAAGGACCGGCGGGCCCCGTCGTCCCGGATCAGGACCTCGTGAAGCAGCTCCTCGACCAGATGGAGCTCAAGTACGTCGTCGACGACGAGGGTGACCTCGCGGCGCCGTGGGAGCAGTTCCGTACGTACTTCATGTTCCGCGGCGAGGCAGACCAGCAGGTCTTCTCGGTGCGGACGTTCTACGACCGCCCCCACAAGATCGACGAGAAGCCGCAGCTGCTGGAGTCCGTCGACGACTGGAACCGCCGCACGCTGTGGCCCAAGGTCTACACGCACACCCACGACGACGGCACCGTCCGCCTCATCGGCGAGGCGCAGATGCTGATCGGCATGGGCGTGAGCCTGGAGCACTTCGTCTCCTCGACCGTCAGCTGGGTACGCGCCGCCATCGAGTTCGACCGGTGGCTCGTCGAGCAGCTGGGCCTGGAGCAGGAGATCAACGATGCCGACCAGCCCGAGGAGGGCGACGAGTAGACCCTGATCTACAACGGCGTTCGGGCGAGTACCACCAGGTACGCGCCGTAGGCGAACGACAGCCCGGCCAGGGCGCCGGCCACCACGGCCGCGTGCCAGGGCCGGGCTTTCGCCGTCCGCACCAGGGCGTGGGCGAGCGGCAGCAGCAGCGGGAACGCGGGCAGCAGGAAGCGCGGCTTGGACTCGAAGAAGCCCGAGCCGCCGAGGGCGACCAGCAGCAGGACCCCGCTGTAGACCAGCAGCGGCAGCGGCGCGCGGTCGGCCAGCAGCAGCGCGTACAGCAGCACACCCGCGGCGACGATCACCAGGGCCATGGCGAAGGCGAAGCGGTCGCCGTGCAGCAGCAGGTGGCGTACGAAGCGCAGCGCGCCGTGACCGAAGTCGAACGTCGAGCCCCACCGGCGCTGCACCGCGAAGTAGCCGCCGGGCACGTCGCCGGTGCGCCGGCCGACCCACAGCACGTACGCCGTCCAGCCGAGCGGCGCGAGCGCGGCGCCCGTCCACAGCCTGTGGGAAACTCCGCGGCCGCGCAGCCGCACCACTTCCCGGGCCGCCGCCGCGAGCACCGCCGCGGCGACCGCGCAGCCGTTGGGCCGGGACAGCCCCGCGAGCGCGGCGAGCGTCCCCGCCCACACCCAGTCGCGACGCAGCACCGCGTACAGCGCCCAGGCGGCGAACGCGGTCAGGACCGGTTCGGTGTACGCCATCGACAGCACCACGGAGTGGGGCATGAGGCCCCACAGCACGACGAGGACGGTGGCGACCGCCCGGCCGTACAGCAGGGCCGCGCAGCGGTGGATCCCGCAGGCGGCCGCGCCCGCCGCGAGCCAGGACACGACCAGCCCGCAGGCGCCGCCGCTCAGCGGGGCCACCTCGTGCAGGGCCCGGACGAGCAGCGGGTAGAGCGGGAAGAACGCCAGGTCGCTGTGGATCGCCCCGCCGCCGAGGTGCAGGGTGCGGCCGTAGCCGTGGGTGGCGATGCCGAGGTACCACAGCGAGTCCCAGGAGCGGCCGAGCAGCGCGAGCGGCTGCCGGCCGCCCGCCCAGGCGACCGCGGCGAGCACGAGCGTCCCGGTCAGCCGGGCCAGGGCGAACAGCCCCAGCGCGGTGCCGGCGCCCGCGGTGTCCGGCAGCGCCCGCACCGCACCGACGGACCGCTTGCGGGCAGGGGGCAGCAGGGTCGTACCGGCGTGGCTCACATCCCGCACCTTGCAGCCGGCGAAGGGGCGGCGCGAGCAGAGGGCACCCAGGCGGGTGGCCCGCCGGTCACCCACGCGAGGGAGTCGCAGGGAAAGTACTTGCCGATATGGAAAGTACTTGCCTACAGTGGTGGCACGGGGGCGGACCGACCACCGCCCCGGACACGGGGAGGACCACATGACGACTCACGGCACCGACCAGCCGTACGACCCGCACGCCGCCGCGGCGGCCCTGCACACCGCGCGCGACGCCCAGGCCGCCGCCCGGGCCGCGCAGCACACCCCGCGCCGCTATGTGATCGCGCAGGGCGTCGCCTGCGCCGTCGAGTTCGGCGCCCTCGGGCTCGCCGCGCGGGACGACCGGTGGTCCGGGCCGCTGCTCGCGCTCGGCCTGGCCGGCTTCGTCGCCTTCATGACCCTGATGTGGGCCGGCGTCCGGCACAGCGGAAGCGTGCCCTGGCCCCGGCGCGAGGGCCGCCCGCTGTGGCGGATCCTGGTGCCACCGCTCGCCACGATCGCCGCGGGCGGCCTGGCCGCGATCCCGTACGGCATGACCGGCGCGCTGGTGGTGTTCGCGGTCGTCTGCGCCCTGGACTTCGGGCGGCGCGCCATACGAACGGAGCACGCGTGACCGACACCCCGCCCCCGGCCCTGGACCGGGAGCTGCAGCACCCCACCCGGCTGACGCTCGTCGCCTACCTCTCCTCCTGCACGGAGGCCGAGTTCGGGGTGTTGCGGGACTACTGCGGCATCTCCGACTCGGTCACCAGCAAGACCGTCTCCGCGCTGGAGAAGCTCGGCTATGTGAGCGTCCGCAAGGGCTACGTCGGCAAACGGCCCCGCACCTGGGTCGGGCTCACCCGAGAGGGCCGCCGGGCCCTGGAGGCACACCTGGCCGCCCTGGAGGACATCGTCATCGCGGCCCGGCGCGCGGGCGCCGAGCAGCGGCAGGGGTGACGTCGGCCGGAGGTGTCCGGACGGCTTCCTCGGCCGGGCGGAGGGGTGTCGGCCGGGAAGGGCCTTGGCGTCAGCCGGCCAGGGTCTTCAGGCGCTGGGCCGCCTCCTGGAGCACCTCCGTGCGCTTGCAGAACGCGAACCGTACGAAGGGGGCGCCCGCCTCGCGGTGGTCGTAGAAGACGGCGTTCGGGATGGCCACCACGCCCGCCCGCTCCGGCAGCGCCCGGCAGAAGGCGAAGCCGTCGTCGAAGCCGAGGGGGCGGATGTCGGTGGTGATGAAGTACGTGCCGGCCGTGCGGAAGACCCCGAAGCCCGCCTCCGCCAGCCCCGCCGCGAGCAGGTCCCGCTTGCCCCGCAGGTCCTCGCGCAGCCCGGCGAAGTACGACTCCGGCAGGTTCAGCGCCTCGGCCACCGCGTACTGGAAGGGCCCGGCCGAGACGTACGTCAGGAACTGCTTCGCCGAGCGCACCGCCGCCACCAGCGGGGGCGCCGCCGTCACCCAGCCGACCTTCCAGCCGGTGTACGAGAAGGTCTTGCCGCTCGACGAGATGGTCAGCGTCCGCTCCCGCATCCCCGGCAGGCTCGCCAGCGGCACGTGCTCGCCGTCGAACACCAGGTGCTCGTACACCTCGTCGGTCACCACGAGCAGGTCCCGCTCCACCGCCAGCTCGGCGATCGCGGTCAGCTCCTCGCGCGTGAGGACGGTCCCGGTCGGATTGTGCGGGGTGTTGATCAGCAGCAGGCGGGTGCGGTCGGTGACGGCGTCGCGCAGTTCGTCGAGGTCGAGGCGGAAGGCGCCCTCGTCGGGGCGTGCCCGCAGCGTCACCGGCACGCGCGTGCCGCCCGCCATCGCGATGCACGCCGCGTAGGAGTCGTAGTACGGCTCCAGCGCGACCACCTCGTCGCCGGGCTCGACCAGGGCCAGCAGGGCGGCCGCGATGGCCTCGGTGGCGCCCGCGGTGACCAGCACCTCGGTGTCGGGGTCGACGGCCAGGCCGTAGCGGCGCTGCTGGTGGGCGGCGATCGCGGTGCGCAGCTCGGGGACGCCGGGGCCCGGCGGGTACTGGTTGCCGCGGCCGTCGCGCAGCGCGCGCACCGCGGCCTCGCGGACCTCCTCGGGGCCGTCGGTGTCCGGGAAGCCCTGACCGAGGTTGATGGACCCGGTGCTCAGGGCCAGGGCGGACATCTCGGCGAAGATCGTCGTCCCGAACTCGGCGAGCCGGCGGTTCAGCAGGGGGCGAGCGCTGGAGGTCATGCGGGCCATCCTGCGCCGAAGCTCCGGAGTTCCTCAACCGCGTCCGCCGATCCGCAGCTGCGGTCGCGCCCAGGCGCCATCTCTGACCAGGGTTGAGCCGTCGCGGGCGTCATCGTCTGTCGTCGTCCTCCTCGGGGATCACCGCGATACGGCTTTCGAGAAACGCCAGTGCCGGTCTTGTCGATGATGACCACGACGAGCAAAGAACCATCGGTTCCTCTAGGAGAGTGGGACGATGCCCAGGCTGTTACCCATGCTCGCTGTGTGTGTTCTGGCTCTCTGCGCCTGTACCGACGGTGGCGGTGGCGGCGCCGAGGGGAGTTCGCAGTCCCGCACCACAGCGCCCTCCGCCGCCGCCCCGGCAGTGCCAGGGACCAAGACCCTGAAGGTTCCCGCCCTGAAGTGCAAGGACCCCAAGGACGGCACCAGCACCGAGGAAGTGATCACTCCGGATCTCAAGGTGGTCACCACGGACAGCAACAGAGATGCCCCTGGCGACGCAGCCCTCTACGACCAGCGCCTGATGCTCTACAAGGGAAACGCCTGCCGCGACGACGTCAACGGCACCGTCTCCACCCTGGACTTCGGAGGAACCAAGGGGCTTGTAGAGGGCATTCCAGCCGCCGACACGAGTGCGCCGCTGCGGCTCGCAACCAGAACTGGGACAGCAACTTCGATCTCGACGTGCGGAACCTGAACGGAAAGACCGTGTGCGTCCTCGACTTGAAGACGTTCGCCGTCACCGTCGCCGTCGATCAGACCGCCTCAACGGACCCACACCTTCCCAGCCTTGAGCTTCAGGTGAAGCTGTACTGACGAAATCAAGGGGGGCGAAGCCCCGCCTCCTCCCTTCACCCCAGACGGCCCAGTGAAGCCCGGACGGCCCCTGAACTGCACTTCTGCGCAGGTCAGGGGCCGTTGGTGTGTGAGAACCCTCTGAAGTTGCTCAACTCTGCTTTGGCTCGAGCGGGGGGCGGGCATTTCTCGGTCACACCGAGAGCGGGACGGCCGACGGGGGACGCCTCGCCGGACCGTGCCGGGCCCCGCGCCCGGCGCGGTCCACGGGGGAGAAGGAAGGAGGGTGACGCTGTGAACGTCCTCTTCGTACTGGTACCGATCGTCTTCTTCGCCGGGATCGTCGCGCTGGTCGTGATGATCGCGCGCACCGGCAGCCGCCGGCCCGCCCGGCGTCCCGGCCGGCGGAGCGCCGCCGCCGGCGCCGCCTACGGGGGGAGCAGCAGCTCCGACAGCAGCTGGTGGGCCGGCGGCGGCGACACCGGGTCGTCCTCGGGCGGCGGGCACCACGGTGGGCATCACGGAGGCCACCACTCCGGGCACTCCTGCGGGGGAGGGCACTCCTCCTCCTGCGGCAGCAGCTCGTCGTGCGGTGGCGGCTCGTCCTGCGGAGGCGGGTCGTCCTGCGGCGGCGGAGGCGGATGCGGGGGAGGCAGCGGCTGACACGGGGCAGCCGGGTCTCGAACGAGGGAACCGCATCCGCACCGCGGGGTCCGGGCCTGGGCCGGACCCCGCGGTCGTTCCTTTCGCGCGCTTGTGCGGGGGCCGCCGCACGGTGGTCCCGGCGGCGTTCCGCGCCCGGCGCCCGCGCGACGGGCGCGCGCCGTGGGGGGCGCCGCGGGCTCATGGCGGTGGGCTTCCGGCACCTGTGCGGTGCGCGGGCGTACGCCTCGCGGGGGACGGCGCACGCCGTGGTTGAACAGTTGAGCGTTGCAGCCCTCTGAGGGATGGAAACCCTCCGAACTTGGGTAAAAACGCTGTGGCGGCCGCACAGTTCATGATTCCCTCTAAATCACCACCCCAGCCCGAGAGCCTGCCCGACACTTCCCGTCCGCCGTCCGGGCCGACGACGGGAAGGACCGGACACGCCCTGGACGTCTCGCGCGGACGCCTGCCCCGCCGGGCTGACCGGGCCGATCTCCCGGTGTCGACCGGGGTGTGACGGACCAACGCCCTTCTTCTTTTGCGTGCTTGCGGAGCCGATCCATGCTCACGACCCTGAAGACCTCCTACACCGACACGCGCGCGGCCGACCTCGCCTGGGCCCTGGGACGCGAACCGCTCCCCGCCCTCGCCACGCTCGATCTCGAACTGGCCGGAGCCAAGATGCAGTTGAGACTGCTCGGCGCCTCCCACCAGGTGCTCCTGGAGGAGGAGCGGGGCGTGTGCTCGGAGACCGTGGCCTGCATCCCGGGCAGCAGCACCCCGCTGCCGCTCGGCGTCGCCAAGCGCGTCGGCGACTGGGAGTACGAGTTCGCCGCCCGCGTCGAGATGCTCTCCCCGGGCTCGTTCGCGGGGCGCGCCCAGGAACTGCTCGCGCTGGTCTCCGACCACCCCAACGGCCTGGCGGGCGTCTTCCCCGGCAGCCCGCACGCCTTCACCGCGCTGCTGGCGCAGGCGCACGACGGCCACGTCCACTGGCGGACCTGGCACGCCTACCCCCAGGACGGCCAGCTGGTGGCCACCCGTACCCGCGTCGGCACCCGGGTACCGGCAGCCGCCTAGGCAAACCTGCGAAGCACCAACACCACACGTGTGGGTGACGAAGCGTCCCGCACCTCTGACGTAACGTCACAGATGTGATCGAATCGCACGCCCCCGCCCCGCCCGGCGCGCCGCCGCCCTGGGGCTGCCCCGCGCGCCTGCCCGTGCGCCCGGGCACGGGCAGGTTCCTCGTCCTCGCCGGTGTCTTCGTGTGCGCCGCCTGCGGACTGGTGTACGAACTGGAACTGGTCGCCCTCGCCTCCTACCTCATCGGCGACTCGGTCACCCAGGCCTCGGTCGTGCTGTCGGTCATGGTCTTCGCCATGGGCATCGGCTCCCTCGCCGCGAAACGGCTGCGCCGGCACGCGGCCCTCGGGTTCGCCGCGCTGGAGGCGGCGCTCGCCCTGGTCGGCGGCTGCAGCGCGCTCGCCCTGTACGCCGTGTTCGCCTGGACCGGGACCTGGGGCGGGGTGTGGGCGAGCGGACCGCGGTGCCTGCTGGTCGCCTTCTCCCTCGCCATCGGGCTGCTGATCGGCGCCGAGGTGCCGCTGCTGATGGAGCTCATCCAGCGCATCCGCCGCCAGGACGCGGGCGGGGCGGTCGCCGACCTGTTCGCCGCGGACTACGTCGGCGCCCTCGTCGGCGGGCTCGCCTTTCCCTTCCTGCTGCTGCCGCTGTTGGGCCAGCTGACCAGCTCGCTGCTCACCGGCGCGGTCAACGTCGTCGCCGGCGGGGCGCTCGTCCTCGGGCTGTTCCGCCGCGACCTGAGCCGGCGCGCCCGGCGGGTGCTGCTCGCCGTCGGCCTCGCCGTGCTCGGCGTCCTCGGCTTCGCCGCCGCCGAGGTCGACGACTTCGAACGAGCCGCGCGGCACGCCGTGTACGGCGACGGGGTGCGCGTCGCCGTACAGAGCGAGGTCCAGGAGATCGTCCTGACCGGCGGCACCGCCGGGCGCCCCCTCGACCTCTTCCTCGACGGCCGGCTGCGCGTCGGCGGCCGCGACGAGCGGCGCTACCACGAGGCCCTCGTCCAGCCCGCGATGGCCGGACAGCACGCGCGCGTGCTCGTCCTCGGCGGCGGGGACGGCCTGGCCGCGCGCGAGGTGCTGCGCCACCCGGACGTGCGGCGGCTGACGATCGTCGAACTGGACCCCGAGGTCGTCCGCCTCGCCCGCACCGACCCGGCGCTGTCCCGGCTCAACGACCACGTCTACGGCGACCCGCGCCTGTCCGTCACCACCGCCGACGCCTTCGGCTGGCTGCGCACGGCGGCCCCCGGGTCGTACGACGTCGTGATCGCGGATCTGCCGGACCCGGGCATCACCGCCTCCACCAAGCTGTACTCGCAGGAGTTCTACGGGCTGGCCCGGCGCGCGCTCGCCCCCGGCGGGCGGCTCGTCGTGCACGCCGGGCCCGTCGCCTCCCGGCCCCGCGTGTTCTGGACGGTCGAGTCGACGCTGCGGGCCGTGGGACTGCGGACCGCGCCCTACCGGGTGGGCGGGCGCGACGCCGGGTTCGCGGACGGGCCGGACCGCGCGGTCGGTGCCTCCCGTGCGCCACGGGACTGGGGCTTCGTGCTGGCCGGGACGGGGGACCGGCCGCCCGCGCTGCGGCTGGACCCCCGCGGGCCCCGCGCCGCGACCCTCACCCCGGACGTGCTCGCCGCCGACGCCCGCGCCGCGGCCGCCACCCGGGTGCCGGGGCTGCCGCCGTCCACGCTGGTGCACCCCCGGTACACCCGCTGACGCCGCGCCCACGACCGTTCGCGGTAGTCCGGACGGCTGAGGGCCCGGGGATCCGCGCGAGTGGGGGTGCAGTTCGCGTGCCGCTGGGTAGGCTCCGTCGACATGGAGCATGAGGTGTTCGTTCCGGTCCCCGCCGAACGGCTTCGGGCGGCGCTCGCCGACCCCGCGCGGCTCGCCCGGGCGGTCCCCGGGCTCCAGCGGGACGCCGGCGCCCAGGACGGCACGGACCTCACCGGGCGGCTGAAGCTGCGCGTCGGCAGCCACTCCGTCACCTACCGCGGCACCCTGCGCCTCACCGGCCGGGACGACGGCTGCGCCCTCGAGGGCGAGGCCACGGAGGCCCGCGGCAGCGGCACGGTGAAACTCACGCTCACCGCACGCGCGACGCCCACCGAGGGCGGCACCACCCTCACCGTGTCGGCCACCGCCACGGCCGACGGCCGCATCACGGAACTCCCTCCGGACGAGGTCACCTCCGCCCTGACCCGCCTCCTGAACCGCACCGCGGAACAACTCGGCGAGGAGGCGACGCAGGGGCCGGAGCAGTCGGAAAGGGCCACCGAGGAGCAGGGTGAGACGCCGGACGTGCCCGAGTCGCCCGAGCAGCTGGCCGCCGGTTCCTTCGAGACGGCCGCGACCAGCGACTTCGACACCGCGCCCGACGCGGACGACGACCCGGCGCCGTCCGTCTTCGACGTCGACGTACCACCGCCGTCCCTGGACCCGCTGTCCGACGAGGACGGCACTGCGGAGCCGACGGCGGACGCTCTGCACGCCACGGACGACGCGGGCGCTCTGGCCGAGGTGGGCGCCACGGACGCCATGGACGACGCGGACGACTTCCCGGACGCCGACCGGCCGCCCGCCGAGGCCGCGCACGCCCGCCGCACGATGATCGGCCGCAGCGCGGAGGAGGTCGACCACGCCCCGCCGCGCGGCCGCTACGCCCCCGTCCCGGCACCCCAGTCCTCGTCGGCAGCGACCACCCTGCGCTGGGTCGCCCCCGCCGCGGTCGCGGTCCTCGCCTCGGCCATCGTGGTGGGCCGAGTCCTCCGCCGCCGCCACTGACCGAACCCGCCGCCCGGTCTTCGCAGGGCCGCCATCGCCGAGACCGGCCCGCCCGGCCGAGCCCCGGCACCGGCCGAGCCCCGGCACCGGCCGGCCCTTGCGCCGCCGGTACGGCTCCCGCGCGGGGGCTTCGCCCCTGGCCCGCCGCCCTGCCCGGGGGCTTCGCCCCGGCCCGCGGTCGGTCGTGGGCGGCGCGGCTGCCCCCGGCACGCGGATGAGGGGAGGGCCCGCGATCCGGCGCGGTCGGGGGCCCTGCGCCCCGGGTGGCCTGGTCCGCAGGGCCGCCGCCCGCCCGCCCGCCGACAAGCCCCGCGCACCGAGTGCCGCCGCTCTCGCGCTGGTGGTCTCCGGGCCGCGATCCCCGGGCCGCGATCCCCGGGCCGCGATCCCCGGGCTGCGATCCGCGGGCCGCGGTCGGTCAGCACCCGGCACGCGGCTGCACGCGGCACGCGGTACGCCGGGAGGTCCGCGGGCGCTGGAAGGGCCGCGGCCGGGCGGTCCGGGGTCCGGGCGTCCACCGACGCGGTGGCCTGGGCCGTAGGGCCGCCGGGCGCCCGACGTCAGTCCCCGTCGCCGGCGCTCTCGCGCCCGTGGGGGTCGGGGACAGTACTGTCGTCCCGTGAGTAACGAAGACATCACGTTGAGCGCCGGGGGCGCGCAGGTCGTCGTGCGGGCCGGTGGCGGGGGGCGGATCGGGTCGTTGCGGGTCGACGGGACGGAGCTGCTGCGGCAGGGGGAGCGGTATGGGTGCTTCCCGATGGTGCCCTGGTGCGGGCGGATCCGGGACGGGCGGTTCCGGGACGGCGCCACCGTGCACCAGATGCCGCTGAACTCCCCGCCGCACGCCATCCACGGCACCGCCCGCGACGCCGCCTGGACCGTCGCCCGCGCCACCGCCGACGAGGCCGTCCTGACGTACGACCTGGCCGAGCCCTGGCCCTACCCGGGCCGCGTCACGCAGGTCGTCTCCCTCACCCCGGACTCCCTGACGCTGAGCATGGCGATCGAGACGTACGACGACTCCTTCCCGGCGCAGATCGGCTGGCACCCCTGGTTCCACCGCAACCTCGGCGGCGAGGGCGCGCAGGACGTCACGCTCGACTTCGCGCCCGCCTGGCAGGAGGAGCGCGGCGACGACCACCTGCCCACCGGCCACCGCATCGAGCCGAAGGCCGGCCCCTGGGACGACTGCTTCGGCATGCCCGGCGGTGTCGACGTCACCCTCACCTGGCCCGGGCAGCTGGAGCTGAGGGTGACCAGCCGGGAGGAGTGGGTGGTCGTCTACGACGAGCAGGCCGAGGCGGTGTGCGTGGAGCCGCAGACCGGCCCGCCGGACGGGCTGAACACCGCGCCGCGCCTGGTCACCCCGCTGGAGCCGCTGGAGGCCGCGACGACCTGGAGCTGGCGGCGCCTGTGAGCGCATCTAAGCTGGTCGGCATGACGGACGTTCGCGCGGCGCTGCTGCAGCAGATCAAGGACAAGGCCGTGGTGCACGGCAAGGTGACCCTCTCCTCGGGTCTGGAGGCCGACTACTACGTCGACCTGCGCCGCGTCACCCTGGACGGCGAGGCCGCCCCCCTGGTCGGCCAGGTGCTGCTGGACCTGACCGCCGAGCTGGAGTTCGACGCGGTCGGCGGCCTGACCATGGGCGCCGACCCGGTCGCCGCCGCGATGCTGCACGCCGCCGCCGCGCGCGGGCGGAAGCTGGACGCGTTCGTCGTCCGCAAGGCCGCCAAGGCGCACGGCCTGCAGCGCCGCGTCGAGGGCCCGGACATCGCGGGCCGCCGCGTGCTCGTCGTCGAGGACACCTCCACCACGGGCGGCTCGCCGCTGACCGCCGTGGAGGCCGTGCGCGAGGCCGGCGCCGAGGTCGTCGCCGTCGCCACCATCGTGGACCGGGCGACCGGCGCCGCGGAGAAGATCCAGGACGGCGCCGGGGTGCCGTACCTGTACGCCTACTCCAAGGACGAGCTGGGCCTGGACTGACCGTCCGGTCCGGCCGCCCGGCTGACCGCCCTCTGGACCACGCCTGGACCTTCCGGCCAAGTCTGGAAGGATGGGCCCGACGATGACGTCGCCCCCAAGGTCTAGGTCAGGGCCGTAACGCACCACACGCCCACCCGCACATACAAGGAGCGGACAGATGCCCATCGCAACCCCCGAGGTCTACAACGAGATGCTCGACCGGGCGAAGGCAGGCAAGTTCGCCTACCCGGCCATCAACGTCACCTCTTCGCAGACCCTGCACGCCGCCCTGCGCGGCTTCGCGGAGGCGGAGAGCGACGGCATCGTCCAGATCTCCACGGGTGGCGCCGAGTTCCTGGGCGGCCAGCACAAGAAGGACATGGTCACCGGCGCCGTGGCCCTGGCCGAGTTCGCCCACATCGTCGCCGAGAAGTACGACGTCAACATCGCCCTGCACACCGACCACTGCCCGAAGGACAAGCTCGACGGGTACGTGCGTCCGCTGCTGGCGCTGTCGAAGAAGCGCGTCGACGCCGGTCTGAACCCGCTGTTCCAGTCCCACATGTGGGACGGCTCCGCGGAGACCCTGGCCGACAACCTGGCCATCGCCCAGGAGCTGCTGGAGCAGGCCCGCGCCGCCAAGATCATCCTCGAGGTCGAGATCACCCCGACCGGTGGCGAGGAGGACGGCGTCTCGCACGAGATCAACGACTCCCTCTACACCACGGTCGACGACGCGATCCGCACCGCGGAGGCCCTGGGCCTGGGCGAGAAGGGCCGCTACCTGCTCGCCGCCTCCTTCGGCAACGTCCACGGCGTGTACAAGCCGGGCAACGTCGTGCTCCGTCCCGAGCTGCTGAAGGAGCTGAACGAGGGCGTCGCCGCCAAGTTCGGCAAGACCTCCCCGTTCGACTTCGTCTTCCACGGCGGCTCCGGCTCCACCGAGGAGGAGATCCTGACCGCGCTGGAGAACGGCGTGATCAAGATGAACCTCGACACGGACACCCAGTACGCCTTCACGCGTCCGGTCGCCGACCACATGTTCCGCAACTACGACGGCGTCCTGAAGGTCGACGGCGAGGTCGGCAACAAGAAGACCTACGACCCGCGCACCTGGGGCAAGCTCGCCGAGGCGTCCATGGCCGAGCGCGTCGTCGAGGCCTGCAAGAACCTGCGGTCCACCGGGACCCGGATCAAGTAAGTGAGCGCGGGCCGGGACGGGGGCACGGACCAGTACCCCGCCCCGGCCTCCGTGCGGATCTCCGGCGCCACCGGCCGCTGGATCCTGTTCACGACGGTCCTCGGCTCCAGCATGACCCTGCTGGACTCCACCGTCGTCAACGTGGCCCTGCCCCGCATCGGCCGCGACTTCGACACCGACCTGGCCGCCCTGCAGTGGACGGCCAACGCCTACCTGGTCACGCTCGCCGGGCTCATCCTGCTCGGCGGGGCGCTCGGCGACCGGTACGGCCGGCGCCGCATCTTCGTCCTCGGCGTCGTGTGGTTCGCGGCGGCCTCGCTGCTGTGCGGCCTCGCGCCCGGCCCCGGCGTCCTGATCGCCGCGCGCGCCCTGCAGGGCGTCGGCGGCGCGCTGCTCACGCCCGGCTCGCTCGCCCTCATCCAGGCCTCCTTCCACCCCGACGACCGGGGGCGGGCCGTCGGCCTGTGGTCAGGGTTCGGCGGCATCGGCGCGGCCGTCGGGCCGTTCCTCGGCGGCTGGCTGGTGGACGGGCCCGGCTGGCGCTGGGTGTTCCTGCTCAACGTGCCGCTGGCCCTGCTGTGCGTGCCGGTGGCGCTGCGGCACGTCCCCGAGTCCTCCGACGCGCGGGCCCACGGCCGCTTCGACGTCCTCGGCGCCGCCCTCGGGGCCGTCGCGCTCGCCCTGCTGACGTACGCGCTGATCGAGGCCCGCGGCGGCTCGCTCGCCGTCGCCGTGAGCGCGGTCGCGGGGCTGCTCGCCGCGGTGGCGTTCGTGTACGTCGAGAAGCACAGCCCCGATCCGATGATGCCGCCGGCCATCTTCGCCTCCCGCCAGTTCACCGCGGTCAACCTGGTCACCCTGTGCGTGTACGCGGCCTTCGGCGGCTTCTTCTTCCTCGTCGCGCTCCAGCTCCAGGTCGTCGCCGGGTACTCGGCGCTGCGGGCCGGTACGGCGCTGCTGCCGACGACGGTCCTGATGCTGCTGTTCTCGGCCCGCTCCGGGGCGCTCGCCGACCGGATCGGCCCGCGCCTCCCGCTGACCGTGGGGCCGCTGCTGTGCGCGGCGGGCATGCTGCTGATGCTGCGCGTCGGCGAGGGCGCGGACTACCTCACGGACGTCCTGCCCGCCGTGCTGGTCATGGGCGCGGGCATGGTCACCCTGGTCGCCCCGCTCACCGCCACGGTCCTCGCCTCCGTGGACAGCGCGCGGGCGGGCCTGGCCAGCGGCGTGAACAACGCGGCGGCGCGTGCGGCCGGCCTGGTCGCCGTCGCGGCGCTGCCGCTGCTCGCCGGGATGGGGCCGGAGGCGTACCGCTCGCCCGCCGCCTTCGACGCCGCGTTCGGGCGGGCCATGCTGATCTGCGCGGGCGTCCTCGCCGTCGGCTCGGTCCTCGCCTGGACGACGGTCCGCCGCCCGCCCCCCGACTGCCGCCGCCCCGAATGCCGCAGCCACGGCTGGGTCACGGCACCTCCCCTGGAGTCCAGACCCGGCACACCGCCCCCGCCCCCGAACCCCGACGGCAAGCCCCGACGAGCACCGGACCCTGGCCGGGGGGCTTGACGAGCGCCGGACCCTGGCCGGGGGCTGACCAGCGCCGGGCTCCCGCGGGGCGGCCAGCGCCCACGGGCGCAGGGCCCCGATGGGGAGCACCGGCGAGCGCCGGGTCCCGGCCGGGAGGCTTGACGAGCGCCGGGTTCTGGCCGGGGGCTGACCAGCGTCGGGCTCCGGCGGGGGCGGTCAGCGCTGACGGGGGCAGGGCCCCGACGGTGAGCACCGGCAGGCGCCGGGTCCCGGCCGGGAGGCTTGACCAGCGCCACGCTCCGGCGGGGCGGCCAGCGCCCACGGGCGCCAGGCCCCTACGGCGAGCACCGACGAGCGCCGGACCCCGGGCGGGAGGCTTGACCAACGCCGGGCCCCGGCCGGGCGGTGAGCGCCGGGCCGCGACGGCGAGCACCGACGGACGCCGGGCCCAGGCCGGGAGGCTTGACCAGCGCCGGGCTCCGACGGGGGCGGCGAGCGCTGGGCACCAGGCGGGGGTGGCGAGCGCCGGGCTTCGGCCAGGGATGGCGAGCGCTGGGCATCAGGCGGGGTGGCGAGCGTCGCGCTCTGACGGAGGGGTGGCGGGCGGCGGCACCGGGCGGGAGGGGTGGGTGGGGATGCAGGAGACTGGGGGTATGGCCATTCATGAGAATCTGCTCGGGGGGCCGCCCCCGACCCACCTGCCCGATGACCCGGAGCCGCGCGAGCTGCTCGCGAAGGGCACCCCGCCCGCCGAGGTCGCCGCCCGCTTCCCGGCGTCCTCGCTCGCCTGGGCCCAGCTGGCCGACGACGCGTTCGAGCGGGGCGCGGCCGTGGAGTCGTACGCGTACGCCCGGACCGGCTACCACCGCGGCCTGGACGCGCTGCGGCGCAACGGGTGGAAGGGCCACGGCCCGGTGCCCTGGGAGCACGAGCCGAACCGCGGCTTCCTGCGCGCGCTGCACGGTCTCGCGCGGGCCGCGCAGGCGATCGGGGAGGACGAGGAGTACGAGCGCTGCTCGCAGTTCCTGAAGGACTCCTCGCCGACGGCGGCCCAGACCCTGGGCTGACCCGCGCGGCACCCCGCGGCACCCCGCGACACCCCCGGGTGGCCCGCCCCGACCGGGCGGGCCTTGCCGTATCGGGAGTGATTGCGGAGGATGCGGGTGGGGACCGGGGCCCCCGTGCCGGTAACGGCAGGGGCGGACCGCTACCCGGAGTGCACAACAGGAGACAGCGATGTCCCACGAGGCTCACGAGAGCGACGAGCTTCAGACCCCGCATCTCGACTTCGAGGGCACCACGCCGTACGAGGACTACGTCAAGGCGGATGTGCTCACCCACCTCCAGCACACCCTCTCCGACGACCCCGGAGAGATGGTCTTCCTGGTCACGACCCAGGTGATGGAGCTGTGGTTCACGGTCATCGTCCATGAGTGGGAGACGGCCGCCCGCGCCCTGCGCGAGGACCGGGTGCGGGTCGCGATCGATGCGCTGAAACGTTCCGTGCGCGAACTGGAGGCGCTGAACGCCTCCTGGAAGCCGCTCGGCCAGCTCACCCCGCAGCAGTTCAACTCCTACCGGTCCGCCCTCGGCGAGGGCTCCGGCTTCCAGTCGGCGATGTACCGGCGCCTGGAGTTCCTGCTCGGCGAGAAGTCCGCGTCCATGCTGGTGCCGCACCGCGGCGCGCCCCGCGTCCACGCGGAGCTGGAGAAGGCCCTGCACGAGCCGTCGCTCTACGACGAGGTGCTGCGGCTGCTCGCGCGCCGCGGGTACGCCGTCCCCGCGTCGGTGCTCGGCCGGGACATGTCCCGGCGCTACGAGCCGTCCGACGCCGTCGAGGCGGTCTGGGCGGAGATCTACGCCGGCGACCAGAACGGCGAACTCGCCCGTCTCGGCGAGGCGTTGACCGACGTCGCGGAGCTGGTGTGGCGCTGGCGCAACGACCACCTGACCGCCACCCGCCGGGCCATGGGCGCCAAGCAGGGCACCGGCGGCTCGGCCGGCGTGGCGTGGCTGGAGAAGCGCGCGCAGAAGAACGTGTTCCCGGAGCTGTGGACGGCGAGGTCCCATGTCTGAACTGGCGGAGAGGGCCGAAAAGCTGGACGCGGCCGACGAACTGGCCCACGTCCGCGCCCGGTTCGTCCTCGACGACGTCACCTACCTGGACGGCAACTCGCTGGGCGCGCTGCCCGCGCACGTCCCCGGGCGGGTCGAGGACGTCGTGCGCCGGCAGTGGGGCGAACTGCGCATCCGCTCCTGGGAGGAGAGCGGCTGGTGGACCGCGCCCGAGCGGATCGGCGACCGGATCGCCCCGCTCGTCGGGGCGGCGCCGGGGCAGATCGTGGTGGGCGACTCCACCAGCGTCAACGTGTTCAAGGCGCTGGTCGGCGCGGTACGGCTGGCCGGGGAGGGCCGCGACGAGATCCTCGTCGACGCCTCCACCTTCCCCACGGACGGCTACATCGCCGCGTCGGCGGCCCGGCTGACGGGGTGCGCGCTGCGGCCCGTGCAGCCGGACGAGGTGCCGGCCGCGCTGTCCGCGCGGACCGCGGCGGTGCTGCTCAACCACGTCGACTACCGCACGGGCCGGCTGCACGACCTGCCGTCGCTGACGGCCGCGATCCGCGCGGCGGGCGCCGTGGCCGTGTGGGACCTGTGCCACAGCGCGGGCGCGCTGCCCGTGGGTCTGGACGAGCACGGGGTGGACCTGGCGGTCGGCTGCACGTACAAGTACCTCAACGGCGGGCCCGGCGCCCCGGCGTACCTGTACGTGCGCCGCGAGCTGCAGGACCGGTTCGACTCGCCGCTGCCCGGGTGGAACTCCCACGCGGAGCCCTTCGGGATGCGCCCGGAGTACGCGCCCGCGCCGGGTGCGCTGCGCGGGCGCGTGGGCACGCCGGACATCCTGTCCATGCTGGCCCTGGAGGCGGCGCTGGACGTGTGGGACGGGGTGACGGTCGAGGCCGTACGGGCGAAGTCGCTGGCGCTGACGGACTTCTTCCTCCAGTGCGTCGCGCGGTACGTCCCGGACGGGCGGGTCGAGTCCCTGACACCGGTGCCCCACGAGGAGCGCGGCAGCCAGGTGGCGCTGCGCTGCGAGGACGCCGGTGACGTGATGAAGCAGCTGATCGAACGGGGGGTGGTGGGGGACTACCGGGCCCCGGACGTCCTCCGCTTCGGCTTCACCCCGCTGTACGTGGGCTTCGCCGACGTGGAGCGGGCGGCGCGGATCCTGGGGGCGGTGCTGGACTGATCCCCCACGGGTTGCAGGGGCCTCGCCTCCGTGGCTGCGGGCAGCCGGCCTGACACCCGGCTGCCAACCCCCCTGCCATCCACCCCACGTGCCTCCTGTCGATGGAAACGTCGGTCCCGTCCGAACCGTTCGACAGGAGGACCTCACATGCAGACACTCCGCCGTGTTCTGGTGCCCGCCGCCCTCGCCCTCTCCCTCGGCGCGCTGGCGGTTCCC
This sequence comes from Streptomyces sp. NPDC014801, assembly GCF_043082085.1. Classification (NCBI taxonomy): domain Bacteria; kingdom Bacillati; phylum Actinomycetota; class Actinomycetes; order Kitasatosporales; family Streptomycetaceae; genus Streptomyces; species Streptomyces sp. NPDC014801. Next base: position 217,806 of record NZ_JBIBXG010000009.1, on the reverse strand, counting down.
GCGGCCACCGCCGCCCCCGTCGCCGCGCCCACCGCCATGGTCGCCCCGCAGGCCGACGACACCGCCGCCGCCGGCCGGGACTGCCGGGCCGGGGACAACCTGGACGAGATCGCCGCGAAGTTCATCTCCCGCTGCAAGAAGGGCTCCATCCGCCGCGAGTTCCCGAGCGACCGCCTCTCGCGCAGCCTGCAGGAGATCTACGACGGCAAGCAGCGCGGCGACCGCGACGACGTCAAGGCGTGGAAGCTGCTGAACGACCGCCGCTTCGACAAGTAGCGTGGGCACGTGACCGAACGATCCGACGTGCTGCCCTTCGTCGCGCTGGTGGTCATGGAGGCCACCGGCGCCGGGGAGCCCTTGTTCCAGGAGAACGTCGTCCTCGTGCACGCACGGGACGAGAAGTCCGCCCGGGAGCGGGTGGAGCGGCGCGCCCGTGACGCCGAGACCGACTACCTCAACGACCAGGGGCAGACGGTCAGCTGGCGCCTGCGGGCGATCGTCGACGTCAAGGAGGCCGAGGACACCGACCTCGGCCGCGACGCCGACCTGTACACCCGTCACTTCCGCGACTGGGCGGCGTACGAACGGGTGGAGCCGCTGGTGAGCGGCGAGGAGTAGCCGTCCGGCGGCTGTCGTGAACCGCCGGGGCCGCACCCGGCTACGTACCGGGCATGCGATACGACACGACAGCCGCCGCCCCGCCCGGGGCGGGTGAGCGCGACGACCCCTCGCTGATCACCGTCACGGCGACGGAGCTGGCCCGCCTCAAGCGGGGCTTCCTCGCCTGGTACCACCTGCTGGCCCCGGTGGCCATCACGGTCCCGCTCTTCCTCGGGGCCCTCGGCTCCTCGGAGGCCAAGGCCGGCCAGACCTTCGAGGTGTTCCGGAACGTCACCCTGGAGTTCTGGGGTGTGCTGGTGCCGATGACGGCGGGGCTCGCCGCCGCGCTGTCGGTGCGCGCCGACCAGGACGCCTGGCGGCTGCTGCTCTCCTACGGCGTGCCGCGCGGCCGCTACTTCGTCGGCAAGGTCGCCGCCCTCGGCGTGCTCGGCTTCGTCTCGGCGACCGTGCTGCTGGTGATGCTCTCGCTCGGCGCCGCGCTCAGCGGCCGCTTCCCCGGCGCGCTGGGCACGGTGGCCGCCGCCGTCTACCTGCCCTGGCTGGTCGGGCTGTCCATGACCGCGCTGGCCACGCTCGTCGCCGTGATCTGGGGGATGGGACCCAGCATCGGCGTGGGCGTGGCCGGCCTGCTGTGCGGGGCGCTCGTCTCGGACAAGGTGTTCTGGTACGCGGTGCCGTTCGCCTGGCCGATGCGGGTGGTGCTGCCGCTGGCCGGCATCGGCCCGAACGGGGTGCCGCTGCCGAAGGACAGCCCCGTCACCGATCCCGGCGCGATCCCCGTCGCCGTCGTCCTCGCCGCCGTGCTGGCCGCCGCGCTGCTCGCCGTGGGCCGGCTCCACATGATCCGCAAGGAGATCTGAGATGGTGCCCGCCCTGCGCATCCGCGACCTGCACAAGCACTACGGCACCCACCGCGCCCTGGATGGCGTCGACCTGACGGTCCAGTCCGGCGAGGTGTACGGGCTGCTCGGCCCGAACGGCGCCGGCAAGACCACCCTGATGAAGGCCCTGCTCGGGCTGCAACGGCCCACCTCGGGATCCATCGAGATCCACGGCCGGCCCGTCGGCCGGGACAGCCTCGCCGAGGTCGGCGCGCTCATCGAGGTGCCCGGCCTGTGGCCCCAGCTGACCGCCGACGAGACCCTGCGCATCCACGCCAGGCTGCGCGGCGTACCGCTGGAGTGGATCGAACCCGCGCTGGAGCGGGTGGGGATGACCGGCGCCCGGCAGCGTAAGGTCGGCGCGTACTCGCTCGGCATGCGCTGGCGGCTCGGCATCGCGGTGGCGCTGCTGGCCCGGCCGCGGCTGATCGTGCTGGACGAACCCACCAACGGCCTGGACCCGGTGGGCATCCGGGAGATGCGCGGCATCATCCGCTCGCTGGCCGGGCAGGGCGTCGCCGTGCTCATCGCCAGCCACCAGCTCGCCGAGGTGGCCCAGGTCTGCGACCGGGTCCAGGTGCTGGTGGACGGCCGTACCCGCTACGAGGGCCCGCTGGACGGGCTCGCCGTCGACGGCGACGTGGAGGCCGGGTTCTTCCGGCTGGTGGAGACCACCGGTGCGGGGATCCGCTGAGACGCGGCCCGGCCGCCCCTGGTGCGCGGGCGGCCGGGCCGTACGGGGACGGCGGGGCTCAGCCCGCCCGGCGGACCGGGCCGCCGGGGGCGTCGATCAGCCCCAGCTCGGCCGCGCGGGCGTGCAGTTCGCTGCGGCCGGACACCCCGAACGCGTCGTACAGCTTGCGGATACGGCGGTACATCGACCGCTCCGAGCAGTAGTTGCGGCGCGCGATCTCCGACACCGTCGCCGAGGTGCACAGCATGCGCAGCAGCGCGGCGTCGTAGCCGTCCGGGCGCGGGGCCAGGGCGGAGCGGGCGCCGTCCGCGGGTGCCGGGGACCGGAGCGGGGCGCCGTCCGCGGGTGCCGGCGGGCGGACCGGGGAGCCGTCCGGCAGGACGCACAGCCGGAACGCGGGACGGCCGGCGCCGGTCGAGTCCGCGTCGGGTGAGCCGTGCGCCCGGCAGCGGGCGAGCAGCAGGTCGATCTGCCGCTCCTCGGGGATGGCGAGGTTGAAGACGACGTTGGCGCCCGACCGTATGGCCTGGTAGGTGAGATGGCCGGAGACGTCGTCGGTGACGGCGATCAGCAGCGCCATGGCGTGCCGGGTGCGCAGGGCGCGCAGCCGGTCCGCCTGCAGTTCGCTGGAGACCGGCAGGAGGATGGGCAGCCGGGGATCGCCGGGCGCGGCGAGCTGGGCGTCGTCGACGAAGTCGACGCGGTCGAGCCCGGCGCGCAGGGAGCTGAGCGGGGTGCCCGGCGTGGAGAACGGCCCCTGGAGGCCGGTGTGGGCGAGGACATGGAGCGACGTGGTGACGAGGAGCTGCGTCAAGACGGTGTTCCCCCGTGGTTCGAACGGTCGGTTCCGTACGGGCAGGAACCGCGCCGCCCCGGTGGGGGCGGCGCGGTCGCGGGCCCCGGTGGTCAGCCGGCGGCCTTGCACAGTTTCAGGGTCTTGCCGAGCAGCGAGCCCAGGCTGATCGGGTCCCCGCCGTCGCCCTTGGCGCGCAGCGGTCCGATGTCGCGGTAACCCGCGTCGCGCGCACGGTCGTTGAGGGCGTAGACGGTGCCGTCGGGGGCGGTGAAGACGGCCTGGGTTCCCTTGCGGCACTCGGCCGTACCGTGGTCGACGGTCAGCGGCCAGGTGTATCCCAGGTTCTTGGCGCTCATGCGCTGGGCCGTGGAGGTGGGGCTCGGCAACGGCTCCGGGTGGCTGCTCGCCGGGTTGCTGGTGCCGCTGCCGCCGCACGCGGCGAGCAGCAGGGCCGCCGCGGCGGTGAGCGTGGTGAGCAGGGCGGTGCGTCGCGGGCGGGGGCCGGAGCCCCGGCGACAGGCGGGTTCCTTGGTCGGTTCGGTGTGGGGGGAGGGGGTCATGTACGGGATACCTCACTCTCGTTCGAGGCGGACGGGGTGACGGGGTGCCCGGTGGCCCGGAGCAGGGCGGCGTAGCCGTCCTCCAGCGTGGGCTGCACCGGCCGGGCACCCGGTGGCGGCGCGGAGGCCACCACCCGGTACCGGGGCCCGTCGGCGGTCGTGAGCGCGCTGACCACGTCGGCGTCCGGCGGCGGGGCCGTGGTCCCGGCCGGCAGCAGATAGGTGCAGCCGGCGGCCTGGCTGACCAGCGCGGACGTGGTGTCGTGGAAGACGAGCCGGCCCGTGGTGAGCACCGCGACCTCGGGGCAGGTCTGGGCGACGTCGTCGAGGATGTGCGTGGACAGCAGCACCGTGCGCCGGCCGCCGAGCCCGGCGAGCAGCGCGCGGAACCGCATCCGCTCGTGCGGGTCGAGCCCGGCCGTCGGCTCGTCCACGACGAGCACCGTCGGATCGCCGAGCAGGGCCTGGGCGATGCCGACCCGGCGCCGCATGCCGCCGGAGAAGCCGCCCAGGCGTTCCCCGGCGCGGTCCTCCAGACCGACCTCGGCGAGTCGCTCGCCGACCTCGCGGCGCCGCTCGCGCTTGTCGTGGATGCCCTTGAGGACGGCGATGTAGTCCAGGAACTCCCGCGCCGTCAGGTCGGGGTACGGCGACAGCTCCTGCGGCAGATAGCCGAGGGTGCGTTTCATCGCGTTCAGGCCCGCCGTGGTGGCCAGGTCGTGCCCGGCGACGACGACCCGGCCCGAGGTGGGCCTCAGCACGCCGGTCAGGATGCGCAGCAGCGTGGTCTTGCCCGCTCCGTTCGCCCCGAGCAGCCCGACCGTGCCGCCCTCGATGTGCAGATCGACGTCGTCGAGGGCGCGCCGGCCGCCCGGGTGGACCTTGGTCAGGGCCTCGGTGGTGATGTTCATCGGGGTCGGTCTCCGTGTCGTCGTAGGCGTGCGGCGAGGTGACCGAGGGCGAGGCACGCCACGGCGGTCAGCAGCACCAGGGCGAGGTTGAGGGCGGCGGACGTGCCGGTGACGTCCGGGCGCAGCGGGCCGCCGGCGCCCCGGGCCGCCCAGATCGTGGGCGCGTCCGCCCAGGCGACGAGCGGGTAACCGCCGAGCGGGGACAGGACGGTGCCGGTGGGCGTGGGCAGCGGGGAGAAACGCGGCGGGAACTGCGTGGCCCACAGCCACACCACCACCAGCACGGCCCGCGCCGCGGCGACCGGCATCAGCAGCCCCAGCAGCCCGGCCAGCGCGGTCGCCGCGAGCGCGGCGGGCACCACGGCCGTCGCCAGCGCGACCACCGCCGCGGTCAGGGGAGCGGCGTCGGCGTGCACGGCCGCGAGCGCCGCGCCGTACGCCAGCAGCAGGGCGGCGATCGGCGCGAGCGCGGTCAGCAGGGGGCCCAGGAGGGCGGCCGCGCCGCGCGGCACCCGGCCGGTGGGGGTGGCGGTCAGCAGCTCCGGCATCCCGCGCGTGTGCAGGCCGCGGCGGAGCAGGTCCGTGGTGGCCAGCGCCAGGCCGAGGGTGCAGAACGTGTTGACGAGCACGGCGGCCGCGCCCACGCGGGTGGCCGGGCCGGCGGCTGCGGTGACCACGGGCGAGGTCAGCGCCAGCAGCAGACTCAGCGCGGCGAGCGGCAGCACGGCGGCCCACACGGCCCGCCGCCGCGCCGCCATCAGCGCCTCGTAACGGATGCTCCACAGCAGGGCGGTCATGGGGTGGTCCGGGGGGTGGGGGTGGGTTCGGAGGTGGGGGTGCGGGCGGGGGTTGTCCGGGCGGTGGCGCCGGGGGTGGGGGTGGGTTCGGGTTGCGGGGGTGTCGTGGGGTGCGGCGCGGCGGCCTGGGATCCCGTGCACCGGGAGGTGGTGGGGTGCGGCGCGGTGGCCCGGGTGGGGGTGGCCGGGAGTGCGGTGGGGGGTCGGGTGCTGGCCGTGGCCGGTGCGCGCACTCAGTTCTCCTTCTCGTGGTGGGTCAGGGCGCCGGAGCGCTCGGCGTCGGCGAGTGTGCGCAGCGCGAGCGCGGTCAGGGCGGCGCCGGCGAGCAGCGCCGGCACGCCCTGCGGCGGCCCCTCCGGCGCGACACGGTCGACCAGCAGCAGCTTGGCCAGGCAGACGGCGACGACCAGGGCGGTACCGGTGCCGGCCGAGCCGCTGCGGGCGGTGCCCCAGACGGCGCAGCCGGTCAGCAGGGCGGTCAGGCCCACGAGTTCGGTGAGCACCGCGCCGGGGTGGATGTCACGGCCGGCGGCGGTGAGGACACCGACGAGCGCCGCGGCGGCCAGGGCGGCGAGCCCGGTGGGGCCGCACAGGCGGCGGGCGACGGTGCGGGGATAGCGGGTGGGGAGGGTGAGGTGCAGTTCCGTCATCGGCTCGCGGGCGACGACGGAGGCACAGCCCAGGGCGGTGGCCGCGGGGAGGGCGGTGGTGAGCAGCGCACGGCCCACGAGGGTGCCGTCGGCGCCGCCGGTGACCATCGCCGCCCAGGCCACCAGGGCGGCGGCGCAGGGCAGGGCGAGGGCGGCGAGACCGCAACGCCGGGCCTCGTACACCCAGACCATGACCTGCTCCTCCCGTTCCGGTGAGATCCGTGAGCGGTCCGCCGCCGCCGCGCCAGGCGGGGGATGACTGGCGCGGGGCGACGGACACGGCCAGTACGTAGCGGGGTGGCGTCCGCCGGTTCACGTCTCTTCCGACGGTTCTTCGTCTGCGGGCGGGTGGGTGGCCGGTCGCGCAGTTTCCCGCGCCCCTTCCCCGCGTAGCTGCGGGCAGTCGTGCCGCTGGGGCGGCACGGGTGGGCGCTGGGGGTACCCCCTGCACGGAGTGCTTGGGGGAGGCACCCCGCACCGCCGGGCAGCGCACCCCACGGCGTTCACCGCACCCCCGGGCACCCCGCACCGCCGGGCCGCGCACCCCCCGGGCGCCCCGCACCGCAGGTCACCGCGCCCCCGGGTACCTCCGCATCGCCCCCGCCGCCCACACCATCAGCAGCACCGACCCCCCCACCGTCCACGGCGACGTGACCAGCAGAGGACCCAGCACCGCCCGCAACGGCGTGGACACCAGCCCCTGGGGCCCCGTCACCACGCCCAGCAGCCACAGCGATCCCCCCGCCGCCAACCCCACCGCGGGCGCCACCCGCACCGCCAGCGCCAGCGCCAGCGACGACGCCAGCAGCGCCTCGCCCAGCCACCCGGCGACCACGGGCCACCACCCAGGCCCCCCGATCAGCGCGGAGCATGCCACGGCGAGGACGAGGTCCGCCCCGATCACCACCGCCATCCGCGCGAGGAACACCGTCCCCGGCGGCACCTGCAGCGTGAACATCAGCTCCCCGCGCGGATCCCGCCGCGGCGAGGCGACGACGAGCCCGGCGAGCACGATCAGCGCGACGCACACCGCGCCGAACAGACGCGCCCCGAGCCGCCCTTCGTCGAGGAGCGGCGCGACCACCGCGGCCACCACCAGCCCCACGGCGCTGAACGGCGCCCACAGCCGCGGCAGCAACGCCGCCTCCGTACGGGCGAGCTGCCACGCCAGCCGCCACGGCGCCCGCGCCCGCCCCCGCGACACGGCCGGCACCGGCACCGGCGCACCCGCGACCGGCACACCCGCGTCCGCCGCCCCCACGCCCGGCGCCGGATCCGGGAGCCCCGCCCCCGCCGTCAGCACCGGCGCGAGCAGCGCGTCGAACGACGGCACGCTCACGTCCCGTTCGCCCTCGGCCTCCCGTACCGCGGGCGCCAGCGCACGCCAGTCCGCGAGCCGCGCCCGGCAGCCGGCGCAGCCGTCGAGGTGCCGTCGTTCCTCCTCGCCGGGTGCGCGGCGGACGAGCCCGATCAGCTCCTCGTCCGCGAGATGGTCCCTCATCGTCGTCCCGTTCCTTCCAGCCGCGAGGCGGCGAGCATGCTGCCCAGTCGCCTGCGCGCATGGGACATCCGGCTCTTCACTGTGCCCACCGGGATGCCGAGGACGGCGGCCACCTCCGGATAGGCGAGTTCCTCCACGAGGACCAGGCCCAGCACCTCCCGCAGGTGTTCGGGCAGGGCGCGCACGGCCTCGCGCAGTTCGGTGCGTTCGGTCTCCACGAGGACCTGCTCCTCCACCCCGGGCTCCGGGTGCGGCACGTGCTGGGCCTCGGCGAGGTCGGTGAACCGGGGGCGGGCGCGCCGCAGCTGGTTGTGGGCCTGGCGCCGGGCCACGCCCAGCAGCCAGCCGCGCACCGAGGACTCGCCCCGGAACCCGGCGGCGGACCGCCACACGGCGAGCCACGACTCCTGCAGGATCTCCTCCGCCACCCCCGGGTCGGAGGTGAGTCTGCGGATGAGGCGCAGCATGGCGGCCGCATGCCGCTCGTAGAGGGTCCGCAGGGCGGTCTGGTCACCACGGGCGGCCGCGGTCAGCAGGGCTTCGTCCGAACACACATCTCGTAGGTAGCGCCCGGGGCGGTGACGGTTCACGTGGGCCCGTCGGGATTCGGCCGCGGTCACGGGCCGTCGCGGGAGCTCCGGAAGGGCCCGCGGAACCGCGGATTCCAGCGTCTGCCAGCGGACTGCCATTCCTGCCAGGCCGGGCGGGAGCTGTTGAGTACGTCCGAAACGGCATGGTTCCGTGATCGCGGATCGATCCGACGAACATTCATCCGGTTCTGACGAAGGAGCCTTTCATGGGCACCCACGGAGCTCAGTACGACGAGGCGGACCTGTTCGACCTCGACCTGGAGATCGGCGTGGAGAAGTCGGTCGCCGGTCCGGCCATCACCTCCGTCTCCTACTGCACGCCGGGCTGCACCAGCGACGGCGGCGGTTCGGGCTGCAGCCACTGCTGCTGACCCTTCACCGTGTCCGGGGCCTGCCGGTTCGCCCGGCGGGCCCCGGGCCTCACCGCCCGGGGCCCGGCGGCCCGTCCGCCTCCCGCCCCGGTGCCACTGCCCGCCGTACACCGCACGAGGGGGAAGTCCATGGGGGAGACCGAGACCTTGTTCCGCGCCGGAGACGTCTTCCTGCTCCGCGCGCCCGTCGCGCAGGGCGCCGACGGCCTGCCCCTCCCGGCGGACGGCACCCCGCCCGACGACCCCGCCGCCTGCGTCGTGCTGCTCGCGGCCGCCGCCGGCGACCCGGTGCTCGACGAAGCCCTCGCGGTGGCGTCCCCGGCGCTGAGCGCCCTGGTCCACCGGGTGGCCCGGCGCGGCCGGGACGGCCTGAAGGCGAGCCGGCTGCGCCGGGCCGCGCTCGCCGTACTGCGCTACGACATCCGGATGCGGACCCGGCCCACCCCGTTCGGTCTGTTCGCGGGCGTCACCGCCGGCGAGTTCGACGTCACCGCCAAGGCGGTCCGCGGCCCCGGGCACCGCACCCGCACCCATGTCGACCAGCGCTGGCTGGCCAAGGTGACGCACCGTCTGGAAGGCGACCCGGCCGTGCTGGACGTCCTGACCGTGCAGGCCCACCAGGCGCTCACCGTCCGCGGCGACCGGCTGCTGCTCACCGCCCCCTCCGCGCCGGACGCCGGTCCCGACCCGGACGGCGAGGGGCGCGCGACCGTCTCCGTACGCCACACCCCGCTCGTCGCGCGCGCCGTGCACGAGGCGCGCACGCCGGTGCCGTACCCCCTGCTCGTGGAACGGCTCGCCGCGGCCTTCCCGCAGGCGCCCGCCGACCGCCTGCGGCACCTGCTGCGGGAGCTGGTCCGCCAGGAGATCCTGATCACGGGGCTGCGCCCGCCGCTCGACGGCGGCGACCCGCTGCGCCACGTGCTCACCGTCCTCGCGGCCCTCCCCGGCGGCACCGGCACCGAGGAGACCCGGCGCACGCTCGCCACCCTGCGCCGCCTCGACGAGGAACGCGCCGCCTACGACGCCCTGCCGCTCGGCGCCGGCCGGGACCGGCTGCGCGACCTGGCCGCCACCGCGCGCTCGGTCGCCGCCGACGACACCCCGCTGCACATCGACACCCGGCTGGACGCCACCCTGCACCTGCCGCACGCCGTGCGCGCCGAGATCGAGCGGGCCACCGACGTCATGGTGCGGCTGTCACGGCCCAAGCGCGGCCTGTTCGCGCTGCGCGACTACCACCGGCGCTTCCTCGACGTCTACGGCGCCGACCGGCTCGTACCGGTGCTGGAGCTGCTCGATCCGTCCACCGGGCTCGGCGCGCCCGCCGGGTACGGCTGGCCCAACAGCGAGGCCGCCCCCGTACCGCCGGACGACCCGCGCACCGCCCGGCGCGAGCGGGCCATGGCCCGGCTGGCCGCGGCGGCGCTGCGCCGGCGGCGGCGGGAGGTGGTGCTCACCGACGCCGACCTGGCCGAGTTGCGCCACGACGACGGCGAGCCGGCCGACGCGCAGAACTCCTGCGAGGTCACGGTGCAGGTGGTCGCCGCGTCGGCGGACGCCCTCACCGACGGCGACTTCCTCGTCTTCCTGTCGCCGTCGCCCGGTTCCCACCGGGCCGGCTCCACCTTCGCCCGGTTCGCCGACCAGGACCCGGCGTGGCGCGAGCCCTTCGCCGCCCTGCACCGGGACACCCCCGTGCACGTCGAGGGGGCGCTCGCCGCCGACCTGGCCTTCCGGCCGCGCTCCGGCCGCGCCGCCAACCTCGCCCACACGCTGCCCGCGACCGGACGCCGCATCTCCGTCGGCGTCCCCGACGCGCCCGGCGTGGAGGAACTGCGCCTCGCGGACATCGCGGTCGGCGCCACCCTGGACCGGCTGACCGCCGTGCACGTGCCGACCGGGCGGGAGATCGTGCCCGTCCTCGGCAACATGGTCAGCGCCCCGGCCCAGGCCCCCAACGCGGCCCGGCTGCTGTGGGAGATCGGGCTGGAGGGCCAGCGGCTGTGGGAGCCGTGGAACTGGGGGCCCCTCGCCGACGCCCCGAGCGTCCCCCGCATCCGCTACGGCCGCTTCGTCCTCGCCCCGGCGGTCTGGCGCCTGGACGAACTGCGCGGACCGGCGCGGGGGGCCGGTGGCGCGGAGGGCGAACCGGCGGAGGGCGCCCACGACACGGCGGAGGGCGCCCACGACACGGGGAAGGGCGCCCGGGGCACGGGCGGGCCGCACGGCGCCGCCTGGGACCGTGCCGTCGCCCGCTGGCGGGAGCGCTGGGACGTGCCCCGGCACATCCTCGCCGTCACCGCCGACCAGCGTCTCCTGCTCGACCTCGGCCACGCCTGGCACCGCGAGCTGCTGCGCGACCAGATGCTCCGGCACCCGGACCTGATCGCCCAGGAGGTGCCCGGCGAACACGAGGGCCTGCTGGACAGCCCGCTCGCCGGGCACACCGCGGAACTCGTCGTCCCGCTCACCCGCCGCGCGGCCGCCCCCGCCCACCGCCCCTACGCCGGCCACCACGTCCCGCGCCGCACCGTGCACGGCCTGGGCGGCGACTGGCTCCACCTCAAGCTGCACGGCTCCGCCCGCACCCAGGACGACCTGCTGCGCACCCATCTGCGCACCCTCGTCGACCGGGCCCGTGAGCACGGCGCCGACCGCTGGTTCTTCATCCGCTACACCGACGACGCCGGCCACCACCTGCGCCTGCGGCTGCACGCCGACCGCCGCGTCCTGTGGTGCACGGTCGCCCCGGCCGTCGGCGACCTCCTCGGCGACTGGCAGCGGCGGGGCCTGGTGCGCGGCCACACGGTGGCCCAGTACGACCCCGAGGTCGAGCGCTACGGCGGCGAACAGGCCCTCGCCACGGCCGAGGAGGTCTTCCAGTACGACAGCGAGGCCGCCGTGGACCTCCTGCGCCTCGCGCACGAGACGGGCACCCGGCGGACAGGTACCCCCGCCCCCGGCCCGTCCGAACTCGGCCCCCTGGACCTCGATGCCCTCGCCGTCGTCTCCTGCGCCGCGCTCGCGCACGCGTTCGGGCCGCCCGCGCCCGGCCACCCGCTGCTCACCGAGGACTGCGGCGACGACGCGGCCGCCGCCTGGCTGTCCATGACCGGCTCGCGCCGCGACCTGCCCGACGCCTACCGCGCCCGGCCCGCCCACTGGCGCCGTCTGGTCGACCCCTACGGCGGCTGGCCCGCGCTGGCCGCCGACCCGCTCGGCGCCCGCGCCCTGGCCGCCCTGCGGGAGCGCGACGCGGCCGTGCGGCGGCTCGCCGCGGCGGTCCGCGCGGCCGGCGCGACACCCGAGGGCCGGGTCGTGGGCAGCCTGATGCACATGGTGTGCAACCGGCTGTTCGGCGGCGCCACCGCCCGCGAGCTGACCGTCCTCGGCATCGCCCGCGGCGCCGTACAGGACCATCTCAACCGCCGGAGGCACCAGTCATGAGCTCCCTCGCACCCCCGCCCGCGGTGCGCGCCTCGTCCGACGCCGTCGCCCTCGTCGCCCGGCGCCTCGCCGACCCGGACGCGGTCGCCGCCGTCGCCTCCCGCGACGACAACCGCGACCCCGTCTACGACGCCGTGATGTGGGGGCCGCTGACCCTGGCCAACGGCCTGCCCGGCACCGCCCTGCTGCACGGCGAACTGGCCCGCGAGGACCCTTCCTGGCGCACCGTCGCCCACCGTCACCTCGCCGCGGCCGGGCGCGCGCTGCCCACCGCGCCCAGCCGCGGCCTGTTCTCCGGCCCGGCCGCCCTGCTCGCCGCCGCCCAGACCTGCGCCGGCCCGCAGGGCCACTACGCCTCGCTGCGCCGCCGCCTCGCCGACTGGGTCGCCGCGGACCAGTCCGAACGTCTCGCCGTCTTCGCCGCCCGCGCCGAGGACGGCGGACAGGGCGTCGACTGGGCCGCGTACGACCTGGTCAACGGCCTGTCCGGGACCACCCGGCTGCTGCTGGACGCCGTCGACGACCCCGCCGAGCGCTCACCCGCGGCCGCCGGCGCGCTGCGGGACTCGCTGCGGCACCTGGTCGCCCTGACCGAGCCGGTGACCGTGGCCGGCCCAGGACGGCCCGCGGACCGTGCCCGGCTGGTGGGTGCCGGCCGCCCTCCAGGTCAGCGAACGGGACCGGGCCGCCTACCCGCACGGGGACTTCAACCTCGGCATGGCGCACGGCATCGCCGGCCCGCTGACCGTCCTCGCCACCGCCGCCGAACGCGGCCACCGCGAGCCCGGCCTGCCCGAGGCCGCCCACCGCGTCGCCGAGTGGCTGCTCGGCTGGACCCTGCACGACGAGGCCGGGCCCTACTGGCCGGCCCGCGCCGGCTGGGCCGACGAGACGGCCGGCGACCGGCCCCGCTCCCTGTTCACCCGCACCGCCTGGTGCTACGGCACCCCCGGCGTCGCCGCCGCCCTCCACCGCGCGGGCGAGGTCTTCGGGCAGCCGCGCTGGCGTACGGCGGCCGTCGAGGGGCTGCGGGCGGCGCTGCGCCGCGACGAGCGGCAGTGGGCGATCGAGGGCCCGACCGTCTGCCACGGGTACGCCGGCCTGCTCGCCGTCGTCTCCCGGGTCGCCGAGGCGTCAGGGGACCCCGAACTGCGGGCCGGGCGCGAGCGCCTGACCGCCAAGGTCCTGGACTGCCTGGACGAGGAGGCCCCGTTCGCCTTCCGGCACCTGATGCGCTTCCCGGCCGCGGCCCGCTCACCCGTCCCGCATCGCGCAGTGGACGTCGCGGGCATGCTGGAGGGCGCCGCCGGCGTCGCCCTCGCCCTGCTGCCGGCCACCTCCGGCCCCCGCCCCTGGGACCGCTGCCTGGGGCTGGCATGAAGCCCCGGACGCCCGCGGCCGCACCGATGACCGGCGGTCGTGACGGGCAGCCCGCGGTACCCGAGGACGGTGACCGCGCAGGAGCCCCCGCCCGCGCCGAGGACGGTGACCGCGCGGGCGCCCCCGCCCGCGCCGAGGACGGTGACCGCGCGGGCGCCCCCGCCCGCGCCGCGGACGGTGACCGCGCGGGCGCCCCCGCTCGCGCCGCGGACGGCCCGCAGCCGTCCCCCGTCCCGGCCTTCGACGTGCGCGGGCTGGTCGTCCGCTACGGGCGCGTCACCGCCGTCCACGGCGTCGACATCTCCTCCCCGCCCGGCCGGATCACGGCGCTGCTCGGCCCCAACGGCGCGGGCAAGTCCAGCCTGATGGGCGTGCTGTCCACCGCGTCCCGCCCGGACGCCGGCACCGTGCGGATCTTCGGCCACGACGTGCGGCGGGCCCCCACGGCGGCACGCCGCGCGCTGGGCCTGGTCTTCCAGGAACGCACCCTCGACAAGGAACTGTCCGTCGAGCGCAACCTGTGGTTCCACGCCCGCCTGTTCGGGATGCGCCGCGCCGACGCCCGCGAGCGCATCGCCCTGATGCTGGACCTGTTCGGCCTCGCCGACCGCCGCCGCCAGCCGGTCGAGGAACTGTCCGGCGGGCTCGCCCGGCGCGTGGAGATCGCCCGCGCCCTGCTGCACCGCCCCGGCCTGCTCCTCCTCGACGAGCCGACGAACGGCCTCGACCCGAGCGCGCGCGGCGCCGTGTGGCGGGACCTGACACGGCTGCGCGACGAGCTGGGCGTGACGGTGCTGTACTCCACGCACTACATGGACGAGGCCGAGTACGCCGACGAGATCGTGATCCTGCGCCGGGGCCGCGTGGTCCGGCAGGGCAGCGCCGCCCGGCTGAAGTCGAGCCTGGACTCCTCACGGATCGTGGTGGCGAGCGCCGACGACCGGCTCGCCGCGCGGCAGTTGCGGGCCGCCGGGTTCGACCCGCTGACGGAGGCGGACGGGGTCGCGGTGCACTGCGCCGACCCGGAGGCCCGGATCGCGGAGGTGGTCCGCGCCCTGGACGTGCCGGGCCTGTCGGTGTCCGTACGCCACCCGTCGATGAACGACGTGTACCTGGCGGCGGCGGACGAGAAGACGGACGCAGACGAAAGGGCAGAGGCGGAGGTGGGCGCGCCGTGACCACGGCCACGATGCCCGGCGTGGGGGAGAGCGCCGGCGCCCGGCTCGCCGAGGGCGCGCGGGCCGTCGCCGTCATCGCGCACCGGGATCTGCTGCGCCAGCTGAAGCGGCCGGGCGTGCTGTTCAGCCAGGCCGTGCAGATCGTGTTCTTCGTCCTCGTCTACGCCGTCGGCTTCGACGGGATGATCGGCGCGGTCCGGCCCGGGTTGCCGTTCAGCGCGTACGTCTTCCCCGGGATCATCGCGATCCAGGTGGTGTCCATCGGGGTCGCCTCCGGGCAGACGTACGCCTGGGACCGCGAGTACGGCGTACTGCGCGAGCTGCTGGTGGCACCCGTGCCGCGGATCTGCCTGCCCCTGGGCAAGGTGGTGGCGGGCGCCGGCACGGTGACGGTGCAGAGCGTGCTGATGCTGGCGTTCGCGCCGCTGGCCGGTGTCCCTCTGACGCCGCGCCGCTTCGTCCTGGCCGCGGGGTGCTACGCCCTCTCGGCGGCGGTGTTCAGCGTGCTCGGGCTGTGCCTGGCGACGCTGATCAAGCGGGTGCAGACGCTGCAGGCGACGGTCCAGCTCGCGATGTTCCCGATGCTGTTCCTGTCCGGCTCCGTCTTCAGCCCCGAGGACGCCCCCGGCTGGCTGTCCGCCGCGATGCACGCCAACCCGATGACGTACGCCGTCGACCTGGCCCGCCAGTCCCTGCTGGGCACCCCCGGCCTGCTGCCGTGGTGGGCGGACCTGGCGGCCCTGGGCGGGGTGCTCACCCTGGCTCTGGGCCTGCTGCGGCTGAGGAGCGGCAGGTGAGGCGGCCGGCCGGCGTCCTGCCCGGGGTGCTGGGCTGGCTGGAGGAGAACCTGCGCTGGTTCGACCCGGAGGTCTGGGAACGTCATCTGCCCCGCCGCCCGTTCCCGCCGGGCCCGCTGCTGGAACTCCTCGGCTTCCTGCGCCTGCTGACGAGGGAGCAGGGCCCGGCGGCGGTCCCGCAGGGCCTGCGCGAGGGCGCCCTGGACCTGGCCGAACGGATCACCGGGACACCGGAGTTCGCCACGGGTCTGCGCCGCGCCGACGCCCTCTTCTCGTACCACCTCAACGTGGTCGCCCTGCTCGGCCTGCTGGGCCGTCCCCGCCCGGACCTCCTCAAGACCTGCGAGGCCCTGCTCGCGTCGGGCGCGGGCGGCCACTTCCAGCCGCACCGCCCGCTGCTGTCCCGTCTGGAGCTGCGCTACTTCGCCGACCGGGCGGCCCTGACACTGCCGGCGGGAATCCCGGACCGGGCGTCGCTCTACGCCGGGAGCGTCCCGGCGCTGGAACCGGACCCGTTGTCGCTGGACGACGACGAGGTGTACGCGTTCACGCACGCGGTGTTCTACGCGACGGACTTCGGCGCGGACGACGTACCGCCGGGCGGCCCGCTGCGGGACACCGTCCGCGTCCTGCTGGCGTCCCACCTGATCGGCGGCCACCTGGACCTGCTGGCGGAACTCCTGCTGTGCGCGGACCTGACGGGCCTCGGGGAGACGGACCTCGCGCGGCGGTCCTGGGCGGCCCTGGCGTCGGCCCGACGCCCCGACGGCGCGGTCCCGGGCCCGGTCCACCGCCCGGCGGTCCTGTCGGGCCTGACGGGGGAGAAGGCCGAGGCGTACCTCTTCGGCACGTGCTACCACACGACCCTGGCGACGGGACTGGCGGCGGTGGTACGGCTGGGCCGGGGAGGGACGCCGGAGCCGGACCCGCCGGAGGAGGCGTGGCCCCCGGCGACCCCGCCCCCGTACCCCCCGACGGGCGCACCCGCCGAGGAGGTTCGCGCGTGGGCGGAGTCGATCGCGAGGGCGGCCCCCCACGCGCCGCAGCCGCACCGGCAGGTGTGGGCGCAGGCGGTCACAGGGGCCCTGACCCTGGCCGCCCGCCACCGCGACCCTGTGACCCTGGCCGCCCTGCTGACAGCGTCCGGGCCTCTGGGCGCCCGAAACACCCCCCTGGCCCGCGCGGCGGCGGCCCGCCTGGCGGCGGGCTGGTGCTCGTAGCGGGCGGCGGCCCTTCGGCGGGCTGGTGCACGTAGCGGACGGCTGCCCCTCGGCGGGCTGGTGCTCGTAGCGGACGGCGGCCCTTCGGCAGGCTGGTGCTCGTAGCGGGCGGCTGCCTCTCGGCGGGCTGGTGCTCGTAGCGGACTGCTGCCCCTCGGCACCGGCCCGCTCCTGACGGCAACCTCCCCGGTCAGCCGGCGTACACCCCCGCCTTCGCCGCCTCGTACGCCGCACGGGCCGCTCGGTCCGCCGCGGCGGGGTCGGGGACGGTGCCCGTGGTCAGCAGCTCGTAG
The DNA here is from genome assembly GCF_043082085.1 of Streptomyces sp. NPDC014801. NCBI lineage: Bacteria > Bacillati > Actinomycetota > Actinomycetes > Kitasatosporales > Streptomycetaceae > Streptomyces > Streptomyces sp. NPDC014801. The sequence continues at coordinate 201,116 of NZ_JBIBXG010000009.1, read as the reverse complement.
TAGAGGGGCGCCGACACGGCCCGTACGACCGCCTCCGCCGAGGTGTGGTGCGGCAACTCGCCGCGGGCCACGCCCTGTTCCACGCACGGTGCCCACTCCGCCACCCGCACCTCGTAGAAGCGCCGCAGCGCCCCAGCCGTGCGCGGGTCGCACGCCGCGGCCGCGATCACCGCCCGGAACAGCGCCCCCTGCCGGGGATCGGCGAGCGTGCGCTGGACCAGGGACGCGTTCGCCCGCAGGTCCCCCAGGACGGAACCCGTCTCCTCGCGCGGCAGCGACTGCTCCGCCATGTCCGCGAGCAGGTCGGCGACCAGGCCCGTCACCGAGCCCCAGCGCCGGTACACGGTGGTCTTGCCGACCTCCGCGCGCCGCGCCACGTCCGCGAGGTCGAGCCGGTCGAAGCCCTGCTCGGCGAGGATGTCGCCGGCCGCCCGCAGCACGGCCGCGCGGACACGGGCGGTACGGCCGCCGGGACGGACGGTGCCGGGTTCGGCGGACATAACGGCCTCCTTGGTGCACGGTCGGACGACGTCGCCAGCATAACGAAACAGCAGAACCGTTTAACCACTTCACCGAGCGTGATATCCGCGTGTCCGCGCACGTCACCGGCCTGATACCGTCCCGGCCAACGGCCGCATTTTCCCCCTGGTCCGTCCCCATCTGGTCCGCCAAACATGTTTCGTCGCTGAGAGGTTGAGCATGCCGGACGACGTCGCAGCAGCCCGGGCCGCCGCCGAGGAGGAGTCGGCCTTCTCGCACCCGCCCGTCGACCCCGACGCCACCGCCGCCTACGGCGACCACCCCGACCAGGTGATCGACTTCTACGCCCCGCGCGTACAGGCCGGCCCCGGCGGCCCCGCCCCCCTGGTCGCCGTCCTGCACGGCGGTGCCTGGCGGGCGCCGTACGACCGCCGGCACGTCAGCCCCTTCGCGGACTTCCTGGCCCGGCGCGGGTTCGCCGTGGCCAGCGTGGAGTACCGGCGCGGCGACGCGGAGGGCGACGCCGCCGTCGCCGGCCGCTGGCCGGAGACCTTCGACGACGTCGCCGCCGCGCTGGACGCCCTGCCGGGGCTGGTGCGGGAGGCGCTGCCGCAGGCCGATCCGCGACGCCTCGTCCTCACCGGGCACTCCGCGGGCGGCCACCTGGCTCTGTGGGCGGCCGCCCGCCACGTCCTGCCCGCCGACGCGCCCTGGCGCACCGGCGGGCCCCCCGCACTGCGGGGCGTGGTCGCGCTGGCCCCGATCGCGGACTTCGCGGTCGCGGAGAAGCTGGACGTGTGCGGGGGAGCGGCCCGCCAACTCCTCGGCGGACACGAGGCGTTCGCCGAACGGCAGCCGTACGCCGACCCGGCCCTGCTGCTGCCTACCGGCATCGCCACCACGCTCGTGCAGGGCCGCGCCGACCTCGACGTCCCGCAGGCCGTCGCCGAGTCGTACGCGGACGCGGCGGCGAAGGCGGGGGAGATGGTGGGGCTGACGCTGCTGGAGGACGTCGGCCACTTCCCGCTGATCGACCCGGCGGCGGACGCGTGCGCGGTGGTCGCGGAGGAGATCGCCCAGCTGGCGTGGTGAGGGGACGGGGCCGGGGGGGGCGGTGGGTTCGGCTGTCTCGCTTCCCGGAGCGGTGCGTGTCCCGGCGCAGGTGCACGTCCCGGCGCGGTGCGCGTCCCGGCACGGTGCGCGTCCCGGCACGGTGCGCGTGTGCGCGTCCCCCCGGCATCCCGGTCGTACCCGTAATACCTGAGAGCTACGTCGCAGGTGAGCTCTCCGGTGTGACGCGGACCAGAGGTGACGCTGCGTAACTTCCTTGTGCGACGGGCCCGGTGGGCGGGCCGCACGGCAGGGGAGGCCACGTGGACACGGGGGAGTACGGCGCGCCGGAACGCGCCCTGGGGGAAGGCGGCCTGCGCGAACCCGCGCTGGGGGAAGGTGCCCCGCTCGAACCCGCGCTGCGGGAAGGTGCCCAGCGCGAGCCCGCCCCGCGGCGGCGAGGGCGCGTCCTGCGCGCGCTGCTGGCCGCGCTCATCACCACCGCGGTCGTCGTGCCGCTGTCCGGTGCGGCCCGCCCGCAGATCCCGGCGCCGCCACCCGCCCGTCTCGCCGCGCCGACCGCGGCCACGCTGCCGCAGATCTACGCGGCGAACCGGGCGGACGCGGCGACGGCGTCCCGCATGGCGGCGGCGCACGGCGACGTGGGACGGGCGCGCACGGAGCGCGCGCTCGCGGACCCCTCACGCCGGCTGCTGGCCTTCGACGGCCGGGGCGCGGGCCGCGCGGTGGAGGTCTTCGGCGACCTGGCGCGGGCGCAGCGGATAGCCGTGCTGGTGCCGGGCTCGGACACCTCCCTCGACACGTACGCACGGTTCCGCGCGACGGCGACCGCGCTCGCCGCCCGCCTTGCCGCCCAGGCCCCGCCGGGCACGAGAACCGCGGTGGTCGCCTGGCTCGGCTACACCACCCCGGGCACGATCAGCACGACGGTCCTCACCGCGTCACGCGCCGACGAAGCGGCGCCGCGGCTGCGGGAGTTCGTGCGGCGGCTGCACGGTGTGGCGGGCCGGGCCGCGCACATCACCCTGGTGTGCCACTCCTACGGCTCGGTGGTGTGCGGACGCGCGGCGCACGGGCTGGACGTGGACGACATCGCCCTGATCGGCAGCCCCGGCACGGGCGCCGACGACGTGGCCGCGCTGCACACCCGCGCCCGGGTGTGGGCGGCGCGGGGCGGGGACGACTGGGTGGCCGAGGTGCCGCACGTGCGGGCGGACCTGCTGGTCACGACGGTCGGCTTCGGTACGGACCCGGTGTCCCCGGCGTTCGGGGCACGCGTCTTCGCCGCCGGCGACGGCGGCCACAGCGACTACTTCCGCCCGGGCTCGGTGTCCCTGGCGAACCTCGCCCGGATCGTGCTCGGCGCGCAGCAGGAGGTGTCCCGTGCGTGAGTGTTCCCGGAAGGCCCGTGTCCGGCGGGCCGCGGCGCGGACGGACGCACCCTGGAGGACCCGCGTCCGGGAGGCCGCCGCGCGGGTGGACGCCATGACCCCGGCCGGCCGGGACCGGGCCGTGGACGCGCTGCGGGCCGTGGCGATCTCGGGCGTGGTGCTGGGGCACTGGCTGGTGACCGCGCTGGTCGCGGACGGCGGCAGCCTGCACACCGCGAGCCCGCTGCGGTCGATGCCGTGGCTGGCGCCGGTCTCCTGGCTGTTCCAGACGCTGGCCGTGTTCTTCCTGGTCGGCGGCCACTCCGCCACCCGTTCCCTGGCCACGGCGCACGAGCGCGGCATCCCGTACCGGCACTGGCTGGCGGCGCGGCTCGGCCGGCTGTTCCGCCCGGTGGCGGCGCTCCTCACGCTGTGGGCGGTGGCGGCGGCGCTGCTGGTGCTGACCGGGGCGGAGCTCACGACGGTGCGCACGCTGGTCAAACTGGCGCTGTCCCCCTTGTGGTTCCTGCTGGTGTTCGCCGGGCTGACGGCGGCCACCCCGCTGCTGACCCGGCTCAACCCGCTGTGGCCGCTCGCCGTCGTCCTCCATGTGGACCTGGTGCGCTTCGGACTCGGCGGCCCGGCCTGGCTCGGCTGGGTGAACGTGGCGGCCGGCTGGCTCGTGCCCTACACCCTGGGCGCGGCCTGGACCCGGGGCGAGCTGGAGCGGCGGCGGTCCGGGTGGGTGCTGCTGACCGGTGGTGCGGCGGCGACCGCGGGGCTGGTGGCGTGGGCGGGCTACCCGGCGTCGATGGTCGGGGTGCCGGGCGCGGACGTGTCCAACCTGGACCCGCCGACGCTGGCCGCCGTCACCTTCGGGCTGGCGCAGTGCGGCCTGGCCCTGCTGCTGCGCGACCGGCTGCGCAGAGCGCTGCGGCGGCCGATGGCCTGGGCGGCGGTGGCGCTGGTCAACCTGTCCGCGATGACGATCTTCCTGTGGCACCAGACGGCCCTGATGGCCACGACCGCCGGTGCGCTCCCGGCCGGCCGGCTGCCCGGCCTGCACACCGCGCCCGACGACCTCGGCTGGGTGGCGGTACGGCTGCTGTGGCTGCCGGTGTTCGCGACGGCCCTCGCGGTGTGCTGGACGGCGTTCCGCGGGTGCGAACGGGTTGGGGCGCGGCGGTGCGTGCGGGTGGCTGCACGGCGGTGCGAGGGAGCCGGCGTGCACGCGCACGGTCAGGCCGGCGTCCGGCGGTACGACGAGGCCGGTGCCCGCCCGCACGGTCAGGCCGGTGTCCGGAGCGGTTCCCTCGTCGTGCGGGTCCACGACCCGGTGGATCACCGGACCTCACAGGAGGCACGCCATGTCTAGGCTGGACCGCGTGACGACGACGGGGGTGGAGCGCGTGCGCCGCTGGCTGCGGACGCTGCGCGAGGATCTGTGCACGATGCGGGCGGACCCGCTCCCCCCGTTCGTGTGGCTGCGCTGGTTCCCGCACGGTGTGCTGTTCCTGGTCGCGTTCGGGGTGACCTTCGGCGCGGTGGCGCAGCTGGCCAACGACGGTGGCGTGGGTCCCCAACTGGCCTTCCTCATCGGGCTCGCGCAGGGCGGCGCGGTGGCGTTCGCGCTGTGGCGGCCCGTCCCGGCGTGGTGGCTGTCGACGGCGGGCACCCTGGTGGGCGCCGTGGAGGTGCACCGCCAGTTGCTGGCGGGCGGCGCGCAGGGCTTCACCTGGCCGTGGTCGTCGGCCGGCCTCATCGGGCACCTGGCGGTGCTGCTGCTGCTCGCCCTGCGGGTGCGCACCCGGGTGTCCGTCGAGGCGCTTGCGGTGACCGCGCTGCTGACGTACGTCCTGCAAGGGCTGTGGGGCGGCTCCGACTACACGCCCACCGGGCTGCTCGCGGTCATCCTGTGCACGGTCGTCGTGGTGCTCGGCAGCGCGCTGCGCGGCCGGCGCGAGGCCCGTGCCGAACTGCGGCAGCAGACCGTGCTGACCGCCGAGGAGCGGGCCCGGCGCGCCCTGCTGGAGGAACGCAACCGGATCGCGCGGGAGCTGCACGACGTCGTGGCCCATCACATGTCGGTGATCTCGATCCAGGCCCAGGTGGCACCCCATCTGGTGAAGGATCCGCCCGAGGAGCTGAAGGAGAACCTCGACGGCATCCGGCAGAACGCGCTGGAGGCGCTGACGGAACTGCGCCGGGTGCTCGGCGTGCTGCGGTCGGAGGTCCCCGACGACTTCGGGACCGGCCCGCAGGCGCGCGAGGCGGCGGGGCCGGGCGGCACGCCCGACGCCCCGCAGCCCACGCTGGCCCGGCTGAGCAGCCTCATCGACAACACCCGCGCCGCCGGGCTGGAGATCCGCACCGACGTCCTGGGCGACGCGCCCCCGTATCCGCCCGGTGTGGAGCTGTCGGCGTACCGCATCGTGCAGGAGGCGCTCAGCAACGTGCTGCGGCACGCGCCGGGCGCCGCCGTCCGGATCGAGGTCACTCACTTCCCCGACGGCCTCTACCTGTCGGTGACCAACTCCCGCCCCACGCGCCCCGCCCCCGCCTCCCCCGGAACGGGGCACGGGCTGCTCGGCATGCGCGAGCGGGCCTCGATGCTCGGCGGTCACGTCGTCGCCACCCCGACCCTGCACGGCGGCTTCTCCGTCTCCGCGTTCCTGCCCCGCGACGGCCGCGCGTACGGCGAGCAGCCGGAGCGGCCCCCGTTCCCCGGCATGGACCTCATCTTCCCGACAGGAGACGCCCTCTGATGACGAGCGGCCCCACTCGCGTACTGATCGCCGACGACCAGCAGATGGTCCGCCAGGGCTTCACCGTGCTGCTCAACACCCAGCCGGACATCGAGGTGATCGGGCAGGCGGTCGACGGCCTGGACGCCGTGGCCAAGGTCGGGGAACTGGCCCCGGAGGTCGTCCTGATGGACATCCGCATGCCCGAGCTCGACGGCATCGAGGCGACCCGCCGCATCAAGGCCGCCACCCCCGCGGTCAAGGTGCTCGTGCTGACCACCTTCGACATCGACGAGCACGTGTACGACGCGCTGCGCGCCGGTGCGTCCGGGTTCCTGCTCAAGGACGCCTCCGCCGACCAGCTGGCGGAGGCGGTGCGGGTGGTGGCCGCGGGGGACGCGCTGCTCGCGCCCGGGATCACCCGGCGGCTGATCGCCGAGTTCACCCGCCTCGACGGCACGCCCCGCGCCCCGCTGAAGGAGCGGGTCGGCGATCTGACCGAGCGCGAGACGGAGGTGCTGGCGCTCATCGCGCAGGGCCTGTCCAACGCGGAGATCGCCGAACGTCTCGTCGTCGCCGAGCAGACCGTGAAGACGCACGTGGGCCGCATCCTGGTGAAGCTGGGCCTGCGCGACCGCACCCAGGCGGCGGTGTTCGCCTACGAGTCAGGGCTGGTCCGTCCGTCCGGCTACTGACCCGACCCCTTGCGGGGAACGGAAGCCGCCGCCCTCACGGGACTGGGAACCCCACCCCCCGGAGCGGAACCCCCCGCCCACCCCCGCCCGTAGTACTTGAGGAGGACCCGTCGGAACCCCTCTCGCTGGGGACGACCGCGGGTGCGGGTCCCGCCTACCGTTCTTTCCGTGACCGAGACGACCCCCACGCACAGCACGCCACCGCGGGACGCGGAGGGCGCCTACAGTGCGTACACGCCGCGCAGTCCCGAGATCCGGGCGGCCGTGGAGGCGCTGCGCGGACTGCGGCAGGACCTGCTGCACGACGTCCTCGCCTACCGCCCGCTGCCCCGCCGGCCGGCGACCGGCCCGGTGCTGCGCCGCCTGCCGCCGAGAGCGCGGCGGTACGGGCGCTGGATGCCGCACGCGGTCGTGGCCGCGATGGCGCTGTGCGTCTGGATGATCGGTGCGTCGCCCGATCCGGGCTGGCCGCCGTATCTGCTGCTGAGTTTCCTGCCGGCGGCGGCCGTGCTGCTGACGCTGCTCAGGCCGGTCGCCGCGTTCTGGCTGTCGCTCGCGTCGGCGCCCGTCCTGTGTGTGATCGACCCGCTGTGGGACCTGTGGCCGTTCCAGCCGGGCAGCTTCCTGGCGCACCTGTGCGTCATGACGGTCGTGGCGATCCGCACCCGCCCGCGCACCGCCGCCTGGATGTGGCTGCTGACGCTGGTGTACGGGGCCATGGCCGAGCTGCTCAGGCACCCCTTCGAGGGCACGGACACCATGCCCATGCTGTTCCTGTCGGCCGTCGTCCTGCTCGTCGTCACCGTCTGGCACATCCGCCGGGACGCCGAGCAGGAGGTCACCGCGCAGCAGACGGTCACCGCGCACGAGCGGTCCCGGCGCACGCTGCTGGAGGAGCGCACCACCATCGCGCGGGAGCTGCACGACGTGGTCGCGCACCACATGTCGGTCGTCGCGATCCAGGCCGAGGCCGCGCCCTACCGGGTGCAGAACCCGCCGGAGGAGCTGGAGAAGGCGTTCGCCACGATCCGCGAGAACGCGGTGGCGGCCCTGACCGAACTGCGCCGCGTGCTGGGCGTCGTCCGCGCGGAGGACTACGAGGCGCCCGAGGCGCCCCAGCCCACCCTGGCCGACCTGGACGGGCTGCTGGCGAACGTGCGGGAGGCCGGGCTGAGCGTGGACAAGGCGGTCACGGGCGCGGTGCGGGAGCTGCCGCAGGGGGTGGAGCTGTCGGCGTACCGGATCGTGCAGGAGGCGCTGAGCAACACCCTGCGGCACGCGCCCGGCGCGGACGCCCGCGTGGAGATCGGGTACGTCATCGGCGGCCTGGGCCTGCGCGTCGTCAACGGCCCGCCGCCGAGTCCGGTGCCGGTCGAGCCGTCGCCGGGCGCCGGGCACGGCATCACCGGTATGCGGGAGCGGGTGACCATGCTGAACGGGGAGATGACGGCGGGCCCGCTGCCCGACGGCGGATACGAGGTGACGGTGTTCCTGCCCGTCGCGACGGGAGCCACGGGGGCCATGGGGTCGGAGGGCGGCGCATGACGAGCGGCACGATCCGGGTACTGATCGCGGACGACCAGATGATGGTCCGCGAGGGCTTCTCGGTCCTGCTGAACGCGATGCCGGACATCGAGGTCGTCGGCGAGGCGGTCAACGGCCGCGAGGCGGTGGACCGGGTCCGCGAACTCGCCCCGGACGTCGTCCTGATGGACATCCGCATGCCCGAGCTGAACGGCATCGAGGCGACCCGGGAGATCGTCGCGGCGGACGCCGCGGCCAAGGTCCTGGTGCTGACGACGTTCGACCTGGACGAGTACGTGTACCAGGCGCTGCGCGCGGGCGCCTCGGGCTTCCTGCTGAAGGACGCCTCGGCGCGGCAACTCGCCGAGGGGGTGCGGGTGGTGGCGTCCGGCGAGGCGCTGCTCGCCCCGTCGGTGACGCGGCGGCTGATCACCGAGTTCTCCCGGCTCGCGGACACCCCGCGGCTGCCGGCGACGGCCCAGGCGGCCTACGGCGAGCTGACGGAACGGGAGACGGAGGTGCTGGTGCTGATCGCGCAGGGCCTGTCGAACGCGGAGATCGCCGAACGGCTCGTGGTGGCCGAGTCGACGATCAAGACCCACGTCAGCCGCATCCTGGTCAAACTGGGCCTGCGCGACCGCACCCAGGCGGCGGTCTTCGCCTACGAAACCCGCCTGGTGACCCCGGGCTGACGCCCCCCGGCCACCGTGGCCGGGGGGAAGGGGACTCAGCCGGTGTCCCCGCCGCCTCCCGGGCTCCCGCCCCCAGGCCCGCGGCCCCCACCCTCAGAGCCTCCACCCTCAGAGCCCCCGCCCCCGCCCAGCCGCCCCGCGAGCGGTTCCAGTACGAGGCCCACCGTGGCGACGGCGACGGCCGGGAGGAGGGAGTGGGCGCGAACCCCCGGCGTCCACTCCAGCAGCATCACACCGACGAGGAACGCCGACAGCCAGCCGAAGACGGCGTCGCAGACGCGGGCCAGGGCGGGCGACGGCTTCAGCGAGGCCCGCACGAGCGCACGCGCCGGCACCGTGACGGCCATCGCGACGGCCGCGCACGGGCCCATCAGCAGCAGCGCCCAGAAGACCGGCGCCACCCCGTCGAACTCGACCGCCTCGGGGAAGAGCACCGCCGTGACGAGCAGGACGAGCAGGAACACCAGCCCGACCAGCCCCGCCACGAACAGGACGAGGGCCCCCACGACCAGGCGGGCGAGCCGCCTCTCGCCCGGCGTCGACGGTTCGTCGTCCATCCGGCTGCCCCCGCCTACGCGGCGATGAGGATGATCGCCTTGGCGAGATCGCCGGCGATGTCGTGCGGGACGCCCGACTTCATCAGCGCCAGGGTCAGCGCGTGTTCGCCCCAGCTCTCCACGGAGTCGATGGCGTCGGCGATCGTGTTGCCGTGCTTGGAGACGTACTTGGCGGCCTTGGGCGAGACCCGCTTGAGGACCTTGCCCAGCCACACGCCGCCGTGCCGGAAGCCGGCCACGACCAGCTTGCGGACGATGGTGCTCCAGCCGAAGCCGGGCATCGGCTTGGTGGGGCCCTTGCCCTCCAGCCGGTCGGCGTAGGCCTCGAACTGGGCGATCTCGGCGGTGTCGGAGCCCTTGTCGGCCTTCATGCGCTGGACGAGGTCGCGTACCTCGGCCGCGGTGAACGCCGGTTCGTCCGCGCTGACGACGGTGGTGCGCGCCACGTTCTGCGCCTCCGTGGCCTCGGCCAGCGGAGCCGCAACCCCCAGAGCCATCGCGGCGGCGGCCACGATCGCGGCGGCGCGGATGGCGGTCGACGATGTCACGTCGGTGTTCCCCTCGTGTGCAGTTGTGCAGGGGTGCACGCGCGCGAGCAGCTGCGCGGCGGTGCGTCGCAGCTGTGCGGTGGTGCACGAAGTGCCTGCTGGTGCGTGAAGTGCCTGCTGGTCGGGCAGGCACGCCGCGGCGCGAGTTCCCCGCCCTCGACCGTTGGTCGGACGCTCGAAGACCGGGGCAACCGCGACAGAGGTGATCTTGTTCAACAGGCCGCCCGAACACAACGAAGTTGAGCAAGAACTGAGCAACTCCGACGGCGCCGGCCACCCCCGCCGCCGACCCCTGGCCGGATGCCGGTCGTCCGCGTTAGCGTCACCGCATGTCAGCGCGTACCGGCCGGTCCTTCGACCCGTGGGACCCGGCGTTCGTCGAGAACCCCTACCCCGCCTACGCCGAGCTGCGGGAGCGCGGCCGGGTGCACTTCTTCGAGCCGACGAACCAGTGGCTCGTCCCGCACCACGCGGACGTCTCCGCGCTGCTGCGGGACCGGCGGCTGGGCCGGACGTATCTGCACCGGTACACGCACGAGGAGTTCGGGCGCACCCCGCCCCCGCCGGAGCACGAGCCGTTCCACGTCCTCAACGACCACGGCATGCTCGACCTGGAGCCGCCGGACCACACCCGGATCCGGCGCCTGGTGTCGAAGGCGTTCACCCCGCGGACGGTGGAGGGCTTGAGGCCGTATGTGCACGCCCTCGCGGACGAGCTCGTCCAGCGGCTGGTCGACGCGGGCGGCGGAGACCTGCTCACCGATGTCGCCGAGCCGCTGCCGGTGGCCGTCATCGCCGAGATGCTGGGCATCCCGCAGGGCGACCGGCATCTGCTGCGGCCCTGGTCGGCGGACATCTGCGGGATGTACGAGCTGAACCCGTCGCCGGAGACGGCGCAGAAGGCGGTGCGGGCGTCGGTGGAGTTCTCCGACTATCTGCGCGAGCTGATCGCCGCCCGCCGCAAGGAGCCCGGCGAGGACCTGATCTCCGGCCTGATCGCCGCCCACGACGAGGGGGACCGGCTCACCGAGCAGGAGATGATCTCCACGGCCGTCCTGCTCCTCAACGCCGGGCACGAGGCGACGGTCAACGCCACCGTCAACGGCTGGTACGCCCTCTTCCGCCACCCCGGCCAGCTCGCCGCGCTGCGCGCCGACCACTCCCTGATCCCGTCGGCGATCGAGGAGCTGATGCGCTACGACACCCCGCTCCAGCTCTTCGAACGCTGGGTGCTGGACGAGATCGAGATCGACGGCACGACGATCCCGCGGGGCGCGGAGATCGCGATGCTCTTCGGCTCGGCCAACCACGACCCCGCCGTCTTCCCCGACCCCGACCGCCTGGACCTGGCCCGCCGCGACAACCCGCACATCTCCTTCAGCGCCGGCATCCACTACTGCATCGGCGCCCCCCTGGCCCGCATCGAACTGGCCGCGTCGATGACGGCCCTGCTCACCAAGGCCCCCACCCTCACGCTCGCCGCGGAACCACAGCGCAAGCCGAACTTCGTGATCCGGGGGCTGGAGGGGCTGCGGGTCGGTGTGGCCTGATCACTCGTTCGGATGGTCGCCGATCAAGCCCTGCGTCGAGCGCCGCCCGTTCCGCCACGCTGGTGCCTGCCTGCGAAGGGAGGCACCATGACGGTTATGGCAGAGCGCGCTTCGTCCCAGTTGTCGGTGGACATGTTCGAGCGGATCGCCGAGTTCGCCGAACGCGAGGACGAGACCGTCAGGTTCGAGTTCATCGACGGACGGATCGGACTCAAGAAAGTGACGAACGGCAACCACGGCGCCATCATCATGTGGCTGATTCGCCAGTGCATGAGGGCCCGGCCGGAGCTCGACCTCAATCCGCTCCAAGGGCTCAAGGTGGAGGCGTATCGCAGGGGGCGGGCTCGGCCGGACGGTGTGCTCGCGCCTGTCGATCACTTCGTGGGTCAGGGAGACTGGGCGGAACCTGACGGGGTGCTGATGGTGGTCGAGGTCACGTCGTACGACTCCGACACGCACAGCCGGGACCGCGTGGAGAAACCCAAGGCGTACGCCGAGGCGGGCATCCCGGTCCACCTCCTGATCGACCGTGACCACCGGTCGCTGGTGGTGCACAGCAACCCGGACCCGGCGGTCGGCTACCGGGACGTCCACACGGCCAAGCTGGGGGAGCGCCTCGCCCTTCCCGATCCGGTCGCCGTCGTCCTCGACACGGAGGAACTCCGGCAGTACGCCGACTGAGTCACGTGATCAGGTCCCGCCTGCGCAGGCCCGTCAGCCCCGTGGCGACCAGCACGGCCGCCAGCGCCGACAGCGTGGCCACCGGCCCCCAGGTCATCTCCCCGCCCGGCAGCTTCGGCAGGTGGCCGAAGGGGGAGAGGTCCAGAACCGTTCGGGGGACGTTCAGGGCCGGGCCCACCCAGCCGAGCAGGAGTGCGGCGCCCGCGACGCCCCACGCGGCCGGCGCGATCCGCGGGGCGAGCCCGTACAGCAGGACCGCCGCCGCGCCGATCACCCACACCGCGGGCACCTGCACCAGGCAGGCGGCGAGGATCGGGCCGGGCCGCCGGCCGTAACCGGCGGCGAAGCCGAGGCCGGTGAGCAGCATGAGCAGCAGGGAGCCGCCGAAAGCGATCAGCAGGTGGCCGGCGGCCCAGCGCAGCCGGCCGACCGGGCCCGCCAGCACCGGTTCGGCGCGGCCCGAGGTCTCCTCGCCGTGCAGCCGCAGCACCGACGCGACGACGTACAGCGCCGCGACCATGCCCATCACCCCGATCATCGCGGCCAGGAACGCGTCCGTCACCCCGGACTGCCCGCCCATCCGCTCGAAGATCTCCCGGGCCCGCGCGTTGTCGCCGACCAGGTCGGCCGCGCCCTCGGTCATCCCGCCGTAGACCACGCCGGCGAGGAAGAAGCCGGCCGACCAGCCGAGCACGCTGCCGCGCTGCAGCCGCCAGGCCAGGGCGCCCGCCGTGCCCAGCCGTCCCGCCGCCGGGCCCGGCCGGGTGGGCAGGAAGCTCATGCCGACGTCCCGGCGCCCGGCCAGCACATAGGCCACCGCGCCCTGTCCGAGGACGGCCGCCGCCAGGAGCAGCAGCACCCACCACCGCTCCCCGGCGAAGGCGCGCACGTTCTCCAGCCAGCCGAGCGGCGACAGCCACGTCAGCGCCGAGGAGCCGTCGTCCCGTGCCGCGTCGCCCGCCGCGCGCAGCACGAAGGCGCCGCCGAGGGCCGCCGCGGTCAGCCCGCGTGCCAGCCGGGCGCTCTCCGTCAGCTGCGCGACGATGGCCGCGAGCGTGGCGAACACCAGGCCCGTGCCCGCGACGCCCAGCGCGAAGGCCACGGCCCCCGCCGTCCCCTGGGTGGCCAGGCCCGCCGCCAGCAGCAGCGCCAGCACCGCGTTGCCGGCGGCCGCCGCCAGCAGGGCCGCCGTGAGCGAGGCGCGCCGCCCGACCATGCCGGACGCGATGAGCTCCTGCCGCCCGCTCTCCTCCTCGTCCCGGGTGTGCCGTACGACGACCAGCAGGCTCGTCACGGCCGCGAGCGCCCCGGCGTACACGCCGACGCGCCAGGCGGTCAGCGCGCCGAGGGAGTCGTCGAAGACGGGGCCGACCATGGCGCGCAGGGAGGAGTTCGCGGACATCTGGCGCAGCAGGCCGGCGCGGTCGGCGTCGGTGGCGTACAGGCTTTTCAGGGTGTTCGGCATCGACAGGACCATCAGCGCGGTCACCGCGATCCACACCGGGAGCATCAGCCGGTCCCGGCGCAGGGCGAAGCGGGTGAGGGTGCCGGTCCCGGTCAGCGCGCCGGCGGTCATCGGGCCACCTCTTCCCGGTGTCCCGCGTGCCCGGTGGTCTCGTCCTGGTAGTGGCGCAGGAACAGCTCCTCCAGCGTCGGCGGCGTGGAGGTCAGCGAACGGACGCCCGTCCCGGCGAGCGAGCGCAGGACGGCGTCCAGCCGGTCGGTGTCGACCTGGAGCCGCACCCGGCGGCCCTGGACGTCGAGGTCGTGCACGCCGGGCAGGCCGGCCAGTCCGTCGGGCGGGCCCGCGAGTTCGGCGGTGACGCTGGTGCGGGTCAGATGGCGCAGCTCGGCGAGGGAGCCGCTCTCCACGGTGCGCCCCTTGCGGACGATGCTGACCCGGTCGCACAACTCCTCGACCTCGCTGAGGATGTGGGAGGAGAGCAGGACGGTCCGCCCGCGGTCGCGTTCCTCGGCGACGCAGCGCTGGAAGACCTCCTCCATCAGCGGGTCGAGCCCGGAGGTCGGCTCGTCGAGGATCAGCAGGTCCACGTCCGAGGCGAACGCGGCGACCAGCGCGACCTTCTGCCGGTTGCCCTTGGAGTAGGTGCGGCCCTTCTTGGTCGGGTCCAGTTCGAAGCGGTCGATCAGTTCGGCGCGGCGCCGGGGGTCGAGTCCGCCGCGCAGCCGGCCGTAGAGGTCGATGACCTCGCCGCCGGAGAGGTTGCGCCACAGGGTCACGTCGCCGGGGACGTACGCGATCCGGCGGTGCACCTCGACGGCGTCCGTCCAGGGGTCGCGGCCGAGGACCTGCGCGGCGCCGGAGTCGGCGCGCAGCAGTCCGAGCAGGACGCGGATGGTGGTGGACTTGCCGGCGCCGTTGGGGCCGAGGAAGCCGTGCACCTCGCCGGCCTCGACCTCCAGGTCGAGCCCGTCGAGGGCGTGGGTGCGGCCGAAGGACTTGTGCAGTCCGGACACCGAGATGGCCTTCGTCATGGCTCCGAACGTACGCTTCTTTCAGAAATTTGTGAAGTTAAGGAAGTGCGAAAACGGACGTTAGGCTGAGGGCATGGGCGAGGACACGGTGGGCGAGGGCACGGTGGAGCGGACGGACGGACGGGACCCCGAGGCGGTGTCGCGCTTCGTCGAGCACTTCGCGGCGCAGCTGGTGGAGGCGGGCATGCCGCGCATGCCGTCCCGGGTCTTCGCCGCGCTGCTGGCCTCCGACACGGGCGCGCTGACCTCCGCCGACCTCGGCGAGCAGCTGCGGATCAGCCCCGCCGCCGTGTCCGGCGCGGTGCGCTACCTCTCCCAGGTGCACATGGTGTCGCGGGAGCGGGAGCCCGGGTCGCGGCGCGAGCGGTACCGGGTGCACAGCGACCAGTGGTACGAGGCGCTCACCAACCGTGAGGCGATCATCAAGCGCTGGGAGGACGCTCTGCGCGAGGGCGTGAGCAGCCTCGGTGCGCACACCCCGGCCGGCGCCCGCCTCAGCGAGACCCTGGCGTTCTTCGAGTTCATCGAGAAGGACGTCGCCGGGATGATGGAACGCTGGCGCACCTACCGGGAGGAACGCTTCGGCAGATAGCCGCCGCGCGGCCTGGCGAGCCTTCGGGGACGTAACGGCGGGGGCCTGCCGCCCTGTCCCCGGCGCCCCTCGGGAACGTCAACGCGGGAGCCCGCCGTCCCCCCGGCGCCCCTCGGGGACGTGAACGCGGGAGCCCGCCGCCCCGACGCTCACCCCGTCGCCGGCACCGTCACCCCGTCGCCGGCACCGTCAGCCCCCAGGCGTCCTCCACGACCGTCCACTCCCGGCGCCGTACCGGGCCGGAGACCGCCGCGTCCGCCCGGTAGCGGAAGTCCGCGCCGGTGACCGTCACCCGCCGGCCCGCCGCCCGCAGCGGCGTGGCCGCCGCGCCCACCGACACCGGCCGCACCTCGACCTCCGCGACACCGGTCGCCCCGGGCGTGACGGACACCGCCGACACCGGCTGCTCCGTGCCGACCAGCAGCTCCCCGTCGACCTCCACCCGCAGCCGCGCAGGGCCGTCGCCACCGGGCGCGGGCCGGGACGGCCGGGCCGGCACCAGCGCGTGCACGAAGGACCGGCAGCTGCGCAGCCAGGGCCACGCCGCCGTCTCCGGTTCCGCCCCGCCCTCCCCCGGCACGGGCCCGCCCCGCGCGACCTGCGCGGCCTCCCGTACCGGCGGGATGCGCAGCCCGCCCAGCACCACCCCGTCGCTGTCGTCGACCAGCAGGTCCAGCCGCCGCTCCGCCCCGTCCAGCACGGCCCGCGCCGCCGCCACCGCCCCGGTCGGCACGCCGAGCGTGCGCGCCACCGACAGCGCCGGGCCGACCGGCACCACCGACAGCACACATCCGGCCAGTTCCCGATGGCGGTGCAACAGGGACACCGCGTGCACCAGAGCCCGGTCGTCGCCGACCACGACCGGCCGCCGCGACCCTCGCCGCAGCAGCATCCGGGCGAACTCCTCCGGGCTCTCCGGCAGACACACCTTCGTCGCGGCACCCGCGCTGAGCACGTCTTTCGCGATTCTGACGGACTCCCCGTCCGTCCGCCGGGCGACCGGATCGATGATCACCAACAGCTGGTCGGACATCGCGAAGGTCGCCACCTCGGTCCTGCCTCGCTTCCTCGGGTAGCATCTTTGTGCAAGAGCCCCTTGCGCTATTGCGCCAGGGGCTTCGTCTATTCCGGGGCATCCGGTCCGACGGTTGAGCGGCCAACGACGGCCGAGGTGCACGCGGCGGAATCCTCCGCGTACGCCCCTGACCCTGGACATGCCCCGCCCGGAAGGGGTGTACGCGCGTGCCCGCACTTGTGCTGCTCGGTGCTCAGTGGGGTGACGAGGGCAAGGGAAAGGCCACCGACCTGCTCGGTGGATCGGTGGATTATGTAGTGCGCTATCAGGGCGGCAACAACGCCGGCCACACGGTCGTCGTGGGCGACCAGAAGTACGCACTCCACCTCCTCCCCTCCGGAATCCTGTCCCCCGGTTGTACGCCGGTCATCGGCAACGGTGTCGTCGTCGACCCGTCGGTCCTGCTCTCCGAGCTGAGCGGTCTGAACGAGCGCGGCGTCGACACGTCCAAGCTGCTCATCAGCGGCAACGCGCACGTCATCACGCCGTACAACGTCACCGTCGACAAGGTGACCGAGCGCTTCCTCGGCAAGCGCAAGATCGGCACCACCGGGCGCGGCATCGGCCCGACCTACGCGGACAAGATCAACCGCGTCGGCATCCGGGTGCAGGACCTGTACGACGAGTCGATCCTGCAGCAGAAGGTCGAGGCGGCCCTCGACGTCAAGAACCAGATCCTCACCAAGCTCTACAACCGGCGCGCCATCGCCGCCGAGCAGGTGGTCGAGGAGCTGCTGGGCTACGCCGAGAAGATCAAGCCGTACGTCGCCGACACGGTGCTGATCCTGAACCAGGCCCTGGAGGACGACAAGGTCGTGCTCTTCGAGGGCGGCCAGGGCACGCTGCTGGACATCGACCACGGCACGTACCCCTTCGTCACCTCGTCGAACCCGACCGCCGGCGGTGCCTGCACCGGTGCGGGCGTCGGCCCGACGAAGATCAGCCGCGTGATCGGCATCCTCAAGGCGTACACCACCCGTGTCGGCGCCGGCCCGTTCCCGACGGAGCTGTTCGACGAGGACGGCGAGGCGCTGCGCCGCATCGGCGGCGAGCGGGGCGTCACCACCGGCCGTGACCGCCGCTGCGGCTGGTTCGACGCGGTGATCGCCCGCTACGCGACCCGGGTGAACGGCCTGACCGACTTCTTCCTCACCAAGCTCGACGTCCTCACCGGCTGGGAGCAGATCCCGGTCTGCGTGGCGTACGAGATCGACGGCAAGCGCGTCGAGGAGCTGCCGTACTCGCAGACCGACTTCCACCACGCGAAGCCGGTCTACGAGATGCTGCCGGGCTGGAGCGAGGACATCAGCAAGGCGAAGTCCTTCTCCGACCTGCCGAAGAACGCGCAGGCGTACGTGAAGGCCCTGGAGGAGATGTCCGGCGCCCCGATCTCCGCGATCGGCGTGGGCCCGGGCCGCGACGAGACGATCGAGATCAACTCCTTCCTCTAGATCCCGCGCACAGCAGGAAACGGGCGCCCTCGGCAAGCGGGGGCGCCCGTTTCGTGGTCCAATCGGGGCATGCCCCTCCGTGAGGCGCCGTGCCAGGGCCCGTACGGCGGAGAGGTCCAGGGCACGGGGTGCGGAGAACGAGCCCGCTTCGAGGTGATCCGCCACCGCCGCCCCCCGCTGCAGCTGTGCCCCGTCCATCTGGGCCCGGCCCTCCTCCTCGCGGACGCGATCCTGTGGCCCCCGGAGATCCACCTCATCGCCTAGCCGGCCGTGCGGCCCGCCTCGGTGGGCCCGTGCCGCGGGCGGGGACTGAGCCGGCGTCAGGCACGGAACGGAGGGGCGCCGGTGGGCGCCCGGCCCCGCCTCATGCCCGGCGGGCGAACCCCGCCCGCCGGGCATACCGTGAAGGTGTAGACGTGCGTCGGCGCGAAGAAGGTGACTGCGATGCGCGTACTCATCAAGGCCAACGTGGACATCGAGCGGGGCAACGAGGCCATCCGTACCGGCAAGATGCCCGAGATAGTCCAGGGCGCCCTGGAGCGGATCAAGCCGGAGGCGGCCTACTTCGGACCGCTCGACGGCTGCCGCTCCATGCTGCTGGTCGTCGACATCCCCGACAGCTCGCAGATCGTGCCCACTCTCGACCCGCTCTTCAGCGACCTGGGCGCCACGCTCGAGGTCACCCCGATCATGAACCTGGACGACCTCAAGAAGGGCCTGTCCCAGCTCCAGTGACACGCGCGGCCCGCCCGCCGGGGACGGCCCGGATGATGGAGTGACCGGGCCGGCCGTCAGCTGAAGACGATCATCGACCCCTGCGCCAGGCTCCGCGTTGCCGCCGCGTGCAGTCCCAGCCAGACGTGACGCTCGCGGGCGAAGGGGCTGGGGTCGTACGGCGCCGGCGCGGCGGGCTGCTCCAACTCCGTGGGTTCCAGCGGGGGTTGCGGCGGCGCCGGCGGGTTGGCCGGGTCGATGCCGAGCGCCGGGGCGACCTGCTCCAGCTCCCGCAGCAGCCCCTGCGAGGATCCCAACGGGCCGCCCCCGGCGAGGAGGTCGTCGTTGGACAGCGGCTGCGGGAAGTCCAGCGGGACGTACGCCCCGGCGTGGTCGTAGTGCCACACCAGGTGGGACTGCTGGGCCGTCGTCTCGAACATCTCCAGCAACTGCTCGTAGTCGCCGCCCAGTTCGTCCACCGGCGTCACCGGCAGCCCGCACACCTGCAGCAGATAGGCGCGGCGCAGGAAGTGCAGCGCGTCGTAGTCGAATCCGGCGACCGGGCCGACGTCGCCGGACAGCCCCGGCATGTACTGGTACACCGGCACCGGCGGCAGACCGGCCTCGCCGAGCGCCGCGTTGTACTGGGCGAGTTCCTCGGCGAACGGGTTGTCGGGTGCGTGGACCAACACGTCGACGAGCGGTACCAGCCACAGGTCACAGGCCAAAAGAGGCTCCTCACACAGCAACAGCGCACGCGATGGTCAGGGAAGCGTATTCGCTGCCACCCGCGCCCGTAAGGCGTGGGTACGTCCGGGTCGGCCCGCGCCTGCGGGCACGCCCTCAGCCGTCGCCTTCCCCCGCGCCCCGCTCACCGGCCGCCCGGTCCGCGAGCCGCTCGATCAGCGCGAGCGAGTGCGCGTTGTACGACGTGACGATCGACCGCGCGGCCCCGGTGTCGCGCCGGGAGAGGGCGTCGACGAGTTCGGTGTGCCGGGCCCACAGGTGGCCGCGCAGATCGGTGAGCAGCCGCAGGTGCTGCACCGCGCACACCCAGGACTGCACGCGCAGCCGGTGCAGGAAGTCGGCGAGGTAGGGGTTGCCGAACAGGGTGCTCAGCTCGCGCCAGAACCGCAGGTCGTAGCCGATCAGCACGGTCAGGTCGCCGGCCCGGGCGGCCCGCTGGGCCTCCTCGGCGCGCCGCCGCACCCCGGCCGCGGCGGCCGCGACCTGCGGCTCGTGCAGGTCCCGGTAGCCCTTGTGGCCGAGGTCGAGGGCGGTGAACATGCCCTCCACGACCAGGCTGCGGGCCTCGATGATGCCGCGGTAGTCGGCGACGGAGTACTCGTGCACGCGGAACCCGCGGTGCTGGTCGGCCTCCAGCAGGCCCTGCGCGGCGAGGTCCACCAGCGCCTCGCGCACCGGTGTCGCGGAGACGCCGTACTGCTCGGCGATCTCCTTCACGGTGAACTCCTGCCCGGGCTTGAGCCGGCCGGCCAGCACCTCGTCGCGCAGCGCGTCGGCGATCTGCTGGCGCAGGGTGCTGCGGGTCACGGCACCGGAGCCGGTACTGCCGGGCATGGTCGTGAGGGCTCCTTCCGGAACGCGCGGGAGGTGGCGGGCTCGCAGGGGTGTCTACGAGCACGCCACCTTACGCGTTCGGCCGACCGGGCGGTCTGCCGGCCGGGGAGCTACTCCGTGTATCCGTCGGCCACCGACAGGGCCGCGTCCAGCGCCGCGAGGCCCTCCTTCAGCTCGGCCTCGGTGACGTTGCACGGCGGCACCACATGGGTGCGGTTCATGTTCACGAACGGCCAGATGCCGTGCGCCTTGGCCGCCGCGGTGAAGGCCGCCATCGGCGCGTTCGCCTGGCCGGTCGCGTTGTACGGCACCAGCGGCTCGCGCGTCGCGCGGTTCTTCACCAGCTCCAGCGCCCAGAACATGCCGGTGCCCCGCACCTCGCCGACGCTCGGGTGGCGCGCGGCCAGGTCGGCGAGCGCGGGGGCGAGCACCGTCTCGCCGAGCCGCCGCGCGTTCTCCACGACGCCCTCCTCGGCCATCACGTTGATCGTGGCGACGGCCGCGGCGCAGGCCAGCGGGTGCCCGGAGTAGGTGAGCCCGCCCGGGTAGGGCCGCTCGCCGAAGGTCTCGGCGATCGCACCGGAGATCGCGACGCCGCCGAGCGGCACGTATCCGCTGTTGACGCCCTTGGCGAAGGTCATCAGGTCGGGGACGACGCCGAAGAGGTCGGCGGCGAACCACTCACCGGTGCGGCCGAAGCCGGCCATCACCTCGTCCAGGATGAACACGATGCCGTACTTGTCGCAGATCTCGCGGACCCCGGCGAGGTAGCCGGGCGGGGGCATCATGATCCCGGCCGTGCCGGGCACGGTCTCCAGGATGATCGCGGCGATCGTCGCCGAGCCCTCGAAGGCGATGGTCGTCTCCAGGTGCTCCAGCGCCCGCGCGCACTCCTGCTCCTCGGTCTCGGCGTAGAAGCGGGAGCGGTAGAGGAAGGGCGCCCAGAAGTGGACGACGCCGTTCGTGCCGGTGTCGCTGGCCCAGCGGCGCGGGTCGCCGGTGACGTTGATCGCTTGCTGGGTGCCGCCGTGGTACGAGCGGTAGGCGGAGAGGACCTTCGGGCGGCCCGTGTGCAGCCGGGCCATGCGGATCGCGTGCTCGACGGCGTCGGCGCCGCCGTTGGTGAAGAAGATCTTGTCCAGGTCGCCGGGGGTGCGCTCGGCGATCAGCCGGGCCGCCTCCGAGCGCGCCTCGATCGCGAAGGCGGGCGCGAACGTCGTCATCGTCGCGGCCTGCTCCTGGATCGCCGCGACGACCTTCGGGTGCTGGTAGCCGATGTTGGTGTAGACGAGCCCGCTGGTGAAGTCGAGGTAGCGCTTGCCGTCGTAGTCCCAGAAGTACGACCCCTCCGCGCCGGCGACGGCGAGCGGGTCGATCAGGTCCTGCGCGGACCAGGAGTGGAACACGTGCGCGCGGTCCGCGGCCTTCACGGCGGCGCCGGTCTGGGGGTCGGGCAGATGAGGGGTCATGTCGGCGAGGGTAAATGTCCGCGATGCGGAAACGGTATCGGCGTCCTGTCTGTGGACAGGGCCTTTCCACGACAGTTTGTCGAGGTGTGAGGGGACGGGCGGGGGAGACGCGCTCTCACCGGACTCCGCCATCGCCACCGGACTCCGCGATTACACCGGACTCCGCGATCCCACCACGGCTATTGACAGCATCCTGTCGAACTGACAGCCTGTTGTCATATCCCTTCGGGGCAGACGTGGGAGGCAGACATGACCGGCACCGACCGCACGCCCGACCGCAAGCCCGTACACCTCGCCGTCTACGACACCCTCGCCGACTGGGAGACCGGCCACGCCACCGCGCACCTCGCGCTCGCCGGCTTCCCGATCCGCACGGTCGGCCTCACTCGCGAGCCCGTGACCAGCATCGGCGGCCTGCGCATCCAGCCCGACCTCGCGCTCGACGAGGTGCGTCCCGAGGACAGCTCCCTGCTGATCCTGCCGGGCGCCAACGACTGGAACGCCGACGGCGACCCGCTCGCCCCCTTCGCCCGCACCGCCCGCGCCTTCCTCGACGCCGGCGTGCCGGTCGCCGCGATCTGCGGCGCGACCGCCGGCCTCGCCCGCGAGGGCCTCTTCGACGACCGCGCCCACACCAGCGGGGCGGCGCCCTACCTGGCGGCCACCGGGTACGCGGGCGGCGAGAAGTACGTCGAGACGGACGCCGTCACCGACGGCCTGCTGGTCAGCGCCGGCCCCACCGAGCCCGTCGCCTTCGCCCGGGAGATCTTCCGGCTGCTCGGCGCCTACGACGAGCACGTGACCGACGCCTGGTACCGCCTCTTCCACGACTCCGACGCGAAGGCGTACGCCGAATTGCAGCAGGCCCTGGCCTCATGAGCCGCGCCCGTCAGGACCTGCTCAGCCGCAGCGCGCTCGGCGTGTTCCGGCTGAACGGCCAGTTCCTCGCCCTCGCCGAGGAACTGGCCCGCCCGGCCGGGCTGACCGCCGCGTGGTGGCAGGTGCTCGGGGCCGTGCTCACCGAGCCGCTGCCGGTCGCCGGGATCGCCCGCGCCATGGGCATCACCCGGCAGAGCGTGCAGCGCATCGCCGACCTGCTGGTGGAGCGCGGCCTGGCCGAGTACCGGCCCAACCCCGCCCACCGCCGCGCCAAGCTCCTCGCGCCCACGGAGGAGGGGCGCGCCGCCGTCGCCCGCATCGGCCCGCGCCACGCGGCCTTCGCCGACCGCCTCGCCGAGGCCTTCGGGGAGACGGAACTGGCGACGGCCGTGGCCCTGCTGGAACGCCTGTCCCGGACGCTGGACGAGCTGGACACGGCTGTTACGCAACCGTAGACAGTGGCCCGCCCCCCTGCGCCGACCCCGCACTATCGTGGATCTGTTGCACAGGGGGAGGGGCGCGGCATGGAGAAGCTGGGGCCGGGGGATCCGCACCGCATCGGCGCGTATCGGCTGCTCGCGCGGCTCGGAGCCGGCGGCATGGGGCAGGTGTACCTGGCCCGCTCGGACCGGGGGCGCACGGTCGCCGTGAAACTGGTCCGCGAGGAACTGGCCGCGCAGGAGGAGTTCCGGGCGCGGTTCCGGCAGGAGGTGCAGGCCGCGCGGCAGGTCGGCGGGTACTGGACGGCACCCGTCCTGGACGCCGACACCGAGGCGCCGGTGCCGTGGGTGGCCACCGGGTACGTCGCCGGGCCCAGCCTGGAACGGGTCGTCGGCCACGACCACGGCGCCCTGCCGGAGCGCTCGGTGCGCATCCTGGCGGCGGGACTGGGCCACGCCCTGCGGGACATCCACGCGGCGGGCATCGTCCACCGCGACCTGAAGCCCTCCAACGTCCTCGTCACCATCGACGGCCCCCGGGTCATCGACTTCGGCATCGCACGGGCGCTGGAGACACCGGCCCGCGAAGGACTCACCCGCACCGGCTCCCTGGTCGGCTCGCCCGGCTTCATGGCGCCCGAGCAGGTGCGCGGCGAGCGCATCACCCCGGCCTGCGACGTCTTCTGCCTCGGCTCGGTGCTCGCCTACGCCGCCACCGGCACCCTTCCCTTCGGCTCCGCGACCAGCGGGGCGCACGCCCTGATGTACCGCATCGCGCAGGAGGAACCCGACCTGGAGGGCGTGCCGGAGGGCATCGCCGACCTGGTCCGCCAGTGCCTGCGCAAGGACCCGGCCGCCCGCCCCACCCTGGAGCACATCCTCGACATCACGGGTGCGGAGGACACGGTCACCGACGGCCGCTCCCGCGACCCCTGGCTCCCCAGCGCCCTGGTCGCCCAGCTCGGCCGCCACGCGGTCCGCCTCCTGGACACGGAGGCCCCGGAGGGCACGGCCGGTACGGCACCGCTGCCGACGGGGACGCCGACCGGCCCGGCGAGCGAACCGACGCCGGACGCCGCCTCGGGCGCCACGCCGGGCGTCACGCCGGGGGCGGGCTCGGGCGCCACGCCGGGCGCCGTGCCGCCGCGTCCGGAGGGCGTTCCCGGCGGTGCCCCGGCCCACGCGGCGCCCGCGTCCGGCGGAGCGCCCGGAGCCGTAGTGGATCAGCGGGGCGGCGTTCCCGGGGCCGTGGCGGACCGATCGGGCCATGCCCCGGGGGCCGTGGCGGACCAGGCCGGGCGCGCGCTGGGGGCCGTGCCCGAACAGCCCGGCCGCGCACCCGGGGCCGTACCGGAGCACGGGTCGCCCGGGGAGGCGGCCGGCGGGACCGGTGGGCCCGGGCCGCGCGAGGGCCTGACGGGACCGCCCCCACCGGGGCAGCCGGGGTATCTGCCGACGATGGTCGCCGGGGAGAGCGGTGCCGTGGCGCGGGGCGTGGGCCCGGCACCGGCCGCCCCCGCGCAGACGCCCCCGCACGGCCACCCCCAGGCGGCGCCGTACGGCGTGCCCCACCAGCCCGGTGCGCAGCCCGGCGTGCAGCACGGCGTGCAGCACGGCCAGGCGTCCGGGGCGCCGGGAGCGTACGGCGGGCCCGGTGCCTACGGCTATCAGCACCCACAGTCGCCCGGCGCCTACGGCTACCCGCAGCAGGCGGGAGCGTGGAACGGGCTCGGAGGCACGCCGCCCTACGGACCGCCGCCGTTCGGCCAGGAGGAACCGCCGCGCCGCAACGGCCGTTCGACGCTGCTGCTCGTCCTGATCGCGCTGGTCGTGGCGCTCGCGGCGGGCGGCTCGGTGTACGCGTTCATGAGCGGCGACGCCCGGGACCCGGACCCCGGGCCGACCACGACGCCGACGACCAGCACGACGAGCACCGCACCCTCACCGGGACCCACCGGCGACTCCGCGTCCCCGTCACCGGGGAACGGCACGGTCCCGGAGTCCTACCTCGGCACGTGGACGGCGACGATCGAGAACGCCACGGGTGTCAACACGCGCGTGCTGACCATCCGCCAGGGCGAGGTGGGCGACACGGTGCTCACGCTCGTCGCCGAGGGCCCGGCCGGCACCGGCAGCTACCACTGCGAGTTCACGGCCACCCTCACCCGGACCCCCGCCCCGAACGGCCCCCTCCAGATCGGCCCCTCCACGGTCACCACAGGCGAACCGGCCTCCGCCTGCACCCCGGGCGCCCCCACCGAGGTGACCCTCCTCCCCGACGGCCACCTGGAACGCCTCAACACAACCACCAACGAAAAACTGACCTACACCCGCCAGAACTAAGCCGGCCCCCCGGGCAAGCGTGCCTCCGCTCGGTCCGCGGGCAAGCGTGCCGCCCGGGCCGGCGCCCACCCAGCCGTACGCAGCTGCGGGCAGTCGTGCCGCTGGGCCGGCGCCCCACCCCGCGCAGCTGTGGGCAGTCATGCCGCTGGGCCGGCGCCCACCCAGTCCGGCGCAGCTGCGGGCAGTCGTGCCGCTGGGGCGGCGCCCACCCAGTCCTGCGTAGCTGCGGGCAGTCGTGCCGCTGGGGCGGCACGGGTGGGCGCAGCGGCACCCCGCAACGCCGGGCCGCGCACCCCACGGCGGTCACCCCGGCGCCGGGCGCCTCGCAACGCCGGGCCGCGCACCCCACGGCGGTCACCCCTGCGCCGGGCGCCTCGCAACGCCGGGCACCGCACCCCACGGCGTCCACCGCACCCCCGGTCACAGCGCACCGCAGGGCCCCGCATCCGCGTCACCGAGGCTCAGGCGGCCGCTGCCGCGGCATGTTCGGCCGAGCCCCACCCCCCGGCGGCAACGGAAACCGCCCCTGCACCACAGTCCCGTCCCCCCGCCCCACCGGCGACGCCACCGCCGACTGGATCCCCAGCGGCGCCGACCCCGTCCGGAACTCCACCATCCAGTCCGCCGTCTCCGTCCGCACCAGCTCCGTGACGTCCTCGGAGAACCGCCGCAGCACCCCCAGGCACCGCTCCGCGGCCTCGCTGGCCGTCCCCTCCGCGGGACCCAGCACCTCCCGCACGCTCTCCGACGCCCAGTCGAACTGCAGCACCTGCAGCCGCCGCTGCACGGCCTGCGCGGTCGCCACGTCCCTTATCCACCCGGACGTCACCCCGAAGAACCGGTCCACCCCCACGCACGCGACCGCCATCAGCAGCGCCAGATAGCCCCAGGGCGCGACCCCGCCGATCACCCCGGTCAGATCCAGCAGCGGCAGCGACGCCCCGGCGACGGCCCCCACCGCCGCCCCGGTCCGCAGCAGCCGCGCCCCGCGCCGCTTCCACACCCGGTCGGCGAGATACCAGGCCGCCGTCTCCAGCGCGCCGCGCTCCACCCACCGGTACAGCTCGTCGAGCCGCTGCGCCGGCTCCCCCCAGTCCCCGAGCGGGAACGCCCGCCCGGTCAGATCGCCCGGCCGCAGCCCGGCCGCACCCTCGCCCCAGCCGTCCTGAGGCGGACCCTCGGGCTGCATCTCCGGCTGACCCACCCCGGCACTCCCTACTGATCCCGACCGAACGCGACCGATCACACCGCGTCACCAGATGATCCACGGCCCCGGTGACCCGGTGATCCAGTGACCTGGTGATCCAGTTGACCCGGAGGCCTGGTGACCCAGTGCCCCAGTGACGCGTGATGCTGATGCGCCGGACCCTTCCTACCGCCCAATGGGTGGCGATGGGCGACCTTTCGCCTCTTTTCCGCCCGGAAGAGGGCCTTGATCAGGTATAGGAGACGAGATCGCCTCACTCGAAAGAGTGGCGGCGCGATGCCCTCCCGGACCACGTAGGCTCGTGCAGAGCGGTGATTTCCGGACCGGGCGACGGTCCGGTGACCCGGCGAATCCGGACCGACGCCAAGGAGCTGAACGTGATCCCCGGTGGTGGCCAGCCGAACATGCAGCAGTTGCTGCAGCAGGCGCAGAAGATGCAGCAGGACCTTGCCAGGGCGCAGGAGGAGCTGGCGAACACGGAGGTCGAGGGCCAGGCCGGCGGCGGCCTGGTGAAGGCCACCGTGACCGGCGCCGGCGAGCTGCGCGCCCTGAAGATCGACCCGAAGGCCGTGGACCCGGAGGACACCGAGACCCTGGCCGACCTGGTCGTGGCGGCCGTCCAGGCGGCCAACGAGAACGCGCAGAACCTCCAGCAGCAGAAGCTCGGCCCGCTGGCCCAGGGCCTGGGCGGCGGCAGCGGCATCCCCGGTCTGCCGTTCTGAGGGGGGTCCGGCGCGGTCCTGACGCCGTCCACACGCCGCCTGTGATGGTGTGGTGACGGCGTTCGGATGGCGTCACCCGCCTTTCTCGGCGGGCCCATGGCCCTCTACCGTACGTAGTGAAGGAACCCCAGGAAGGACGGCAGTCCGTTGTACGAAGGCGTGGTCCAGGACCTCATCGACGAGCTGGGGCGGCTGCCCGGCGTCGGTCCCAAGAGCGCGCAGCGGATCGCCTTCCACATCCTCCAGGCGGAACCCACGGACGTACGACGCCTGGCGAACGCCCTGCTCGAAGTGAAGGCGAAGGTCCGCTTCTGCGCCACCTGCGGCAACGTCGCGCAGGAGGAGCTGTGCGCGATCTGCCGTGACCCGCGCCGCGACCCGGCGGTCATCTGCGTGGTCGAGGAGCCCAAGGACGTGGTGGCGATCGAGCGGACGCGCGAGTTCCGCGGCCGCTACCACGTGCTCGGCGGCGCCATCAGCCCCATCGAGGGCGTGGGCCCCGACGACCTGCGCATAAGGGAACTCCTCGCTCGTCTGGCCGACGGCACGGTCACCGAGCTGATCCTCGCCACGGACCCGAATCTGGAAGGCGAGGCCACGGCCACGTACCTCGCCCGGATGATCAAGCCCATGGGCCTGAAGGTCACCCGCCTGGCCAGCGGCCTCCCGGTGGGTGGCGACCTGGAATACGCGGACGAGGTCACCCTCGGCCGCGCCTTCGAGGGGAGACGACTCCTAGATGTCTGACGCCACGCTGCACGCGACCGAGCAGAACCCGGACGACTTCGCGGTCCAGATCGCCGACCAGATCGAAAGCTTCCTGGTGGCCGTCACCGAGGTGGCCAAGGGCGACGAGCCGGACTCGTCCGTCCCCTTCCTCCTCCTGGAGGTCTCCCAGCTCCTGCTGGCCGGCGGCCGCCTGGGCGCCCACGAGGACATCGTCCCCGACGAGCGCTACGAACCCGACACGGGCCCCGACCTCGACGTGGACGCCCTCCGCGAGAACCTGGCCCGTCTGCTCGACCCGGTCGACGTCTACTCCGAGGTGTTCGACCCCTACGAGCCCCGCAAGGCCCCCGTCCCGGCCCGGCTCTCCGACGACCTCGCCGACGTCATCACGGACCTGCGCCACGGCATGGCCCACTACCGCGCCGGCCGCACCACGGAGGCCCTGTGGTGGTGGCAGTTCTCCTACTTCTCCAACTGGGGCCCCACCGCCTCCGCGGTCCTGCGCGCCCTGCAGTCGGTCCTCATCCACGTCCGCCTCAACCAGCCCCTGGAGGAACTGGACGGCCTCGACACCGACCAGTCCGACCTCGGCGACGACACCCTGGAGCTGGAAGCGGGCCGCGTCATGGCCCAGGAAATCGGCGACGCCCTGGGAATCCACCCGGCCAAGTGACAAGAGAGCGTGCAGGGCGCTGCGATCACTCGTTGAGCTGAACGTATAAGGATTTCCTTTTAGGCGGTCGCGTCCTACGCTGGGATGCGCAGCATGGTCTGGGAAATCAACCTCCACTCAGAGGTGGAGTCGTGGCTGCTCAAGCTGGCAGAGGAGGACCCGGTGTCGGCGGACCTCGTCGAAGCGGCGATCGACATGCTGGCGGAGCACGGTCCCGCACTCGGCCGCCCGTTGGTGGACAAGCTCACCGCCTGCCGCACTCACAATCTCAAGGAACTGCGGCCGGCGAGCGCCGGCAGTACCGAGGTCCGGATCCTCTTCGTGTTCGACCCCAGGAGACAAGCCATCCTTCTGGTGGCGGGCGACAAGGCCGGCCGCTGGCGGGACTGGTACCGCGAGTCGATCCCACTTGCCGAGGAGCGTTACGACGAGTACCTGGCCGCCGCCGCGGGCGAGGCCGGAGAGGACGGGAAGCGACGATGAGCCAGTACAGCAGCTGGACAACGGTCAAGAATCGGCTCCGGCGTTCGCAGCCCGAGGTGACCGACAGGGAGTGGGCGTCCCGCAAGCAGTCTGCGCGTACGGCGACAGAGGCCTACGCGGTCGGACACCACCTGCGGGAGATCCGCCAGGAACGGGGCCTGACGCAGGCCGAGGTGGCCGAATTGGCGGGAATCTCGCAGGTGCGGGTTTCTCAGATCGAACGAGGCGAGATCCACAACCTGGAGACGATGAGCACCTACGCGGCGGCGCTCGGGGCCAGAATTACGGTGAGCATCGAATACGGCGGCCGGACCGCGGGCGCCGCCTGAACTCCCCGACGCCGCCAAGGGGCCACTCTCAGTCGACGCCCAGCGCGCCGATCAGGCCCGCCGCGTCCACGAACTGCGCGGTCGGAGTCGGCTCGCCGTACCAACGCGGGGCCACGTGTCGCCCCCGGTGTCTGTACGCCGCCCTACGTGATCGTCCGGTCCGCGCGCCCGACGAACCGCTGGATGCTGCCCCGTGGCCAGTCGTAGCGGTGCACGGTTACTGCGGCCTGACGGATCGGCCCGTTTCATCGAACGGATGGTGGACCAGCCGTGAGTGACCAGCTGCATTGGTACAAGTCGAGTTACAGCGACGACGAGAGCGGCAACTGCGTCGAAGTCGCCGGAACCCCCACCACCATCCACCCGCACGCGGACGCCGACTTCGCACACCTCCGCGAGCGTGAGCGCGACCTCGCGCGCTACATCGACCACCTGAACGACGGTCAGGCGATGGGCTACAAGGCGATCGCCCCGCACCACCCCCGCTACGGCCAGCAAGCCGTCCGTTCGCCAACCAGCCGGAAGGCGGCCGTTACCGACACCAGGAGAAGCTGCCCTTCGGCGCCACCGTGAAGCTTCCCGATCCTGTGGGGATCATCCTGGACACCGAGCCCCTCAAGGACCTCGCCGACTGAAACCCCTGCGCCCGCTCCGTCCCCGGCGCCATCATGGCCGTATGACGGGGCGTGCGAAGGCGTTGATGTGGGGCGGGATCGGGCTGTGTGCCGCCGGTGCGGTGGGGCTGCTCGTCGGCGGGGTGCTGGATGTGCAGGCCGCCGATCCCTGGGCGAGTGTGGCCGGGGGAGCGGCGGGGCTGGTGGGGCTGGCGCTCACCGTGTACGCGCTGTTCACGGGGACGTCCGGGACGACCGCGGCGCCCGGCGGTACGACCGTGACCGCGAGCGGGGCCCGGTCGGTCGCCGCCGGCGGGAACATCGGCAGCGTGTCGACGGGCAACGCCCCCGCCACCCCGCCCGCGTCCCCGTCGCCCGCGTCCCCGCCGGCCACACCTCCGGCGCCCCGGAACGTCACCGCCTCCGGTGAGCGCTCCATCGCCGCGGGTGGTGACATCGGCTCGGCGTCGACGGGGGACGCGTGAGCACGACGGACGGCGAGGAGCCGCCGCGGCAGAGCGTCGAGGCGTCCGGCGAGCGCGCGGTCGCGGCCGGCGGCGACATCGAGCAGGTCGCGACCGGCGACCACGTGACGCAGATCCGCAACGCCACGGTCCTTCCCCCTCAGGCCCTCGCACTCGGACCGCTCACCGAGCCCGTGCGGTATCTGCCGCGCCCGACCGCGCTGTTCGTCGGCCGGGCGGACGAACTCGCCGCGCTGGACGAGGCGATGCGCGAGCCCGGCGGCGTCGCCGTGCACGCCGTCCACGGGCTGGGCGGTGTCGGCAAGTCCACGCTGGCCGCCTGCTGGGCCGCGCGGCGGATCGCGGACCTCAACCCCGTCTGGTGGATCACCGCCGAGACCGCCGCCGACGTCGGAGCCGGACTGGCCGCGCTGAGCCGCGCCCTCCAGCCCTCCCTCGTGGGCGTCCTGCCGGAGGACGCCCTGCGCGAGCGCGCGCTCCAGTGGCTCGCGGGCCACGACGACTGGCTGATCGTGCTGGACAACGTCACGGACCCGGCCCACATCCGGCCGCTGCTGGAGCGCGCGCCTAAGGGCCGCTTCCTGATCACCACCCGCCTCGGCGCGACCAGCTGGCGCGGGCTCGCGCGCCCGATGGATCTGAACGTGCTCCCGCTGAGCGAGGCCGTCGAGCTGTTCACCCGGGTGTGGCACGGACCCACCGACGGCGTGGAAGAGCTGTGCCGCGAACTCGGCTGCCTGCCGCTCGCCGTCGACCAGGCG
Source organism: Streptomyces sp. NPDC014801 (assembly GCF_043082085.1). NCBI lineage: Bacteria > Bacillati > Actinomycetota > Actinomycetes > Kitasatosporales > Streptomycetaceae > Streptomyces > Streptomyces sp. NPDC014801. The sequence continues at coordinate 170,161 of NZ_JBIBXG010000009.1, read as the reverse complement.
GCGGCGTACTGCCGCGAGGCGGGGATCACCCCTCGGGAGTACGGCGCGCTCCTGGCCCGGCACCCGGCCGCCCTGTTCGCGGCCGGCACCGAAGGCGGTGAGGCGGAGCGGACGGTGGCCCGGGTGCTGCGGGTGACGACGGCCCGGCTCGGACGGCTGGCCTCGATGATCCTGCACGTCATCGCCTGGTGGGCGCCGGACGGGATCCCCCGGTCGTATCTCGCCCCGCTCGGCGACGCGCTGGAGGTGACCGAGGCGATCCGCCGGCTGGCCGCCCACAGCCTCGTCACCGTGCGCGACGGGACGCTGTCGGTGCACCGGCTGGTCCAGGCGGTGGCGCGCACCCCGTATCCCGAGGATCCGGACCCGGACCGGGCCGCGGACCTCGTGGCGAAGTACCGCGGGCTCGCCGTCACGCTGCTGGAGATGGAGGCCCATCGTCTGCCGGGGGAGGGAAGCGAGGAGGAGCTCGCGCGGGCGATGGGCAGCGCCGACGCCCGGGTGTTCGCGAGCCACGTCGAGGCCTTCGCGGCGCGTTCCGCCCCGGATGACGACACGGTGGAGGCGGCGTACCTCTTCGTGGACGCCTGTCTGTGGCTGGCGACGAACGGGCTCTCCCGGCGCGCCGTGGCGATGGGCGAGCGCGCGCTCGCCGCCGCGCTGCGGACGGCGGGCCCGGACGGCGAGGTGACGTTCACGGCGCGCGGTCTGCTGCCAAACGCCTATGCGGTCGTCGACGACAGGGAACGGGCCCTGGCGCTCGCCCGTGAGCAGCTGGCCGAGGCGCAGCGGCTCTTCGGGCCCCACGACCCGGAGACGTTCGTCGCCCGCGGGGACCTCGCGCAGGTCCTCGCCTCCGTGGGCGAGTACGCCGACGCCGTGGCGCTGGCCGGGGAGAACGCACTGCTGGCCGCCGAGGCCCTGGGGTCACGGCATCCCGGGACCGCGCAGGCCCGGCAGACGCTCACGGAGGTGCGCCGCGAGGCCGCCCGGTCCGGGCGGGACGGCTCCGCCGGGCCACAACCGCAACCGGTCCCGGACCCGCAACCGGAACCGGAACCGGACGGCCCGCCCGGTGACGCCTCGGGCGAGCGGAGCATCGTGGACGAGGCCTGGGATCTGCCGGAGCGCGCTCGCGCGGCGGCAGACGAGGGCGACTTCGAGCGGGCGCTCGCCCTGAGCGAGGAGGTCATCGACCTCTACCGCCGCCTCTACGGCGACACGGCCGTTCCGACGGTCCTCCTGCGCGGCGAGCATGTGTACTACGTGTTCAAGGCCGAGGGGCTGGACCGGGCCAAGGAAGTGATCCGCACCCTGCTGCGGGAGATCGAGGACGCCCACGGCGACTCCGAGTTCACCGAGATGATGCGGCAACGGCTCCAGCCGGTCCTCGATCTCGGCGCACGGTGACCGCCACGGTGTGACCCGACCCACATTTCCGCGTGTCCGGCACCGGCCTGGGCATGAGCCCAGCTGGACGCAGGCGGACGGGACATCTCACCATGCGGTATCGCAGGGGTGGATTTCGGACGCTCGATAGACTGAACCGACCGCAGTACACCGGCGTATATGCGGAAAGAACACAAACGGAGCGAGGAGCGCACGTGGGCCTTGTCGTGCAGAAGTACGGAGGCTCCTCCGTAGCCGATGCCGAAGGCATCAAGCGCGTCGCCAAGCGGATCGTGGAAGCCAAGAAGAACGGCCACCAGGTGGTCGCCGTGGTTTCCGCGATGGGCGACACGACGGACGAGCTGATCGATCTCGCCGAGCAGGTATCCCCGATCCCTGCCGGGCGCGAGCTCGACATGCTGCTGACCGCCGGAGAGCGGATCTCCATGGCCCTGCTGGCCATGGCGATCAAAAACCTGGGCCACAGCGCCCAGTCGTTCACCGGAAGCCAGGCAGGTGTCATCACCGACTCGGTCCACAACAAAGCGCGGATCATCGACGTCACGCCGGGCCGTATCCGGGACTCCCTGGACGAGGGCAACATCGCCATCGTCGCCGGTTTCCAGGGCGTCAGCCAGGACACCAAGGACATCACCACCCTCGGCCGCGGCGGCTCCGACACCACCGCCGTCGCACTGGCCGCGGCCCTCGACGCCGAGGTCTGTGAGATCTACACGGACGTCGACGGCGTGTTCACCGCCGACCCGCGCGTGGTGAAGAAGGCCCGGAAGATCGACTGGATCTCGTTCGAGGACATGCTCGAACTGGCCGCGTCCGGGTCCAAGGTGCTGCTCCACCGCTGCGTGGAGTACGCCCGCCGCTACAACATCCCGATCCACGTCCGGTCCAGCTTCAGCGGACTGCAGGGCACGTGGGTCAGCAGTGAGCCGATTGGGGACAAGCAGGTGGAGCAGGCCATCATCTCCGGTGTCGCACACGACACCTCCGAGGCCAAGGTCACGGTCGTCGGCGTGCCCGACAAGCCGGGCGAGGCGGCCGCCATCTTCCGCACGATCGCCGACGCCGAGATCAACATCGACATGGTCGTGCAGAACGTGTCCGCCGCGGCCACCGGCCTGACGGACATCTCCTTCACGCTGCCGAAGACCGAGGGCCGCAAGGCCATCGACGCCCTGGAGAAGAACCGCTCCGGCATCGGCTTCGACTCCCTGCGCTACGACGACCAGATCGGCAAGATCTCCCTCGTCGGCGCCGGCATGAAGACCAACCCGGGCGTCACCGCGGACTTCTTCACCGCCCTGTCCGACGCGGGCGTGAACATCGAGCTGATCTCCACCTCCGAGATCCGCATCTCGGTCGTCACCCGCGCCGACGACGTCCCCGAGGCCGTGCGCGCCGTGCACACCGCCTTCGGGCTCGACTCCGACAGCGACGAGGCCGTCGTCTACGGAGGCACCGGGCGATGACCGCCCGCGCCCGCGAGGGCGTACGCCGATGAAGGACCGTCCGACGCTCGCGGTCGTGGGGGCGACCGGAGCCGTCGGCACGGTCCTGCTCGGGATCCTGTCCCAGCGGGCGGACATCTGGGGCGAGATCCGCCTGATCGCCTCCCCGCGCTCGGCCGGCCGCAAGCTGGCCGTGCGCGGCGAGGAGACCGAGGTGCTCGCCCTGAGCGAGGAGGCCCTGCGCGGGGTCGACATCGCGCTGTTCGACGTGCCCGACGAGATCGCCGCCCGGTGGGTGCCGATCGCCGCCGCCCAGGGCGCCGTCGTCGTCGACAACTCCGGCGTCTTCCGGCTCCACGACGACGTCCCCCTCGTCGTGCCCGAGGTCAACCCGCACGCCGTCCGGCTGCGGCCGCGCGGCATCGTCGCCAACCCCCACTGCACCACCCTGTCGATGATCGTCGCGCTGGGCGCGCTGCACGCCGAGTTCGGGGTGCGCGAGCTGGTCGTCTCCTCGTACCAGGCCGTGAGTGGTGCGGGGCGGGCCGGGGTGGAGACCCTGCGGCGGCAGCTGTCCCTGGTCGCCGGCACCGAACTGGGCACCCACCCCGGCGACGTACGGCGGGCCGTCGGCGACGACACCGGGCCGTTCCCGGAGCCGGTCGCGCTGAACGTCGTCCCCTGGGCGGGGTCGCTGCGCGAGGACGGCTGGTCCTCGGACGAGATGAAGGTGCGCGACGAGTCCCGCAAGATCCTCGGGCTGCCCGGCCTGCCGATCGCCGTGACCTGCGTGCGCGTGCCCGTCGTCACCACGCACTCCCTCACCGTCCACGCCCGGTTCCAGGACGAGGTCACCGTCGAGCACGCCCGCGAGATCCTCGCCACCGCGCCCGGCGTCGTCCTCGTCGACAACCCGGCCGCCGGGGAGTTCCCGACCCCGGCCGACGCCGTCGGCACCGACCCCACCTGGGTCGGACGGGTACGGCGCGCGCTGGACGACCCCACCGCGCTCGAACTCTTCGTGTGCGGCGACAACCTGCGCAAGGGATCCGCCCTCAACAGCGCGCAGATCGCCGAGCTGGTGGCCGCCGAGCGGGTCTGAGGGAGGACGGCACCCCTCGGACGCGCCCGACGGCACCCCTCGAAGACGCCCGACGGCACCCCTCGGAGACGCCCGACGGCACCCCTCGGAGACCTACGAACCCGGGGCGCTGTCAGTGCCCCTTTGTAGGATCTGTGGAAAACGTGTGATCAGGGCGATGGTCCGAACCACTTGAAACGTGCCACCAGGCATCCGAAGATTTTTTCCCCGCCTCCGCAACCGCGCGGCCGGCGGGGAGCGTCTTTGCCGTCGCCCTTTTCCGGGCCGCGCGGGACGTGACGGTCAGGGCCTGGGGGACGGCCTGGCCCGGGTGTGGGGACGCCCGGCCACCAATGGACATAGGGGAAGAACGGGGCTCATGGCGGCACATGACTCACCGTCGGGCGGCGGCGCAAAAGTGACGCCGGGCACGTACAACCCTCGCGGGGGGAAACGGGTCCAACTGGCGTGGCAGAGGTACTCGACTTTTCTGCGGCCGCGCGCGGCACGGCTCTTCGCCCCCGCCCGCTGGCCCTCCGACCGCGCATGGCCGGTCCGTCCGGTGGCATGCCGGTGATCGCGCCCATGCCCGCCGCGCGGCCCGCCCGCCTCCCCGGTCAGCGTGACGCCGACCAGACCGAGGCGGTGGCGGCCGGTACGACCGTCGACCACCTCACCGAGACCTACCGGGCGCACTACCGCTCCCTCCTCGGCCTCGCCGCCCTCCTCCTCGACGACACCGCCTCCTGCGAGGACGTCGTCCAGGAGGCGTTCATCCGCGTCCACTCCGCACGCAAGCGCGTCCGCGACCCGGAGAAGACCCTCGCCTACCTGCGCCAGACCGTCGTCAACCTCTCCCGGTCCGCGCTGCGCCGCCGCATCCTCGGCCTGAAGCTGCTGTCCAAGCCGATGCCGGACATGGCCAGCGCCGAGGAGGGGGCCTACGACCAGCTGGAGCGGGACTCGCTCATCCAGGCGATGAAGGGCCTGCAGCGCCGCCAGCGCGAGGTGCTGGTGCTGCGCTACTTCGCCGACATGACCGAGGCCCAGGTCGCCGAGACCCTCGGCATCTCGCTCGGCTCCGTCAAGGCGTACGGCTCGCGCGGCATCGCGGCCCTGCGGGGCGCCATGGAGGCACGGGCATGACGAAGCGCGCGGAGGGCGGCGATTCCGCCGTACCCGAGGAGCCGGCGGCCCGGCGGGAGCCGGCCGGGGAAGGCCCCGGGCCGGGCGGGCCACGTGACCAAGAGCCGAAGCAATCGCACGCTGGGAACGCCACTGTGAACCACAGCCCCGACGACCAGAGCCCCGAGGGGCTCGACTCGGACGAGCTGGCCCTGCGCCGGATGCTGCACCACGCGGTCGAGGAGATCGAACCGCGCGAGGGCACGCTGGACCACCTGCGCCGCGCCGTCCCGGCCCGCCGGGCACGCAAGCGGCAGGCCGCCGTGGGCATGGCGGCGGCGGCGCTGTTCGTGGGCACCGCCATCCCCGCCCTGGTGCACGTCTCGCAGTCCACCGGCTCCGACGCCGACCCCTCCATCGCCGCCAACAGCTCCCAGGCCCAGGGCGGCACCGGACAGGGCAAGGACCCGAGCGGTGGCCAAAGCTCCGGCACCGGTGTCACCGGCCCGGCCCCCGGCAAGGGCGGCACGGAGAAGAAGGACCCGCACAAGGGCAAGGCCGGTGGGGGCTCGGCCTCCGCGTCCGCCGGCCCGTCCGCGTCCAGCCCGGCGAGCGTCCCCGACTGCACGTCCGCGCAGCTCGGCGACGCCACGGCCACCGCAGAGGCGCCCGACTCCGCCGGGATCGTCTACGGCACCTTCCGCGTGGAGAACGTCTCCGCCGAGAGCTGCGCCGTGGCCGGCGCCGGCACCGTCGGCTTCACGGCGCAGGGCGCGGCCGACGCCACGAAGATCTCGGTCGTGGAGCACGCCGCGGGCGACGCGGCGGCCGCGCTGCCCGACCCGTCGCTGTACGTGTCGCGGCTGGTCCTCGCGCCCGGGTCCGCCTACGACGTGAAGTTCGCGTGGGTGCCCTCGCAGACCTGCCCGACGACGGGCGGAGGCACGACCGGCGGCACCTCCGGGGGCGGCGGCGACACCGGGAAGCCCACCACGAGCCCCTCGCCCAGCCAGGACGCCGCAAGCGACCAGGGCACGTCCACCGGCGGCTCGACCGGCACGACCACCCAGCTGGTCACCGAGGACGGCACGGCCGACGGCAGCGTGGTCGTCACGCACACGGCACACACCGGCTCGCCGTCGACATCCGCGACGGTCTCCGGCGCGTGCGCGGGGACGATCTACCGGACGGGACTGCTGGCCGAGTCGTAGCCCGCGTCACCGGAGGCGCCGGGGGCGGGGGGCGTGGCGGTGCCGGGTGCCTCGCCGGTTCCGGTGGCGGCGGTCTGGGCGGGCGTCGCTTCGGTGCCGGGTGCCGGTTCCGTCCTGGGCGCCGTCCCGGGTTCCGGTGCGGTGTCGGGTTCCGGTTCGGGTGTCAGGCCGAGGCGGGCGTCCTTCTGGAACTCCACCTCGCGGCGCAGCAGCCGGAACCACATGAACACCACGAACCCGGCGAAGACGAACCACTCGCCGGTGTACCCGAGGTTCTGGAACGCCTTCAGGTCCAGGCCGGAGTCCGCGGGCGCGCTCGCGGGCACGGCCTTCATCCCGGCGTCGCCCTTGTCGAGGGTGATCCACGCCGGGTAGACGTCGTACGGCACCAGGTTCACCAGCGACGCCGAACTGATCGCGGCGGTCTGCCCCGCCGGGAGGCCGCCCTGGGCGCTGACGCCGTTGTCCCCGGGCGTCTCGTTCGCCTGGAGCGCACCGGTCACGGTGACGTCGCCGGCCGGCGGCGCGGGCGCCTTCGACGGGTCGGCGTCACCGGGCAGCCAGCCCCGGACGACGGGCAGCGCCTTGCCGCCGTCGACCCGCAGGAGGGTGAGCACGTAGAAGCCGCGCCGGTCGTCCAGCCGGCGGTCGGGGACCAGCAGCTGACGGTCGTAGTGGCCGGTCGCGGTGGCCTGCCGGCCGGAGGTCGCCTTGTCCACCGGCAGCAGCTCCGCCAGCGGACGCGGGGTCTCCTTCTTGTCGGCGGTGGCGGTGGCCTTGGCCTCCCGGTGCTCGTCCACGCGCGCCTCGAAGCGGCCCAGCTGCCACGACCCCATGAAGATGCAGAAGGGGATGGCCAACAGCACGAAGACGTTGATCCCCCACCATCGGGGCGTCAGCAGAAACCGGTACACCCCACCAACGGTACGGGGTACCTCCGGCGGTTATCGGCCCGGGTACGCGCGGCAGGGGTCGCTTCCCGCGCGGGGTGGATGGTCCGGGGCGACCCGGTCGCTCGTCGCCTGCGGGTGGTGGTGGGCCGGTCGCGCAGTTCCCCGCGCCCCTGAGGCCGGCGTAGCTGCGGGCAGTCGTGCCGCTGGGGCGGCACGGGTGGGCGCAGCGGCACCCCGCAAGCGCCGGGCAGCGCACCCCACGGCGTCCACTCCGGCGCCGGGCGCCACGTACCCCAGGGCACCGCACCCCACGGCGTCTACCGCACCCGCGCCCGGAAGTTATCCACAGCCTGGGGAGCACGACAGCCAATTGTCCGGAGGACCAGGCACTATGGGCCCATGACTGAGAGCAACGGGCCCGTCCCGCAGGGACCGCAGGACCACCAGCAAACCCCCGACTGGGAAAAGCGCTTCCGCGCCCCCCGAGTCTCCCTGCCGGAGTGGGCCGAGGACGCCCCCGACCGCTCCTTGTTCGTCTCGAACGCGACCGGCACGTACGAGCTGTACGCCTGGGACCGCGCGACCGGTGAGCAGCGCCAGGTCACCGACCGCCCCAACGGCACCACGGACGGCGTGCTCTCACCGGACGGCGAGTGGATCTGGTGGTTCGACGACAAGGACGGCGACGAGTTCGGCGTCTGGCGCCGCCAGCCCTTCACCGGCGGCGAGGACGAGCCCGCCGCTCCCGGCCTGGAGCCGTCCTACCCCGCCGGCCTCGCCCTCGGCCGCGACGGCCGCACCGCGGTCGTGGGCCGTTCCACCGACGAGGACGGCACCACGATCCACCTGGTCCGCGACGGCGAGCCGCCCGTGGAGATCTACCGCCACCGCGAGTCCGCCGGCGTCGGCGACCTCTCCCACGACGGCACCCTGATCGCCCTGGAGCACACCGAGCACGGCGACGCCATGCACTCCGCGCTGCGCGTGGTGCGCCCCGACGGCACCCCGGTCGCCGAGCTGGACGACACCAAGGGCGGCACGGTCGAGCTGGGCCTGGAGGTCCTCGGCTTCGCCCCGGTCGAGGGCGACACCCGCCTGCTCATCGGCCACCAGCGCCGCGGCCGCTGGGAGCCCCTGGTGTGGGACGTGGCGAGCGGCGAGGAGAGCGACCTCGCCCTGGACCTGCCGGGCGACATGAGCGCCGAGTGGTATCCGGACGGCAGCGCCCTGCTCGTCGCGCACAGCTTCGAGGCACGCAGCGAGCTGTTCCGCTTCGACCTCGCCACCCGTGAGCTGACCCGCCTCGACACCCCGCCGGGCACGGTCTCGGGCGCCTCCGCCCGCCCGGACGGCACGGTGGAGTACCTGTGGTCGTCGTCGGCCGAGCCGTCCGCCGTCCGCTCCACCGCGGGCGGTGTGGTGCTGGACCCGCCCGGCCTGAAGTCCCCCGGCTCGGTGCCGGTGGAGGACGTGTGGGTGGAGGGCCCCGGCGGCCGCATCCACGCCCTGGTGCAGAAGCCGGCCGGCGCGAGCGGTCCGCTGCCCACGGTCTTCGACATCCACGGCGGCCCCACCTGGCACGACAGCGACTCCTTCGCCGCGGGCCCGGCCGCCTGGGTGGACCACGGCTACGCGGTCGTCCGGGTCAACTACCGCGGCTCCACCGGTTACGGCCGGGCCTGGACCGACGCGCTCAAGCACCGCGTCGGCCTGATCGAGCTGGAGGACATCGCCGCGGTCCGCGCCTGGGCGGTCGACTCCGGCCTCGCGGACCCCGAGCGGCTGGTCCTGACGGGTGGCTCCTGGGGCGGCTACCTCACCCTGCTCGGCCTCGGCACCCAGCCGGACCTGTGGACGCTGGGCATCGCCGCGGTCCCGGTCGCCGACTACGTCACCGCCTACCACGACGAGATGGAGGCGCTGAAGGCGATGGACCGCACCCTGCTCGGCGGTACCCCCGAGGAGGTCCCGGAGCGCTTCGAGGCGTCCTCCCCGATCACCTACGTCGACCAGGTGAAGGCCCCGGTCTACATCTCCGCGGGTGTGAACGACCCGCGCTGCCCGATCCGCCAGATCGAGAACTACGTCAAGCGGCTCCAGGCCCGTGGCGCGGTGCACGAGGTGTACCGCTACGACGCCGGGCACGGCTCCCTGGTCGTGGACGAGCGGATCAAGCAGGTCCGCCTCGAACTCGACTTCGCGGCCCGGCACCTGCCCCGGGGCTAGCCGCGATGGCCACGGTTCCGAGTCAGGGGTTACCGGCCGGCGGGCCGGCCGCGCCCATGGTGGTGTGCGGGGACGACGCGCTCGCGCACCGGCTGGCCGCCGAGCTGCGCGGGGTGTACGGCGAGCAGGTGACGCTGGTCGTGCCGTCCGCGCACCGCACCGTGCGCCCGCCGGTCGTCGGCCGGGCCCGCGCGGTGTCGGCGGCGCTGCTCGACCGCGTGGTCGGCGCCGCCGTCAGCCTCGGCACCGGCGGCAACGGCGGTGGCACCGCCATCGGTATCGGCGCCGGTGGCGGTGGCGGCGCGGGCCCCGGCGGCGGGACCGGACCGGGCGGCGGCCACCGCGCCGGCGGTGACGCCGCCGCCCGGCAGGAGCGGATCGTCGAGGCCGCCGAACCCACCGAGGCGGTCCTCGCCGACGCGGGCGTGGAGCGGGCCACCGCCCTGGCGCTGGTCTACGACGACGACGAGACCAACATCCGCGCCGCCCTCACCGCCCGCCGCCTCAACCCGCGGCTGCGCCTGGTGCTGCGGCTGTACAACCGGCGCCTCGGCCAGCACATCGAGGCACTCCTCGACCAGGCCGCCGCGCTGGCGACCGGCGAGGACGCCGGCGACGCGTCCACGACCGTGCTGTCCGACGCCGACACGGCGGCACCGGCGCTGGCCGCGGCCGCCGTCGCCGGCACCACCAAGGTCGTACAGACCGAGGGCCTGATGCTGCGCGCGGTCGAGCAGCCACCGGGACCCGGGCAGCGCGGCGCGCCCGGCCTGGCGACCCTGGCGCTGCTGTCGTCGACCGGCAACGGCACGTCGGACCTCGCCGCCCAGGACGACCAGGGCCCGCAACTGCTGCCCGACACGGCGGCGGTGCGGTCGGCGGACGGGCGGCGCGGCCGGGTCGTACTGGAACAGGTGGGCTACGCCCCCGACGGCACACCCGCACCGGCGTCCGGCGCGCGACGCGGCATCGGGGCGGTCGTACCGCCGCTCGGTTCGCTGTTCTCGCGGCGGCTGCGCTGGTCGCTGGCCGGGATGGCGGCCTGCGTCCTGGCGCTCGCGGTCGCGCTGTGGCTGGCGACGGGGGTGCACCCGCTGGGGGCGCTGTATCTGACGCTGCTGGACCTGTTCGCCATCAACGACCCGGCCGTCGGCGCCTCCACCTCCCGGCAGCTGCTCCAACTGCTCTCCGGGCTGGTCGGGTTGCTGCTGCTGCCGGTGCTGCTGGCCGCGGTGCTGGAGGCGCTCGGCACGTTCCGCAGCGCGTCCACCCTGCGCAAGCCGCCGCGCGGGCTGAGCGGGCACGTCGTGCTGCTCGGCCTCGGCAAGATCGGCACCCGGGTGCTGACCCGGCTGCGCGAACTGGACGTCCCGGTGGTGTGCGTGGAGGCCGGCCCCGAGGCGCGGGGCCTGGCGACGGCACGGCGGCTGCGGGTGCCGGTGGTCCTCGGCGACGTCACCCAGGAGGGCGTCCTGGAGTCCGCCAAGATCCACCGGGCGGCGGCACTGCTGGCGGTGACCAGCTCCGACACCACCAACCTCGAGGCCGTGCTGTACGCCCGCGGCATCCGCCCCGACCTGCGCACCGTCCTGCGGCTGTACGACGACGACTTCGCGACCGCCGTCTACCGCACCCTGCGCGCCGCGCACCCGCACGCCCAGACCCGCAGCCGCAGCGTCTCCCACCTGGCCGCCCCCGCGTTCGCCGCGGCCATGCTGGGCCGCCAGATCCTCGGGGCGATCCCGGTGGAGCGGCGGGTGCTGCTGTTCGCGGCCGTGGACGTCGCCGGGCACCCCCAGCTGGAGGGCCGCACGGTCGGCGAGGCGTTCCGCGCCGGCGCGTGGCGGGTGCTGGCCCTGGACACGGCCGCCTCCGCCTCCGCCGAGCCGCCGCCGGAGCCGGGCGAGGAGGAGGCGAGACCGTCGGGCCTCCTGTGGGACCTGCCCGACACCCACGTCCTGCGCCCCCAGGACCGCGTGATCCTGGCCGCGACCCGCCGCGGCCTCGCGGAACTCCTGGGACGGCACCCCCGGCCCCCGGAGCCGCACCGGACGTGACGCTAAGCCGCCCAGTCCAGCCCGGCCAGGGCCCGCGCCCGGGCCTCCACCACCGCCATGCGGGCCCGGCGCTCCACCGGGTCCACGTGCGGGGACTGGCCGGTGACCTGGCCGTCCCACTTGCGGTAGAGCAGGCCGGGCTCCCGGCTGAACCAGCCCCGGCTGACCGCGTTGAGCGCGAGCAGCAGCCCGGTGTCCTCGGAGGCGGGCAGGGCCATCCAGCCGCCGAGGGCGAGCAGCAGGTCACGGCGGACGCAGAGGGTCGCCGGGTGCACCTGGGCGCGGTAGTCGTTCGCCGCCCAGTGGTCGAGCACGGCACCCCGTTCGATCGGGCCCTCCTCCGGGTCGCCGGGGAAGCCGCGGGTCGTGCCGTCGGGCAGCAGGTCCAGGGCGCGGGAGGTGGCCCAGCCGAGGCCGGGGTCGGCCTCCAGGGCGGCCAGGTCCCGGGCGAGGGCTCCCGGCGGAAGCCGGTCGTCGGCGTCGAGGACCTTCACATACGGCCCCTCGACATGCGCGAGCGCGATGGTCCGGGCGACCCCGGGACCGCCGGGGCGCCCCTGCCGGAAGGTGACGCGGGGATCGTCGGGGACGTGCGGGCGTATCGCGTCGCTCGCGCCGTCCTCCTGGATCACCCAGTGCCACTCCCACCCGTCGGGGAGCCGCTGCGCGCGGAGGGAGGCGTAGGCGTCGGCCAGAAAGCGGGCCGACGGAGCGTGAACCGCGGTGACGACGACGACACGCCGATGCACGGCGGCCCTCACCACCCTTCCCAGGCCGGTCCGGACAACACGGGCACCACACTGGTGCCAGCAAGGAACCCGGCCGCTGATGACGGGGGAACCACCAGCGACCGGGCCACCCCCAACCCTAACAACCCGGCCCACCAACTCCACGGGCGTCCACCCAGCCGGGCGCTGGTCTGCGTAGTCCGCGGGCATGCGTGCCTCCCCCAAGCTCGGCCGGGCGCTTGGCCCGCCCCCTCCGCGGGCATGCGTGCCTCCCCCAAGCTCTTCGAGCAGGGGGGACCCCCAGGGCGGCACGGGTGGGCGCCTGGTCGGCTCAGTCCGCGGGCATGCGTGCCTCCCCCAAGCTCTTCGAGCAGGGGGGACCCCCAGGGCGGCACGGGTGGGCGCGGGCGGCACCCCGCAACGCCGGGCAGCGCACCCCCACGGCGCTCACCCCGGCGCCGGGCGCCACGCACCCCACGGCGTCAACCGCAACGCCGGCACGCGCACCCCAAGGGCCCCGTGCCCCACGGCGTTCACCACCCCCGTCACCCCCCACACGGCGGCGAATAAGACAACCGCGGCAAATACTCCCGCCACTTCTCCTCCGTCAGCACCCCCCGCGTAGACGCACAAATACGGTCGACCGCCGAAGCCACATCCAGACTCCACAACCGCACCGTGTCCGCCCCGCTGGAAACCCCGAGCATCCGCCCCCGGGGACTGAACGACAAGAAGCTCCCCGTCCGCGCCCGAGCACTCATCGACGACCCGATCGCCGCCGGGTCACCGGGATCGCCGACGTCCCACAGCCGCACCGTCGTGTCGTTCCCCCCACTGGCCAGCGTGCGCCCGTCCGCACTGAACGTCAGCGAAACGACCGCCTCGGTGTGCCCGGTGAGCCGCCGCCCGACCCCGGTGGCCCGCCCCGGATCGGTGACGTCCCACAGCCGCACCGTGTCGTCGTCGCTCCCACTGGCCAGCGTCCGCCCGTCGGGCCCGTAGGCGAGCACGTTGACCGGCCCCCGGTGTCCGGTGAGCGGCCGCCCACGCGGCACGGCATGCGCGGGATCGCTCACGTCCCACAACCGCACCGTCGCGTCCGCGCTCCCGCTCGCCAGCGTCCCCCCGTCGGGACTGAACGCGAGCGAGTAGACGTACCCCTGATGCCCGGTCAGCGGCGCCCCCAGCGGGCGCGGCCGCGCCGGATCCGCGACGTCCCACAGCTGGATCGTGCGGTCCTCGTACGCCGAGGCCAGCACCCGCCCGTCCGGGCTGAACGTCAGCGCGTCCCCGCCGGCGTACCGGATGCGCAGCGTGATCGGCTGGGCGTAGGGCCGCGGCCGTACGGGATCGGTGACGTTCCACAGCCGGATCTCACCGCTGGCCATGAGCGCGGCGAGGACGTGCCCGTTGGGGGAGAACGCCATCCGGCGGACGTGGCCCGCCGCGGGGGAAAACGGTTCTCCCAGCCGGGCGGGACGGCCGGGCGCGGTGACGTCCCACAACCGGACCAGCCCGTCGTCGGCCGCCGTCGCCAGCACCTGCCCGTCGGGCCGGAAGGCCCCCACGTGCCCGGCCATGTCGGACGTGGGCACGGACCACAGCCGCACCCGCCCGTCCCCGCTGCCCGTCGCCAGCGTCCGCCCGTCACGGCTGAACCCCACCGTGTACATCTCGCCGCTGCCGCCCGCGAGCGGCCCGCCGACCTGGGAGGGGTACGCCGGGTTCGCCACGTTCCACAGGCTCGCCGTGGAGTCCGCGCTGCCCGCCGCGAGCAGCGTGCCCTGCGGGTTGAAGGCCACCGACCAGATCGGCCCGGCGTGGCCGGTCAGCGGCGCGCCGAGGCGCTGCGGCCGCCGCGGATCGGCCACGTCCCACAGCTGGACCGTGTCGTCCGCGCTGCCGCTGGCCAGGGTGCGCCCGTCGGGGCTGAACGCCACGGAGTGCACGGTGGCCCGGTGCCCGGTCAGCTCCGCCGGCAGCTGCCCCGGGTGGCGCCGGTCGGACAGGTCCCACAGCCGGATCGCCTTGTCGTCGCCCCCGGCGGCCAGGGTCCGCCCGTCCGGGCTGAACGCCACGGAACGCACGGCCGCGCCGTGCCCGGTCAGCGGCTCCCCGAGCGGCTTGGCGTGCGCCGGGTCGGCCATGTCCCACAGCCGTACGGAGCGGTCCTCGTCGGCGGACGCGAGCGTCCGCCCGTCGGGGCTGAACGCCAGCAGGTAGATCGTGCCCGCGTGCCCGGACAGCGGCGCGCCGAGGGGCCGCGGCTGCCGCGGGTCGCCGACGTCCCACAGGCGGATCGTTCCGTCGTCGGAGGCGCTGGCCAGGGTGTGCCCGTCGGGACTGAACACCGCGCTGCTCACCCAGCTGCCGTGCCCGGTGAGCGGCCGGCCCAGGGGGTGCGGCCGCCCCGGATCGGCCACGTCCCACAGCCGTACGGTGCGGTCGTAGCCGGCGCTCGCCAGCAGCCGCCCGTCCGGGCTGAACGACGTCAGATACACCGCGCCGGTGTGCCCGCTCAGCGGGGTCGCCAGCGGGGCGTTCACGATCGACAGCAGCCGGTTGCGGGTGCCCTCGTCGCCCGGCCGCAGCCGGTGCGCCACCAGGTCGATCTGCGCCGACAGCGACGGATCGGTGTCCTGCACCCGGTCCGCCTCCGCGACGACCTGCTCGAACACGGCGTCGTCCCGCTGCTGCCACGCCACCACGGCCGCCCCGGCCGCCACGATCGCGAGCGCGACGAGCGCCGCCACCGCCGCCCGGCTGATCATCACCGTGCGCCGGCGCAGCCGTACCGAGGCCGCGAGGAACTCCACCGCGCCCCGCGTGAGCAGGCTGTCGCCGGCCGTGTTCGCCCAGGTGCGCGCCTGTTCGAGCCGCGACCCCCGGTACAGCAGCGAGGAGTCGCGGTGCGAGGCCTCCCAGGCCCGGCCGTCCTCCTCCAGCCGCTGCCGCAGCAGATGTCCGGAGCGGTCCTCCTCGATCCAGTTCCGCAGCCGCGGCCAGGCGTGCAGCAGCGCCTCGTGGGTGATCTCCACGGTGTCCGCGTCCAGCGTCAGGAGCCGGGCCTGGACCAGCGCCTCCAGCGACTCCTGCGTCTTGTCCGGATCGGCGGACTCCGCGGTCAGCTCCCGCCGCGTGCCGCGTCGCCGGGTGGCCTGCGTGTCCTCGCCGAGCCGCACCAGCCGCAGCAGGAGCAGCCGCGCGGCCGTCCGCGCCGCCGGGTCCAGCCCGGCCCAGGCCCGCTCGGCCGTCGCCGCCACCGCGCCCTGGATGCCGCCGGCCGCCCGGTAGCCGGCCAGCGTCAGCCGGCCGCCCTTGCGCCGCTGCCAGGTGGCCAGCAGGGCGTGCGACAGCAGCGGCAGCACCCCGGCGTCGTGCGCGCCGCGCGGGCCGTCCGCGCCGACCTCCCGCACGATCAGCTCCGCGAGCCCCGTCTCCAGCTCCAGCCCCACGGCCTTGGCCGGTGCGGTCACCGCCTCCCGCAGCTCGGTGCCGGTCAGCGGGCCGAGCACCATGTGCCGGTGCTGCAGCGCGTCGGCGAGTTCCGGATGGGCGAGACAGCGGTCGTAGAAGTCGGCGCGGATGCCGAGGACGACCAGGGCGGCCGGCCGCGGACCGGCGCACAGGGCGTGCAGCAGCCCGATGAAGGCACGCCGCTCGGCCTCGTCGGCGCAGAGGGTGAACGTCTCTTCGAACTGGTCGACGATGACCACGGGCCGAGGCCCGTCCCCGGCCCACGCGACGACGGCCTCCCGAACGGCCCCCGGGCTCACGGCCCCGGGCCCCGTCGTGGCCACGGCACCCGCGCTCTCGTAGGCGGCGCGTGCACTCGGGGGCACGGCACCCGTGCTCCCGGACGCGGCGCCTGCACTCCCGGCCACGGCACCCGTGCCCCCGGACGCCGCCCCCGGCTCTCCGTCGGCTACGGCACCCGCCTCACCGGGCGCCGCGCCCGGTACCTCGGGCAGCGTGGGGATACGACGGCGCAGCTCACCGACCGGATCGGCCCCCGGCACCATCTGCACGACGATCCGCTCGACCCCGCCGACCCGCACCGCACCGGTAGGCAACGCCCCGCCGGCCCACACGGCACCGCCGGCCCGCTCTGTGCCGCCGGTCCGTTCGGCACCGGTGGGCAATGCCCCGCCGGTCCGCTCGGCCCCGCCGGCCGGCTCGCCGTCGTCGCCCTCACTCGTGGCCGCCCGCAGGGCCGGCACCAGCCCGGCGTGCAGCAGGGAGGACTTCCCCGCCCCGGACGCGCCGACCAGCATCGCGAGCCCGCCGGTGCGCTCGGCGGACCGCAGCAGTTCCACCAGGCTGTCCGTGCTGCGCTGCCGGCCGAAGAACCAGCGGGCGTCCTGCTGCCGGTAGGAGGCGAGCCCCCGGTAGGGGCACACCCCGCCCGACACGGACGCGTTGTCCTGCGCCGACGGCGGATCCTGCCCCGAGTGGGCCGGGCGCTCGGCGGCCGGACCCGCGACGGCGCTCTCCCACAGCCGCTGCCACTCACCCAGGTCGTACAGACCCGGGCAGGCAGGGGTGGGCTGCAAACGGCGCGCCTGCGGAATCAGCACGTGCAGGACGGCCGCGAGGGCGGCGAACTGAGCCGGCACGTTGCGGGCCCGGCGCCAGTCGCTGATGCGCTGCGCGGACACCAGGACGGGCCGCCCCCGCTCGTCGACGCGCTGGAGCCGGACCACCGCCTCGGCCACGCGTTTGAGCGGTGGGTTGCCGGCCTCGCCGTACAGCAACGCGAGGCGTTCCGCGAAGGCCGTGCGTGCCCCTGAGTCGGAACTCAAGGTGTCCCACCCCTTACTTCCCCCGCGTCTGCTTCCGGACCGGAAAACTCACCCTATACGGCTGACCTGCGCGGACGCCGCCGGACGGAGTTCGCGGCCTCCTCGGTGCGGGCCCGCTCTGGCAGGATCCCAGATCCGCCGCTCCTCGATCCGCGCCGGCCGCCGACACCGGCCCGGATCGATCCGCACGCACCGCTCGGCACCGGTCCGCACGAGGGGACGGACCGGTGCCGGACGGTGCGGCGGCGGACGGCGGGTCACCCCTTCCGGATCCCGGCGAGGGTGTGGGCGACGACGGCGTTGGCATGACCGTGCCCCATTCCGTGCTCGGTCTTCAGCAGGGCCACCAGCTCCATGTGCTTCGCCGGCAGCGCCGCGCGGACGATGTCCTGCCAGTGGGCGACGGGGTGGCCGTACGTCTTCTCGATGGACGGGAAGTAGCTCGCGGGCCCCTTGACGGCGTCGGTCATCGTGTGCGGCTCCCTGCTCGTCGCGCCCGGTGCCCGGACGCCTGCGCTCACTGGTGTCGCTCTTTATGACCCCTGCCCGCGCCGACGCTCATCGGCACCCGTGAGTGGCGTGCCTCACACACCCCGCCGGACGGCGATCACAGCGGGGTGGCCGCGCGCAGCAGGAACAGCAGGGTGACCGCCGAGTTCGCGGAGAACAGGGCGGACAGTACGGCTCCGGTGGCCGCCGTCCACAGCGCCAGACCGACCGTGGTGAACAGCGACGGCCAGGTCCGTATGGCGGGCGCGGGACCCAGCAGCGCGGCGACCCGGCGGGGCAGCGGGCCGGGCGCGGCCAGCGCGGCCAGCGTCGGCGCGGGGGTGGAGCGCGAGACCAGGGCCGCCTTGCCGATCGCGCGCGCCACGGCCGTACGGCTGCCGACGGCCTGCGCGGCCTCCTCGTCCGCCCAGCGTTCCGCGGTGTACGTCACCGCGGTCCGCAGCGGCAGCAGGAACGGGTTGGCGCAGGCCGCGAGCCGCACGAGCAGCAGATGACGGTGGTGCCGGGCGGCCAGGTGGGCCCGCTCGTGGGCGAACAGCGCGCGCCGCTCGCGCGAGGCGAGATGCCCGAGCAGCGCCGTGGACACCACGATCCGGTCGCGCGGGCCTCCGGGCAGGGCGTAGGCGTACGGCTCGTGGTCCGGCAGGACCGCCACCTCCCGCGGCGGCAGTCCCGCGAGCGCGCGATGTGCCCGCCGACGCACCCGGTGATGGTGCAGCAGCACCCGGGCGCAGGCGCCGACGACCACGAGCAGCGCGGGGATCGCGGCCTTGCCGGCGACCTCGTGATGCGGCACGCTCTCGCGCACCTCGGGGTCCGACCAGGCGTCGGGCAGCGGGTTGCCGGGCAGCTGGGCGGTGCCGACCACCATCAGCAGCGCCAGACACACGGTGCTGCACAGCGCCATCACCGTGGAGACACCGGTCAGCAGCAGCGTGGCCGTGCGCGGATGCAGACGCTGGGCGGCGAGCCGTGCGACCGGCCACGCGGTCAGCGGCAGCACCAGCGGGAGGAAGACGAAGATCCCCATCCGGCGGTCAGTCCTCGCCGGTGGCCCGGTCCAGGAGTTCGCGCAGCAGCTGCTCGTCGCCCTCCGGCAGTCCGGTGACGAAGCTGGCGAGCACCGCACGGCGGTCCTGCTCGCCGTCCAGGACCTTGCGCATCCGCAGCGCGGCGAGCCCGGCGGGGTCCGCGGCCGGCATCCACACGAAGGAGCGCCCCTCACGCCGGCGGGTCACGGCGTTCTTGGCGAGCAGACGGGCCAGCACGGTCACGACGGTGGTGTACGCCAGATCGGCCGCGAGCCGCTCCTGCACCCAGCCCGCCGTCACGGGCCCGCCGGCCTCGTGCAGCACGGCCAGCACCCGAGTCTCCAAGGACCCATTGGCCCGACGCCGCCGCCCCGACTCCACCACGCCCCGCCTCCCTTCCCCACGAACACCTCCGGCCGAGGCGTCACATCGTACAAAGCGGACGACCACCGCCCCGCCGGCGACCAACGGCAGACCCCCCCCGAAGGCGAAGCCGAGGAAGAGCCACCGGCCTCCACCCGACAGCCGCCGACGGCGAGCCCGCCCCACGAGGGCCACCCGCACCCGACATCGATGCCCGCACGGGTGGTGCGGGTCGGAACGAACACGCCCCGAAGGCGAAGCCGAGGACGGGGCCACCGGCCCTCCACCCGACAGCCGCCGACGGCGGGCCCGCCCCGCGAGGGCCACCCGCACCCGACATCGATGCCCGCACGGGTGGTGCGGGTGGGAACGAGTACGGCCGAAGGCGAAGCCGAGGCCGACCGCACCGCGAACCCCCGCCCCACCCCACCCCCCTACCATGGTGACCCGCAGGCATCGGCCGAGCCGAGGCGGGAACAGGAGAGGTTCGTGAAGGACAGAGCCGACGGCGTCGAGGACCCGCCCGCCGAGGTACTCGCAGAGGCGGCCGCCGCGTTCGGCCTGCTCGCCTCCTCCGCCCGGCTGCACCTGATGTGGGCCCTCTCCCAGGGCGAGAGCGACGTCACGCACCTCGCGCACCGCGTGGGCGGCGCCCTGCCCGCCGTGAGCCAGCACCTGGCGAAGCTGAAGCTCGCCGGGCTGGTCCGCTCCCGCCGCGAGGGCCGGCGGCAGGTGTACTACATCGACGACCCGGACATCGCCACGCTGGTCCGCGTCATGGTGGACCAGATGACGGCCCGCACCCAGCAGGCCACCGCCCCCGCCCACCGCCTGCGCCGGATCGGTGGCTGAGACGACGGCGTCCCCGACCCCGGACGCACAGCAGGACGACCCAAGGCCCCCCGCCGCACCCCCCACCCTCCTCCAAGTACTCCGAGAGACGGCCACCACCCCACGCGGCCTCACCGAGGCCGAAGCCCAGGCCCGTCTGGCCCGCCACGGCGAGAACACCCTCCCGCCCGGCCCGGACACCACCTGGCCCCGCCGTGTCGCCCGCGGCCTGCGCGACCCCTTCACCGCCGTCCTGCTCTGCCTCGGCCTCGTCTCCGCGGCCGTCCTCGCCTGGGGCACCGCCGCCGTGATCCTCCTGCTGGTGGCCCTGAGCTGCGTGCTCCGCGCGACCGGCGAGCACCGCGCCGACCGTTCCACCGCCGCCCTGCGCGAGCTGGTCGCGACGACGGTCACCGTCCAGCGCCGCGCCGACGAGGACGCACCGCCCGTCAGCCGCGAGATCCCGGTCGGCGAACTGGTCCCCGGGGACATCGTCCGGCTCGGCCCGGGCGACCTGATACCGGCGGACGTACGCCTGCTGCGCGCCCGCGGCCTGACCGTGCACCAGTCCGCGCTGACCGGCGAATCCGCCCCGGTGCCCAAGCACGCCGACGACCCGCCGCCCTCGTACCGCAGCGCCGGCGTACTGGAGCAGCCGCAGTACTGCTTCCAGGGCAGCAGCGTGGCGTCCGGCAGCGCCACCGCGGTCGTCACGGCGACGGGCGCGCGGACCCGGTTCGCCGCCGCGCACGCCCACGGCCCCGACCGGCGGCAGCCCGGCGCCTTCGACCGCTCGGTGCACGGCGTCTCCTGGATCCTCATCCGGTTCATGCTGCTGACCCCGCCGCTGGTGCTCATGGCGAACGCGGCGTTGCGTGACCGAGGTCTGGAGACCCTGCCGTTCGCCGTCGCCGTGGCCGTCGGGCTGACCCCGGAGATGCTGCCGGTCCTGGTCACCACCTGCCTGGCCCGCGGCGCCGCCCGGCTCGCCCGCGCCCACGGAGTGATCGTGCGGCGGCTGCCCGCGCTGCACGACCTCGGCGCGGTCGACGTGCTGTGCCTGGACAAGACCGGCACCCTCACCCAGGACCGCCCGGTCGTCCACCGCGCCCTCGGCCCGGACGGCCGCGACGACCCCGCCGTACTGCACTGGGCGGCCGTCAACGCGTGGTGGACCCTGCACCTCGCCGACCTGCCTGCACCGGACGCCCTGGACGAGGCCCTGCTGGAAGCAGCGTTCCGCGAGACGGACGAGCCGGACGCACTGATGGCCCACAGCGTGCCGGGCGAGCGGATGGCTCACGACGGGCCGGGCGAGCGGATGACCTACAACGCCCCGGACGAGCTGATGGCCTACGACGGGGTGGCCGCCCTCCCGTTCGATCCGCTGCGC
The DNA here is from genome assembly GCF_043082085.1 of Streptomyces sp. NPDC014801. NCBI lineage: Bacteria > Bacillati > Actinomycetota > Actinomycetes > Kitasatosporales > Streptomycetaceae > Streptomyces > Streptomyces sp. NPDC014801. The sequence continues at coordinate 149,055 of NZ_JBIBXG010000009.1, read as the reverse complement.
CGCCTCGCCACCGCCGTCGTCCGCACGCCCGGCCGCCTCGGCACGCACACCCTGGTCGTGAAGGGAGACGTCGAGGCCGTCCTGGAACGCTGTGCGCTGCCCGACGCCGACCGCGCCCGCCTCCACGACCTGGCCGCCCACCGGGCCGGCGACGGCCTGCGCGTCCTCGCGGTCGCCACCGCCGAACGCCCCGCCCGCATTCGCGCCCACACGCCCGCCGACGAGCGCGGCCTCACCTTCCGCGGCCTGGTCACCCTGCGCGACGCGCTCGCCCCGACCGCCGCCGCCGCGCTGAGGGACCTCACCGACCGCGGTGTCACCGTCAAGGTCCTCACCGGCGACCACCCGGCCACCGCCGCCCGCGCCTGCCGCGACCTCGGCCTCCCCGTCACCGCCGACGCCGTCGTCTCCGCCGGCCACGTCGACACCCTCACCGACGCCGAACTCGCCGAGCTGGCCGGCCGTACGACCGTCTTCGCCCGCTGCACCCCGGAGCACAAGGCCCGCATCACCCGCGTTCTGCGCACCGCACACACCGTCGGCTTCCTCGGCGACGGCGTCAACGACCTGCCCGCGCTGCGCGCCGCCGACGTCGGCATCGCCCCGCGCGACGCGGCGGACGTGGTCCGCGAGGGCGCCGACGTCGTGCTCGCCGGGAAGGACCTCACCGCGATCGCCCACGGCATCGCCGCCGGCCGGGAGGCGGGCGCCAACATCGCCACGTATCTGCGCGTCACGCTCTCCTCCAACCTCGGCAACGTGATCGCGATGCTCTCCACCGGCCTGCTGCTGCCCTTCCTGCCCATGCTCCCGGCCCAGGTCCTCGTGCAGAACCTGTGCTTCGACGCCGCCCAGCTCGCCTTCGCCTACGACCGCCCGCACCCCCGCCTGCTCACCCGGCCGACCCTGCTGCACCCCCGTGACCTGCTGCGTTTCCTCACCGGTTTCGGCGCGTTGAACGCGGTCGCCGACCTCGCCACCTTCGGCGCGCTCGCGCTCGCCCTGCACGGACCGGGCACGGGGGACGACCAGGCGGAGTTCCACTCGGGCTGGTTCACGGAGAACCTCCTCACCCAGGCCCTGGTCATGCTCCTGCTGCGCACCGGACGGCATGCCGCCGAACGGCGAGCACCGAGCCCGGTCACCTGGGCCGCCGCGGCCCTGGTCGCCGTAGGACTGGCGCTCCCGCCGTCCCCGCTCGGGCCGCCTCTCGGACTGACCTCCCTCCCCGGGCTGTACTACGCGCTGCTCACCGCCGTTCTCGCCGTGTACGCCGCCTGTCTCGCGGCCGTGGGATCCCGTCACGAACGGCGTGGACGGACAGGGGAGGGGAAGCCGTGATGTTTCACGTGGAACCACGCACCGCCCTCGTGCCTCCCCTGTAAAGGGATGGTGGGACCGCACGGCCGACCGCTCGTCATTTGTTAGATTGCGCAATCACGCAAGCAAGACGCCCGATCGTCCGATCGTTCAGGGGAGTGGGAGATGAGCGAGCCGCGGAACGGTCCGGGCGGCCAGGCCACGCGTGCCAGAGGCGGCGACGGCGGCAGGCGCACCCGGCGTGACGAGCCGACACCCCGCTCGGACGTCCCCGGCCCGCGCCGCCACAGCTCCCACAAGGCGGGCTCGCGCCCGGAGAAAGCCGGCGAGCGCTCCCAAGGCCCCGGGTCCCGCGGCTCCGGCTCCCGCGCGCGCCGCCGGCCCCGGCAGCCGGTGAGCCGCGCCCGGCGCCTCCTGCGGTTCGCCGGAATCTGCCTCTCCCTGCTCGTCCTGATCACCGCCGGTGCCGGCTGGTGGTTCTACGAGCACCTGAACGGCAACATCAACAGCGTCTCGCTGGACGGCAAGGGCGGCACGGAGACGGCGGACGCCTTCGGCCGCACCCCGATCAACATCCTGGTCATGGGCTCCGACGGCCGTACCAGCGCCGAGGACTGCAAGCTCGGCGGCGGCTGCTCGAAGACCGGCGTGCAGACCGGCAGCAACGCGGACGTGCAGATGGTGGTGCACATAGCGGCCGACCGTTCCAACGCGACCGTGATGAGCATCCCGCGCGACACCATGACCCAGGTCCCGGCCTGCAAGGACCCGGCGGACGGCCGGTCCACGCCCGGCTACTACGGCCAGATCAACAGCGCGCTGGAGTACGGCCCCGCCTGCCAGGTGGCCACGGTCCACCAGCTCACCGGCATCCCCATCGACCACTTCGTCAAGCTCGACTTCTCCGGAGTGGTGAAGATGTCCGACGCGGTCGGCGGCGTCTCCGTCTGCGTCGACGACAACGTCTACGACACCTACTCGCACCTGAAGCTGTCCCGCGGCACGCACACCCTCAAGGGCGTCGCGGCCCTGCAGTTCGTCCGCTCCCGGCACGGCTTCGGCGACGGCAGCGACCTGGGCCGTACCGTCTCGCAGCACATCTTCCTCAGCGCGATGATCCGCAAGTTCAAGAGCGCGGGCACGCTCACCGACCCGACCGCGGTCTACGACCTCGCCGACGCCGCGACCAAGGCGCTGACCGTGGACGACGGTCTCGACAGCGTCCGCAAGCTGGTCTCCCTCGCGGCGGACCTGGACAAGGTCCCGACGAAGAGCATGACGTTCACGACGATGCAGACGGCCCCCGACCCCGCGAACCGCGACCGCGTGGTCGTGGGCCCGGGCGCCAAGAGCCTGTTCGCCACCATCGCCGGCGACCAGTCCCTGACGGCGAAGGCCGGCGACAAGAAGCCGGCGGCCTCACCCTCCACCCCGCCGGTCCCGGCGTCGCGGATCGCGGTGACGGTGGAGAACGGCACGGCGATCACCGGCCGCGCCTCGGCCGTGGCGAGGGCGCTCACCGACGCCGGCTTCAGCCGCGACACGACCACCGAGAACGCCCCGAGCCGCACCGGCACGACGACCCTCACCTACGGCACCGGCCACAAGGCGGAGGCCGAAACGGCGGCCAAGGCGCTGGGCCTGCCGGCCACACACCTGAAGGAGGGCCCGGGCACCGGCCTGACCCTGGTGATCGGCGCGGACTGGCCCTCGGGCGCGACCTACCCCCACGGCAACGCCGCACCACCGGCCGCCGACACCAAGGAAGCCACGTCCAACGCCCACGCCCAGACCGCCGACGAGGCCAAGACCTGCGCCAAGGTCAGCCCGTACAAGACGGTCGAGCTGAACGGTGTCCCCATGACCCCGTCCCAGGCCTACGCGGCAGCAAGCGGAAAACCGGACTCGGACGCCTGACCTCCGACCCACAGTTATACAGTTGCGCAAGAAGGCAACCGACACCCCGGAGGTATGGGCACGATGCTCCGCAACGGCCTCGAACCCTGGCACCTGCTGATCGTGGCGATCGTCATCATCCTGCTCTTCGGCTCCAAGAAACTCCCTGAAGCGGCCCGCAGCCTGGGCAAGTCCCTCCGCATCCTCAAAAGCGAAGCAGCGGCCCTGAAATCGGACCCCCAGCCGGGAGCCCAAGACCACCGGCCCTGAGGCTAGGCCCTTTTCGTTTTCGTGGTCTCCGGAGAGTGGGGAACGAGGCGCTGTCGGCGACGCGAAGTCCTCTGCCGCGGGGGTCTGGTGAGCGTGATCTGACGGACCAACTGCTGGAAGCAGGCCAGCGACGCGAGGGCCGGCAAAGCGGCCGCGGCGACGCTCGTGAAGGTCCTCTCGGCCTCGGCCATGCAGAGGATCATCGCCAGAGAGGAAAACAGCAGAACGACGAACCACGAGTGCATCGCACGCTTTTGGTGCAGGGCGGCCCGCAGGACGGAGAGCGAGGCCACCATCCAGGGGCCATAGATCAGGAGCGGCCACGCGTGTGCCATGGCGCCCCGTGTACTGGGCGCGAGATGCAGAAGAGGCGCGTAGGCCACCATGCCGCCGAAGACACTGACCATCGAAACGATCACACAGGCGATCGCGGCGATGAGATAACTGAGGGTCTGCAGCCTCGTGAAGCGGGGCTCGCGGACACGCACCTTCCGATGCCCGGCGGAGAAGCGCCGGATGGGCGGTAACTCAGTGGTGATCTTGACCAGGTTGTCCATCGGGTCGTCGGTGCGGTCGATGCCGGGCGGCGGCTCGCTGCGAGGGGGTGGCACGGAAGCCACCTGCTCCGCCGTCGCGGCATCCTGCAGCAGGTAGGTGAGTTCCTCGACGGGATCCCAGCCCCCCACCGGCGAGGTCATCGAATGCAGCGTCTCGGTGGCACCCATGTGCCAGGGTGCGGACTGCCCGTCCTGGTAGCCGCCGAGATAATCATCGTGGCGGCTAAACCAGTGATCCGGATAATCGTGATTCACGGAAGTTCGCCTCCGTCAACCATGCGCGGCAAGACAATCGGAATGCCCTTGATCGCCCCACCGGCGGCTGATCTCTTCCTGGGCCGTGTCCAGCAGCGCCAGGAATTCCCTGAGCAGGGCCTCCGTCACCCGCAGTTCGACCTTCGCGCCGTCACCGTGCAGGGTGCCGTGGGCGTCGGGCGACGAGTAGGCCGAGGCGGGCGTGAAGATGTACCGCCCTACCGCCACGCCACGGGCCGTGGGGAGCTTTTCCGCAGTCGGCCTGGAGGATGCCGAGGAAAAGCAACTTGCTTTCGTCATAGTCCGCTAATGCATGCAGCGCTCCTCCGGATGCGCGGCAATCGAGTGAGGCGATTTGGTGAAACTTCATGGGAAGTGCTTGTCGTAAATTAAGCCGCGCCGAGTTCAATGTAATGGGCCGAGCGGATTGTCCTTCGAGTTTTTTTCGCCAGGCAGGAGACCTGTCCTTGCCGGCGCCGAGGACGTGACACACCCCACGACCGCTCTCCGGCTCGCGCCTGAGCGGACTCCGACGCAAGCCCTTGCCCCTCAAACACGTCAGAGGCCCATCCACGATCACGTGGATGGGCCTCTGACTGGCGTCGGGGTGGCGGGATTTGAACCCACGACCTCTTCGTCCCGAACGAAGCGCGCTGCCAAGCTGCGCTACACCCCGGTGTCGCTGCTCGTCGCGGCGACGTCGTTTACTTTAGCCCACTGGCGGCTGGAGACGAAATCCGGTTGTGGAGCGGGGGCGCCGGTGACGCCGCAGGGGGTTGGGGCGGACGTGGTCGAGGGCCACGAGGACGACTGCCAGGGCGTAGAAGGAGAGGCCCAGCAGGAGGGCGTTGGCGAGCACGCTCTTGTAGCCGTGCTGCTCGACGTCGAGGAAGGGGTACAGGTAGCGGGCCGGAGTGCCGGGCAGCAGGAACTCCGCGCGGGCCAGGGAGAAGGCCAGGTAGGCCAGCGGGTACAGGAGCCAGGTCGCCGCCTGGCGCAGGTGCAGGTGGCCCGGCGTGGTGAGCAGCAACCAGTCCAGGACCGCGGCCGCGGGGGCCACCGTGTGCAGGAGCTGGTTGGCCACCGCCGCCCAGCCCGTGGGCGCGCCGGCGCCGGTCATGGAGAACGGGCTCGCCGTGTTCGCCAGGAGCAGGTGGTACACGAGGGCCGTGATCACGACGTAGAGGAGCGTCGCGCCGGTCAGGGCCGAGGAGAGGGGGCGGCGGGCCGTCCAGGCGCGGCGGGCCGACAGGAGCGAGACCACGGCCAGCAGGACGCTGCTCTGGATCGTGAAGTAGGACAGGACCCGCGCCGGGCTGCCCAGGAGGAGGTAGAGGGTCACGCCGGCGGCGGCCAGGAGGGCCGTCAGGACGCGGAAGACCGCGGTGAGCGGGCGGCGCACCGGGGGGACCACCGCTGCGGCGGGGACCGGGGAGGGCAGGACGGCGGGGTGGGTTCCCGGTATCGCGGGCAGGTCCGGGATGTCCCTGGGTATCGGGGCTGTCATGCCCCCCAAGCTAGGCGTAAACGGGCAAGGGGGGCTTTTCGGGCTGGGCCGTGTGGGTGAGTGGCCGTGCTGGTCCGCTCAGTCCTTCGCCACCAGCGTCAGCAGCGTCGCCTCCGGCGGGCAGGCGAACCGTACCGGCGTGTAGCGGTTCGTGCCGCAGCCCGCCGAGACGTGCAGGAACGCCGTGCGGCCCTCGGCCGTGTGCGTGGACAGGCCCTTCACGCGGTCCGTGTCCAGGTCGCAGTTGGTGACCAGGGCGCCGTAGAAGGGGATGCACAGCTGGCCGCCGTGCGTGTGGCCCGCCAGGATCAGCGGGTAGTCGTCCGCCGTGAAGGAGTCCAGTACCCGCAGGTAGGGCGCGTGGACCACGCCCATCGAGAAGTCCGCCGAGCCGGACGGGCCGCCGGCCACCCGGGCGTAGCGGTCGCGCTTGATGTGCGGGTCGTCCAGACCGGTCAGCTCGACCGACACCCCGTCGATCTTCAGCGTCCCGCGCGTGTTGGTGAGGTTCAGCCAGCCGGCCGCGTCGAAGCCGTCCCGCAGGTCTTCCCACGGGTTGTGGACCACGCCGACGGCGGGCGGGTTGCCGTTCAGGCCGTGCCGGCCCTGGACCTTCTCGAACAGGTAGCGGGCGGGGTTGCGCAGCCGCGGGCCGTAGTAGTCGTTGGAGCCGAAGACGTACGCCCCCGGGAACTCCATCAGCGGGCCCAGCGCGTCCAGCACCTCCGGCACGCCCTCCGGGTCGGAGAGGTTGTCGCCCGTGTTGATCACGAAGTCGGGGCGCAGTCCGGCCAGCGAGCGCAGCCAGCGCTGCTTCTTGCGCTGCCCGCCGACCATGTGGATGTCGGAGACCTGCAGCACGCGCAGTGGGCGCATTCCGGACGGCAGGACCGGGACGGTCACCCGTCGCAGGCGGAAGGAGCGGGCCTCGAAGCCCGCCGCGTACACCACTCCGGCGGCGCCAGCCGCCGCGATTCCCAGGGGGATCTTGTATCGCGCGCGCATACGGACATCGTGTCAGATACGGACGACCGGCCGCGCCGGCCTGTGGACAACCCCGGCCGTCCCGGCGGCCCGGCCTGTGGACGACCCCATCCCAGCCGCCCGACGGCCGTCCGCGCGGCCCGCCGTTTAATCGACGGGCGTCCGCCCTCCCGCACCTGCGACAATCACTCGCATGACCACGCTCAAGTCGAAGCTGCAGGAAGACCTCAACGCCGCGATCAAGGAGCGCGACGAGCTCCGCTCCTCGACGCTCCGGCTGACGCTCGCCGCGATCACCAAGGAGGAGGTCGCGGGCAAGGAGAAGCGCGAGCTCTCCGACGACGAGGTGCAGAAGGTGATCACCCGCGAGGCGAAGAAGCGCCGCGAGGCCGCCGACGCGTTCGCCCAGGGCGGTCGCGCCGAGCAGGCCGAGCGGGAAAAGGCGGAGGGCGAGGTCCTCGCCGCCTACCTGCCCAAGCAGCTGTCCGACGACGAGTTGGAGGCGATCGTCGCCCAGGCCGTGGCGGAGGCCAAGGCGGCCGGCGCCGAGGGTCCGCGGGCCATGGGTGCCGTCATGAAGATCGTCAACCCCAAGGTGGCCGGCCAGGCCGAGGGCGGCCGCGTCGCCGCCGCGGTGAAGAAGCAGCTCGCCGGCTGATCCGGACGGCCACGCCGACCGCTCGGCGGTGACGACGACGGGGGCGCCCCCTCACCGAGGGGCGCCCCCGTCGCCGTAACCCTGCCGGAATCCAGTAGGAGCCTTTCAGCCGCCGTGGCCGCGTCCGTGGCCGCCGCCGTTGCCCTGGCCCTGGATCCAGCCCTCGGGGAGGGAGAAGGACGGAGTCGGGAACGGGCCGCCGCCGTTGTCGCCGCCGATCAGGCCGCCGATGAAGCCGCCGTCACCGCCGTTGTTGCCGTCGTCGCGGCCGTTGCCGTTCCCCTTGTCTTTTCCCTTGTCACCGTCCGGGATGTCGACCAGGGAGAAGTCCGGCGCGGGCTTGCCCTGCAGGGCGCCGGACATCATGTCCTTCCAGATCGGGCCCGGGACCTCGCCGCCGTAGACCTTGTCGTGCCAGACGCCGCCGATGGAGATCTGCTGCATCTTCCGCTTGTGCGCCGGGTCGCCGACCCACACCGCGCCGGCCATGTTCGGCGTGTAGCCCACGAACCAGGCCGCGTAGCGCTCGTCCGTGGTACCCGTCTTGCCCGCGCTGGGGCGGCTGTCGAGGCCCGCCTGCTTGCCGGTGCCGTCCTCGACGACGCCGCGCAGCAGCGTGTTGACCGTGTCGGCGGTCTTCTCGGACATCGCGCGCGAGCAGGTCGACTTCGGCACCCTCAGCGACTTCGTCTGGTCCCCGACCCGCTGCGTGATCGACTCGATGGCGACCGGCGTGCAGTACATCCCCCGCGAGGCGAAGGTCGCGTACGCGTTCGCCATGGTCAGCGGGGACATTTCCTGCGTGCCGAGCGCGATCGAGGGGGCCTGCTGCATCTTCTTGCCGTCGGCCCGCTGGACGCCCATCTTCTGCGCCATCTCGGTGACCGGGCAGATGCCGATCTCGCTGATCATCTGCACGAAGTAGGTGTTGACGGACTTGGCCGTCGCCTCCTTCATCGAGAACGGCCCGACCTCGGACTCGTTCTCGTTGGTCAGCTTCACGCCGCTCTCGTTCCACCGCTTGCCGTCACAGGCCGAGACGGGGTGCGGGTACTCCATCTCGTACGGCGAGGGGTAGGACTTCGTGGCGGGCATGCCGCCCTCCAGCGCCGCCGCCGCCACGATCGGCTTGAACGTCGAACCGGGCTGGTAGCCGGCGCCGCCGCCCATCTTCTGGTTGACCGAGAGGTTGATCTGCGTCTCGTTCTTCCCGAAGCCGTACGGCCGGGACTGGCCCATCGCGAGGATCTTGCCGGTGCCGGGCTCGACGATGGTGGCGGCGGTCGCCACGTCGTCGCTCTTGTTCACGTGCTCCTTGACGGAGGCCTGCAGCGACTCCTGGGCCTGCGGGGCGAGTGTGGTGTGGATGGTCAGGCCGCCCTGGTTCCACACCTTCGCCCGCTCCGCGCGCGTCTTGCCGAAGACCGGGTCGGTCAGGAAGACCTCGCGGACGTAGTCACAGAAGAAGCCGGCGCCCTGCACGGCCGTGATGCAGCCGTTCTTGGGGCGGCTGACCTTCAGGCCCAGCGGGGCCGCCTTGGCGCGGTCGGCCTCGGCCTGGGAGACGTCGCCGACCTCGGCCATGCGCTGCAGCACGATGTTGCGCCGCTTGGTGGCCTCCGCCTCGTCGTTCACCGGGTCGTAGCGGCTCGGCGACTGCACGATGCCGGCCAGCAGGGCCGACTCCTGCAGGTTGAGGTCCTTGGCGGGCTTGGAGAAGTAGCGCTCGGAGGCGGCCTCGATGCCGTAGGCCTGCTCGCCGAAGAACGTGATGTTCAGGTAGTTCTCGAGGATCTTCTTCTTGCCCAGCTCCTCCTCGACCTGGATCGCGAACTTCAGTTCCTTGATCTTGCGGCCGAGTGTCTGCTGGGTGGCCTCGGCGACCTTCGTCGGGTCGTCGCCGGCCTCCTCCACGAAGACGTTTTTCACGTACTGCTGTGTCAGCGTGGACGCGCCCTGGGCGACGCCGCCGCTCTGCGCGTTCTTGTTCAGCGCGCGCAGCACGCCCTTCAGGTCGATCGCGCCGTGCTGGTAGAAGCGCGAGTCCTCGATCGCGACGATCGCCTTCTGCATGTACGGCGAGATGTCCTTCAGGGCCACCACCGTGCGGTCACGGGAGTAGACCGAGGCGATCTGGCCGCCGTCCGCGTCGAGGATGGTGGTGCGCTGACTCAGCGGCGGGGTCTTCAGGCTGACCGGGAGCTCGTCGAAGCTCTCCACCGAGCCCTTGGCGGCCAGGCCCAGCGCGCCGACCGCGGGCAGCGCGATACCGGCCAGCACCGCTCCCGCGAGCACACTGACACCGAGGAACTTGGCGGCCTGCTGCGTTGGCGACAGACCACCGCCCGAGCGCTTCTTTGGCATGAGGGCAGCCTACGTTCTCATTCGCCGGACACGCGTATATGCCTTGGCCTAAGCTGCTCTCAACTGTCACAGCGGTGCGGCCACGTATCAATACGTCCGGCGACCCCGAATCGTTCCGGCCGTCCCCCTTTCGGCGGGAAATCCGCCGAAGCCTGCCGGGATCCGCGCGAGTTCGCGGGGTGCCGGCGGTGGTCCGCGGGGGCGCCCGGGGTGTTCGCGAGGGTCATGCGCGGGTGGTGCCGCGGGTGTCATGCGCGCGGGTTGCCCGCGGGGGCGGCGTGTCCGAATCCGCCTTGTGTGTCATACGGCGTCCCTTGTGGCGAGCCGGTGCTGTCCCGGTTTGCCGGGAGAGTCGCGTATGTCGCCCGCTCACTCGCCCGGGTGATCTCACGCTTCCCCATAGTCCGTTCGGGCCATTCAAGATTGGGCCCGCTGGGGGTGTTGCGCTGTGCCCACCTTCCGTAACGTCCTCAACTGGCGGCGGTGAATATGCCGCTGCCGCCGTGGGGGAGCCTCGATTCGGGAGAGGACGGCGCCGGTATGGGCTGGGTAACCGACTGGAGTGCGCAGGCGGCCTGCCGCACTACCGATCCGGATGAACTGTTCGTTCAGGGAGCAGCGCAGAACAGGGCCAAGGCGGTGTGCACCGGATGCCCGGTACGCACCGAATGCCTGGCCGACGCGCTCGACAACCGCGTCGAGTTCGGCGTGTGGGGAGGCATGACGGAACGGGAGCGCCGCGCTCTGCTGCGCCGGCGTCCGACGGTCACCTCCTGGCGCCGGCTCCTGGAGACCGCGCGCACGGAGTACGAGCGTGGGGCGGGCATCGTGCCCCTCGAGGACGACCAGGTGTACGCAGCGGTGAGCTGACGGACGCAGGGGTACGGCGTCCGGGAGTGCACGGCGTGCAGCGTCACGCCGGGCGCGTCGACGTGCGCCGGGTGCGCTGACGTACGGCGGATGCACCGACGTGTGCCGCACGCGTTCACGCGCGCCGGATGCGTTCACCTGCACCGCACACGCTCACGTGCACCGCACGCGTTGAAGCACACCGTCGCCCGGACGAGCCGGGCAGGCCGGACGCCGTGGAGAAAGCCACCAGTACCCAGGCAGCCACCCCCCAAGCGGCACGCCTACGGCAGCTCCGGCCGGTTCGCCGCGAGGCGGTCGCCGATGTTCCGCAGCCCCGCGAGGTCGTGCACATCGCCGGGCAGCGCGGCCACCTCGGCCACCGCGACCTCGGGATGCAGTGCGGTGAAGCGATCCCGCGTGCGCTGCTCGCGGGAGAGCAGCTGCATGCGTTCGGCGTGCAGCCTCAGCAGACCGGCGGCCAGCCGGTCGGCGTTCCGGGTGCCGTCCTCGGCGGGCGGGGGAGCCTCGTCGGTGCGGGCGGCGGCAGATCCCCGGTGGTTCGGGGAATCCGCGTCGGTCCGGAAGTCCTCGGTGCGGTCGAAGTCCTCGGTGCTGTCGGGGTCCGCGGCGTGCGCGGGGCGCTCCGGGTCCGCGGCGTTCTCGGTGCTCTCAGGGCGTTCGGTGCTCTCAGGGCTCTCCGGGCTCTCGGGTGCTGAACTTCCGTACGTGTCGGGAGAGTTACGAAGTCCAGCTTTCCCGCCCGTCTGATCCACAATGCGGACGTCCTCAAGATTTTCCGCGGCCGCGAGCGCCCGCTCCGCGGACAGCTGGGCGGCGCCGCTGCCGTGGACCCGGTTGAGCACCAGGCCGGCCAGCGGCATCTTCTCCGCCGCCAGCCGCTGCACGAAGTACGCCGCCTCCCGCAGCGCGTCCCGCTCCGGCGCCGCCACCACCAGGAACGCCGTCCCCGGCGCCTGCAGCAGCTTGTACGTGGCGTCCGCGCGCGTGCGGAACCCGCCGAAGGTCGTGTCCATCGCCGCCACGAACGTCTGCACGTCCTTCAGCAGCTGACCGCCGAGCAGCTTGCCCAGCGTCCCGGTCATCATCGACATGCCGACGTTGAGGAACGCCATCCCGGCCCGGCCGCCGAGCTTCGCGGGCGCCGTGAGCAGCCGGATCAGCCGGCCGTCCAGAAACGAGCCGAGCCGCTTGGGCGCGTCCAGGAAGTCCAGCGCGGAACGGGACGGCGGCGTGTCGACCACGATCAGGTCCCACTCGTCCCGGGCCCGCAGCTGGCCCAGCTTCTCCATCGCCATGTACTCCTGCGTGCCCGCGAAGCCCGCCGAGAGCGACTGGTAGAAGGGGTTGCCCAGGATCGCGGCCGCCCGGTCGGGATCCGCGTGCGCCTCGACGATCTCGTCGAAGGTGCGCTTCATGTCCAGCATCATCGCGTGCAGCTCGCCGCCGGCGGAGTCCTCGATGCCCTTGACCCGGCGCGGCACGTTGTCCAGCGAGTCGATGCCCATGGACTGCGCGAGCCGCTTGGCAGGGTCGATGGTGAGCACGACCACCTTGCGCCCGCGCTCCGCGGCCCGCAGGCCGAGCGCCGCGGCGGTGGTCGTCTTGCCGACACCGCCCGAGCCGCAGCACACCACGATCCGGGTCTGCGGGTCGTCCAGGATCGGATCGACGTCGAGCACACGCGCGGGCGCGAGAGGGCGGGTGCCCTCGGCGGCGAGAGCCGGTTCCGGACTCATGCGATCCCCTGCTTCCGCAGCTTGGTGGCGAGTTCGTACAGGCCCGCCAGGTCCATGCCTTCCGCGAGCAGGGGCAGTTCGTGCAGCGGCAGGCCCAGCTCGCCCAGCGTGGCCCGCTGCTCCTGCTCCAGCGCGTGCCGCTCGGCGTACTCCTCGGCCTGCTCCAGCAGCGGGTCCACCAGACGCTCGGCGTGCCCGCCGCGGCGCGCCCCGCCGAGCCCGGCCGCCGACAGCGACTGCGCGAGAGCCGCCCGCGGCGTGGTCCGTACGAGGTCCAGCTCGGCGGCGTCCAGCAGCGAGGGCCGCACCATGTTCACGATGATCCGGCCCACCGGCAGCCGGGCCGCGTGCAGCTCGGCGATACCGTCCGCGGTCTCCTGGACCGGCATCTCCTCCAGCAGCGTCACCAGGTGCACGGCCGTCTCCGGCGACTTCAGCACCCGCATCACGGCCTGCGCCTGATTGTGTATCGGGCCGATCTTCGCAAGCCCGGCGACCTCGTCGTTGACGTTCAGGAACCGGGTGATGCGGCCGGTGGGCGGCGCGTCCATCACCACGTAGTCGTAGATGAAACGCCCCGACTTGTCCTTTCTGCGCACCGCTTCGCACGCCTTGCCGGTCAGGAGCACGTCCCTGAGGCCGGGTGCGATGGTGGTGGCGAAGTCGATCGCGCCGAGTTTCTTCAGCGCGCGGCCGGCACCGCCGAGCTTGTAGAACATCTGGAGGTAGTCCAGCAGCGCCAGTTCGGGGTCGATGGCCAGGGCGAACACCTCCCCGCCCCCGGGCGCCACCGCGATCTTGCGCTCCTCGTACGGCAACGCCTCCGTCTCGAAGAGCTGTGCGATGCCCTGCCGTCCCTCGACCTCGACGAGAAGCGTCCGCTTCCCCTCCGTCGCGAGGGCCAGCGCGAGAGCGGCGGCGACCGTCGTCTTCCCGGTCCCACCCTTGCCGCTGACCACCTGGAGCCTGCTCACGTCTTCGAGCGTAACCAGTCCGCGTCCGGGTCAACCCGCAGGCTGTGGACAACGGGGTGGCGGAGAGCGCCGAGGGCTGTGGAAAACCCGGGCCGCGGGGCGTGCTGGGGGCAGGTCAGAGGGGGCGCGCGGCACAGCGGCTACAGTCCCCCCATGACCAAGTGGGAATACGCAACCGTGCCGCTGCTCGTCCATGCCACGAAGCAGATTCTGGACACCTGGGGCGAGGACGGCTGGGAGCTCGTCCAGGTCGTGCCCGGCCCGAACAACCCCGAGCAGCTGGTGGCCTACCTGAAGCGGGAGAAGCAGGCATGAGCGCCGTCGAGCAGAAGCTGGCCGAGCTGGGCCTGACGCTGCCGGAGGTCGTGCCGCCGCTCGCCGCCTACCAGCCGGCCGTGCAGTCCGGCCCGTACGTGTACACCGCCGGCCAGCTGCCGATGGTCGAGGGCAAGCTGCCCGTCACCGGCAAGGTCGGCGCCGAGGTCACTGCGGAGGAGGCCAAGGGCCTGGCCCGCACGTGTGCCCTCAACGCCCTGGCCGCCGTGAAGTCCGTCGCGGGCGACCTGGACCGGATCGCGCGCGTGGTCAAGGTCGTCGGCTTCGTCGCCTCGGCGTCCGACTTCACCGGCCAGCCCGGCGTGGTCAACGGCGCCAGCGAGCTGCTCGGCGAGGTCCTCGGCGACAAGGGCGTGCACGCGCGCAGCGCGGTCGGCGTGGCCGTCCTGCCGCTGGACGCGCCGGTCGAGGTCGAGATCCAGGTCGAGCTGCTGCCGTAGGACGCGCGGGCGGCCCGGGGGCTGCCCGCGATCAGCGGCGGATGCCGGGCCGCCGCGGCGATGACCTGCGGCCGCCGCGCGGCTGCGGTGACGGGCCGCGCCGTGTCGCCGCTGTCGCGACAGTCCGCGCTGTCTCGCTGCTGCCGCGATGGCAGCGGCCGCCGGGTGGCTGCCGCGATGGCCCGCGGCTGCTCGCCTTTGGCTGTCGGGCCGCCGACCGGCATGGGCGAGGCCGGTACCGCCGCCTCCGATGGCCGAGGTCGGACCGCCGCCCGCCTTCGTTGGCGACGATCGGCCGTTGCCGCGCCCACGGGCGACTGTCCGGCCGCTGCCGCGCCCACGGCGGCTGCCGGGCCGCTGCCGCGCTCACCGGCGACTCCCCGGCGGCTGTCGGTCCACTGCCGCGACCCCGGCGGCTGCCAGCCCGTCGCCACACTCCCCGGCGGCTGGGAGCGGGCCGTGGCGCCGGCGTCTGTCGAGCTGCCACCGTGCCCACCGGCGGCTGGGAGCCTGCCACCGCGTCGGCGCCTGTCGAGCGGCCACCGCGCCGGCGGCTGCGAGCCCGCCCACCGGCGGCTCACCCGCGACCGTCGGGCTGCCGCCTCGCCCACCGGCGACTGCCCGACCGCCGCCGTGCTCACCAGCCGCCGCCGGCCCGCCACCGCGCCCCCTGCGGCAGCCGAGCCGTCGATCTCGATCACCTCTCGAACATTCGCTCACCACGGGATAGCCTCCGCCCATGGCGAATGGGCAGTGGTTTCCCGAGGACTGGCCGGACCGCATCCGCGCACTCGCGGACGGCACCCTCACCCCGGTCGCCCCGAGGCGGGCGGCGACCGTCATGCTGCTGAGGGACACCGACGGCGGCCCTGCCGTCCACATGCTGCGCAGACGTGCCTCCATGGCCTTCGCCGGGGGCGCGTACGCCTACCCGGGCGGCGGCGTCGACCCCCGCGACGACGACACCCTGGTCCGCTGGGCGGGCCCCACGCGCGCGTGGTGGGCCGAGCGCCTCGGCGTGGCGGAGGCGCAGGCCCAGGCGATCGTCTGCGCGGCCGTCCGCGAGACGTACGAGGAGGCCGGCGTGCTGCTCGCCGGCCCGACGCCCGAGTCGGTCGTCGGCGACACCACGGGCGACGACTGGGAGGCCGACCGCGCCGCCCTGGTCGCCCGCGACCTGTCCTTCGCCGAGTTCCTGGACCGCCGCGGTTTGGTGCTGCGCTCGGACCTGCTGGGCGCGTGGACCCGCTGGATCACTCCCGCGTTCGAACCGCGCCGCTACGACACCTGGTTCTTCGTCGCCGCCCTGCCCGCCGGCCAGCGCACCCGCAACGCCTCCACGGAGGCCGACCGGACGGTGTGGATCCGCCCGGCCGACGCGGCGGACGGCTACGACAAGGGCGAGCTGCTGATGATGCCGCCCACCATCGCCACGCTGCGCCAGCTCGTCCCGTACGCCACCGCCGCCGAGGCGCTGGCCGCCGCGCCCGCACGCGACATGACGCCCGTGCTGGCCGAGGCCCGCGTGGAGAACGGCGAGGTCGTGCTGACCTGGCCGGGGCACGACGAGTTCACCAAGCACGTCCCGACGACTCCGAGCGGTGGAGCCCGAGCATGACCGACGCCAGCACCCTTCCCGGCCAGCCGCGCGGCGCGGTCCGTACCGGCCCGGCGACCGAGCGGGCGGTCAACGTCCTCGCGCCCAACGCCTCCGCGATGACCCTGGACGGCACCAACACCTGGATCGTCTCCGAGCCCGACTCCGACCTGGCCGTCGTGATCGACCCGGGCCCACTGCACGAGGGCCACCTGCGGACCGTCGTCGACACCGCCGAGCGGGCCGGCAAGCGCGTCGCGCTCACCCTGCTCACCCACGGCCACCCGGACCACGCCGAGGGTGCCGCCCGCTTCGCCGAGATCACCGGTACACGCGTGCGTGCCCTCGACCCGGCGCTGCGGCTCGGCGACGAGGGTCTGGCCGCCGGGAACGTGATCACCGTCGGCGGTCTCGAACTGCGGGTGGTCCCCACGCCCGGGCACACCGCGGACTCCCTGTGCTTCCACCTCCCGGCCGACCGGGCCGTCCTCACCGGCGACACGATCCTCGGACGCGGTACGACGGTCGTCGCGCACCCCGACGGCCGGCTGGGCGACTACCTGGACTCCCTGCGCCGGCTGCGCTCCCTGACCGTCGACGACGGCGTGCACACGGTGCTGCCGGGCCACGGGCCCGTCCTGGAGGACGCCCAGGGCGCCGTGGAGTACTACCTCGCGCACCGCGCCCACCGCCTCGCCCAGGTCGAGACGGCCGTCGAGAACGGCTACCGCACGCCCTCCGAGGTCGTCGCGCACGTGTACGCCGACGTCGACCGCTCTCTGTGGCCGGCGGCCGAGCTGTCGGTACGGGCCCAGCTCGACTACCTGAGCGACCACGGGCTGATCTAGCAGGCGGTCGGCGGTCGGCGGTCGGCGGTCGGCGGTCGGCGGGCGGCGGGCCGGTCCGGGCTGCCGCCGCGTCCCGGGCGGCGCCGGGGCGGAACGGCGCCCGGACACGCGTGAGGGCTCCCTCGCGTACGAGGAAGCCCCGGGCGTCCGGCTCGCCGTGCCGGAGGGTCAGCGCGAGCGCTTGGCGAGGCGCTCCACGTCCAGAAGGATCACGGCGCGCGCCTCCAGGCGCAGCCAGCCGCGCTGGGCGAAGTCGGCGAGGGCCTTGTTCACCGTCTCGCGGGACGCGCCGACCAGCTGGGCCAGCTCCTCCTGCGTGAGGTCGTGCACGACGTGGATGCCCTCCTCCGACTGCACGCCGAAGCGGCGGGAGAGGTCCAGCAGGGCGCGCGCGACACGGCCGGGCACGTCGGAGAAGACCAGGTCGGACATGGCGTCGTTGGTCTTGCGCAGACGGCGGGCGACGGCGCGCAGCAGGGCTGCGGCCACCTCGGGGCGGGCGTTCAGCCAGGGCTGGAGGTCACCGTGGCCCAGGCCCAGCAGCTTGACCTCGGTCAGCGCGGTCGCCGTGGCGGTGCGCGGGCCCGGGTCGAACAGGGACAGCTCGCCGATCAGCTCGCCGGGGCCGACCACCGCGAGCATGTTCTCGCGGCCGTCGGGGGACGTGCGGTGCAGCTTCACCTTGCCCTCGGTGACGACGTACAGCCGGTCGCCGGGGTCCCCCTCGTGGAACAGGGAGTCGCCCCGCGCGAGGGTCACCTCCGTCATGGAGGCGCGGAGCTCCGCGGCCTGCTCGTCGTCGAGCGCCGCGAAGAGCGGGTTGCGCCGCAGAACGTCGTCCACGAGT
This sequence comes from Streptomyces sp. NPDC014801, assembly GCF_043082085.1. Lineage (NCBI taxonomy): Bacteria > Bacillati > Actinomycetota > Actinomycetes > Kitasatosporales > Streptomycetaceae > Streptomyces > Streptomyces sp. NPDC014801. The sequence goes on along the minus strand of NZ_JBIBXG010000009.1, from coordinate 131,593 downwards.
TCTCTCCTTGTCGACCTGCTCAGGGGATCTTGCTTCCCCCATGTACCAGGGGACCGTGGTGCCCATTTTGCCGGGCGGTCCAAACAGTGTGATCTGTCACAAGGATGCCGCACACATGTCCCGAGGTACGCGGCAGGGGGCCAATTGGGGGCCGATCTTGCCGGTCCGAGGCGGATGTCGGTGCCGGGCTTTAGGCTGGCCGAGTGTCCAAATCGCCGGTGAGAGCACAGGCCAAGGGGGCTGCGCGGGTGGTTGTACGTCGGGATTCCGCTGTGGGCGAACAGGGCTCGAACGGCGGTGAAAATGCGACAAACGCCACACAGGGGGCGGCCGGGGAGAAGCCGGCCGCCGCGAAGGGTGTGAAGAAGACGCCGGCGAGGAAGACGGCCGCCAAGAAGGCGACCACGGCCGCGAAGAAGACGACGGCGGCTGCCAAGAAGGCGCCATCCGCGAAGAAGGCGCCCGCCGAGAAGGCGACGGCCAAGAAGGCGACGGCGAAGAAGACGGCCACCGCGAAGCAGGCGACCCCGGAGAAGAAGACGACCACCAAGAAGACCGCCGCGAAGAAGACCACCGCGAAGAAGACCGCCGCGAAGGCCCCTGCGAAGAAGACCACCGCGAAGGCCCCCGCGAAGAAGCCCCCCGCCCTGAAGAAGGCCACCGTCGCTCCCCAGAAGGCCACCGCCGCCGTGAAGGGCGTCCCGCCCGCGCAGACCATCGTCGAGAAGACCCCGACCGGCGAGTCCCGTACGGCGCTCGTCCGCCGCGCCCGCCGGATCAACCGCGAGCTCGCCGAGGTCTACCCGTACGCCCACCCCGAACTGGACTTCACCAACCCCTTCCAGCTGCTGGTCGCGACCGTTCTGTCCGCCCAGACCACCGACCTGAGGGTCAATCAGACGACCCCCGCGCTGTTCGCGAAGTACCCCACCCCCGAGGACCTCGCCGCGGCCAACCCGGAGGAGGTCGAGGAGATCCTGCGCCCCTGCGGCTTCTTCCGGGCCAAGACCAAGTCGGTCATAGGGCTGTCGCGGGCGCTGGCCGAGGACTTCGGCGGCGAGGTACCCGGCCGGCTGGAGGACCTCGTCAAGCTGCCCGGCGTCGGCCGCAAGACCGCGTTCGTCGTGCTGGGGAACGCGTTCGGCCGCCCCGGCATCACCGTGGACACCCACTTCCAGCGGCTCGTGCGGCGCTGGAAGTGGACCGAGGAGACCGACCCGGACAAGATCGAGGCCGCGGTCGGCGCGCTGTTCCCGAAGAGCGACTGGACGGACCTGTCGCACCACGTGATCTGGCACGGCCGCCGCATCTGCCACGCCCGCAAGCCCGCCTGCGGCGCCTGCCCCATCGCCCCGCTGTGCCCGGCGTACGGCGAGGGCGAGACCGACCCGGAGAAGGCGAAGAAGCTGCTGAAGTACGAAAAGGGCGGCTTCCCCGGCCAGCGGCTCAACCCGCCGCAGGCGTACCTGGACGCGGGCGGCATCCCGGCACCGCCGCTGGGGGCCGGGAGCTGACCTTCGCATGACGGAACGATCTCGGTGTCGCCGGGCGTTGGACTGGGCAGGACGACGGGGGTGGCGATGACGCGTACGAGCAACACACAGGGCGGCCCGGTGGCACTGAGCAAGGACGGGCTGCCGCGGTGGCTCGACCCGGTGGTGCGGGCCGCCGAGACGGTAGAGCCGCTCCAGCTGAGCCGGTTCCTGCCGCCCGCGGACGGCGCGGGACGCCAGTCGGCCGTGCTGATCCTGTTCGGCGAGGGCGAGCGGGGCCCCGAGCTGCTGCTGATGGAGCGCGCCGGGTCGCTGAGATCCCATGCCGGCCAGCCCTCCTTCCCCGGTGGCGCCCTCGACCCCGAGGACGGCGATCCGGCCGGGGACGGCCCGCTGCGGGCCGCGCTGCGCGAGGCGGAGGAGGAGACCGGGCTGGATCCGCGCGGGGTGCAGCTCTTCGGCGTCCTGCCCAAGCTGTACATCCCGGTCAGCGGCTTCGTGGTGACGCCGGTGCTGGGCTGGTGGCGCGAGCCGAGCCCGGTCGGCGTGGTCGACCCGGCCGAGACCGCCCGCGTCTTCACGGTGCCCGTGGCGGATCTCACGGACCCCGCCAACCGCGCCACGACCGTCCACCCCAGCGGTCACCGCGGCCCGGCATTCCTGGTGGAATCGGCGCTGGTGTGGGGGTTCACGGCCGGTGTGATCGACCGGCTGCTGCACTACTCCGGCTGGGAGGTCCCCTGGGACCGCGACCGGCAGGTCCCGCTCGACTGGCGCGCATGACAGGGTGTCTCACGTGAACGTGCTGGACATCCTGTTGCTGGTCGCGGCCGTCTGGTTCGCGGTCGTCGGCTACCGCCAGGGCTTCGTCGTCGGCATCCTGTCGGTGATCGGCTTCCTCGGGGGCGGTCTCGTCGCCGTGTACACGCTGCCGGTCATCTGGGACGCGCTGACCGACAACGCCGAGGTCGGCACGACCGCGGCGGTCGCCGCGATCGTCGTCGTGATCGTGTGCGCCTCCGTCGGGCAGGCCCTGACCACGCACCTCGGCAACAAGCTGCGCCGGTACATCACCTGGTCCCCGGCGCGCGCCCTGGACGCCACCGGCGGCGCGCTGGTCAACGTCGTGGCGATGCTGCTGGTGGCCTGGCTGATCGGCTCCGCCCTCGCGCAGACCACGCTGCCCACGCTGGGCCGCGAGGTGCGCGGCTCCAAGGTGCTGCTGGGCGTGTCGGAGGCGATGCCCGCGCAGGCCGACACCTGGTTCAAGGACTTCACCTCCGTCCTCGCGCAGAACGGCTTCCCGCAGGTCTTCAGCCCGTTCTCCAACGAGCCGATCAAGGAGGTCCAGCCGCCCGACCCCGCGCTCGCGAGCAGCCCCGTCGCGGCGCGCGCCCAGAAGTCCATCGTGAAGGTCATGGGCACCGCGCAGGGCTGCGGCAAGGTCCTGGAGGGCACCGGGTTCGTCTTCGGCGACCGCAGGGTGCTGACCAACGCGCACGTCGTGGGCGGCGTGGACGAGCCGACCGTGCAGATAGGCGGCCGGGGCCGCAAGTACGACGCGACGGTCGTCCTCTACGACTGGCGGCGCGACATCGCCGTACTGGACGTGCCGGACCTGGACGCGCCGGCGCTGCGGTTCTCCTCGGCGGACGCCTCCAGCGGGGACGGCGCGATCGTCGCCGGCTTCCCGGAGAACGGCGCCTACGACGTGCGCGCGGCCCGGGTGCGCGGGCGGATCACGGCCAACGGCCCCGACATCTACCACCGCGGCACCGTCAGCCGTGACGTGTACTCGCTGTACGCGACCGTCCGCCAGGGCAACTCCGGCGGCCCGCTGCTCACGCCCCAGGGCAAGGTCTACGGCGTGGTCTTCGCGAAGTCGCTGGACGACGCCGAGACCGGTTACGCGCTCACCCTGGACGAGATCAAGGACGACATCGCCAAGGGCCGTACGGCGAACCAGCAGGTGGACAGCGATACTTGCGCGCTGTGAGTGGCCGGTGCGGCGCCGGGCGGTCCGGCCGGGCCGGTCAGCCGCGCGGGTTGCGCAGGCGTACGGAGACCCAGCGGGCCCGGCGGCGCAGGATGCGCGGAATGCCCACCCGGGGGTCGTTCCCCGTCAGCTGCGGGGTGCCGCCCCGCTGGTGGGAGCTCAGGGCGCTGCCCGAGCGGCGGTTGCGTGCTACGTCACTGTAGTCGTGCGTCCAGCCCATACCCCGACGTCTGCCCCCGCCCGAAGGTCGATAACCGCTTGGCGGCCCGCCAATTGGCCTATGCGGGCGGCAATTGGCCGTTCGACGGACAGCTGTTCCGTTCCGGACACGTTCCGGATACCGGTCGCGTTCACTCGATCACCGAACGGCTTCGGATGCGTGGGCGAGTTGACCGCTTGAGCGAGGAAAACGACCGGATCGCCGGGTTTCAGCGATCCGGCTCCGGATCCTTCAGCCAGTTCACCAACTCCGTGGAGAAGGCGACCGGGTCCTCCTCGTGCGGGAAGTGCCCGAGACCGTCGAACAGCCGCCAACGGTAGGGCGCTTCGACGTACTCGCCGGAACCGGCCGCGCTGCGGGTGCGCATCACCGGGTCGAGCGAGCCGTGCAGATGCAGCGTCGGCACCCGCACGGGCCGCTTCATCCGCCGGTAGAACTGGACGCCGTCCGGCCGGCCGAGCGAGCGCACCAGCCAGCGGTACGGCTCCACCGAGCAGTGCGCGGTCGAGGGGATGCACATGGCGCGCTGATACGTCCGCACCACGTCGTCCTCGGGCAGCCGCGGCCCGGACCAGTCCCGGATCAGCCGGCCGACCAGCGCCCCGTCGTCGGCGGTGAGCTGCCGCTCGGGGATCCAGGGCCGCTGGAAGCCCCAGATGTGGGAGCCGGCCCGGGACTGGCGGAGGTCGCCGAGCATCGCCGAACGCCAGCGCCGCGGGTGCGGCATCGAGGCGACCACGAGCCGGCGCACCAGCTTGGGCCGCATCACGGCCGCCGTCCAGGCGAGGTAGCCGCCCAGGTCGTGGCCGACCAGCGCGGCGTCCGGCTCGCCCAGCGAGCGGATCACGCCGGTGATGTCGAGGGCGAGGTTGGCCGGGTCGTAGCCGCGCGGTGTGCGGTCGCTGCCGCCGACGCCCCGCAGGTCCATTGCGACGGCCCGGTACCCGGCGTCGGCGAGCGCGGCCAGCTGGTGCCGCCAGGTCCACCAGAACTGCGGGAACCCGTGCACCAGCATCACCAGCGGCCCCTCGCCGAGCTCCGCGATGTGGAAACGGGCGCCGTTGGCGGCGACGTCCCGGTGCCTGACCGGTCTCCCGCCGGGGAGGTCGATACGTACGTCCGAGGCGGCCGGGGGCTGGTCCGGGAAGGTGGCGGGGTCCGTCATGAGGACGAGCGTGCCACAGCCTCGATGGCCTCGGGCTTGCGGTCCTCCAGCGCGGGGACCTCCGGACGCGGGTGCGGCTTGGCGTTCTGCAGCACGCCCGCCGTCTGCTTCATGGACGCGGCGACCTTCTGCGGGCCCTTGCTCTTCTTGGCCTTCTTCGCGAAGACGACGCCGATCAGCGCGAGCAGGCCCGCGATCAGGACGTTCGCCGCGAAGGACAGCAGGAAGCACCAGCCGAGGTTCCAGCCGCCCTGACCGTTGTGGCCGCCGGTCCAGGCGTGGATGCCGTAGGCCAGGGCGAAGTTCAGCATCGGCAGCGAGAACACCAGCACCGCGCCGGCCACGCTGAACGCGCCGCCGCTCACCGCGCCCTTCTTGACGTCCTGCTTGAGCTGGGCCTTCGCCAGCGCGATCTCGTCGTGCACCAGCGCCGACAACTCGGTCGTCGCGGAGGCGAACAACTGGCCGATGCTGCGTTCGGCGCCGACCGGGCTGCCGTCGGGTGCGCTCATCGCGGTCTCCCTCTCTCGCGTTCGGGTCCGTATCCGCCTGACGTGTCCGCCGTACTGCGTCGGGTCCCGTCTTTTGTACCGTCCCGTCAGATCATGCCGGACGGTCGTCCTCCTCGCCTTCCCCGCCCGCCACTTCGCGTACCGCGCGCCGCGCGAGGAAAGCCTCCCGAGCGGGCACGCCGGCCTCCGGCGGCTGCGGCAAAGGGGGGACGCGCGGTGTATTGCGGCCGCTTGCCCCACGGCGGCTGGTCGGTACGACGGCCGCCCCACCGGGGTCTGGTCGGTACGCAGGCCGTCTCGGCGGTACGGCGGCCGGGTCGCCGGTCCCTAGGCGGTACGGCGGTCCCGGGCGCCCTCGCCGCCACCCCCGCCTTCGCCGGCCGCCGGGCCCGTGCCTTCGCCGGCCGACCCGCCCGCGCGCGCCGCGGCCTTCTGTTCCGCCAGCCGCCGGTGTTCCGCCGCCTTGCCCTCGAGGATCGCGGCCATGCGCAGGTGGTACGCCGGGTCGTCCTCCTCGTAGATGTCCGGGATGCCGTCGAGGTCGTCGTCGCGCTCCTCGGCCTCGACCATCCGCCGGTACTTGGCGTTGCGGATCTTCAGCAGCACCGTCGCCGCGATCGCCGCGATCACCGACCCGGTGAGCACCGCGGCCTTCACCTCGTCCGTGAGCACCGTGTCGCCCTCGAAGGCGAGCTCGCCGATCAGCAGCGAGACGGTGAAGCCGATCCCGGCGAGGGTCGCGACGGCGAAGACGTCGGCCCAGGCCAGGTCCTCGCTCAGGGACGCCCGGGTGAACCGGGCGGTGAGCCAGGTGCCACCGAAGATGCCGATCGTCTTGCCGACGACCAGACCGAGGACCACGCCCAGCGTCTCCGGCTTGGTGAAGACGTCGCCGAGCGCCTGCGGCGTGATCAGGACACCCGCGCTGAACAGCGCGAACAGCGGCACCGCCAGGCCCGCCGACAGCGGCCGTACCAGGTGCTCGATGTGCTCGCCGGGGGAGTGCTCCTCACCCTCGCGGGTGGTGCAGCGCAGCATCAGGCCCATCGCGACACCGGCGATGGTGGCGTGGACGCCGCTGTTGTACATCAGCCCCCAGATCACCAGCGCCAGCGGCACGTACACGTACCACCCGCGCACGCCCCGGCGCAGCAGCACCCAGAAGACGACGAGGCCGATCACCGCGCCGCCCAGCGCGGCGAAGTCGAGCCGGTCGGTGAAGAAGACCGCGATGATCAGGATCGCGAAGAGGTCGTCGACGACGGCGAGGGTGAGCAGGAAGGCGCGCAGGGCGCTCGGCAGGGAGGTGCCGATGACCGCGAGGACGGCGAGGGCGAAGGCGATGTCCGTGGCCGTGGGCACCGCCCAGCCGCCGAGCGAGCCGCCGTCGGTGAGGTTGGTGAGCGTGTAGACCAGGGCGGGCACGGCCATCCCGCACAGCGCCGCGACGACGGGCAGCGCGGCGGCCTTCGGGTCGCGCAGGTCACCGGCGACCAGCTCGCGTTTGAGCTCGATCCCGGCGACGAAGAAGAAGATCGCCAGCACGCCGTCGGCGGCCCAGTGGGCCACGGACAGATCGAGGCCGAGCGCGGACGGGCCGAAGTGGTAGTGGCTGACGGACTGGTAGCTGTCGCGCAGCGCCGGGACGTTCGCCCAGACCAGCGCGGCGATCGCGGCGAGCAGCAGCAGGACACCGCCGACGGTCTCGGTGCGCAGCGCGTCCGCGACGAAGGTCCGCTCCGGCAGCGACAGCCGGCCGAGGACCTTGCGGGCGGGGGTGGGGCGGGGCGCGGTCACGATGAGACCTCCGGTCGGTGGGCAGGGCGGAACACATGCCGACCAGACTTCCCGGCGCACCATTCGGTCCTGACGCGGCCCTGCCGCGTCCTTGACGCTTTGTTTAGGTTACCTAAGCGGCGGGGCGGAGGCATCCGCACCCGGTCCCGGGCACGCCACGGGCACCCGGCGTGGTGCGTTCCGGGTGCCCGTGATCCCGACCGGTCAGTCCTGCGCTCAGGCCGGTGTTCGTCCTGCGCTCAGGCCGGTGTTCGCCTGCGCTCGGGCCTGCGTCGGCCCGGCGCCGAGGGTGCTCAGTCCTCGCTCGGCGCCTTCGGCAGCTTGGCCTGGATCAGGTCCATGACCGTGGAGTCGGTCAGCGTCGTGACGTCACCGAGCTGCCGGTTCTCGGCCACGTCCCGCAGGAGCCGGCGCATGATCTTGCCGGAGCGGGTCTTGGGCAGCTCTCCCACCGGCAGGATGCGCTTCGGCTTGGCGATCGGGCCGAGCGTGGCGCCGACGTGGTTGCGCAGCTCGTCGACCAGGCCGTCGTCCTCGGAGGCCGTACCGCGCAGGATCACGAAGGCGACGATCGCCTGCCCGGTCGTCTCGTCGGCGGCGCCGACCACGGCCGCCTCCGCCACCGACGGGTGCGAGACGAGGGCGGACTCGACCTCGGTGGTGGAGATGTTGTGCCCGGAGACGAGCATGACGTCGTCCACCCGGCCCAGCAGCCAGATGTCGCCGTCGTCGTCCTTCTTCGCGCCGTCACCGGCGAAGTACTTGCCCTCGAAACGCGACCAGTAGGTGTCGATGAAGCGCTGGTCGTCGCCCCAGATGGTGCGCAGCATCGACGGCCACGGCTCGGTGAGCACGAGGTAACCGCCGCCGCCGTTGGGCACCTCGTTCGCCTCGTCGTCGACGACGGTCGCGGCGATGCCGGGCAGCGGGGTCTGCGCGGAACCGGGCTTGGCCGCGGTGACGCCGGGCAGCGGCGAGATCATCATCGCGCCGGTCTCGGTCTGCCACCAGGTGTCCACGACGGGCGTGGTGTCCGCGCCGATGTGCTTGCGGTACCAGACCCACGCCTCGGGGTTGATCGGCTCGCCCACCGAGCCCAGCACGCGCAGGCTGGACAGGTCGAACTTCGCGGGGATGTCGTCGCCCCACTTCATGAACGTACGGATCGCCGTCGGCGCGGTGTAGAGGATGGAGACCTTGTACTTCTGCACGATCTCCCAGAACCGGCCCTGGTGCGGCGTGTCCGGCGTGCCCTCGTACATCACCTGCGTCGCGCCGTTGGCCAGCGGGCCGTAGACGATGTACGAGTGGCCGGTGACCCAGCCGACGTCGGCGGTGCACCAGTAGACGTCCGTCTCCGGCTTCAGGTCGAAGACCGCCCAGTGCGTGTACGCCGTCTGGGTGAGGTAACCGCCGGAGGTGTGCAGGATGCCCTTCGGCTTCCCCGTCGTCCCGGACGTGTACAGGATGAACAGCGGGTGCTCGGCGTCGAAGGCCTCCGGCGTGTGCTCGGCGCTCTGCCGCTCCACCAGCTCGTGCCACCACACGTCCCGGCCGTCGGTCCACGCCACGTCCTGGCCCGTACGGCGTACGACGACCACGTGCTCGACGTTGTCCACCCGGCCGACCGCCTCGTCCACGGCCGGCTTGAGCGCGGACGGCTTGCCGCGCCGGTAGCCGCCGTCGGCGGTGATCACCACGCGCGCGTCGGCGTCCTGGATGCGGGTCGCGAGGGCGTCGGCGGAGAAGCCGCCGAAGACGACGGAGTGCGCGGCGCCGATGCGGGCGCAGGCGAGCATCGCGATCGCCGTCTCCGGGATCATCGGCATGTAGATCGCGACCCGGTCGCCCTTGCGCACGCCGAGCTCCAGCAGGGCGTTGGCCGCCTGGGAGACCTGGTCCTTGAGCTGGGCGTAGGTGATCGCGCGGCTGTCGCCGGGCTCGCCCTCGAAGTGGATGGCGACCCGGTCGCCGTTGCCCGCCTCGACGTGCCGGTCGACGCAGTTGTACGCGACGTTGAGCTGCCCGTCCTTGAACCACTTGGCGAACGGCGGGTTCGACCAGTCCAGCGTCTCCGTCGGCTCCACGGCCCAGCTCAGCCGGCGGGCCTGCTCGGCCCAGAAGCCGAGCCTGTCTGCCTTGGCCTGTTCGTACGCCTCCGCCGTGACGTTGGCGTGCTCGGCCAGGTCGGCGGGGGGTGCGAACCTGCGCTCCTCACGAAGCAGGTTGGACAGGCTCTCGTTGCTCACGGCATCTGCCTTTCCCAGGGTGTCCGTTGTGTCCCAGGCCACAGCTCATCAGAAGGGGGGGTGCCGTGACAAGGGTCGCCCGGAAATTGGTTTAGACCTGTTGTGCGGCTGGTGCCGTGCGGGCCCACCTGGTGGAGGAGCGCAGGTCATGCGGGCACAGGCCCACCGAGCGGTCTCAACCGCTCGCGTCGGCGGCCCCGACCGGGTCGAACAGACGGTCCTCCTCCTCTCCCGGATCCGCCCCGGTCAGCAAGTACGCCTGCGCCTCGCCCACGTGGAAGTACATCCCGTGCAGCTCCAGCGTCCCCTCGCGCAGGGCCCGGGCCACCGACTCGTGGGCCCGCAGGTGCTCCAACTGCTGGACGACGTTGGTCAGGCACAGCTGCTCCACCGCGTCGTGCGGTGACCGCCCGGCCAGCCGGGGCCAGGGACGGCCGGTGTCGGCCATGCGCTCCAGGCTCGGCCGCCCGTGCCGCAGCCACCGCGCGAGCGGCGTGCGCGGCGTGGACGGCGTCTGCGCCCCGTCGCCGGGCGCGGAGCCGAGCAGCGCCTGCATGGCACCGCACCCGGAGTGCCCGCACACCGTCACCGACCGCACCTTCAGGACGTCCACGGCGTACTCGATCGCGGCCGCCACCGAGTCGTCCCCACTCTCCGCCCCCGGCAACGGCACCAGGTTGCCGACATTGCGCACCACGAACAGATCCCCCGGACCACTGGAGGTGATCATCGAGGTGACCACCCGCGAGTCGGCGCACGTCAGGAACAGCTGCGACGGCCGCTGCCCCTCCCGCGCCAGCCGCGCCAGCTCGCTCCGCACCAGCGGCGCGGTGTTCCGCTGAAAGGCACTGACACCGTGCGCGAGCCGGTATCCGTGGGTGGTCCGGTCGGGCTGTCCGAGGCGGCTGGGCTGCCCTGGGGGGTCGGACTGCCCTGGGTGGTCGGGCTGCCTTGAGTAGGTCGGACGGTCCCGCTGCGGGGGCTCGGCTGCCGGTGCGGTCTGCGGTGCGGGCTCCGGTGCCGTCGCGCACTGATGGTTGCGCCACGGCGTCCAGGGCCGGCAGCGGCATTCCGTGCCGGTGTTCGCCGTACCGGCGGACTCCGGGCCGGCGGCTTCCGCGCCCGGCGGCGTTCTTCGTGCCGCCGTGTCGATGGCCGCGGCGGCTTCCGTGCCGGTCGGGTCGTCGGCGGGGTCGTCCTGGCGGAGGCCGGGGCGGCGGCCGGTCAGATCGACGGTGCCGCCCTGCGCGGTGTGCGTCTTCTGCCAGTCCTGCAGGGACTCGTACGCCGCGTGGTCCATGAACGATCCGTCCAACTCCACGACGACACGGGCACCCTGGGGCACGTGATGCAGGACCCGGCTGAGCCGCGGTACCGCCAGGAACGTCAACTGCCCTCTGACACGGACGTGATGGACTCCTTCCTCCTCGTGGTGCGTGATGCGGGTGTGGGCGAGGCGGTTCAGGGCGACGGCGACGGCCACGGCGATTCCCAGTGCCACTCCCTGCAGGACGCCGAGGAGCACCACACCGAGGGTGGTGACGGCGTAGACCACGGCTTCCCGGTGCCGGGTCACCGTGCGGATGTGGTGCAGGGACACCATCTGGATGCCGACAGCCATCACCAGGGCGGCGAGCGAGGCGAGCGGGATGAGCTCCAGGAGCGGGACCATCAGCAGCGCGGCGACCACTACGAGAACGCCGTGCAGCATCGTGGAGTTCCGGCTCACGGCACCGGCTCGCACATTCGCGGTGCTGCGGACGGCCACACCCGCCACGGGCAGCCCGCCGAGCGCGCCGGAGACGATGTTCGCGGCGCCCTGCCCGAGCAGTTCCCGGTCCAGGTCCGAGCGGGGGACGCGAGGTCCTGGGCCAGGGCGGGAGGCGACCAGCTTGTCCACGGCGACGGCGCCGAGCAGCGACTGCACGCTGCACACCAGGGTGATCGTGAGCACGGCGGCGATCAGGCCGAGCACCGGGCCGTCGGGCAGCGCCGGCAACGCGTGGCTGCTCCAGGACGGCAGGTCGACCCGGGGCAGTGTGAGCCCGCCGAGCGCGGCGGCCGCGGTGCCGCCGGCGACCGCGACGAGGGGTGCGGGCACCGGGCGCAGCAGGCGTCCGGCCCGGCCGGGCAGCCGCGGCCAGAGCAGCAGCAGGGCCAGCGTGAGTGTGCTGACGGTCACCGCGGCGGGGTGCAGGTCGGCCAACTGCGCCGGTAGGGAGCCGAGGTTGGCGAGCACGGAGCTCTGCGGGTTGCCGCCGAGGACGATGTGGAGCTGGGCGACGGCGATGGTGACGCCGATGCCGGCGAGCATGCCGTGCACGATGGCGGGGCTGACGGCGAGCGCGGAGCGCGCCACGCGCAGGCAGCCGAGGCCGAGTTGGGCCGCGCCGGCGAGGACGGTGATGGCGCAGGTGGTCCGCCAGCCGTAGCGGTGGATGAGGTCGGCGGTGACCACGGTGAGTCCGGCGGCGGGGCCGCTGACCTGGAGCGGGGAGCCGCCGAGCCGTCCGGCGACGAGTCCCCCGACGGCGGCGGCGACGAGGCCGGCCTGCAGGGGAGCACCGGTGGCGAGGGCGATACCGAGGGACAGGGGCAGCGCGATCAGGAAGACCGCGATCGAGGCGGACACGTCGGCGCCCGCGAGGCGAAGACGCCGGCGTGGGGCGGGCGGTGGGCTGTGCGGCGGGTGGACGCGCTCGGTGCGCGTCGCGTCGGTCGTGCGGGCTGGGGTGCAGGCGGACATGTTCCCGTCTCCTCCGGGGCGGCGCGGTCGCGGAACTGGTGGGGCCCCCGCCGGGGCGGGGGTCTGTCGCGGCCGTGGGTCACGGCGTGCAGTGGCGGGATGGCGAATTGCCAACTTTCGGTAAATGAATCGTAATGCAGAGTAAAGGCCAAGCCAGGGTGAGCGGCGCAAATGGGTCAGGAAATCACCCTCTGGGGGGAAGCGGGCATTTCATCGGCTTGTCGTACTAATTCCTTCTCGGCCCCGTGCGACCTTGACGGCGCTGCCGGCTGGGCGGCCCGAACGGTCCGCGGGCGACGGTCCGGACGCGGCAGCGCACCGTCAAGACGCCCTCATCGGCGTTGGCCTGAGAGAAGGAAGAAGGTGGGCGGAAGATGGCCGCCACCCAGAGGATCGCCGCAGGCGCCGTGGTCGCCGCGGCCGTTGCCGCGTCACTGGCCGGTTGCTCGATGGGAACCGATGGTTCCAGTGGAGCCCGCGAAGGGGCCTCCGGACCCCAGAAGGACAAGCCCGCCGCCGCCCCCAAGAGCGCGGTCCGGCTGATCGGCGACGGGTCCACCGCCTACACCGGAGCGCAGCCCCACCTGCCCCGGCCCGAGCGGCTGAAGCCCGGTCAGAAGCCGCCCCAGTTCGTGGTGTTCTCCTGGGACGGGGCCGGCGAGGACAGCCAGAAGCTCTTCTCCCACTTCCGCGAGGTCGCCAAGGCCAACCACGCGACGATGACGTTCTTCCTCAGCGGCGTGTACATGCTGCCGGAGGACAAGCGTGACCTGTACCGGCCCCCGCAGCACTCGCCCGGCCGCTCCGACATCGGCTTCAACGACAACCAGGGCATCGCCGACACCGTCAAGCAACTCCGCCTGGCCTGGCTGGAGGGCAACGAGATCGGCACCCACTTCAACGGCCACTTCTGCGGCAAGAACGGCGGGGTGGGCGAGTGGTCGGTCGAGGAGTGGAAGGACGAGATCGCCCAGGCCAAGCAGTTCGTCAAGACCTGGAAGACCAACACCGGGATGACGAAGGCGGCACCGCTGCCCTTCGACTACGACAAGGAGCTCATCGGCGCCCGCACCCCCTGCCTCGAGGGCCAGAAGAACTTCATGAAGGCCGCTCACGAACTGGGCTTCCGCTACGACACCAGCGGCGTCAACAACCAGGTCTGGCCCGGCAAGAAGGAGGGCCTGTGGGACCTGTCGATGCAGCTGGTGCCCTTCCCCGGCCACTCCTACGAGCAGCTGACCATGGACTACAACTTCATGGTCAACCAGTCCGGCACCAACACCCAGGGCGACCCCGCCATGTACGAGACCTGGGGCGACCAGATGCGTGACGGCCTGCTCAAGGGCTTCGACCGCGCCTACAACGGCAACCGCGCGCCGCTGGTCATCGGCAACCACTTCGAGTCCTGGAACGGCCGCACCTACATGCGCGCCGTCGAGGACGTGGTCAAGGAGGTCTGCAACAAGCCCGACGTGCGCTGCGTCTCGTTCCGCCAGCTCGCCGACTGGCTGGACGCCCAGGACCCGCAGACCCTGGCCAAGCTGCGCAGCCTGGAGGTCGGTGAGGCCCCGAAGCAGGGCTGGGAGGCCTTCCTGTCGGGCCACCCGGCGCCGGCGCCCAAGGGCGTCCCCGGGGCGCCGGCGGCCAAGCCGTAACCGAGCCGGCCGCAAGGGCGGCCGCGGCCGCCGCGGTCCGGGCCACGGCAGTTCGGGCCACGGCGGTCCGGGCCACGGCGGTCCGGGCCTCGGCGGTCCGGGCCTCGGCGGTTCGGGCCACGGCGGCCCGCATCGCGGCGGTTCGGTCCCTGGCGGTCCGCGCCGCGGCAGCCGTCCGACCGGTGCTCGACGTGCCCGGTCAGACGGCGGCGGCGATCTCCTCGCCGAGCACGAAGTCGGGGTCGACCTGCGCCGCCAGGTCGGCCCCGGTGCGCGCATTGCCCCAGGACTGGGCGTTCTTCAGATGGAAGTGCACCATCTGCCGGGTGTAGCGCGCCCAGTCCCGCTGCTCGTACGTCGCGTCGGCGGCCGTCTGCAGCGTGCGCAGGGCCTGCCGGTTGGCGTCCTCCAGGAGGTCGAACCGGGGCGGGCGGCCCTTCTCCATGGCGCGCACCCAGTCGGAGTGCCCCACCGTCACGAGCAGGTCGTCTCCGGCCTCGGCACGGAGGAAGTCGACGTCGTCCGGGCCCTGCACCTTGTTGCCGACGACCTTCAGCGCGACGCCGAAGTCACGGGCGTACTCCTTGTACTGGCGGTAGACGGAGACCCCCTTCCTGGTGGGCTCGGCGACGAGGAACGTCATGTCGAAGCGGGTGAACATGCCGGAGGCGAAGGAGTCCGAGCCCGCCGTCATGTCCACCACGACGTACTCACCGGGCCCGTCGACCAAGTGGTTCAGGCACAGCTCCACCGCTCCCGTCTTGGAGTGGTAGCAGGCGACCCCCAGGTCGGCGTCCGTGAAGGGGCCGGTGACCATCAAACGGACGGCGCCCCCGTCGAGTTCCACCGGCCGGGCGCAGGCGTCGTAGACGGGGTTGTCCTCCCGTACCCGCAGCAGGCGGGACCCCGCTCCGGGCGGTGTGGTCTTGATCATCGTCTCGGCCGAGGTGATCCGCGGGTTGCCGCCGCGCAGGCAGTCCTTGATGAGCGGCAGGTGCTCGCCCATCGCCGGCAGGGCGGCGGCCTCCGACTCGTCGAGGCCGAGGGCGGCCCCCAGGTGCTGGTTGATGTCGGCGTCGATGGCGACGACCGGTGCGCCCGTGGCCGCGAGATGGCGGATGAACAGGGAGGAGAGGGTGGTCTTGCCGCTGCCGCCCTTCCCGACGAAAGCAATTTTCATGTTCACGAAGCGTAGTGTGTGTGTAGCGGTGAGTGGCCAGCCGACGTGAAGAAGACCACTCCTTCGTGGGGTGCGGGCGCCGGGTGCGTAGGGTCGTACCCATGAGTACGACAGGCGCGACCGCCGACCCCCTCGCGGCCCTGGGCGGTCTGCCCGGTGTGGCCGAGTCCGTGGAGTCCGTGCGCAAGGCTGTGGACCGGGTCTACGGTCACCGGATCATGCGCCGCCGCAGCCCGGAGATCACCTCCGAGGCCGCACTGCGCGGCGCCCGCGGCTCGGCGGCCCTCTCCGGCGCCGACTGGGCGCTGGAGGAGGTGCGCCGGCGGACCGACTTCGGCGGCGACGACGAGGCCCGCGTCATGGGCGCGGCGCTGCGGCTGACCGCCGAGGCGGGGCAGCTGCTGTCCATCTGGCGGCAGTCCCCGCTGCGCGTGCTGGCCCGGCTGCACCTGGTGGCGGCCGCCAGTGACGACGACCGGGTCGGACAGCCGCGGCAGGCCGGCGAGGACGTCGACGAGCCGCTGGTGGAGCTGCCGCTGCCCGGTGCCGCCGAGGTCTCCGGCCGCCTCGAGGGCCTCGCCGACCTGATCATCCAGGGCAGCTCGGCGCCCGCCCTGGTGACGGCCGCCGTGGTGCACGGCGAGCTGCTCGCGTTGCGCCCCTTCACCTCGCACAACGGCCTGGTCGCGCGGACCGCAGAACGGATCGTCCTGATCGGCAGCGGTCTCGACCCCAAGGCGATCTGCCCGGCCGAGGTGGGACACGCCGAACTGGGCCGCGCCGCCTATCTGGCCGCCCTGGACGGGTATGTCTCCGGCACGCCCGAGGGCATGGCGGCGTGGATCGCGCACTGCGGCCGGGCGGTCGAACTCGGCGCCCGTGAATCGACGGCGGTGTGTGAGGCGCTGCAGCGCGGCGCGGCCTGAACGGACGCCGGACGGAAGGCCTGAAACGGCCGGGGAAAAGGGTTTTTCAGGGCCTGGACAGGGTTGCGGCGGTACGAATGATTCGTACCGCCGCTGGCATGTTCATCCGGTTACCATGCGTCCTCGATATGTGCCCATCAGGCCGGGGACTTTGCCCGTCACCTGGTGTGGCTGGCCCGTAATCGACGGGTCGACGTCGCGTGGGTGCCAGATGTCCATGCTCGGTCCGTGGGGCCAAATGCGTCATAAAGGTGATCCTCGCGGATGTCCTTCGGTCTCGCGGGCCGTTGAGTCCTTTGTACTCCAGACCGGGAGTAAGCGGAACCCCTGCCTGCACTTCTTTACTTTTGCTCTCAAAGAGTATGAAACCGGACGTATTCGCCGCCGATCCCGGGACAGCGCAGGTCAGGCCACGTCGGTGCGGCGCCGGCTGGCGTACCAGACCAGTCCGGCCGTGGCCGCCGCGGCGCCTATGGCGGCGGCCGCCACCAGGGCCGGCCGGGGCGGCACGGAGAACCGCGGGATGCGCTGCTTGAGCCGTACCGGACGGTGGAAGTCGAGAACCGGCCACCCGCGCGTGACGGCTTCCCGGCGCAGCGCGCGGTCCGGGTTGACCGCGTGCGGGTGGCCCACGGCCTCCAGCATCGGCAGGTCGGTCACCGAGTCGCTGTAGGCGTAGCAGCGCGACAGGTCGTACCCCTCGGACGCGGCGAGCTCCCGGATGGCCTCCGCCTTCGTCGGGCCGTAGGCGTAGTACTCCACCTCGCCGGTGAAGCAGCCGTCGTCGCCCACGACCATGCGGGTGGCGACCACCCGGTCCGCACCGAGCAGTTCCCCGATCGGCTCGACGACCTCGGCGCCGGAGGTGGAGACGATCACGACGTCGCGTCCTGCGGTGTGGTGCTCCTCGATGAGCGAGGCGGCCTCGTCGTAGATGATCGGGTCGATCAGGTCGTGCAGGGTCTCGGCCACGAGCTCCTTGACCAGCCGCACGTTCCAGCCTCGGCACAGCGCGGAGAGGTACTTGCGCATGCGCTCCATCTGGTCGTGGTCGGCGCCGCCGGCCAGGAACACGAACTGGGCATATGCGGTCCGCAAGACAGCGCGGCGGTTGATCAGCCCGCCCTGGTAGAAGGACTTGCTGAAGGTGAGCGTGCTCGACTTCGCAATGACCGTCTTGTCCAGGTCAAAGAAGGCCGCTGTGCGGTGCAAGGAGTGGTTTTCCACGCCCCAGAGCATAGGCGCAGCCCATTCGGCGTAAGGTGGGGCGCGTGGGTTTGCCTGAGAGGCCTCTCGGGTACACCATGGAAGTCACGGATCGTTCGCGACCGTGCTAACCCGGTCCGACTCCTCCCCCCCCGAGTCGGCCGTGGAGACGACCCCCGCTCTCCCCCCCGGCGGGGGTCGTCGCATGTCCGGGTGGGTTTTTCCCTTTTCTGTACGACTGTCCCGCCGCGAGGCCGCAGCTGCGGACCGGCTCGTCATGAGCACGCCCCGTTACTGTGGGTAGCATCTGTGCTGCTCTGTGGAAAGTCGTACACGAGCCGGACAAGAGTCACCGGTATGGGTGACGGCGATATTCACAAGCCCTGACTCGTCCACAGTTATCGACCAAGATCCCCACGATTTCCGGGATCGCTGCACCGTGATTCCAGCGCGTCCGGCCGACGGCGAGTTCGTGGCCGGTTCCCTTTGGCGGACGCGTATGGCCGGTTTCCGTCGGCCGCAAAAGCGGAGGCCGCTTGCCGGTTCTTCACACGTTTGGGAATCGCGGGGCCCCTGGGGCCGCGCGCCATGCAGCGAAGGGGGAAGAAAACCGTGTCCGGAACCGTCACACACGATCCACCGCCGGCCGCATCGGGACGACAGGGCCGCCCGCTCATCGTCACCGAGGACACCGCGCTCCTCGACGACCTGCTGCGCCTGTGCGCGGCCGCCGGCGCCACACCCGAGGTCCACCACGGCCTGCCCGAACCACGCGCCGGCTGGGACACGGCACCACTCGTCCTCGTGGGCGACGACGCCGCCCACCGCGTACGCGGCGCCACCCGCCGCCGCGGCGTGGTCCTCGTCGGCCGCGACCAGGACGACTCCGGGGTGTGGAAACGCGCCGTCGAGATCGGCGCCGACCACGTCCTGATGCTGCCCGACGGCGAACAGTGGCTGGTCGACCGGATCGCCGACGTCGCCGAAGGCGTCGGCCGCCCCGCCCTCACCGTCGGCGTCATCGGCGGAAGCGGCGGCGCCGGAGCCTCCACGCTCGCGTGCGCCCTCGCCGTCACCTCCGCACGCGAAGGCCTGCGCACCCTCCTCGTCGACGCCGACCCGCTCGGCGGCGGCCTCGACGTCCTCCTCGGCGGGGAAAGCGCCGAAGGGCTGCGCTGGCCCGCCTTCGCCGCCTCCCGCGGCCGGGTCGGCGGCGGAGCCCTGGAGGAGTCGCTGCCCGAACTGCACGCGCTGCGCGTGCTCAGCTGGGACCGCGGCGACTGCGTGGCCGTGCCCCCGCAGGCCGTCCGCGCGGTGCTCGCCGCCGCCCGGCGCCGGGGCGGCACCGTCGTCGTCGACCTGCCCCGCCGCCTCGACGACGGCGTCGCCGAGGTGCTCGCCCAGCTCGACATCGGGCTCCTCGTCGTCCCCGGCGAACTGCGCGCCGTCGCCGCCGCCGGGCGCGTGGCGTCCGCCGTCGGCATGGTCCTGAAGGACCTCAGGGTCGCCGTCCGCGGCCCCTACGCCCCCGGACTCGACGACCGCGAGGTGGCGCGGCTGCTCGCCCTCCCGCTCGCCGGAGAGGTGCCCGTCGAGCCGGCCCTGCAGCGCCCCGGTGAGGGCAAGGCACCGCCGGGCTCGGCGGCACGCGGACCGTTGGCCCGGTTCTGCTCCCAGTTCTGGGAGCGCGCCCTGATCGAGGCGGGTGCCGCATGACCGGCCCGGACACCGCGACCGGGGCGGAACTGCTCGACGGCGTGCGCCGCCGGCTGGCCGCCAGCGGCGCCGAGCCCACCCCCGCGCGCGTGGCGCAGGCGCTGCGCGAACAAGGACGCGTCCTCGGCGACGCGGAAGTCCTCGGCGCGGCCGAGCGGCTGCGCTCCGAACTCGTCGGCGCCGGACCGCTCGAACCCCTGCTGGCCGACCCGAGCGTCAGCGACGTCCTCGTCTCGGCTCCGGACCGGGTCTGGGTGGACCGCGGCGCCGGCCTGGAACTGACCGGCGTCACCTTCCCCGACCCTGCCGCCGTGCGCCGCCTGGCGCAGCGCCTCGCCGCGGTCGCCGGACGGCGCCTGGACGACGCCCGCCCCTGGGCGGACGCCCGGCTGCCCGACGGCACCCGGCTGCACGCCGTACTGCCGCCGGTCGCCGTCGGCTGCGCCTGCCTGTCACTGCGCGTGGTACGGCCGCGGGCCTTCACGCTCGGCGAACTCGTCGCGGCGGGCACCGTGCCGCCCGGCGGCGACCGGGTGCTGCGCGCCCTGCTGGCGGCCCGGCTGTCCTTCCTGATCAGCGGCGGCACCGGCAGCGGCAAGACGACCCTGCTGAGCGCGCTCCTCGGGCTCGTCGGCCCGGACGAACGGATCGTCCTCGCCGAGGACTCCGCCGAGCTGCGGCCCGACCATCCGCACGTCGTCCGCCTGGAGACCAGACCCGCCAACCAGGAGGGCGCCGGCCTGGTCACCCTCGAGGACCTGGTGCGGCAGGCACTGCGCATGCGGCCCGACAGGCTCGTGGTCGGCGAGGTGCGCGGGGCGGAGGTCGTGCACCTGCTCGCCGCCCTGAACACGGGCCACGAAGGCGGCTCGGGCACGGTCCACGCCAACGCGGCCGCGGACGTACCGGCCCGCCTGGAAGCGCTCGGCACGGCGGCCGGGCTCGACCGGGCCGCGCTGCACAGCCAGGTGGCGGCCGCCCTGTCGGTCGTCCTGCACCTGGTACGCGACCGCGCAGGACGCCGCCGGATCGCCGAGGTGCACGTCCTGGAGCGTGACCCCTCCGGCCTGGTGCGCACGGTCCCGGCCCTCCGCTGGAGCCCGGACGCCTTCCTGCGCGAACGGGGCTGGGAGCGGCTGCGGAGGCTGCTCGGAAGCCACGGGGACGGGTGCGAGCCGGGCCACGGGGGCGCCTCGGAGCCGCGTCACGGGGACGGGGGCGAGTCGCGTCACGGGGACGGGCCGCGGCACGGCGAAGGGTGCGAGGAGAGCCGTACGGACGGGTGCGAGGCGGGACGTGGAAGCGGGCGGGGAGGTGGCGGGCATGGATGAGGCCTCGTGGGGCGCGGGACAGGTGTCCTGGGGCGTGGGACAGGCCTCGTGGGCTGCCGCCGTGGCCTGTCTGGGGATGGCGGCCCTGCTGGCCGGTGGTGACCACTTCGGGGCGCGACGGGCCCGGCTGGTGCTGGCGGGCGGCGGAGTCGTGGCGGCCGGACCGCCCGCCTGGCCCGACCTCGCCGACGAGCTGCGGCGGCTGCGCGCGCGATGGCGCCCCGAGTGGTGGGCGCCGGTCGCCGGAGTGGTCCTGGCCTTGCTGGGCGGCTCATTGCTGCCGCTCGCCCTCGGCGCGGCCGGGGTGCCGCTGCTGCGGAAGGCCCGGCTGGCCGGTGAGGCGCGGCGGGCGCGCGAGCGGCGGGGCGACGCGGTCATCGCGCTGTGCGCGGCGCTCGCGGGGGAGGTGCGCGCCGGACGGCAGCCGGGTCATGCGCTGCTGAGCGCGGCGCGTGAGTCGGGCGGTCTCGGCGACGGCAGGGCCGCGGTCCTCGCGGCGGCCCGTTTCGGCGGGGACGTGCCGGGCGCGCTGACGACCGCGGCGCGGCAGCCGGGCGCCGAGGGACTGCTCGGGCTCGCCGCCTGCTGGCGGGTGGCCCTGGACCAGGGCGCGGGCCTCGCCGCCGGCCTCGACCGGCTGCAGGCGGCGCTACGGGCCGAGCGTGACCAACGTGCCGACCTGCAGGCCCAGTTGGCGAGTGCCCGCTCCACCGCGGTGCTGCTCGCCGGACTGCCGGTCCTCGGCCTGGGCCTGGGCACCGCGCTCGGCGCCGATCCGCTGCGGGTGCTGCTGCACACCGGTGCGGGGCTCGGCTGCCTGCTCGTCGGCGGGCTGCTGGAGGCGGCGGGCGTGGGCTGGGCGCTGCGGATCGTACGGGCGGCGGAGTCGGCGTGATGCGCCGGGCGCAGGCCGGACGGACCGAGAACGGATCACAGACGCAGGGGAGTCGGGGCGTGATGGGTGCGGAGGGGAGTGGAGGCGTGATGGGTACGGACGTGGTGCACAGGCTGGGGATGGTCCTGGCCCTCGTGCTGAGCCTGGCGTGGGCGGCCCGGTGGCTGGAGCGGCTGCGGCATGAACGGCGCGTGCGCAGACGACTGGCCGGGCTGCTGGCCCGCGAGACGGTGACAGCGGGTCCGCGGTGGCGGATGCGGGGAGTGGCGGCCCGGTGGCTGCCGCTGGTGGCCGTGGCGGGTGCCGGGTGGGCCGTCGTGGGCGGCGCGGCCGGAGTCGCGGTGGGCCTGGCCGGCGCGGCCGGGCTGGAGTACTGGCGCCGTCGGCGGCCCACGGGCGGACCCGGGACGGGCAACGGCCTCACGGCGGCCGAGTCACGGGAGGCGGAGCGTCAACTGCCCCTCGCCGCCGACCTGCTCGCCGCCTGCATCGCGGCGGGCGCCGGACCCGTGGCCGCCGCGCACGCCGTCGGTGAGGCCCTCGGGGGGCCGGTCGGGGAGGCGCTGACGCGCGGGGCGGCGGAGGTACGGCTCGGCGGTGAACCGGCCGACGCCTGGCGGAGACTGGCCGCGCTGCCCGGTGCGGCGGCCCTGGCCCGACTGCTGGAACGGGCCGACGTGAGCGGGCTGCCGGCGGCCGTACCGGTCGCGCGGCTCGCCGCGGACGCCCGCGCCGACTGGACCCGCACGGCGACGGAACGGGCCCGCCGGGCGGCCGTGTTGGTGACCGCGCCTGTGGGGCTGTGCTTCCTGCCCGCGTTCATCGTGATCGGCGTCCTGCCGGTGGTGATCGGGCTGGCGGGCGGCTTGCTGGAAGGGGGTGGGGGATCGGGCTGATGGATGGGCGTGGCCGGCGACCGGCCGACGGTCAGCGGTGTCTCTTCAAAGAAATCAAGCCAAGGCAACGGAACGGAACCTCACGGGGGTTGAGATGTACAAGGCGGTAAAGGTCCTGGTGCGGGCCCGGCTGCGGGCGTGGGTGCGCAAGGGACGCGCGGTGGTGCGCGGCGATGCCGGAATGGTCACGTCCGAGTACGCGGTCGGCGTGCTCGCGGCGGTGGCGTTCGCCACCGTGCTCTACAAGCTGGCGACGAGCGAGGCGGTCTCCGCGCAGCTGCAGGGCCTGATGAATCGAGCGCTCGGTGCGGCGGTGTGAGCGGCGCGGCGACGGCGGGTTCGTCACGGCGGAGACGGCGGTGGCGCTGCCGGTGCTGGTGCTGTTCGCCAGCGCGCTGGTATGGGGGCTGCTCGTCGTGGCGGCGCAGGTCCAGTGCGTGGACGCGGCGCGGACCGGGGCGCGTGCCGCCGCCCGCCAGGACCCGGTCGAGGAGGTGATCCGGGTGACCCGGGACACGGCGCCGCGAGGTGCCCGGGTCACCGTCGGCCGGGAGGGCGACCGGGTCCGGGTGACCGTCGAGGCCAGACCCGCCCTGCTGCACGGGCTGTCCTTCGAGCTCCGCGAGGAAGCCGTGGCGTTGGCGGAGGAGACGGTGGGGGGTGAGCCATGAGCCTGCGGCGGATCCCGGAGGGAGCCGTAGGCCGACCTGGCCGGGACGGGTTCGCTGGCCGCGTCCTGTGGGTGCTGCGCGTGGGCTGCCGCCGCACCCCGGGCGCGGACCGTGGTTCGGCCACCGTGTGGAGTGTCGGCGTGATCGCCGTGCTGTGCGTGGTGTTCGCGGCGGTGCTGGCCCTCGGACACGCCGTCGTGGTCCGGCACCGCGCGGCCGGCGGCGCGGACCTCGCGGCGCTCGCGGCGGCGGACCACTGGGCGGAGGGCACCGCGGGGGCCTGTGCCCGGGCGGACGGCGTGGCGCGGGCCCAGGGCGCCCGGCTGGTGCGGTGCGCGATCGTCGGCGAGGCCTCGGACGTGACGGCGGCCTCGGGGCGGGCCCCGTTCACCGCGGAGGTCAGGGCGAGAGCGGGCCCTGCGGCGCGGACACCGACGGATCCGCTGCCGAGCCTGCCACCGTCCCCGGGTCCGTCTTCCCCTCCGGCATCCTCTCCGTCCCCGAGCCCGGCTCCCTCGCAGTCCCCGAGTCCGGCGTCAGCTGCGTCCCCGGGGCCGGATTCCCCTCCGGGATCCCCTCGGTCCCCGGGACCGGCTGTCCCTGCGCCTCCGGGGCCGGCCGCCCCGCCGCCCCCGGCTCCGGCACCTCCCCTGCCAGCCCCGCGTCTGGCGCCTCCGACGGCTTCTCCTCCGGCGCCCCCCGCAGCAGCTCCGTGAGGAGGCGTACGGCGCCGCGTTTGTGGAGCGGGTCGTTGCCGTTGCCGCACTTGGGGGACTGGATGCAGGACGGGCAGCCGGCGTCGCACTCGCAGGAGGCGATGGCCTCGCGGGTGGCGGCGAGCCAGGCCCGGGCGGTGTGGAAGGCGCGCTCGGCGAAGCCCGCGCCGCCGGGGTGGCCGTCGTAGACGAAGACCGTCGGCAGGAGCGTGTCGGGGTGCAGCGGGATCGAGACGCCGCCGATGTCCCAGCGGTCGCAGGTCGCGAACAGCGGCAGCATGCCGATCGACGCGTGCTCGGCGGCGTGCAGGGAGCCCCCGAGGATCTCCGGGGTGATCCGGGCAGCGTCCAGCTGGTCCTCGGTGACCGTCCACCACACCGCTCGGGTGCGCAGGGTCCGTGGGGGCAGGTCGAGCTTCGTCTCGCCGAGCACCTCGCCGGTGATCAGCCGCCGGCGCAGAAAGGAGACCACTTGGTTGGTGACTTCCACCGAGCCGTAGCACAGGCGGCCCTCGCCCCACGGGATCTCGGTGTCCGTCTCCAGGACGGAGATCGCCGTGGTGTCGCGGGCCACGGTCGAATACGGCGGACTGGCCTGCTCCACCAGGGCGACCGAGTCCTCCAGGTCCAGGGAGCGCACCAGATAGGTGCGGCCCTGGTGGAGGTGGACGGCGCCCTCGTGGACGGTGCTGTGCGCGGCGGCCGCGTCGACCGTGCCGAGCAGCCGGCCGGTGCCGGTCTCCACGACCTGCACCGGGCGGCCGCCCGCGCCCCGGATGTCGGTCAGGTCGGCGGCCCGTTCACGGCGGGTCCAGTGCCAGGCCTTCGTCCGGCGGCGCAGCAGCTTGGCGGCCTCCAGCTGGGGCAGCACGTCCGCGCAGGAGGGTCCGAACAGCTCCAGGTCGTCCTCGGTCAGGGGCAGCTCGGCGGCGGCCGCGCACAGGTGGGGGGCGAGGACGTAGGGGTTGTCGGGGTCGAGGACCGTGGATTCCACCGGTTGGTCGAACAGGGCCTCGGGATGGTGGACGAGGAAGGTGTCCAGGGGGTCGTCGCGGGCGATCAGGACCGCCAGGGCGCCCTGCCCGGACCGTCCGGCCCGGCCCGCCTGCTGCCACAGCGACGCGCGGGTGCCCGGGTAGCCGGCGATCAGGACGGCGTCCAGGCCGGAGACGTCGACGCCGAGTTCCAGGGCGGTCGTCGCGGCGAGGCCGAGCAGCTCGCCGGAGTGCAGGGCGCGCTCCAGGGCGCGCCGTTCCTCCGGCAGATAGCCGCCCCGGTAGGCCGCGACACGCCGGGCGAGCGAGCGGTCGACCTCGGCGAGCCGTTCCTGCGTGATCACCGAGATCAGTTCGGCGCCACGCCGGGAGCGGACGAAGGCGACCGTGCGCACGCCCTGCACGGCGAGGTCGGTGAGGAGGTCGGCGGTCTCGGCCGTGGCGGTACGCCGAACGGGTGCACCTTTCTCGCCCTGCATCTCGGTGAGCGGGGGCTCCCACAGGGCGAACACCAGTTCACCGCGCGGGGAGGCGTCGTCGGCCACCTCGACCACCGGCAGGCCCGTCAGCCGGCGGGCGGCGACGGCGGGCTGCGCGGCCGTCGCGGAGGCCAGCAGGAACACCGGGAAGGAGCCGTAGCGGGCGCACAGGCGGCGCAGCCGGCGCAGCACCTGGGCGACGTGCGAGCCGAACACGCCCCGGTAGGTGTGACATTCGTCGATCACGACGTACCGCAGCGACTTCAGGAAGGAGGACCAGCGCGGGTGGGAGGGCAGGCTCCCGCGGTGCAGCATGTCCGGGTTGGTCAGCACGTAGTTGCCGTACTGGCGGATCCATTCCCGCTCCTCGAACGGGGTGTCGCCGTCGTACACGGCGGGCCGGACGGCATGGCCGAGCGGCTGTGAAAGTTCCTTCACCGACCGGCACTGGTCCGCCGCAAGTGCCTTGGTCGGCGCCAGGTACAGGGCGGTGGCGCCGCGGCCGTTCGGCGCCTGCGAGCCGTCCAGCAGGGCCGAGAGCACCGGCACCAGGTAGGCCAGGGACTTGCCGGAGGCGGTGCCGGTGGCGACCACCACCGAGTCGCCGTCCAGGGCGTGCTCGGCGGCCTCGGCCTGGTGGGCCCAGGGGTGCTCGATGCCGCAGGCCTGCACGGCCGCGACGACCTCCGGGCGGATCCGGTCCGGCCAGACGGCATGGCGGCCCGCGCGCGGGGGCAAGTGCTCCGTATGAGTGATGCGCGACGCGCGGCTGGGGCCCGAGGCGAGCCTGCCCAGGACAGCGCCCGGCTCCCGGTGGGAGACGTGGTCCGGGGCGGGTCGATCGGATCGGTGATTCTTGGCCATCGGCACCGAGTGTGTCACTGGCGTGACGGACAATGGAGTCAAGGCGTCGTGCACGCCTGCCGGTAAGTGATTGAATGCCATCGCGGCTGGCGAACCGTCCTTGGGGCTGCAAGCCGAGGTGTCCCGAGGGACGACCGCTCGATAGCAAGGTGCTGGAGGATCCGTGGACCTGTCCCTGTCGACCCGTACCGTCGGCGATCGTACGGTCGTCGAGGTCGGTGGCGAAATCGACGTATATACCGCGCCCAAGCTGCGCGAGCAGCTGGTCGAGCTGGTGAACGACGGGAATTTCCACCTCGTCGTGGACATGGAGGGCGTGGACTTCCTCGACTCCACCGGGCTCGGCGTGCTGGTGGGCGGACTCAAGCGGGTCCGTGCCCACGAGGGCTCGCTGCGCCTGGTCTGCAACCAGGAGCGCATTCTGAAGATCTTCCGCATCACCGGTCTGACCAAGGTGTTCCCGATCCACACCTCGGTCGACGAAGCGGTGGCGGCCACCGACTGAAGCCCGTCTCCCGGGTCCGCCCGGGACGGCCGAGTTGAACAACAGGGGGACCGGGCCCGTGCGGCCCGGCCCCTCGACAGCACGCCCGTAGTCGCGAGGGGGATGCATGGCCACCGTTGAGCTCCGCTTCAGCGCGCTGCCCGAGCATGTCAGGACCGCCCGGCTGGTGGCGGCGGCGGTGGCGCGCAGGGCCGGGGTGGACGAGGCCGTCCTCGACGAGGTCAGGCTCGCCGTCGGCGAGGCCTGCAGCCGTGCCGTCGGTCTGCACCGCAACGGCGGCATCAGCGCGCCCGTGAAGGTGGTGCTGGTCGAGGAGGAGAAGCAGTTCTCCATCGAGGTCGGCGACGAGGCGCGGCATGCCCCGATCGGAGCAGCGGCGGGCGACGGCGCCGAAGCCGACGCGGACGTCGAGGAGGACGAGATGGGCCTCGCGGTCATCTCCGGCCTCGTCGACGACGTGGAGGTGACCGCCGGGGAGCACGGTGGGCAGATCCGCATGACCTGGCCGACCACACCGCCGGCCACGGCGCTCACCTGACCGCACGGCGCGCCGCCCAGCCGACCGCGCGCCGCGCCTAGAGCGCACCACGACGAAGGGCCCCGCGATCTCGCGGGGCCCTTCGTCGTGTGCGGATGTCAGTGCCCCCACCTACAGTGGATCGTGCGCTGACTGCAGGCAGTGAACACGGTAATGGGCGCGACGCATTTCGTGAAGGAATTCACGATCGATGTCAACGCCCCAAAAGCGTTACCGCTATTTCGGTTCAGGCTCATTCCGTTTACCGCGCCCTGTTTTGATCAGGGCGGGGTACCTACAATCCGTCCACATCGTGAGCTCAGCCCAAGCGTCAAGGAGGACGAATGGCGGAGCTTTCCCTCTCACATCGGTTGGACCACCCCACGACCCTCGCCGCCGCGGTGCTCACCGACAACAACCGGATCCTG
Source organism: Streptomyces sp. NPDC014801 (assembly GCF_043082085.1). Lineage (NCBI taxonomy): Bacteria > Bacillati > Actinomycetota > Actinomycetes > Kitasatosporales > Streptomycetaceae > Streptomyces > Streptomyces sp. NPDC014801. The sequence goes on along the minus strand of NZ_JBIBXG010000009.1, from coordinate 104,435 downwards.
GTGATCGTCATCGGCGTCGTCGCGCTGGCCGCCCTGGTGGTCGCGGGCGTGCTGCTGCGGCAGGTCCTGACGGCGGGCGAGGGCACCGACAGCATGAAGAAGATCGCCGCGGCCGTCCAGGAAGGCGCGAACGCCTATCTGGCCCGGCAGCTGCGCACCCTCGGCGTATTCGCCGTCGTCGTGTTCTTCCTGCTCATGCTGCTGCCCGCGGACGACTGGAGTCAGCGAGCCGGGCGGTCGGTGTTCTTCTTGATCGGCGCGGCATTCTCGGCGGCCACCGGCTATATCGGCATGTGGCTCGCCGTGCGCAGCAATGTGCGGGTCGCCGCGGCGGCCCGGGAAGCAACTCCGGCACCCGGTGAACCGGAAAAGGATCTCACCGCGGTTTCCCACAAAGCGATGAAGATCGCTTTTCGTACGGGTGGCGTCGTCGGCATGTTCACGGTGGGGCTGGGCCTGCTGGGCGCGTCCTGCGTGGTGCTGGTGTACGCGGCGAACGCGCCGAAGGTGCTGGAGGGCTTCGGCCTGGGCGCGGCGCTGATCGCGATGTTCATGAGGGTGGGCGGTGGCATCTTCACCAAGGCCGCCGACGTCGGCGCCGACCTGGTCGGCAAGGTCGAGAAGGGCATTCCGGAGGACGACCCGCGCAATGCCGCGACCATTGCCGACAACGTGGGCGACAACGTCGGCGACTGCGCCGGCATGGCCGCCGACCTGTTCGAGTCCTACGCCGTCACCCTGGTCGCCGCGCTGATCCTCGGCAAGGCCGCCTTCGGCGACTCGGGGCTCGCCTTCCCGCTGCTCGTCCCCGCGATCGGGGTGATCACGGCGATGATCGGCATCTTCGCCGTGGCGCCGCGCCGCGCCGACCGCAGCGGCATGAGCGCGATCAACCGCGGTTTCTTCATCTCCGCGGTGATCTCGCTGGTGCTGGTCGCGATCGCCGTCTTCACCTATCTGCCGGCGAAGTACTCCGACCTGGCCGGCGTCAGCGACGCGGCGATCAGCGGCAAGAACGGCGACCCGCGCGTGCTCGCCCTGGTCGCGGTGGCGATCGGCATCCTGCTGGCCGCCGTGATCCAGCAGCTGACCGGCTACTTCACCGAGACCACCCGCCGTCCCGTCCGGGACATCGGCAAGACGTCCCTCACCGGCCCGGCCACGGTCGTCCTCGCCGGTATCTCCGTCGGACTGGAATCGGCCGTCTACACGGCCTTGTTGATCGGCCTGAGCGTGTACGGGGCGTTCCTGCTCGGCGGTACGTCGATCATGCTCGCGCTGTTCGCGGTCGCGCTGGCCGGCACCGGCCTGCTCACCACGGTCGGTGTGATCGTCGCGATGGACACCTTCGGCCCGGTCTCCGACAACGCGCAGGGCATCGCCGAGATGTCCGGGGACGTCGAGGGCGCGGGCGCGCAGGTGCTCACCAACCTCGACGCGGTCGGCAACACCACCAAGGCCATCACCAAGGGCATCGCCATCGCCACGGCCGTGCTCGCGGCGTCGGCGCTGTTCGGGTCGTACCGCGACGCGATCACCTCCAACGTCCGGGACGTCGGCGAGAAGCTGACCGGGGCGGGCGCCCCGCTGACCCTGTCGATGGACATCTCCCAGCCCAACAACCTCGTCGGGCTCATGGCGGGCGCCGCGGTCGTCTTCCTCTTCTCGGGGCTGGCGATCAACGCGGTGTCGCGCTCGGCGGGTTCGGTGGTCTTCGAGGTGCGCCGGCAGTTCCGTGAGAAGCCCGGGATCATGGACTTCACGGAGAAACCGGAGTACGGCAAGGTCGTCGACATCTGCACCAAGGACGCGCTGCGGGAGCTCGCCACGCCCGGGCTGCTCGCTGTGATGGCGCCGATCTTCATCGGGTTCACGCTCGGTGTCGGCGCGCTCGGCGCGTATCTGGCGGGCGCGATCGGCGCGGGCACGCTGATGGCGGTGTTCCTGGCCAACTCCGGCGGCGCCTGGGACAACGCCAAGAAGCTCGTCGAGGACGGCCACCACGGCGGCAAGGGCAGCGAGGCGCACGCGGCGACGGTCATCGGCGACACGGTCGGCGACCCGTTCAAGGACACCGCGGGTCCCGCGATCAACCCACTGCTGAAGGTCATGAACCTGGTGTCGCTGCTCATCGCACCCGCGGTCATCAAGTTCTCCTACGGCGCGGACAAGAGCGTCGGGATCAGGGTCCTGGTCGCGGTGCTCGCCTTCCTGGTGATCCTGGTGGCGGTGTACGTCTCCAAGCGGCGCGGTATCGCCGTGGGTGACGAGGACAACGCAGAGGAGTCGCCCAAGTCGCCCGATCCGGCGGTGGTTTCCTAGATCCGGCGGACGGGTCCTGCTCCAAGGGGCGGGCGGGCGGCGCGTGTTGGCGCGCCGCCCGCCCGCTCGCCGTGTGCGGCGACCGGGTTCGTGAGCCTTCTCTCGCTTGGTGCGAATGGCTTCAAAAGTGATTAATCGGGCATCCCGAGTGCAGGTGTCGCACGGGCGGCGTGTATGTTCCGGGGCCGAGAGCCATGGAAGGGACCAATCCGGTGAACAAGAAGCTCGCGGCCGCACTGTCCGGCGGTGCGGTACTGGTACTGGCGCTGTCCGGATGCAGCAGCGACAACGGCAACGAGAAGCTGGATGCCTGGGCCAAGCAGGTCTGTGACGCCGTTCAGCCGCAGGCGAAGAAGATCGAGGCCGCGAACGCCGCGATCCAGAAGGAGACCTCGGACAACAGCGCACCCAAGGACGTGCAGGCGACCGACGCGCGGGCCTTCCAGGACATGTCCGACGCGTACAAGGCGATCGGGGCGGCGGTGCAGCGCGCCGGGGCGCCGAACGTGGACGGCGGCGAGAAGAAGCAGCAGGACGCGGTCAAGGAGCTCGACGCGCTGTCCGCGAAGTACGCGGCGCTGAAGAAGCAGGTCGACGCGTTGAACACCACGGACCAGGCGAAGTTCGCCGACGGTCTCAAGGGAATCGCCACCGAGCTGGACAAGCTCAGCAAGAGCGGCAGCGACGCGCTGAAGAACCTGGAGGAGGGCGACGTCGGCAAGGCGATGAGCAAGCAGGAGAGCTGCAAGACCGCCTCCGCGCCGGCGGCCCCCTCGGCCTCCAAGAGCTGACCCCGGCTCCCGGGCGCCGGGCCGGCCCCCGCCGAGACCCGGCGCCGGGCCCGCTCCCGCCGAGACCCTGCGCCGGCTCGACGCCGGCGACCGGCCGCCTACGGCGGATCCCGGCCGCCGGGGCCTGACGCCGCTCCGTGGCCGGCGTAGGCCTTGACGGCAGTCGCGGTCCTGACGGTCGCGGCCGCCTCGGCCGCCGACACGCGCGCACGAACGGTTCCTGGCCGGGGCGCGGGTGGCCGCGCACGTGCGCGACCTGCGGCCACCAAGGCCCGACCCCGCCCTGATGGCCGGTCCATGCCTGAACGGCCGACGGCCTCGCCCGGCCGCGACGGCCGACGCGGATCCCGGCGCAGTCGGCGGCCGGCCCGGCGCCGGGTCTGGAACCCGGCCGGGGCGTCGATTCCGGCCGTCACCCCCGGCCGCCAAGAGGCCGATGCCCCCGCGCAGTGGCCGACGCAGGCGCAGGCGCAGGGGAGGAAGCAGGCCATCCGCCCCGCCCCCGTATGCCCGCGCTCTGCGAGGTCGCGGGACACAATGGGGAGCGTGAGTAACGCCAGTCTCTCCCCCCTGCCCTCCGTCGACCGGGACGTCGCCGCGCGGCTGCGTGATGCGCTGCTCGGTGCCTCGTTCACCGCTGACGGGCTGCTCGACCTGCTCGGAGCGCCCGCCTACGCCGCGCTGGCCCGCAGCGAGACCGTGCCCGCGCTGCGGGCGACCCGTGGCGACACGCCGCTGGAGACGTTCGTACGGCTGTTCCTGCTGCAGCAGCCGGTGCCGCACGCGCGCGTGGCGGACGTACTGCCGGTGGACGCCTGCCTGGAGAGCGGCTGGCTCGTCCGCGCCGGCGGGGACGAGGTGGCCGCCACCGTGGACGTACGGCCGTACGGCGGACCCGACGGCGAGGACTGGTTCATCGTCTCCGACCTGGGCTGCGCGGTCGGCGGCGCCGGCGGCATCGGCAGCCGCGACGAAGGGGTCGTGCTCGGGGTCGGCGGCGCCTCCACGACGCTGGCCGGCATCACCGTGCGGACGCCCGTCTCCGCCGCGCTGGACCTCGGCACCGGATCCGGCATCCAGGCCCTGCACGCGGCCCGGCACGCCACGCGAGTGACCGCCACCGACCTCAACCCCCGCGCGCTGCACATCACCGCGCTGACCCTGGCGCTGTCCGGCGCGCCGGAGGCGGATCTGCGGCAGGGCTCGCTGTTCGAGCCGCTGCGCGCCGACGAGACGTTCGACCTGATCGTCTCCAACCCGCCGTTCGTGATCTCGCCCGGCGCCCGGCTGACCTACCGGGACGGCGGCATGGGCGGGGACGATCTGTGCCGCTCGCTCGTTCAGGGGGCAGGGGAACGGCTGAACGCGGGCGGGTTCGCGCAGTTCCTCGCCAACTGGCAGCACGTCGAAGGGGAGGACTGGCAGGACAGGCTCAGGTCATGGGTGCCCCGCGGCTGCGACGCGTGGATCGTGCAGCGCGAGGTGCAGGACGTCACGCAGTACGCCGAGCTGTGGCTGAGGGACGCCGGTGACCACCGGGCGGACCCGGCCGAGTACCAGGCGCGGTACGACGCGTGGCTCGAGGAGTTCGAGTCGCGCAAGGTGAAGGCCGTCGGCTTCGGGTGGATCACCCTGCGCCGTACGGACTCCGACGAGCCGTCGATCACCGTCGAGGAGTGGCCGCACCCGGTCGAGCAGCCGCTCGGCGACACCATCCGGGCGCACTTCCGGCGCCTGGACCACCTGCGCGCGCACGACGACGCGGCGCTGCTCGCGGCGCACTACCGGCTGGCCGCCGAGGTGGTCCAGGAGCAGGTCGGGCTGCCCGGCGCCGAGGACCCCGAGCACGTCGTGCTGCGGCAGAACCGCGGCATGCGCCGGGCCACCAAGGTCGACACGGTCGGCGCGGGCTTCGCCGGCGTGTGTGACGGCACGCTGAGCGCGGGCCGCATCCTGGACGCGATCGCCCAGCTGATGGGCGAGGACCCGGTCCTGCTGCGCGACCGCACGCCGGCCCAGATCCGGCTGCTGGTGGAACAGGGGTTCCTCGACCCGGCCGAGTGAGGGCACGGGGGCCGGCCCCTGGCAGCGAAGGAGCGGTGAGCCGCCGGGGAGCCGAGGGAGAGGGGGCGCCCCTGGGGGGACTGAGCTTCCTGGGAGTACCGAGCCCCCTGGGGGTGCCGAGCCCACCGTGAGCCGTCCCGGCGGAGAAAAAACGGCGCGGCGCGAAAAAAGGCGGAAAGTCGTCCGCGCCGTACCGCCGAGGGGCGTGCGGGGGGAGTCGGCGGTGTGCCGTTCACCCGGGGTTCGCCTGCCCGCCGTCCGTGCGTGTCAGTGTCTGCGCACCGGGCACTCGCGGACGGGAGAACAGGGGCACGCCAGCCATGGAGAGCGGACCGGCGATCTTCACCGGAGCGGTGTTCGCCCTGTTCGGAGGCGCACTGCTGGTGTGGACCGGTATCCGGGCGAGGCAGGGGGAGCCGGTCGCCCACGGTGTGAGGCCGGTCGCATCGGCGGCCCTCGCGACACTCGCGGCGGTGGCCGCGCTGGGCACCGGCCTGTGGTGCTTCACGCAGGTCTGAGGCCGCTGTACGGCATCGACCGCGAGTAATAGGAATGTGACGCTCCGGACAGGACCGGAAGGGCGGCTGGGCACTCCGGGCGGCAGGATCGGCGTTACTCGGGTTACCGTTCGAGTGGCCGTTGCGGGCTTTTCCCGTTTGACACGGGGGCGGGATGTACCGTCACACTCCGCAGCGTCACCAGCGAGCGCGCCGACGGGACCGGCGGTAGAGCCCGTCAGGCGAGCGCGCCACGAAGTGAAGACCCGACCCCGGCAATCAAGGCCTGGGGAGGCCCAGCGTCGACCGGAGAGAAGAGCGAAGTTGTCCCCGACCAGCGAGACCGCACAGGGCGGCCGCCGACTCGTCATCGTCGAGTCGCCTGCCAAGGCGAAGACGATCAAGGGCTATCTCGGCCCCGGCTACGTCGTCGAAGCGAGCGTCGGGCACATCCGTGACCTTCCCAACGGCGCCGCGGAGGTGCCCGAGAAGTACACCGGCGAGGTCCGCCGCCTCGGCGTGGACGTCGAGCACGACTTCCAGCCGGTCTATGTCGTCAACGCCGACAAGAAAGCGCAGGTCAAGAAGCTCAAGGACCTGCTGAAGGAGTCCGACGAGCTCTACCTCGCCACCGATGAGGACCGCGAGGGCGAGGCCATCGCCTGGCACCTGCAGGAGGTGCTCAAGCCGAAGGTCCCGGTCAAGCGGATGGTCTTCCACGAGATCACCAAGTCCGCGATCCAGGCCGCCGTCGCCAACCCGCGCCAGCTCAACCAGAAGCTGGTCGACGCCCAGGAGACCCGCCGCATCCTCGACCGCCTCTACGGCTACGAGGTCTCCCCGGTGCTGTGGAAGAAGGTCATGCCCCGGCTGTCGGCCGGCCGCGTGCAGTCCGTCGCCACCCGGCTCGTGGTGGAGCGGGAACGCGAGCGCATCGCGTTCCGTTCCGCCGAGTACTGGGATCTGACGGGCACCTTCGCCACCGGCCGCGCGGGGGACCCGTCCGACCCGTCGTCGCTGGTCGCACGCCTGCAGAGCGTCGACGGCCGGCGGATCGCGCAGGGCCGTGACTTCGACTCCCTTGGCCAGCTCAAGAGCGCGAACACCCTCCACCTCGACGAGGCGAACGCCCGCGCCCTGGCCGCCGCCCTGGAGAACACGCAGTTCTCCGTGCGCTCCGTCGAGTCCAAGCCGTACCGCCGCTCGCCGTACGCCCCGTTCCGTACGACGACGCTGCAGCAGGAGGCCAGCCGCAAGCTCGGCTTCGGCGCGAAGGCGACCATGCAGATCGCGCAGAAGCTGTACGAGAACGGCTACATCACGTACATGCGTACGGACTCCACGACGCTGAGCGACACCGCCATCGCGGCCGCTCGCGCCCAGGTCACGCAGCTGTACGGGGCCGACTACCTGCCGCCCCAGCCGCGTACCTACGCCGCCAAGGTGAAGAACGCGCAGGAGGCGCACGAAGCGATCCGTCCCTCGGGGGACCGTTTCCGCACGCCCGCGGAGACCGGCCTGACCGGCGACCAGTTCAAGCTGTACGAGCTGATCTGGAAGCGGACCGTCGCCTCCCAGATGAAGGACGCGACCGGTAACTCCGTCACCGTGAAGATCGGCGGCACCGCCGCCGACGGGCGGGACGTCGAGTTCAGCGCGTCCGGCAAGACGATCACCTTCCACGGCTTCCTCAAGGCCTACGTCGAGGGCGCCGACGACCCGAACGCCGAACTCGACGACCGCGAGCGCCGGCTGCCGCAGGTCTCCGAGGGCGACCGGCTCGCCGCCGAAGAGATCACCGTCGACGGCCACGCGACCAAGCCCCCGGCCCGCTACACCGAGGCCTCCTTGGTCAAGGAGCTCGAAGAGCGCGAGATCGGCCGCCCGTCGACGTACGCGTCGATCATCGGCACGATCCTCGACCGCGGCTATGTGTTCAAGAAGGGCACGGCCCTCGTGCCGTCCTTCCTGTCCTTCGCCGTCGTCAACCTGCTGGAGAAGCACTTCGGCCGGCTCGTCGACTACGACTTCACCGCCAAGATGGAGGACGACCTCGACCGCATCGCCCGCGGCGAGGCCCAGGCCGTGCCGTGGCTGAAGCGCTTCTACTTCGGCGAGGGCAGCGCCGAGGGCGCCGCGGCCGACGCCGGCAACGGCGACGGCGACCACCTCGGCGGCCTCAAGGAGCTGGTGACCGACCTCGGTGCGATCGACGCCCGCGAGGTGTCCTCGTTCCCCGTCGGCAACGGCATCGTGCTCCGCGTCGGCCGCTACGGGCCGTACATCGAGCGCGGCGAGAAGGACACCGAGGAGCACCAGCGCGCCGACATCCCCGCCGACCTGGCGCCGGACGAGCTGACCGTCGAGCTCGCCGAGGAACTGCTCGCCAAGCCGAGCGGCGACTACGAGCTGGGCACCGACCCGGCGACCGGTCACACGATCGTCGCCAAGGACGGCCGCTACGGCCCGTACGTCACCGAGATCCTGCCCGAGGGCACCCCGAAGACCGGCAAGAACGCGGTCAAGCCGCGCACGGCGTCGCTGTTCAAGTCGATGTCCCTGGACACGGTCACCCTCGACGACGCGCTGAAGCTGATGTCGCTCCCGCGCGTCGTCGGCACCGACGCCGAGGGCCAGGAGATCACCGCGCAGAACGGCCGCTACGGCCCGTACCTGAAGAAGGGCACGGACTCGCGGTCCCTGCAGTCCGAGGAGCAGCTCTTCACGATCACGCTGGAAGAGGCGCTGGCGATCTACGCCCAGCCCAAGCAGCGCGGACGTGCCGCGGCCAAGCCGCCGCTGAAGGAGCTGGGCGAGGACCCGGTCAGCGGCAAGCCGGTCGTGGTCAAGGACGGCCGCTTCGGCCCGTACGTCACCGACGGGGAGACCAACGCGACCCTGCGCTCCGGCGACAGCGTCGAGACGATCACCCCCGAGCGCGGCTTCGAGCTGCTCGCCGAGAAGCGCGCGAAGGGCCCCGCCAAGAAGACGGCGAAGAAGGCGGCGGCCAAGAAGACGACCACCGCGAAGAAGACGACGACGGCCAAGAAGACGGCCGCGAAGAAGACGACCACGGCGAAGAAGGCCACCACCGCCCAGAAGACGGCCGCGAAGAAGACCGCGGCGTCCAAGGCGCCGGCCGAGGACTGACGGCCCGCCGGCCGAGCCGCCGTCGGCGGGTCGCGCCGGCGCCGCGTTCGCACAAGGCACGCCCCGGCACCCAAATCGGTGTCGGGGCGCGCGCCTGTTCGGACGGTCGACGGTGACTGTCGGTGGCGCCCGATAGTCTGAATGCATGACGCGAGCCGACCAGCCAACGGCCCCCAACCCGGTCCCGGACGACGCCCTGGTAGCGGACTCCCGCGAGCGCGCCGTCCGCGCGCTGTTGCGCCATCCGCAGCTCAGGCGGTTGTGGAGCGCACAGGTGGTGGGCGGTGTCGGAGATGTCCTCGCGCTGCTGGTCCTGGTGCTGCTCGCCCTGCAGGCGGCGATCGACCAGGGCTCCTTCGGCGGCGGCTACCGGGGCGTGGCGTTCGCAGTGGCGACCGTCTTCGCCGTGCGCATTCTCGGCACCCTGCTCTTCGGCGCTGTCCTGCTGGGCCCGCTGACGTCGCTGACCTCCCAGGACGGTCCGCTCGACCGCCGCTGGACCATGGTCGGCGCGGACGGCGTCCGGGCCGCGCTGCTCATCGTCGCGCCCCTGTGGATCGACTGGACGCCGCGCGACGCCCTCGCCGTCCTGCTCGTCACCGTCTTCCTCACCTCGATCGCCGAGCGCCTGTGGACGGTGTGCCGGGAGAGCGCGGCCCCCGCGCTGCTGCCCGCCCCGCCGCCCGAGGGCGCCACCGTCCGTCCGCTGCCCGACCACCTCGACGCCCTGCGCCGCCTGTCCCTGCGGACCGCGTTCGCCGTGATCCCGGTCGGCGCGGCCGTCCTGGTCCTCGCCGCCCTGCTGAACAACCTGCTGGGCACCGGCATCGACTGGTTCGACCAGCACAAGGCGGCCCTCGCCTCCTACGTGGCGGCCGGCCTGTTCGCCGCCTCCCTGTCCGTGCTGACCTTCCTGGAGCTGCCCGCCACGCGCACCCCGCGCGCCCGCTCGCCGCTGGAGGGCCTGCGCCGCCCGAAGACCGGCACCGGCGCCGACAAGGGCCGCACCGGCGCGATCCCGCTGCTCGTGTTCGCGTGCGCGGCCGTCGCCGGGGCGATCTCCGCGGCCGTCGCCGTGTGCGTGCTGCACGCCAAGGACCTGGGCGGCGGCCCGGTCCTCTACGGCCTGCTCGTCGCCGCGCTCACCGGCGGCGTCGTGGTCGGCATCCGTACGGCGCCCAAGGTGCTGGTGTCGCTGTCGCGGCGCCGCCTGCTGTCCCTGTCGATCGCCTTCACCGGTGTCGCCCTGCTCGCCGCCGGCCTCGTCCCGGACGTCACCAGCGTCCTGCTGATCGCCGCCCTCGCCGGAGTCGGCGCGGGCGTGGCCGCCAACACCGGGCACACCCTGCTCGACCAGGAGACCGAGGACTACCGCCGGCCGCGCATCACCGAGCACCTGCACGCCGTCGTCCGGGTCTTCCTCGCGCTCGCCGCGGTGATCGCGCCGCTGGTCGCCGCCGGCATCGGGCCGCACCGCCTGCAGAACGGCAAGTTCGTCTTCGCCCACGGTGGCGCCGCGTTCACGCTGATGCTCGTCGGCGCGCTGCTGCTGCCGGTGGCCGTGCTGGTGCTGGCCAAGGTCGACGACCGCGCGGGCGTACCGCTGCGGCACGACCTGCGCGACGCGCTGCTCGGCGACGACCCGGTGCAGGCGCCCGCCGGCACCGGCTTCTTCATCGCCCTGGAGGGCGGCGACGGCGCCGGCAAGTCCACCCAGGCCGAGGCGCTCGCCGAGTGGATCCGCGGCAAGGGCCACGAGGTCGTCGTCACGCGCGAGCCCGGTGCCACGCCCGTCGGCAAGCGGCTGCGCTCCATCCTGCTGGACGTGTCGTCGGCCGGGCTGTCCCACCGCGCGGAGGCGCTGCTGTACGCCGCCGACCGCGCCGAGCACGTGGACACCGTCGTGCGGCCCGCCCTGGAGCGCGGGGCGGTCGTCATCTCCGACCGGTACATCGACTCCTCCGTCGCCTACCAGGGCGCCGGCCGCGACCTGTCCCCGACGGAGGTCGCCCGCATCAACCGCTGGGCCACCAACGGCCTCGTACCGCATCTGACCGTGCTGCTGGACGTCGCGCCGGAGACCGCGCGCGAGCGGTTCACCGAGGCCCCGGACCGGCTGGAGTCGGAGCCGGCGGAGTTCCACGCGCGCGTGCGCTCCGGCTTCCTCACCCTCGCCGCCGCCGACCCCGGCCGCTACCTCGTGGTCGACGCCGGCCAGGAGCCCGAGGCGGTCACCACCGTCATCCGGCACCGGCTCGACCAGGTGCTGCCGCTGTCCGAGGCCGAGATCAAGGCCCAGGAGGAGGCCCGGCGCAAGGCCGAGGAGGAGGCGCGCCGCAAGGCCGAGGAAGAAGCCGCCCGCAAGGCCGAGGAGGAGCGCCTGGAGCGCGAGCGCCAGGAGGAGCTCGCCCGGCTGCGCGCCGAGGAGGAGGAGCGCAAGCGGCGCGAGCTGGAGGAGGCCCAGCGCCGCGAGGCCGAACGGCAGGCCGAGGAGGCCCGGCAGCGCGCCGAGGAAGCACGCCGGCGCGCCGAGGAGGAGCGGGCCCGGCTGCTCGCCGAGGAGAAGGCCCGCGCCGAGGAGGAGGCCCGCCGCCGGGCCGAGGAGGAGCAGCGGCGCAAGCAGGCCGAGGAGGAGGCCCGGCTGCGCGCCGAGGCCGAACGGCAGCGCCTGGAGAAGCAGCGCAAGGCCGAGGAGGCCCTGCTGCGCGCCGAGGAGGCCCGCCGTGCGGCGGAACAGGCCGCGGCGGCCGCCCAGGCCGGCCCCAAGCCGGCCCCGCCGGCCGTGGCGCCGGAGGCGGTGACCGTGCCGACGCCGGTGGTGACCCCGACGAACGCGACGGGCGGCCCCCTGGAGGAGACGGCGGTCCTGCGCCCCGTACGGGACGAGCCGGCCGACGCCGACCGCTCCGGCCCGCCCGCCGAGGCCTCCGACACCGAGGTCACGGCGGAACTGCCGCAGCCGCCGGTGCCGCAGGGCGCGGCCGACGAGACGGCGGTGCTGCCGAAGACCCCGCCGGGCGCGGCGGACGAGACCGCGGTGCTGCCGCCGGTGCCCCCGGCGGACGCCGAGGAGACCGCCGTCCTGCCGCCGGTGCGCGAGGAGGACGCCGCGGACCGGGTGCCGCCGGGCTACTTCCGCGACGAGCGGCCCGCGTCCCCGCGTCCCGACGGCTCCGACGACCGCACGCGCGAGCTGCCGCAGCTCGACGCGGACGGCACGCCCACGCGCCGCCCGCGCTCGGACTGGGCGGAGGAGACCCCGCTGGACGACCTGCCGACCCTCGCCGACGAACTCCTCGGCCCGCGCTACGACGACGAGGAGCACGACGAGGACGAGCGGGGCCGGCGACGGGGCCGGGGCCGCTGAGGCCGCTGAGGCGAACCGTGGCGGAGGGCGCGGCCGGTGGTCGCGCCCTCCTGCCTCTTGACGGCGGGCAGGCGCCCGTCGGCCTCGTTGTCAGTGGTCACCCGCACAATGGATCCTGCAAGGTGGAACAGGACGAAAGGGCGGGGTGACCCATGAGCGTGTGGGACGACCTGGTCGGGCAGGAGCGGGTGAGCGAGCAGCTGGCCGCCGCCGCCCGGGACGCCGACGCCCTCGTGACCGCGGCCGAGACGGGCTCGCCGGCGCCGCAGGCGTCGAAGATGACCCACGCCTGGCTGTTCACGGGACCGCCCGGCGCCGGGCACGTCCACGCGGCACGCGCCTTCGCCGCCGCGCTGCAGTGCGTGAGCCCCGACCGCGCCCTGGGCGGCACCCCCGGCTGCGGCTTCTGCGACGGCTGCCACACGGCGCTCATCGGCACCCACGCCGACGTCACCACCGTCGCCGCGGTGGGCACGCAGATCCTCGCCGAGGACATGCGGGACACGGTCCGCAAGTCCTTCACCTCGCCCGCGACCGGCCGCTGGCAGGTCATCCTCGTCGAGGACGCCGAGCGACTGAACGAGAAGTCCGCCAACGCCGTCCTCAAGGCCGTCGAGGAGCCCGCCCCGCGCACGGTGTGGCTGCTGTGCGCCCCCTCGATCGAGGACGTCCTGCCGACGATCCGCTCCCGCTGCCGCCACCTGAACCTGAGCACGCCGTCGGTCGCCGCCGTGGCCGACATGCTGGTGCGCCGGGAAGGCGTCGAGCCGGACGTCGCGGCCGCGGCGGCCCGCGCCACGCAGGGGCACGTCGACCGGGCCCGCCGCCTGGCCACCGACCCGGCCGCGCGGGAGCGCCGCGCCGCCGTGCTGAAGCTGCCGCTGCGCGTCGAGGACGTCGGCGGCGCCCTCAAGGCCGCGCAGGAACTGGTCGACGCGGCCGCCGAGGACGCCAAGGCGCTGGCGGAGGAGCTCGACGCCAAGGAGACGGAGGAGCTCAAGGCGGCGCTCGGCGCGGCCCAGGGCGGGCGCCTGCCGCGCGGCACCGCGGGCGTGATGAAGGACCTGGAGGACAAGCAGAAGCGGCGCCGCACCCGCACCCAGCGCGACAGCCTGGACCTCGCGCTGACCGACCTCACCGGCTTCTACCGTGACGTCCTCGCCCTCCAGCTCGGCTCCCGCGTCGCCATCGCGAACGCGGACGCCGAGGACGCGCTGGAGCGCCTCGCCCGCGCCGGCACCCCGGAGTCCACCCTGCGGCGCATCGAGGCGATCGCCGCGTGCCGCGAGGCCCTCGACCGCAACGTGGCACCGCTGCTCGCGGTGGAGGCGATGACGATGGCGCTCAGAGCGGGCTGAGCCGGACGGAGACGAGCGGGCGGGGCCGGCCGGGGCGCCGCGAGGACGTAACTCGTACGGGTCACGTAGCGTACGCAACGCATGCGGTGCGTCGCTCAGCGTTACGCTCGCCGAATGCACACAAGGCGCACTCTCCGCAGGTCCCGTATGGCCGCCGGCGTCCTGGCCGCCGCAGCGCTGCTGGTGGCCGGCTGTTCCGACGGCGGTTCCACGAACACCGCCAGCACGACGACGGCCCAGGCGGCGCTGGCCCCGCTCTCGCAGGCCACGCCGTCCGCGCTGGCGTCGTACTACGGCCAGAAACCCGTCTGGCGCTCCTGCGGTGTCCCCGGGTTCCAGTGCGCCACGCTGAAGGCCCCGCTCGACTACGCCCACCCCGAGGCGGGCCAGGTAAGGCTCGCGGTGGCCCGCAAGAAGGCCACCGGACCGGGCAAGCCGCTCGGCTCACTGCTGGTCAACCCGGGCGGACCCGGCGGCTCCGCGGTCGGCTACCTCCAGGAGTACGCCGGGATCGGCTACCCCGCGCAGGTCCGCGCCCGCTACGACATGGTCGCCGTCGACCCGCGCGGCGTGGCCCGCAGCGAGCCCGTGGAATGTCTCGACGGCCGCCAGATGGACGCCTACACGCAGACCGACGTCACGCCGGACGACCAGGAGGAGACCGACGAGCTGGTCGCGGCGTACAAGAAGTTCGCGGAGGGCTGCGGGGCGCGCTCCGCGAAGCTGCTGCGGCACGTCTCCACCGTGGAGGCCGCCCGCGACATGGACATCGTGCGCGCCGCGCTCGGCGACCGGAAGCTGACCTACGTGGGCGCCTCGTACGGGACGTACCTGGGGGCGACGTACGCCGGGCTGTACCCGGACCGGGTGGGCCGGCTGGTGCTGGACGGGGCGATGGACCCCTCGCTGCCGGCGCGCCGGATGAACCTGGACCAGACGGCGGGCTTCGAGACGGCGTTCCAGTCCTTCGCGAAGGACTGCGTCAAGCACGCCGACTGCCCGCTCGGCGGCCCGCGCACCACCCCGCAGCAGGTCGGCGACCACCTCAAGGCGTTCTTCCGCAAGCTCGACGCGCACCCGATCCCGGCCGGTGACGCCGACGGCCGCAAGCTCGGCGAGGCGCTCGCCACGACCGGGGTGATCGCGGCGATGTACGACGAGGCGGCCTGGGAGCAGCTGCGCGAGGCCCTCACCTCGGCGATGAAGCAGAACGACGGCGCCGGGCTGCTCTCCCTCAGCGACAGCTACTACGAGCGGGACTCCGGCGGCCGCTACGCGAACCTGATGTTCGCCAACGCCGCCGTGAACTGCCTCGACCTCCCGCCCGCCTTCGACAGCCCGCAGCAGGTGGAAAAGGCCCTGCCCGCCTTCGAGAAGGCCTCCCCGGTCTTCGGTGCCGGCCTGGCCTGGTCGTCCCTGAACTGCGCCTACTGGCCGGTCCGGGCGACGGGCGAGCCCCACCGCATCAAGGCCGCGGGCGCCGCCCCCATCGTGGTCGTCGGCACCACCCGCGACCCGGCGACCCCCTACCGCTGGGCCCAGTCCCTGACCCGCCAGCTCTCCTCGGCCCGCCTGCTCACCTACGTCGGCGACGGCCACACCGCCTACGGCCGCGGCAGCACCTGCATCGACTCCGCGATCAACACCTACCTGCTCCACGGCACCCCGCCCCCCGCCGGCAAGCGCTGCTCGTAACCCTGCCCCCACCAGCCCCGGATCCCCCACTCCGGGGCTGGTACGAAGCACCCCCGGAAACTGTGTAGACTTACCGACGTTGCCGATCGCACCATGGTGCGGGCAGCACGCCGCTTTAGCTCAGATGGCCAGAGCAACGCACTCGTAATGCGTAGGTCTCGGGTTCGAATCCCGAAAGCGGCTCCACTGAAACCCCAGGACGGATCGTCTCCGACCTGGGGTTTTCTCGTTCAGCGGATAGGCGATGACGTCGGGCACCGTCCGCTCTCAGCCGGCCGGGGTCTCAGTTCGGGGCTCGTCACCGCGGTGGTCGGCCGAGTGTCCCCGCCGGGTCTCGGCCCGCAGGGTTGGTGAGAGTGCGGTGAGCATCACCGGGACGGCGTAAGTCGCCGACCGCGCCTTGTTAGCGTGGACATTTCATGGCCGGCGACCACCACGAGCCCGGCCCTGCAGCCGCTCGTCGCCCACAGACCCAGGAACTGCAGGTAACAGGATGAGGATCGCGAAACTCGGTGGGGCTGTGTCCCTGGTGCTGCTGCTGGCGGCCTGCGGTACGACGGGTGAATCCAAGGGGTCCGACACCACGGGGCCTTCGGCGTCCGCCTCGTCACCGCGGCCCGTGCCCGCGGCGGACAAGGGACCCGAGTGCGAGGGCGGCACGGGTGCGCAGGGACTGCACCTCCTGCGCGGTGGCGCGACCGAGGTACCGGGCGCGGGCAAGGTGACGTACGCGCAGGCGAACGCCGACGGCAAGCACCGCACGGCCGTACTGACCGCCGGCGCGAGCAGGCAGACGGTGAGCGCGGGACAGAAGATCACCGTGAACGGGCACTCCTTCGCGGTCGCCCAGATCTGCACCTACCGTGTGGTGCTCACCACGGCGGAACACAACGGCACGAACCAGGGGGCTCACATGGCCAAGTGGCCGACGACGCACGACGGCCAGTGGCGGCTGCGCTGGCACGTGCCCGACAACGGCCCGGGCGCGGGAGCCGTCGTCACCGACATCCAGAGCGGTCCCGCCCGGGCGTCGATCAGCGTGACCGCGGTCGGCAAGGGACAGCTCGCCTTCTACGACGATGTACGACAGGGCAGCACCGTCGAGATCGCGGGCAGGCTCTGGAAGGTCGAGGCGATCGACGCCGGTCACATGGACGTCGAGATGAACGCGCCGGACTTCCGGGCGGGCTACGTCGACCTGCGCGAACTCGGGGACGCCTAGGTCTGAAACAGGCTGCCGGGCTGCACGGTGGCGGGATCGGCCGGCTGGGGAAACAGGTGTAAAAAGGGCGCAAAGTGAAGGGGTGTCCGGGGAACGGGGGGTGGTGGGGGAACATCTTGGTGAACGACGGGCCCGCGCGGTCGTGTGTGGGTGTGGGCGGTGGCCGGATGGAGTGAGGGACGTTGGTGCAGCCGAGGATCGCGGTCTCCGTGGTGACCATGGGGAACCGGCCCGCCGAGGTCGACGCCCTGCTGGAGTCCGTGGCCAAGCAGGATCTCGCGCCCGCCCGCATCGTGATCGTCGGCAACGGCTGCCGGCTGCCCGAGTTCGCCCAGCGCTTGTCCCTGCCCGGTGAGGTCACCGTCGTCGAGACCGACGAGAACCTCGGCTGCCCCGGCGGGCGCAACGTCGCCCTCGACCGGCTGCGCGCCTTCGGTGACGTCGATGTCGTCGTGGAGCTCGACGACGACGGGCTGCTCGTCGACGCCGACGTCCTGCGGCGCGTGGCGGAGCTGTTCGACGGTGATCCGCGGCTCGGCATCGTGGGGTTCCGCATCGCCGACGAGAACGGGGAGACGCAGCGGCGGCACGTGCCGCGGGCCGGTGACGCCGATCCGCTGCGCGGCGGATACGTCACCGGGTTCCTCGGCGGGGGGCACGCCTTCCGCATGGCCATGCTCGACCAGATCGGGGACTGGCCCGCGGAGTTCTTCTTCGCTCACGAGGAGACCGACCTGGCCTGGCGGGCCGCCGACGCCGGGTGGAAGATCCTCTACGCGCCCGAGCTGCTGCTCCAGCACCCGAAGACCTCACCCGCGCGGCACGCCATCTACTACCGCGTCACCGCCCGCAACCGCGTGTGGCTCGTGCGGCGCCGGCTCCCGCTGCCGCTCATCCCCGTCCACCTCGGCGTCTGGATCGCCGTCACGCTGCTGCGCACCCGGTCGGCGGGCGGGCTGAGGGCGTGGTTCGGCGGTTTCGCGGAAGGGCTGCGGCAGCCGGCCGGTGAGCGGCGCCCCATGCGGTGGCGCACCGTGTGGCGGCTGACCCGGCTGGGACGGCCACCCGTCATCTGAGGCCCGGTCACCTGAGGCCCCGGTCATCTGAGGCCCGGTCACCTGAGGCCCCGGTCATCTGAGGCCCGGTCATCTGAGGCTCGGTCGTCTGAGACGCCGGCGAGCGGGGACGAGGACCCCGGCCGGTCACCTCTTCCGGCCAGGGTCCCCGTGTGTCCCCGGGATCCCGTCACGGCGGCGACACTCCCCCGAGCTGCGCGTGAACCGCGCGCGCCGTCGGACCGGGATCGACTGTCATGATCACATAAAAATCGGCGGGCGCACACTCGGTTTATTTGGCGTCGGCATAGCACTCCACCACCGCCGTCGTGAACGGAAAGCGCACCGGCGTCTCGCCGAACGTCAGCCGGCCCGCCACGTCGGCCGCCTCCCGGATGGCCGCCACGACCGCCGGCGCCTCCTCCTCGGGACAGTGCACGATCACCTCGTCGTGCTGGAAGAAGACCAGCTCCGCCGCCATGTCCGCGCACCGCTGCCGCAGCCCGGCGAGCATCAGCAGGGCCCAGTCGGCGGCACTGCCCTGCACCACGAAGTTGCGTGCGAAGCGGCCCCGCGCGCGGGCGTCGGTCGAGGCGTACCCGGGAACCCAGGCGCGGTCGCCCGCGTCGCCGGGCCCCGGTTCGCCCTCCGCCACCGGAATGCCCTCGCCCGTGTCGTCGGCGGCGCCCGCCGCCGGCGGGCAGGTCCGGCCCAGCCAGGTGCGCACCAGGCGGCCCTCCTCACCGGCACGCGCCGCGTCGTCGACGTACGCCACCGCGCGCGGGAAGCGGCGGCGCAGGGCGGCGAGGTTCTTCAGGCCGTCACCGGACGTCTGGCCGTACACCGCGCCGAGCACCGCGATCTTGGCCTGGCCGCGGTCACCGGCGAACGCGCGGTCGGACACCTCCTGGTACAGGTCGCTCTCGCGGCCGGCGACCTCCATCAGCCCCGGATCGCGCGAGATCGCCGCCAGCACCCGCGGCTCCATCTGGTCGGCGTCGGCGACGACGAGCCGCCAGCCGGGGTCGGCGACCACCGCCCGCCGGATCACCCGCGGGATCTGCAGCGCGCCCCCGCCGTTGGTGACCCAGCGTCCGGTCACCGTGCCGCCGGCCAGGAACTCCGGCCGGAACCGGCCCTCGCGCACCCAGTCCTGCAGCCAGGACCAGCCGTGCGCGACCCAGATGCGGTACAGCTTCTTGTACTCCAGCAGCGGTTTCACCGCCGGATGGCCGACGGACTCGATCTCCCAGCGGCGGGTCGATCTCACCTTGATCCCGGCCTGCGCGAACGCCTTGATCACGTCGGCGGGCAGGTCGGGGCGCACCCGGCGCCCGAAGGCCGCCGACACCTCGTCCGCCAGCTCGGCCAGGCGGCGCGGCTCGCCCCCGCCCGCGTACCGCTCGCCGAGCAGGTCGTGCAGCACCGCGCGGTGCACGTCCGCGCGCCAGGGCAGCCCGGCGCGGTTCATCTCCGCGGCCACCAGCATCCCCGCCGACTCGGCCGCCGTCAGCAGGTGCATCCGGTCGGGGTGTTCGGCGCGCGCGTGCCGGCGCTGCTGCTCGGCGTACACCTCGAGCAGGTCGGTCAGCGGCAGGTGGGTGGCCTGCGGCTCGAACAGCGAGGACTGGGCGCCCGGCTCCGCCGACCGCTGCGGCGGGTCGGGCGGTACGGGGCCGCCGCGCAGGCGTGCCAGCGCGGCGGCCGCCGAACGAGGTTCGCCGTAGCGGCCCTCGTGGCCCAGGAGGAGGGTCTCGGCGTCCTCGACGTCGTAGCACCGCTCGACTCGCACCCCCGTGGCGAGCAGACGCGGATAGACCTCGGCCGTGGAACGCCAGACCCAGCGCGTGACGTGCGGCCGGCTGCGCACGGCCTGCGCGAGGTCTTCCTCCCGCCGGACCGGACCGGCGGGCAGCCCGTCCGGGCCGAGGGGGGCGACGTCCACGCCACCGTCCTCGGCCGGGGCGAGTGCCCAGCGGTCGGCCATGTCGTGAGTGTCGCAGGGGGGTCTGACAATGGCGTCCGGGGCGAGGGGGAGGGTCGTCGCTGCGGGTTCGGACGGGGCCCAGTCCGCTGGGTGGGCGGGGTGAGGTGGGCTGTGGGCGGTTCGGGTGAGATCGGGTGTTCTCGGTGCGGTCAGTTCTCCTCGGCCGGTTCGATCCGGGCGAGGAGGTCCGCGATGTGGCGTTCCGTGGCCGGCTTGTCGATGCCGAGCGTGCTGAGGACGCCCTCGCCGTTCTCGTGCTCCAGCAGGGCCAGCAGGATGTGCTCGGTGCCGACGTAGTTGTGGCCGAGGCGCAGCGCCTCGCGGAACGTCAGCTCCAGCACCTTCTTCGCCGAAGAGCTGTACGGCACCAGGTCGGGCGCGTCCTCCACGGCCGGCGGGAGGGCCGCCCGGGCCGCCTCGCGGACGGCGTCCAGGGTGACGCCCTGAGCGGTGACGGCCTTTGCGGCGATGGCCTCCGGCTCGGCGAGCAGCCCGAGGACCAGGTGCTCGGGCAGGCCCTCCGCGTGGTGGGCCGCCTTGGCCTCGTTGTGCGCGGCCACGACGACGTTGCGGGCGCGCGTGGTGTAGCGGTTGAAGCCCTGGCTCGGGTCGAGGTCGGTGGACTCCTTCGGCACGAAGCGCTTCTGGGCCGCCTGGCGGGTGACGCCCATGCTCTTGCCGATGTCGGTCCAGGAGGCGCCCGAGCGGCGGGCCTGGTCGACGAAGTGGCCGATCAGGTGGTCGGCCACCTCGCCGAGGTGGTCCGCGGCGAGCACCGCGTCCTGGAGCTGTTCGAGGGGCTCTTCGTGGATCTTCTTGATGGCCGCGATGAGGTCGTCGAGGCGTACGGATGTCGTGAGAGCGGGGTTCGTCGACATGTGTCAACCGTAGGTTGACGATGCTCGGGCGTCAACCCTTGGTTGACGATCCGGGTTGTCAGTCGTCCGTGTCACGATCGTCGGGTGAGCACCGTCGAACGCGCCTTCCGAGCCGCCCTCTACGACACCGGCGTCACCGCCCTGGACACCGGTGCCTCCCTGCTGGCCGCCGACCCCGCGGCCGACGGCGAAGTCGAGCGGCGCGGGCGGGAGTTCGTCGCGGCGCTGTGGCGGCGTGGGTGGCAGCCCGCCGACCTCGTCCGGATCGTGCGGCGCGAGCTGGACGACGTCCATGTGGCGCTGGTCGCCGACCTCGTGCGGGCCCAGGCGCCCGACGACCGGGCCCGTGGTGCGCGCTGGCGGGCCCAACTGGACGAGCTGCCCGGGCCCGCCGAGGGGCGCGTGGATCGGTTCACCCGCGCCTCCGCCGTCCTCGAGCTGTACCGCCTGCTCGTACGGCTGCCCACGCTGGAGCCGCTGGAGGAACCGCGGCGGGTGCACGCCTCCGGCTCCCACGCCCGTACGCTCGGCCGGATCCGTGCGCTGCTCGCCAAGGCGGAGGCGACCGGCTATCCCGAGGAGGCCGAGGCGCTCACCGCCAAGGCGCAGGAGCTGATGGCACGGCACAGCGTCGACGAGGCGCTGCTCGACGCGCAGGCGCCCGCGCCGGACGCGCCCGGGGCCTGCCGGATCGGGGTCGAGCCGCCGTACGAGCAGGCCAAAGCCGTCCTGCTGGACGCCGTCGCCACCGCCAACCACTGCCGGGCGGTGTGGAACGAGGCGCTCTGCTTCTCCACCGTCGTCGGGTTCGAGGCCGACCTGGACGCCGTCGAACTGCTCTACACCTCGCTGCTGGTGCAGGCGCAGGCGGCGCTGAGCACGGCGGAGGCCGCGCAGCGCAAGGGCGGGCGCAAGCGGACGAAGACGTTTCGGCAGTCGTTCCTCGCCGCGTATGCGCATCGGATCGGTGGGCGGCTCGCGGCCGTGGCGGAGACGGCTGCGGCCGAGGCCGGGGTGAGTGACGAGCTGCTGCCCGTCCTCGCCTCGCGTGAGGTCGCCGTCACCGCCGCGGCCGATCGGATGTTCCCGCAGACCGTTTCCACCCGGCTGCGCGGGGTGAGCGACGCGGCCGGGTGGGACGAGGGGGCTCGGGCGGCGGATCGGGCGCGGGTGGGGGAGCGGCGACCGCCGTTGCCTTGAGGTGGCGGGCGCCGGTCCGGGGCGCCTCCTGGTTGGGGGTGCGTCCTCGTGGGGCGGTGCCCTCCGGCGTCAGTCGCCGGCCTGTTCGAAGCCGCTCACCGTCGCGTCCGGGGTGGTGCCCTTGAGGGCGACCTCGCCGTACGTCCACGGGAAGTTCTGCGTCGCGTCCGTGCCGGGCAGGGCGTACGTCGCCGTCTTCGCCGCGAGGCTCTGCGCGCCGGTCGCCGCCGCGCGCGTGTAGGTGATCGTGAACGACGTGGTCGCGCCCTTGGCCAGCGGGAGCTGTCCGGCCTGCGCGGCCTGGTCCGCGGGGACCGTCGCGTTCGTGTCGCCGGCCTGGAGGGTGACCTTCGGGAAGCCGTCCAGGGTGCAGTCGTCGCCGTTGTTGGTGAGCGTCACGGTCACCGTGCCGGTGTCTCCGGCGGCGGGGGCGGCGCTGACGGGGCCGACCTGTGCGGCGACGCTGCCGAGGGTGCAGGCGGTGCCGTTGCCGGTGCCGGCGCCCTTGGCGTCGGTGGTGGCGCCTGAGGTGGCCTTGGCGTCCGTGTCGTTGCCGCTGCCGCTGTCGCAGGCGGTGAGGAGGAGGGTGGCGGCGAAGACCGTGGCGATGGCCTTGACCGTGGTGCGGGCCGTGGTCTTGGCGGTGAGCGGCGTGGCGCGCATGTGCGGGATCCCCTGAGCTGGTCGAGATGATGCATCAGGGATCATCGCGCATGAGGTGGGCGCGTGCTTACTGACCCAGGCCTTCCGTGGGGAAGAAGGTGGGGGCTTTGCCGCCCTCGGAGCGGGTGTAGGTCTCCGTGCCGATGTCGCCCTGCCAGGTGACCTTGAGCGTGGTCTTGTTGACGGAGTCGACTTGGCCCGTGGTGCGGCTGCCCGCGGCGTTCTTGCCGCACTTCAGGTGGATGGTCTGGGGGGTGGTGCGGGGCTGGGTCTCGCCGCTGCAGACGGTGCCGCCGGTGGTGAAGAGGGCGGCCTTGGTGTCGGTGATGACGAGGACGACGGCCTTGCCGTTGGTGGTCGCCAGCCAGTTGCCTTCCAGGCTGGTCGGGGGGTGGGTGGGGGTGGTGGCCGTCGCGGTGGGGGTGGTCGCCGAGGCGGTGGTGGGGGTGGGGGTGTGCTTCCCGTCCGTGGAGTCCGTGGTGCTGCTGCAGGCGGTGACGGCGAGGGTGGCGGTCAGGGTGGCGGTGGCTGCGGCGGCGAGGGTGAGGCGGCGGCGGGTGCCGGCGCGGACGGGGGTCGGGGAAGTCACCGGGGCACGCTACCAACGGGTAGGTCGGTGCGGCCAGACCTTGTGGGCCGTTGTTCGTCGGGCGGCTGCCTGCGGGTGCCTGCGGCGCCTGGGCGGGTGGGTGCGGTTTCGTCGCCGGGTGCGGGTGCCTGCGGCGGCTGTGCGGGTGGGTGCGGATCGTTGCCGGGTGCGGCTGAGTGGGTGGTTGCTCGCGCAGTTCCCCGCGCCCCTTGAATGCCTGCGGCGGCCTGCGCGGGTCCGGTGGGGGCTGATGTAGCGCCTTCTGCCGGTGGGTGGGTCGGGGCCGTGGTGGGGGGTGTCCGTCCTCGGTACGGCCTTACGTCTCTCCAAGAGGCTGGCGAAAGGCAATGCCGTCCGCTGCGGGCGGACACCCCCCACCACGTCCCCTTCTCGCCGTCGGCGACTGCGGCACCATCGGGGCGCGCGCTGCGGGCCGTTCGCCCGCTCCACCCGCGGGCATGCGTGCCGCCTGGGGCGGCGCCCACCCAGTCATGCGTAGCTGCGGGCAGTCGTGCCGCTGGGGCGGCACGGGTGGGCGCAGCGGCACCCCGCAACGCCGGGCCGCGCATCACACGGCGGTCACCCCGGCGCCGGGCGCCTCGCAACGCCGGGCACCGTACCCACGGCGTTCACCCGCCCCCGGGGCAAACGGATCCGTAGGGGAAAACCTACGTTTGACACGTAGGGAAACGCCTACCTATCGTCGTCGTATGAACATCACGCACGCCTCCTTCGTCACCCTCCCCGTCGCCGACCAGGACCGCGCCCTGCGCTTCTACACCGACGTGCTCGGGTTCCGCGTCGTCGCCGACGTGCAGATGCCGCCCGGGCGGTGGGTGCAGGTCGCGCCCGCGGGGGCGCAGACCGTGTTCACGCTGGCGGGGCCGGGGATGGGGGGATTCGAGGCCGGGTCCGCCCGGGGGATCATGTTGGTGACGACCGATGTCGACGCCGACTGCGCCCGCCTCGCCGAGGCCGGCGTCGCGGTGCGGGGGCCGGAGGATCAGCCGTGGGGCCGTATGGCCTCCTTCACCGACCCCGACGGCAACGGTCTGATGCTGCTGACGGAGAAGGAAGGCTTCTGACCGCGCCATGACCACCGGAGCCGGGGCCCGTGACACCGCCGCCGAGGACCGTGTCTTCGCCGCGCTCGCCAACGCCACGCGCCGCGAGGTGCTGCGGCTGTTGCGGGACGGCGGGCCCCAGCCCGTGCAGGCGCTCGCCGATCACTTCGCCATGCGCCGGCCCAGCCTGTCGGAGCATCTGAAGGTGCTCAAGGACGCCGGGCTCGTCAGTGAGCAACGGGCCGGCCGGCAGCGTATCTACCGGCTGGAGGCGGTGCCGCTCGCCGAGGTGCAGGACTGGCTCCGTCCGTACGAGCGGTTCTGGCGCGAGCAACTGAAGGGGCTCGGCGATCTGCTCGACCGCATGCCCGACGATGAGCCCTCATGACCGACGAAGACGACGACCTGACCACGGTGCGGGTCGACCAGTTCTTTCCGCATCCGCCCGCGAAGGTCTGGCGCGCCCTGACCGAACCGGAGTTGCTGGCGCAGTGGCAGATGCCCGGCGCCGGGGACTTCCGGCTGCGGGTCGGCCACCGGTACCGGATGACCTCCGTCCCGCGGCCCAACACCGCTTTCTCCGGTGTCGTGGAGGTGGAGGTGCTCGCCTACGAGACCGAGCGGATGCTGTCCGTCCGCTGGGCCGACGCCGATCCGGCCAACCCGGCCGACTGGACGATCACCTGGAGGCTGGAACAGGAAGGCCGCGGAACGCGTCTCTTTCTGGTGCACGAGGGCTTCGATCCGGACGACCCGGCGCAGTCGATGGCCCGGCGCATCATGGGCGGCGGCTGGAAAGCGCATGTTCTGCCTGCTCTGGGGCAGACGCTGGAACGGTTCGGGTAAAGCGCTCGTCAAAGCTGTAACCGGGGAACCACCCCGCGTGCACGTGCATTTGCGTCTGCAGCTGCACGTGAACGGGGTTATGATCCGGATCAGTTGACCACTGCATCAATGGCCTCATCCGCCAGTGCACCTCCGGGGAGCGACCTGTGGACCACGACGTGTACGACGTTGAGAACGCGTCCGGCGTGTACAACGGCATCGCCGCCACGCGCCTGCACGGGGTGAACTGGCAGAAGAGCCGGCACAGCAACTCCCAGGGATCCTGCGTGGAGTTCGCCCGGCTGCCCGGCGGGGACGTGGCCGTCCGCAACTCCCGGTTCCCCGACGGTCCGGCCCTCGTCTACACGCGCGCGGAGATCGAGGCCATGCTCCTCGGGGTCAAGGACGGGGAGTTCGATCATCTGGTCGGGGGCTGACCGCCCGTCGACGGGCCCGTGGGGCAAGCGGTTTCTGGTGACGCGCGTAGAACCCCGGCGTCACAGGACACCGGGGTTCGTCAGGCGGGCGTGAGGCGGAACAGGGCCCAGACGACCTTGCCGCCCAGTGAGCCGCTGAGCGGATGCCAGCCCCAGCTGTCGCTGAAGGAGTCGACGAGGAACAGCCCGCGGCCGGACTCCGCCGAGAAGTCGTCGGCCTCGCGCGC
Organism: Streptomyces sp. NPDC014801; assembly: GCF_043082085.1. Classification (NCBI taxonomy): domain Bacteria; kingdom Bacillati; phylum Actinomycetota; class Actinomycetes; order Kitasatosporales; family Streptomycetaceae; genus Streptomyces; species Streptomyces sp. NPDC014801. The sequence goes on along the minus strand of NZ_JBIBXG010000009.1, from coordinate 79,044 downwards.
CACCGGGCCCTCCTGACTGGCGTCGCGCACGGCGCACACCAGCCGCTCGGTCCACCGCATCAGGTGCAGCCGCACCGGGGGCAGCGGGTCGTGGGACGGCCCGTCCCCGGGCGGGGTCGCGTGCCGCAGCGCGTTGGTGACGAGTTCGGACACCACCAGGCACACGTCGTCGAAGCGGTCGCCCAGCTCCCACTGGTCCAGGGTGTGGCGGGTGAACCGGCGCGCCTCGCGGACGGCTTCCAGGCGGGCGGGCAGGGAACAGGAGGCGGCGTAGGACACGGCTGCGGGATCCAGCGGCGGAAGGCCCTGCCGTAACGGCTCGAGCATGGTCGATCCATTCGTCCCCATGCGAGGCACTCCCGGGAGTTCGCGGTCGTTGCGATGCAGCGGTGGCGCGGGACCATGGTTTCGGATGCGCACACCAGATGCAAGGGCAGATGCACGTGCACGTGACCGAAATGGATGCCCCCGTGCCGCTTCTTGGCCATTTTTTCTGCCATCTTCTCGCCCAACTCCCGCACTCTGCCCACACCTTGATGGCCGGAAGCCGCAGGAGTGCGGTATCCCCTTTTTCCGTCTGCGTAATCGGACGAGTACTGCTCGGAGTGTTTTAGTGGCAGACTGCGGCCCCTGGAGACGGTTGGGAGGCAGGCGAACGTGAGTGCGGGAGAGCCTGGATCAGTGGTGCGGCGCATGCTGCTCGGCTCGCAACTCCGGCGGCTGCGCGAGGCACGCGGGATCACTCGCGAGCAGGCGGGGTACTCGATCCGTGCCTCCGAGTCGAAGATCAGCCGGATGGAACTGGGCCGGGTGAGCTTCAAGACGAGGGACGTGGAGGACTTGCTGACGCTGTACGGCATCACGGACGAGGCCGAGCGCACGGCCCTGGTCAATCTGGCCCGCGAGGCGAACGTGGCCGGCTGGTGGCACAGCTACTCCGACGTCCTGCCCAGCTGGTTCCCCACCTATGTGGGCCTGGAGGGCGCCGCGTCCCTGATCCGGGCGTACGAGGTGCAGTTCGTGCACGGCCTGCTGCAGACCGAGGCGTACGCCCGCGCGGTGGTGCGCCGCGGCATGAAGGGGGCGAGCGAGGCCGACGTCGAAAAGCGCGTCGAGCTGCGCCTGGAGCGGCAGAAGTACCTCGTCGCCGAGAACGCCCCCGACTTCCACGTCGTCCTCGACGAGGCCGCCCTGCGCCGCCCCTACGGCGACCGCGCCGTCATGCGCGAGCAGTTGCAGCACCTGATCGACATGTCCGAGCGGCCCAACATCCGGCTGCAGGTCATGCCGTTCAGCTTCGGCGGCCACTCCGGCGAGTCCGGCGCGTTCACCATCCTCAGCTTCCCGGAGTCCGACCTGTCGGACGTCGTCTTCATGGAGCAGCTCACCAGCGCGCTGTACCTGGACAAGCGGGAGGACGTCGCCCAGTACGAGCAGGCGCTCTCGGAGCTCCAGCAGGACAGTCCCGGCCCGTCGGAGACCCGGGACCTTTTGCGCGGACTCCTTCAACTGTCGTAACACACAAGTACGATGACGTGCGATCAGCACCGCGAAGTGACCGAGTGCCGACTTCGCCTGCCTCGGCAGGAAGGGATTGAGGGATCGCATGTCGCCGTACTTCTCCGACCTGGCGCAGCAGTACATCGACGGTGAGTGGCGTCCCGGCACCGGTTCCTGGGAGATCATCGACTTCAATCCGTACGACAACGAGAAGCTCGCCTCGATCACCATCGCCACGGCCGACGAGGTCGACGCCGCCTACCGGGCGGCCGAGCGCGCCCAGAAGCAGTGGGCGGCCACCAGCCCCTTCGCCCGCCGGGCGGTGTTCGAGAAGGTGCTGCGGCTCGTCGAGGAGCGCGAGGCGGAGATCACCGAGGCGATGATCGCCGAGCTGGGCAGCACGCGCGGCAAGGCGGCGTTCGAACTGCACCTGGCCAAGGAGTTCCTGCGCGAGGCGGCCCAGGTGGCGCTCAGCCCGCAGGGCCGCATCCTGCCCTCCCCGATCGACGGCAAGGAGAACCGCGTCTACCGCGTGCCGGTCGGCGTGGTCGGCGTCATCAGCCCCTTCAACGTGCCCTTCCTGCTGTCGCTGAAGTCGGTCGCGCCGGCGCTGGCGCTCGGCAACGCCGTCGTGCTCAAGCCGCACGAGAGCACACCGGTCGTCGGCGGCACCCTGATAGCCAAGCTGTTCGAGGACGCCGGGCTGCCCGCGGGGCTGCTCAACGTGATCGTCACCGACATAGCGGAGATCGGCGACGCCTTCCTGGAGCACCCGGTGCCGAAGGTCATCTCCTTCACCGGCTCCGACAGGGTCGGCCGTCATGTGGCCACCGTCTGCGCCGGGCACTTCAAGCGCGCCGTGCTCGAACTGGGCGGCAACAGCGCGCTGGTGGTGCTCGACGACGCCGACCTCGACTACGCCGTGGACGCCGCCGTCTTCAGCCGGTACGTCCACCAGGGCCAGGTCTGCATGGCCGCCAACCGGATCCTGGTCGACCGGTCCCTCGCGGACGCGTTCACCGCGAGATTCGCCGAGCGGGTCAGGGGACTGAAGACCGGCGACCCGAGCGACCCCGCCACCGTCATCGGCCCGCTGATCGACCCCCGGCAGGCCGAGGACGTCACCGCGGTGATCGAGCAGGCCCTCGCCGAGGGCGCGACCGCGCTGGTGCGCGGCGCCACCACCGACGCCCTGGTCGAGCCGGCCGTGCTCACCGGCCTGAGCGCCGACTCGCCGTTGCTGCGGCAGGAGGTGTTCGGCCCGGTCGCCTTCGTCGTCCCCTTCGACGGCGAGGAGGAGGCCGTGCGCCTCGTCAACGACACCCCGTACGGCCTGAGCGGCGCGGTCTTCACCGCCGACGTCGAGCGCGGGGTGCGCTTCGCCCAGCGCATCGACACCGGCATGTTCCACGTGAACGACGGCACCGTCCACGACGAACCCCTCGTGCCCTTCGGCGGCGAGAAGCACTCGGGGCCCGGCCGGCTGAACGGCGAGTCCACGCTGGAGGCGTTCACCTCGCTCAAGTGGATCTCGGTGCAGCACGGGCGCAGCCGCTTCCCGTTCTGAACCCTTCTCCCGGCCTGCACCCTTGTCCCGGCGCGCCCGCCCTTGCGGACGGAAGCTGACCGCAAGGGTCCGTAACGTCGTCGGTGTCGGTCGGAGAGCCGACGGACGACGACGAGACGAAAGGCGGCCGGTCATGGTCACTCACGTGCGAGCCGAGGCCCGGGGCGACGAGCGCGGGGCCCTGCTGTCCTTCCTGGCGGAGCAGCGCGGCGGTATCCGCCGGGCCGTGCTGGGCCTCACCGAGGAGCAGGCCTCCAGCCGGCCCAGCGCCAGCGAGCTGTCCCTGGCCGGGCTGGTCAAGCACGCGGCCGAGGTCGAGCAGGGCTGGGTGGCCCGCGCCAAGGGCGAGCCGCCGGCGGTCAAGCGGGACGAGTCGAACTGGCACGAGTGCTTCCGGCTGACCGAGGGCGAGACGCTCGCGCAGCAGCTGGCGTACTGGGAGAAGGTCGCGGCCGCGACGGAGGAGTTCATCCGGTCCGCGCCGAGCCTCGACGACACCTTCGCCCTGCCGAACGACCCCTGGTTCCCGCCGGACGAGCGGGTCTCGCTGCGCTGGGTGTGCCTGCACCTGATCCGCGAGACGGCCCGGCACGCCGGCCACGCCGACATCATCCGCGAATCGCTGGACGGCAGGACGGCGTTCGAGCTGGTGGCCCTGGAGCAGCAGGGGCGGGAGGAGCGGGAGCGGGCCGAGCAGGAGGACCGGCAGCAGGCCGAGTAGGAGGCGGGCCGATCCCCCGGCGGTCGGCCGGAGCGCCACGTCGCGGGCGCCGATGCGGGCGGGCCGCCTCAAGGGCGTACGGCGTGTCCGGACGCGCCGGGTGGCGGCCGCGGTGCGTGCCGCGGGTGGGAGCCCCGTCCGGCCGGGCCGGCCCGCGGCCCTACGCTGGACCCCATGTCCACGATCCGTCTGCTCGTGCTGGGAGCCGTCCGGCAGCACGGGCGGGCCCACGGCTACCAGGTGCGCGGCGACCTGGAGTACTGGGGCGCGCACGAGTGGTCCCACGCCAAGCCGGGGTCGATCTACCACGCTCTGAAGCAGATGGCGAAGCAGGGACTGCTGCACGCGCACGAGACGGCGCCCTCCACGGCCGGCGGTCCGCCCCGCACCGAGTACGAGATCACCGAGCGCGGCACCCAGGAGTACTTCGCCCTGCTGCGCGAGGCGCTGGCCGCGCGTGACCGCGCCATCGACCAGCTGTCCGCGGCGCTCGGATTCATGGTCGACCTGGAGCGCGCGGAGGTGCTGGAGCTGCTGCGCGAACGCCTGCGGCGGCTGGCCGAGTGGCGCGCCACCGTCACCGCGGACTACGTCCCCGAGGGCGGCCCCGAGCAGCTGGGTCACATCGGCGAGATCATGCACATGTGGGTGCACGCCGCCGACGGCGAGGCCGCGTGGACGCGTGGCCTGATCGCCCGGATCGAGTCGGGCGCGTACACCTTCGCCGGCGAGGGCGAACCCTTCGTCGGCGTGCTGGCGGACGGCCAGGAGAACCCGTACGCGACGGGGGAGCGGCACCCCGGCGACGAGCGGTAGTCCCCGCCGCCGCCGTCGCGTGCGGACGCGGCCGGGTTCGCCGTCGCGTGAGGAACGTGGCCGGGTCCCGCCGGGAGTTGCCGCCCGTATCGGCTCGCCGCGCACCCAACGGGCTTGCACCTTACGTGGCGTGAGGGCTCAGGGTGGAGCTCGCAAGCGAGAAGGGAGCGGAAGTGAGCTACTCCGTGGGACAGGTCGCCGCCTTCGCCGGGGTCACGGTGCGCACGCTGCACCACTACGACGACATCGGCCTGCTCGTGCCCAGCGAGCGCAGCCACGCGGGTCACCGGCGCTACAACGACGCCGACCTCGACCGGCTGCAGCAGATCCTGTTCTACCGGGAGCTCGGCTTTCCGCTGGAGGAGGTCGCGGCCCTGCTCGACGACCCGGACGCGGACCCGCAGGAGCACCTGCGGCGCCAGCACGAACTGCTGACCGCCCGGATCGAGAAGCTGAAGCAGATGGCCGAGGCCGTGGAGCACGCCATGGAGGCACGCAGGATGGGCATCAACCTCACGCCCGAGGAGAAGTTCGAGGTCTTCGGGGACCACGACCCCGACCAGTACGCCGACGAGGTCCAGCAGCGGTGGGGCCACACCGAGGAGTACCGGCAGTCCCAGCGCCGGACGGCGTCGTACACCAAGGAGGACTGGAAGCGGATCACCGAGGAGCTGAACGCCCTCCACGGACGGATGGCGGACCTGCTCGGCCAGGGCGTTCCGGCCGACTCGCAGGCCGCGATGGACGTCGCCGAGGAGCACCGCCGTTTCATCTGCGACAGCTACTACGACTGCTCGCACGAGCTGCACGCGTGTCTGGGGCAGATGTACGTCGACGACCCGCGGTTCACCGCGACCTACGAGAACATCCGCACCGGCCTGGCCGTGTACATGCGCGACGCCATCAAGGCGAACACGGCCCGGCACACCGCCTGAACGGCCGCGCGGCCGCCGGCAGTGGCCCGGGGGCTCCACCGCCGTGCCGGTCGTGGCCCGGAGTGCCTACTCCCGGGCCACGACCACCGCCGTGCCGTACGCGCACACCTCCGTGCCCACGTCCGCCGCTTCCGTCACGTCGAAGCGGAACGCGAGCACGGCGTTCGCGCCCCGCGCGCGTGCCTGCTCCACCAGCCGGTCCATGGCCTGGTTGCGGGTCTCCACGAGCGTCTTGGTCAGCCCGCGCAGCTCGCCGCCGACCAGCGACTTCAGGCCGGCGCCGATCTGGCTGCCGATGTGCCGGGAGCGCACGGTCAGCCCGAACACCTCACCGATGACCTGCTGCACCCGGTAGCCCGGTACGTCGTTGGTGGTGACGACCAGCACGTCCGCCTGGGGCGTCTGGCCGCCGCCGAAATCGTCGATGCCCATGGTCCACAGCTTCGCCCCACCCGGCACCGGGTGCATCCTGAGAGAACCCGGGGAACCCGGGCCGTACACCAGGCGTTGATAGCTTTGGGCGGGCGCTACCTGCCGCCGTACCTTTCCCACCCTCTCAGGAGCCCGGAACCGTGACGACGCTTGCCCTCGGCCCGAGCTGGCTCGATCCGAACTACCTCCTCGACACGTTCGGCATCTGGGGCCTGCTCCTGATCGTCTTCGCGGAGTCGGGTCTGCTGATCGGCTTCTTCCTGCCGGGCGACTCGCTGCTGTTCACCTGCGGTCTGCTGATCACGTCGAAGCAGCTGGACTTCCCGCTGTGGGCGGCGATCGCCCTGATCTGCCTCGCCGCGATCCTCGGCGACCAGGCGGGTTACATGTTCGGCAAGAAGGTCGGCCCGTCGCTGTTCAACCGCCCCGACTCACGCCTGTTCAAGCAGGAGAACGTCACCAAGGCGCACGAGTTCTTCGAGAAGTACGGCCCGAAGTCCCTGGTCCTCGCCCGCTTCGTGCCCATCGTGCGTACGTTCACGCCGATCATCGCCGGCGTCAGCGGCATGCGGTACCGCTCGTTCCTGGTCTTCAACGTCGTCGGCGGCCTCCTGTGGGGCGCCGGTGTCACCCTGCTGGGCTCCTGGCTGGGCAACATCGACTTCGTCAAGAACAACATCGAGGCGATCCTCATCCTGATCGTCCTCGTCTCGGTGGTCCCGATCGCCATCGAGTTCCTGCGCGCCCGCGGCAAGAGCAAGAAGGCCCAGCAGCAGCCCGTCGCGGCCCACGCCCCGCAGGCGGCGGCCCGGCCCCAGCCGCCGGCCATGGACGACGCGACCACCCAGCTGCGCCGCGTCGACCAGACGCCGGACCAGTACCACCAGCACCCTCAGCAGCACCAGCCTCAGCACCAGCACCAGCACCAGTACCCTCAGCACCAGCAGCAGGCCCAGCCCCAGCAGCACCCTCAGCACCAGCAGCCGCAGCACCCCCACCAGCAGCAGCCGTACGGCGACGAGTACGGCGGCGACCAGCACGGCGGGCAGTACTACGGCGACCCGTACGCGCCGCAGCAGTACCCCCCGGCCTACGGCCGGCAGCGGTACGACGGCCAGTACCCGTACGACAACCAGGGCTGACGGCCGACGGGAGGAGGGGCGGGGAGGGGCTCAGAAGCCCCTCGTCCGCTTCGCCGCCCGGCGCTTGTCGGCGGAGCCCACCCGCAGGAACAGCCGCGAGATCTCCGACCCGAGGTTGACCCCGATCGCGATGGCCATCGCCAGGGCCGCCGCCTTCGTCAGCGACACCAGCCCCTTGTCGACCTGGTTCTGCGCGATCGACAGCAGACCGAAGTAGGTCGCCGAACCCGGCAGCAGGGGGCCGATGGCCGCCGTCGTGTACGGCAGCGCGGAGACGAACCGGTAGCGCGACAGCAGCTGCCCGAACAACCCCACGAGCCCCGCCGCCACGGCTGTGGACGGCACCGGCGAGATGTCCCCGGCGTAGTGCATCGCGCCGTACACGCACCAGGCCACGCCGCCGTTCAGCGTCACCGCGAGGACCGTGGACCGCTCCTGCTGGAGCAGCACCGCGAAGGTCGCCGACAGCAGCATCGACGCGGCGATCTGGATCAGCGGCCGCTCCTGCAGCTGCAGCGCCGCGTCCGGGTTGAGATGCGCCCCCAGCTGCACACCGACGTACAGCATCACCAGCACGCCGACGACGATGCCGACGAAGAAGTACAGCACCTCCAGCAGACGCGCCGAGGCGGTGATGTAGAAGCCGGTGAGGCCGTCCTGCACGCCCGCGACCAGCGCCCGCCCCGGCAGCAGGGCGAACAGACCACCGGTGATGACGGCGGACGCGTTCACGTCGGCGTGCGCCAGCGTCAGCGCGATGCCGATCGCGGCCGGCGGCATCGCGGCCACCGTGAACTGGTAGAACTCCGGCAGCCCGCGCCCCGCGCACAGCCACGCCAGCCGGTCGCCGAGCATCGCGCCCAGCAGGGCCGCCGCGAACACCAGCAGCCCACCGCCGACCAGCAGCGAGGCCGCACCGGCCAGCAGACCGCTCGCCAGCGTCAGCACCCAGCTCGGGAACGGGTGCCGGTTGCGGCGGATCTCCGCCAGACGCCGGTAGGCCTCCTCCAGGGAGATGTGGGTCTCCGGATCACTCAGGTCGTCCACGAGCCGGAACACGGCCGCCAGGCGCGTGTAGTCGGTGCCCCGGCGCCGCACCGTGCGGGACGCCGTCACCGGGTCCTCCACCAGCGAGGGCTGGTAGGAGATCGCCAGCAGGGTGAACGTGACGTTCGGCTCGCAGCGGTCCAGCCCGTAGGAGCGGCACACGGCGAACATCGCCGCCTCCACGTCCTCGGCGCCCTCGCCGCCGGCCAGCAGCAGCTCGCCGATACGCAAGGTCAGGTCCAGCACGCGCGGGACGGCCGGGCCCTCCTCCTCCGGCTTGTGCACCTTCTCCGGCGCCGGCCGCTCGGCCACCGGCATGCGCAGCATCGTGCGCATCCGGTCCTGCCAGGGCACGTCCTTGGTGAGGCTGACCGCGGGTATCCCGCCGGCCGGGGTGAAGGCGGGCGGCGCGCTCTTGGAGTGGTAGGTCCGCGGCGGGCTGAACGCCGACCCCTCCGGCTCCGCCGCGGCCGGTTGCGGCGCCTCCAGTCCGTCCGGCAGCGCGAACTCGGACGTCGTCTCGGACTCGCCGCCCACCCTGGGCACGGCGAGCCCCTGGGGGATGGTGAACTCGGACGTGATCTCGGGGTCGTAGACACTCCTCGCCTCGTCCGACTGCGGCTTGCGGTCCTCCGCCTCGCTCACTTAACGCAGCGCTCCCTGTACGACACTCTTGGGCCTCAGTATGCGCACAGACGCCGAACGGGCCGCACGCGTGCGCGTGCGGCCCGTCAGGGGTCAAGCGGATCCGCGGGCCTCAGTGGCCGCCGTGTTCCCCGTTGCGCTTGATCGAACGCTCGATCTCGGCCTCCGCGTCCGCACGGCCGACCCAGTTGGCGCCCTCGACGGACTTGCCGGGCTCGAGGTCCTTGTAGACCTCGAAGAAGTGCTGGATCTCCAGGCGGTCGAACTCCGAGACGTGGTGGATGTCGCGCAGGTGCTCCATCCGCGGGTCGGACGCCGGCACGCACAGCACCTTGTCGTCGCCGCCGGCCTCGTCGCGCATGCGGAACATGCCGATGGCGCGGCACTTCACCAGCACGCCCGGGAAGGTGGGCTCGTCCAGGATGACCAGGGCGTCCAGCGGGTCGCCGTCCTCGCCGAGGGTGCCCTCGATGTAGCCGTAGTCGGCCGGGTAGACCGTCGAGGTGAAGAGGTGCCGGTCCAGGCGGATCCGACCCGTCTCGTGGTCCACTTCGTACTTGTTCCGCGAACCCTTCGGGATCTCGATCGTGACGTCGAACTCCACCGGTGGCTCCTCCATGATCAACACATACTTCGGGTGATTAAGTGTCCCTCACGCCAGTGTGTGATCGCGAAAGGGGCTGGTGGTCGTGCCGGAACTGAGGCCCTGGCGGGCCGCGAGAGGGCACATGGCACGGATCGCGGACGCCGTACGACCACGGCTGGAACGCGCCACCGCCGCCGCCCGGCTGCGGGTCACGCGTACCGGCCGACCGCAGGCCGTCCGGACCTGGCAGTACACCGCAGGTGCCGCCACCGTCGGTCTCGCACTGGCCGCCGGCGTCGTCACCGCCGCCGGCCCCTGGGACTCCACGGGTCAGCGTACGGCCGAACGGGAGCGGGCCGACGCCCAGGAACGCACGGGTGGCGCAGATCACGGCCGTACGTCCGATTCGTCCGGGTCCTTCGACGCGGCGGCCGGGGCACCGCGGCCCGCGCCCAGCGCCCCGGCGGTCCTCGCCGGCCTCGGCGGCGCCGTCGCCTCCGCCCCGCCGGCACCCGGCACACCGCCACTGGACCGGCTCCTCGGCCCGCTGCTGAACGACCCCGCCCTCGGCGAGCGCCACACGGCCGTCGTCGTCGACCTCACCACCGGCCGCCGGCTCTACGGCAGCGGCGGCGACGTCGCCCTCACGCCCGCCTCCACGACGAAGATCGCCACCGCGGTCGCCGCCCTGACCGCCCTCGGACCCGACCACCGCCTCACCACGCGCGCGGTGCTGGAGCCCGACACCCGCGAGCTGATCCTGGTCGGCGGCGGCGACCCCACCCTCACCGCCCGCGCGGACGACGGGGGCTGGGCGAGCCTGCGCACCCTGGCCGCCGCCACGGCCGCCGCGCTGAAGAAGCGCGGCCTGACCGACGTGACGCTGTCCTACGACACCAGCCTGTACGCCGGGCCCGTCCTTCACCCGATCGGGGAGAACGAGAACCTCGCCCCCGTCACCCCCCTGATGGTCGACGAGGCCCGCACCGACGACTCCACCTCCGGCACCGCGACCCGCGCCGAAGACCCCGCCGCCGACGCCGTCGGCCGTTTCGCCGACCTGCTGCACGCCCAGGGCGTCCGGACCGGCTCCCCCGGCCCCTCCAAGGCCACCCAGCGCGCCCAGACCCTCGCCACGGTGTCCTCCCCGCCGCTGTCCGACCTCGTCGAGCGGATGCTCACCAACAGCGACAACGACATCGCCGAGCACCTCGCCCGCCAGACCGCCCTCGCCACCGGCACCCGCCCCGACTTCCCCGGCGCCGGGGAGGCGATCCACCGGCAGCTCGCCAAGCTCGGGCTGCCGCTCAAGGGCGCCGTCTTCAAGGACGGCAGCGGCCTCGACCGCACCGACCGGATCACGGCCGACCTGCTGACCGCCCTGCTCACCCGGGCCGCCGACCCGGCCCGCCCCGGCCTGCGCCCGGTCCTCACCGGCCTCCCGGTCGCCGGCTTCACCGGCACCCTGACCACCCGCTACGCCGACGGCGCGGCCGGCATCGTCCGCGCCAAAACCGGCACCCTCACCGGCGTGAACACCCTCGCCGGCACGGCCGTCGCCCCCCAGGGCCACCTGCTGGCCTTCGCCTTCCTCACCTCGGGCACCAGCGACTCGGCGGCCGCCCAGAGGGCGCTGGACAGGGCGGCGACGGCGCTGGCCGGGCCCGCCACGCCGAACTGAGGACGGCGGACCCACGGCTCTCCCCGGCCCGCGGCCTGCGACGCCGGGTGCCGCCCGAGGGACGCCGGCCCTCACCGGCGGAAGGACGACGCCCGACGCGGCCCCCCGCAACCCGAAACGCCCCCGGCGTTCCCCACCTCCACGGCCTGCCCCAAGCGGGAACGCTCACGTACCGTTGACACATGACGAGCATCGGTGGTGCCGCATCTGCTGGGATGGTCGACTGGAATCTCGCGGTCGCGACCGCGACCCGGCTCGTACGGCCGGGCCCCGAGGTCAGCCGCGAGGAGGCCCGCGCCGTCGTCGCGGAACTGCGCCGCCACGCCAAAGCCTCGGAGGAGCACGTCCGGGGCTTCACTCGTATGGCCACCGACGAGATCCACGACACCCCCGTCCTCGTGGTCGACCGCCCCGGCTGGGTGAAGGCCAACGTCGCCGGCTTCCGTGAGATCCTCAAGCCGCTGCTGGCGAAGATGCAGGAGCGCCGCGGCAGCACCCCCGGCGGCCAGGTCCTCGGCACCGTCGGCGGCAAGGTCACCGGCGTCGAACTGGGCATGCTGCTGTCGTTCCTCGCCTCCCGCGTCCTCGGCCAGTACGAGACCTTCGCCCCCTCCACCCGCGAACTGCCGGCCGGCGAGAACGGCGGCGGCCGCCTCCTGCTCGTCGCCCCCAACATCGTCCACGTCGAACGCGAACTCGACGTCCAGCCCCACGACTTCCGCCTGTGGGTGTGCCTGCACGAGGAGACGCACCGCACCCAGTTCAGCGCCGTCCCCTGGCTGCGCGACCACCTGGAGGGCGAGATCCAGTCGTTCCTCGCCGAGACCGACGTCGACCCGATGACCGTCCTGGAGCGCGTCCGCGACGCCGCCCAGTCGCTGGCCGGCGGCCGCCCCGAGGGCGAGGAGGACGACGGCGGCCGCTCCCTGGTGGAGCTCGTGCAGACCCCGGCCCAGCGGGAGATCCTCGGCCGCCTCACCGCCGTGATGTCCCTGCTGGAAGGCCACGCCGACTTCGTGATGGACGGCGTCGGCCCCGCCGTCGTCCCCTCCGTCGCCGAGATCCGCGAGAAGTTCCAGCAGCGCCGCGCCAAGGGCGCCTCCCGCCTCGACGTCGCCCTGCGCAAGCTGCTCGGCCTGGACGCCAAGCTGCGGCAGTACCGGGACGGGGAACGCTTCGTGCGCGCGGTCGTCGACGAGGTCGGCATGGACGGCTTCAATCGCGTGTGGACCTCCCCGAACACGCTCCCGACCAAGTCGGAGATCTCCAAACCGGCGGACTGGATCGCGCGGGTGCACCGCAGGCCCGAGGCGTGAACGGACGGGCACGGTGGTGAAAACGACCCGGCGGACGGCAGGCGAACGCCCCTTCAATCACCCGTCCGAGGGACCGTGGGCCGTGGACAGGCGTGCAATGCTCGGGTCACCGCCCATTTCTGTCACCATCTACACACTCTGAGTGACCGAACTCGGGCGGTTCACCCCCCGACAAGCTTCCCGAAGGGAACCGGACATGGGTCCCCATCCTGCGGTCGCGGCGATACGCCTGGCGGTCCGCCGCGTCCTCCACGACATCCTCACCGAACAGACCTCCTCGGCCACCGTCCGGGCCATGGAGCCCGCCGGGTCCGGCGCCCCCGCGCGCCCGCCCGCGCCCCTCGTGCTCGTGGCCTGCTCCGGCGGCGCCGACTCCATGGCGCTCGCCTCCGCCCTCGCCTTCGAGGCCCCCCGGCTCGGCATCCGCGCCGGCGGCGTCACCGTCGACCACGGCCTGCAGCCCGGCTCCGACACCCGCGCCGCCGAAGTCGTCCAGCGCCTCACCGGTCTGGGCCTTGCGCCCGTGGAGTCCGTCGCCGTCACCGTCGGCCGCGACGGAGGCCCCGAGGCCGCCGCCCGCGACGCCCGCTACGCCGCCCTCGACGCCCTCGCCGAGCATCACGGCGCCGCCGCGGTCCTCCTCGGCCACACCCGCGACGACCAGGCCGAAACCGTCCTGCTGGGCCTCGCCCGCGGCTCCGGCATCCGCTCCCTGTCCGGAATGGCCGCGGTCTCGGGGGCCGGCGGCCGTTACCGGCGCCCCTTCCTCCAGCTGGACCGGCAGACCGCCCGCAAGGCCTGCATGGTCCAGTCCCTGCCCGTCTGGGACGACCCGCACAACACCGACCCCGCCTACACCCGCTCCCGGCTGCGCCACGAAGGCCTGCCCGCGCTGGAGAAGGCCCTCGGCAAAGGCGTCGTCGAAGCCCTCGCCCGCACCGCCCAGCTCTCCCGCGACGACGCCGACGCCCTCGACGCCTGGGCCAGCCAGGCCGAGGCCGGCGTGCGCGACGCGGCGGGCCGCCTGGAATGCGCCAAGCTCTACGCCCTCCCGCCCGCCGTACGCCGCCGGATCCTGCGCCGCGCGGCCATCGAGGCGGGCGCCCCGGCCGGTTCGCTCTTCGCCCGGCACATCGAGGAGGTCGACCGGCTGATCACCGGCTGGCGCGGTCAGGGAGCCATCAATCTGCCCGGCAAAGTCGTCGCCCAGCGGCAGGGTGGCAGACTGGTGATTCGGCAAGGCTGATTCCCGGCCCCTCCGCACCCGTGACGCACGCGTGACGGAGGGCCGGACCGGCCGGTGGGACCGACCGAAAGTGATGCGGGTGGACGCGAAAGACATGGGTGCCGACCTCCAGCAGGTGCTCATCACCAAGGAAGAGATCGACGCGAAGCTGGCCGAGCTGGCCGCGAAGATCGACGCGGAGTACGCGGGCAAGGACCTGCTGATCGTCGGCGTGCTCAAGGGCGCGGTGATGGTCATGGCCGACCTGGCCCGGGCGCTGTCCACCCCCGTCACCATGGACTGGATGGCCGTCTCGTCCTACGGCGCGGGCACCCAGTCCTCCGGCGTCGTGCGGATCCTCAAGGACCTCGACACCGACATCAAGGGCCGGCACGTCCTGATCGTCGAGGACATCATCGACTCCGGCCTGACCCTCTCCTGGCTGATCAACAACCTCGGCTCGCGCGAGCCCGCCTCCCTGAAGGTGTGCACGCTGCTGCGCAAGCCGGACGCCGCCAAGGTCGCCATCGACGTCGAATGGGTCGGCTTCGACATCCCCAACGAGTTCGTCGTCGGCTACGGCCTCGACTACGCCGAGAAGTACCGCAACCTGCCGTTCGTCGGTACGCTCGCGCCTCACGTCTACGGCGGCTAGCCCACCCGGGCACGGTTCGTACGACGATCGGGAACCCCGGCGCCCCTCGCGCCGTTGGAGCATGCAGACGGGTTCGCCAGCTCTCCCGTGCGGCTTCACAGCCCGATGCTGGGGTACCGTCAGAAGAACTGTCTTATCAAACTCACTATGGCAGGAGGGACGGGGCGGCACCGCTCCGTGTGGATGGACGTGAAGCGATACTTCCGTGGGCCGGTCATGTGGATCGTGCTGGCCGTCCTTGCCGTGGTCGTGTTGATGCAGGTCGTCGGCTCGTCCGGCGGCTACAAGACGGTGGACACCGCCCAGGTCGTCCAGGCCATCAACGACAACAAGGTCGAGCAGGCCAAGCTCACCACCGGCGACGAGCAGACCATCAAGGTCGAGCTCAAGGACGGCGTCAAGGTTCAGGGCAGCTCGAAGATCCAGGCCAGCTACATCGGCGACCAGGGCGTGACCATCGCCGGCACGCTGCAGACCAAGTACCAGGACAAGCAGATCCCGAAGGGCTACACGGTTTCGCCCTCGAAGCAGAACCCGTTCGTCGGCATCCTGCTGTCCCTGCTGCCCTTCGTCCTGATCGTCGTCGTCTTCCTGTTCCTGATGAACCAGATGCAGGGCGGCGGCAGCCGGGTCATGAACTTCGGCAAGTCCAAGGCCAAGCTCATCACCAAGGACACCCCCAAGACGACCTTCTCCGACGTCGCCGGCTGCGACGAGGCCGTCGAGGAACTCCAGGAGATCAAGGAGTTCCTCCAGGAGCCGGCCAAGTTCCAGGCCGTCGGCGCCAAGATCCCCAAGGGCGTGCTGCTCTACGGCCGCCCGGGTACGGGCAAGACCCTGCTCGCCCGCGCCGTCGCCGGCGAGGCGGGCGTCCCCTTCTACTCGATCTCCGGTTCCGACTTCGTCGAGATGTTCGTCGGTGTCGGTGCCTCCCGGGTCCGTGACCTGTTCGAACAGGCCAAGGCGAACGCCCCGGCGATCGTCTTCGTCGACGAGATCGACGCGGTCGGCCGCCACCGCGGCGCCGGCCTCGGCGGCGGTCACGACGAGCGCGAGCAGACCCTGAACCAGCTGCTCGTCGAGATGGACGGCTTCGACGTGAAGGGCGGCGTCATCCTGATCGCCGCCACCAACCGGCCCGACATCCTCGACCCGGCGCTGCTGCGCCCCGGCCGCTTCGACCGGCAGATCGCCGTCGACCCGCCGGACCTGCAGGGCCGTATGGAGATCCTCAAGGTCCACCAGAAGGGCAAGCCGGTCGCCCCGGACGTCGACCTGTCGGCCGTCGCCCGGCGCACCCCCGGCATGACCGGTGCCGATCTCGCCAACGTGCTGAACGAGGCCGCGCTGCTCACGGCCCGTTCCAACCAGAAGCTGATCGACAACAAGATGCTCGACGAGGCGATCGACCGCGTCGTCGCCGGCCCGCAGAAGCGGACCCGCATCATGTCGGACAAGGAAAAGAAGATCACCGCGTACCACGAGGGCGGTCACGCCCTGGTCGCGGCGGCCTCACCGAACTCCGACCCGGTCCACAAGATCACCATCCTGTCCCGCGGCCGCGCCCTGGGCTACACGATGGTGCTCCCGGACGAGGACAAGTACTCGACCACCCGCAACGAGATGCTCGACCAGCTCGCCTACATGCTGGGCGGTCGCGCCGCCGAGGAGCTGGTCTTCCACGACCCGACCACCGGCGCCGCGAACGACATCGAGAAGGCCACCAACCTGGCCCGCGCGATGGTCACCCAGTACGGCATGACCGAGCGTCTCGGCGCGATCAAGTTCGGCGGCGACAATAGCGAGCCGTTCCTGGGCCGTGAGATGGCTCACCAGCGCGACTACTCCGAGGAGGTCGCCGCGCTGGTGGACGAGGAAGTCAAGAAGCTCATCGAGACCGCGCACAACGAGGCCTGGGAGATCCTGGTCGAGAACCGCGACGTGCTCGACAACCTCGTCCTGCAGCTGTTGGAGAAGGAGACGCTGGGCAAGGAGGAGATCGCCGAGATCTTCGCCCCCATCGTCAAGCGCCCGCCGCGGCCCGCCTGGACCGGTTCCTCCCGGCGCACGCCGTCCACCCGTCCGCCGGTGCTCTCCCCGAAGGAGCTCGCCCTGACGAACGGCGCCAACGGCGCGACGGCCGCGATCAGCACGGCGAAGTCGACGGCGGCGGACTCCGCCCCGGCGACCGAGACGGCCCGAGAGGACCGTCCCGAGAGCTGAGCGTTTCCGGCCATCGGGCCGGAATGAAAGCCGCGCCCCCCAGGTTCTAGCCTGGAGGGCGCGGCTTTCGTCTACCGCAGTTCGAAACGCGTGGCTCGCCACGCGTGCCAGGTACAGGAACGAGGAACCAGATGACCGACCCCGTGACGCTGGACGGCGAGGGCACCATCGGCGAGTTCGACGAGAAGCGCGCCGAGAACGCCGTACGCGAACTCCTCATCGCGGTCGGCGAGGACCCGGACCGCGAGGGCCTCAGGGAGACCCCGGCACGGGTCGCCCGGGCCTACAGGGAGATATTCGCGGGCCTGTGGCAGAAGCCGGAGGACGTCCTGACGACGACGTTCGACCTGGGCCACGACGAGATGGTGCTGGTGAAGGACATCGAGGTGTTCTCGACCTGTGAGCATCATCTGGTGCCGTTCCGTGGCGTCGCCCACGTCGGTTACATCCCGTCCACCAGCGGGAAGATCACCGGGCTGTCCAAGCTGGCGCGGCTCGTGGACGTCTACGCCCGCCGCCCCCAGGTGCAGGAACGTCTCACCACTCAGGTGGCGGACGCCCTGATGGAGATCCTGGAGCCGCGTGGTGTCATCGTCGTCATCGAGTGCGAGCACATGTGCATGTCGATGCGCGGCATCCGCAAGCCGGGCGCCAAGACCATCACCTCGGCGGTGCGCGGTCAGCTGCGCGACGCGGCGACCCGCAACGAGGCGATGAGCCTGATCATGGCCAACTGAGCCCGCGGGCTCCTTCGAGCTCCACAGGCTCCCGCGCGGGGCGGGTCACGCCGGGTGGGCCGCCCCGTTGTTGTTGTGTTCGTCGTCGTCGGGGAGTTTGCAGACGCGTTCCAGGAACAGGGCTGCCGCTACGACGCCGATGCCCGCGACGACCGAGAAGCCGGCGTAGATCGCCTGGTCGCGGCGGGCCGGGATGTCGAGGAGTTCCAGCAGGAAGACGCCCGTGCCGCCGTACATGCCGGCGACCAGGGCCGCGACCAGGGCGCTGGCCTGGCCGAAGACGACCGCCCGGGCCGCCATCAGCGGGTCCACGCCCTTGGCCTCGGGGACGCGGTCGCGCTGGGCCTTGAGGCGGGCGCGCAGGGACAGCGCCGTGGCGAGCAGGACCACCGCGATCAGCGCGAGGACGATGGGGGCGGCCAGGGGGACGCTGGGCAGGGTCCCCACCGAGTTCCACAGGCGGGCGCCCGCCCAGGACAGGATCCCGGCGACGACGAACACACCGGCCAGCACCCTGATGCGCAGCTCTTTCACGGTGACCCTTCAGCTCCCCCGGACCGGGTGACGGGCGGCTCCCGTCCGCAGGGCCGCGCCTGCGGCCCGCCTCGACCTTAACGACTACTCGGGCAGGTGGAGTTCCAGGTCCTCGCGGGGCGCGACGCCCTCGCGGGTGACGGCGTCGAGGAGCCCGGCGATCGCGCCGCGGCCGGGCAGCTCGGCCTCGGGCTCGACGTCGTACCAGGGAGCCAGGACGAAGGCCCGCTCGTGGGCGCGCGGGTGGGGGAGGGTGAGGTGCGGGTCGTCGGAGACGACACCGGCGTAGGCGACGATGTCGACGTCGAGGGTGCGCGGGCCCCAGCGCTCGTCGCGGACCCGGTGGAAGGCCTCCTCCACCGCGTGCGCCCGCTCCAGCAGCGAGGACGGCGGCAGGGTGGTCTTCACCAGCACCACCGCGTTGAAGTACGAGGGCTGGCTGCCGGGGTCCACGCCCCACGGCTCGGTCTCGTACACCGGGGAGACGGCCTTGACCCGCACGCCGGGCGTGTCCTCCAGGGCGTCGATGGCGCCCTGGAGGGTCTCCAGGCGGTTGCCGAGGTTGGCGCCCAGGGCGATCACCGCGCGTTTGGGGTTCTGCAGCGTGGTGTCGGCGGCGTCGACCTGCTCGACGACGGAGGCGGGCACCGGCTGGACGGTCGGGTCGGTGTGCCCCTTGGTGAAGGGTGCGGTCATACTCGGCTCCGGGTGATCGTCACGGTCACGTCGTCGAAGGGCACGGTGATCGGCGCGTCCGGCTTGTGGACGGTGACCTCGACCTCCTTGACCCCTTCGTGCTTCAGACACACCTGGGCGATGCGCTCGGCGAGGGTCTCGATGAGGTTGACCGGCTCGCCCTCGACGACGGCCACCACCTCTTCGGCCACGATGCCGTAGTGCACGGTCTTCGTCAGGTCGTCGTCGGCCGCGGCCGGCCGGGTGTCCAGGCCAAGGACGAGGTCCACGAGGAAGGTCTGGCCCTCCTCGCGTTCCTTGGGGAACACACCGTGGTGCCCGCGGGCCTTCAGGCCGCGCAGCGCGACACGATCCACGCGAATCACTCCTGCAATCGTCGGGTGCGGCCGGTCCGCTCCGCGTGCGGGCGGTGCGTCGGCCTCAGTCGAATCTACCTGCGGGCACTGACAGCGCCGGGCCGGCGCAGGGCCGGGCCGACACGGGTCGGGAAGAGTTCACCGCACGTTTCCCCTGGGAAACGCGGTGACGCACGGGCTGGTAGCCGCCCCTACCCGGGTGCCCGTGATTCCAACCACTTCTTGGTCCCCGCGGCGCTGTCCCGGTGCGCCTACCCACTCAGGAGGGTGACTCCTCGCCCTCGTCCTCCTCGTTTTCGGCCAGAACGGGGGAGGCGTGGTGCGACCAGAGTTTCCAGCCCGCCGGCGTGCGCCGGAACACGTTGGTGGCGACCACGAGCTGGCCCACGAGCGGTCCGAGCTCCTCGCCGTCGGTGGGTGCCGGGCCGCCGCTCAGGATGTTCTCCGTGCAGGTCACCACGGCGGTGTCGCCGGTCACCGAGACGTGCACGTCGGTGAGGAAGAACTGGATGTAGTCGGTGTTCGCCATGATCAGCGCGTACGACCTCAGGACCTCGCCGCGGCCGGTCAGCACCGGCCAGCCGGGGTGCACGCAGGAGATCACGCCGGCGTCGGCCGGATCGTGGTAGGTCTCGTCGACGCCGAGGTCGGCCGGGGTGAGCCAGGTGGCGGAGACCTGCTCGAAGTCGCCCCGCTCCAGTGCTTCGTAGAAGGCCGTGTTGGCGGCCTCGACCTGTTCGACGTCGGTGTGCGGGGCGCTCACCGGGCTCCTTCGGGCGTCGTGCGCGCCCCCTCGACGGCGCGGGCCACGCGGACCGCGTCGGCGGTGGCGCGCACCTCGTGGACGCGCACCGCCCAGGCGCCGGAGTGCGCGGCGAGCGCGGAGACGGCGGCCGTGGCGGCGTCGCGCTCCCGGGCGGGCGGGGGCGCGCCGTCGGGGCCGGCCAGGATGCGGCCGAGGAACCGCTTGCGGGAGGCGGCGATGAGCAGCGGGTGCCCGAGTGCGCGGAGCCGGTCGGCGTGGGCGAGGAGGGCCAGGTCGTGCTCGGCGTCCTTGGAGAAGCCCAGGCCCGGGTCGACGATGACGCGGTCGGGGGCGATGCCGCCGGCCAGGGCGGCCTCCACGCGCGCGTGCAGTTCGCCGACGACCTCGGTGACGACGTCGTCGTAGCGGCCGGGGACGTTGCCGCCCTGCAGGAAGCCGCGCCAGTGCATGACGACGAAGGGGGCGCCGGCGTCGGCGACCGCGGGGATCATCGCGGGGTCGGCCATGCCGCCGCTGACGTCGTTGACGAGGGCGGCACCGGCCGCGAGGGACCGGGCGGCGACGGAGGCGCGCATGGTGTCGACGGAGACGACGACGCCCTCGGAGGCAAGGCCGCGGACCACGGGGATGACCCGGCGCAGTTCCTCGTCCTCGTCGACGCGGGTGGCGCCGGGGCGGGTGGACTCGCCGCCGACGTCGACCAGGTCGGCGCCCTGGGCGACGAGGTCGAGGCCGTGTTTGACGGCGGCGGTCGTGTCGAACCAGCGGCCGCCGTCGGAGAAGGAGTCGGGGGTGACGTTCACGACACCCATGACCGCGCAGCGGTCCCAGTCCGGAAGGCCCGCGACGCGCCCGCGTCCGCTGTGGTTGCTCATATGTTCAGCGTAGGCCCCTCACCGGGGCGGGATCGCCGTACGGGCGGGGCGGCGGCGGCCGCCGGGCGGGGCCGGCTCTACCGTCTCCCGCCGGGCGGGGCCGGCCGCAGACGGGTACGCGCGCGTGCGCGGGGAGCCGGCACGCGCGCGTGACAGGGGTGTCAGGCCGCGCGGACGTCGCGTTCGGCCACGCTGTGGGCGCAGGGCCGCTGGGAGGCGGCGCGGCGGCGCAGGAAGCGCGGCAGCGGCGGGGCGAGGTTCACGAAGCCCTCGGCCTGCATGTAGGCGAAGCCGATGCGGGGCAGGTCGGCGGAGGCGCGGTAGACGATGAAGCGCGGCTCCCAGCGCGGCTGGAACTTGGCGTTGAACTTGTACAGCGACTCGATCTGGAACCAGCGGGAGAGGAAGATCAGCAGCCCGCGCCAGGTGCGCAGCACCGGGCCGGCGCCGAGCTTCTCGCCGCGCGCCAGCGCCGAGCGGAAGACGGCGAAGTTCAGCGAGACGCGCTCGATGCCGAGCTTCGGGGCGGCCTGGAGGGCGGCCACGATCAGCAGTTCGTTCATGCCGGGGTCGGCGCTGCGGTCGCGCCGCATCAGGTCGAGCGAGACGCCGTCGTTGCCCCAGGGCACGAAGTGCAGGATCGCCTTGAGGTCGCCGTACGCGCCGGGTTCGTCGTCGGCCTTGTGCGCGGTGGCGATGAGGCAGTCGGCGTCGGCGGGGTCGCCGAGGCGGCCGAGCGCCATGGAGAAGCCGCGTTCGGTGTCGGTGCCGCGCCAGTCGTCGGCGGCGCGGCGGATGCGCTCCAGCTCGGCCTCGCCGAGGTCACCGATACGCCGCACCCGCGTCTCGTAACCCGCCCGTTCGATGCGCTTGACCATCTGGCGGACGTTGCGCATCGCACGGCCGGACAGGGAGAAATCCTTGACGTCCACCACCGCCTCGTCGCCCAGTTCGAGGGCGTCGAGGCCGGTCTCACGGGTCCACACCTCGCCGCCGGTCTCGGAGCAGCCGACCACGGCGGGCGTCCAGGAGTGGGCCTTGGCCTCGTCCATGAAGCGCTCGATGGCGCCCGGCCAGGCCTCGACGTCGCCGATGGGGTCGCCGCTGGCGAGCATCACGCCGGAGACGACGCGGTAGGTGACGGCGGCCTTGCCGCTGGGGGAGAAGACGACGGCCTTGTCGCGGCGCAGCGCGAAGTGGCCGAGGGAGTCGCGCCCGCCGTGCTTGGCGAGCAGCGCCCGCAGCCGGGCCTCGTCGTCCTCGGTGAGGCGGGCGGCCGGGTGTTCGGGCCGGAAGGCGAGGTAGATGGTGGTGACCGCGGTCAGCCAGCCGAGCGCGCCGAGGGAGAAGGCGACGGTCCAGGAGGTGTTGCCCTGGTAGTCGACCGGGCCCTCGAAGCCGAACAGGCCGTAGATCACGTGCGTGAGGCGGTCGGCCAGGCTCGGGTCGCCGACCATCCGGTTCGGGTGGACGCTGACGATGACCAGGCCCAGCACGACGGATCCGGCGCTCATGAGGACGAAGTTCGCCAGGGCCCGCCAGCGGCTGCGCGGGTCGGGCAGGGCCGTGAACTGGTCGCGGTGCAGGATCAGCGGTGCGAGCAGCGCGGCGGAGATCAGCACCCCGATGACGGAGTGGCGGTACACGAACTGCGCCACCGCGCCGACCGGCAGCAGGACGACGGCGGCGCGCCAGGCGCGGCGCTTGCCGCGCTTGAGGCCGTGGGCGAGCAGCAGCAGCAGGATTCCGTCGGCCAGCGAGACCGCCGCGGCGAACGGCCCGAACGATCCGGGCAGCACCTCGGCGATCGCGTGCATACGGCTGTGCCTGAACCGCGGGAACACCCCCGCGGCGATGTCCAGGACCCCCACGAGGGCGGCCGCTCTGCCGACGAGCACCGGACTGGCCTCGGGACGCGGGCCGCGCAGCACGCGCCGCACCCGGCTTGATCGGCTCGGAACCCCGCCCGACATTTCCCCATCTTCCCTGACAGACATCGCATCCCGTAGTTCTGCGAGAGACCTTGAACCCGGTGCCGTATCGGGCATCCGGCGACATTGCGTCCTCTAGGACGGTGTCTTGCGGGGAGAGGTTCACTCACCCCGTCAAAGCCGGTTCAAAGGCCGAGGAAAGTCCGGGGCAAGCCCGTGCGAAGGAAGTGCGGGGAGTGCGCCGGTCATGGACGGAAAGCGCAGGCAGGAACACCCCATGGGTCTCACGAGCAAGAAGGTGCTGTTGCTGGCGATCGTGGTCGCCGCGGTGCTGTTCGTCGGCACGGTGTGGCTGTGGCCGCGCCTGTCGCGCCGCAACTGGCGTGCGGTCACGGGGCGGGTCGGGCTCCTGCTCGTCACCCAGGTGACGCTGTTCGCCTGCGTGGGCCTCGCGGCGAACCGTTCCTTCGGCTTCTACGCCAGCTGGGCCGACCTCTTCGGCCAGGAGAACGGCCAGGGCGTGGTCGTCGACCACAACGCGCACGGCCCCGACGGCGGACCGCTGCAGGTGCTCGACACCCGCAAGGTGAGCAAGGCCGGCGGCGCCCGGCCGGACATCGGCGGGCAGATCCAGAAGATCGCCCTCACCGGCCCCACGACCCACATCGCCACGCCCGCGTACGTCTACCTGCCGCCGGAGTACTTCCAGAAGCAGTACGCCACGCGCACGTTCCCCGCGGCCGTCGTCCTGACCGGCTACCCGGGCACGGCGGAGGCGCTGGTGGACAAGCTGCACTACCCGCGCACCGCGCGCGACCTCGCCCAGCAGGGCCGGATGCAGCCGATGATCCTGGTGATGATGCGGCCGACGGTCGCCCCGCCGCGCGACACCGAGTGCGTGGACGTCCCCGGCGGCCCGCAGACGGAGACGTTCTTCGCCAAGGACCTGCCCGAGGCGGTGGCCGGGCACTACCGGGTGAACCGCAAGCCCGGTTCCTGGGGCGTCATAGGCGACTCCACCGGCGGCTACTGCGCGCTGAAGTTCGCCCTGCACCACCCGAGTGTGTACGCCGCGGCCGTGGGCCTGTCCCCCTATTACAAGGCGCCGATCGACCCCACGACGGGCGACCTCTTCCACGGCGACAAGCAGCTGCGCAACCACGCGGACCTGATGTGGTTCGTCAAGCACATGCCGGCGGCGGACACCTCACTGCTCGTCACCAGCAGCAAGGTGGGGGAGAACAACTACAAGAGCACCGTGAAGTTCATCGACGCGGTGAAGGCGACGGGCCGCACGCGCGTGTCGTCGATCATCCTCGACAGCGGCGGCCACAACTTCAACACCTGGCGGCGTGAGATCCCCGAGGCCCTGGCCTGGCTCAGCGGGCGGCTCACGGCGGGCTGAGCACGGCCCTTGTGCCCCTTGGGTTTTGCTGATGCCCCGTGAACCCTTGCCCATGGCTTTGTTTTTACGGGGCGGGGCTTCACGATTCGCCTACGCGCGGTAAGTTTCTGGCCATGCCACGTGGACGTCACCGCCATTCCCCGCCCTTGCACAGGCTGCTGCCACCGTCGGCGATCGCAGGCGTCTCCGTCGTCTGCGCCCTAGGCCCCTGGGTGTTCTCGGAAGCCGCGGTGCTGCGCGTCGTGGCCGGGGCCGGCGCGGTGACCGCCGTCCTCGGCGCGTTCGTCATGCGGCGCTGGGACATCCAGGCGGGCAAGCAGGTGGCCGAGCTCACGCGCGCGCGTGCCAGCGACGAGTGGCGGCACGAGGAGCGGGTCGCCGAACTGGAGACCGACCTCGAGGAGTCGCGCGAACTGCGCGCCAAGCTGGAGCAGCGGCTGCGCGCCAAGCGCACCGAACTGGCGGGCCTGCGCAACGAACACGCGGCCCTGCTGCGCCGGTACGCCACGGCGGAGACGGAACGCGCGAGCGCGCTGGAGGGGCGGCGCCGGCTGGAGCTGGAGGCGGCGGCCCCGAGTCGCGAACTGCTGCCGGCGGCACGCAAGAACGAGGACGCGGCGGACGCGGCGGACACGGCGGTCGCCACGGACGTCGCGGGCACCGAGGACGAGCCGACGGCCCCGGCGGTCTTCTCCCGCGAGGGCGCGCGGCTCTTCCAGGCGGCGAACACGGCGCTGGTGCGGCTGGCCAAGGACGCGTCCGGGGACACGGCCAAGGACACGTCCCAGGACACCGGCACGGATGCGCCGGCGCCGGACGCGGCGCGGGAGGACGAGGCCGCGGGGAAGCCCGGGGCGGCCGACGGGCGCGAGCACGCGGCCGCCGCCTCCGAGCCGGCGGCGGGCCGGGTGGACGACGGCGCCGAGACGCCGTCCGGTCACCGGTCCGGCGGGCACTTCACCGTGCCGACGGCCGTCGCCGTCGTCCCGCCGGCTCCGCCGGTGCGACGGCCCACCGCCGAGGGGGGCTTCGACTTCTTCGGTACGAAGACGTCGCCGACGCCGGACGCGCTGGAGGCCGTCCAGAACGAGGACCTCGCGGATGTCGTGGGGGCGGAGGCGCTGGCGCTGCACAAGGCGGAGGCGGAGGCGGCGGCGTTCAAACCCGCCGACGCGGAGGCTCCGCGGGCGGGTCAGGTCATCGACCTGACGGCCCACGACGAAACGGAACAGATCAACATAGAAAACCTCCGCACGGCGGCCTCCTGACGCCCCGGCACGTTGCGCCTCGCGGCGCGGTGGCTTGGGGTGCGGTGCCCTGCGGTGCCTTGTGCCCCGGGGTGCGGTGAACGCCGTGGGGTGCGGTGCCCTGCGGTGCGTGACGCCCGGCGACTTCGGTGACCGCCGTGGGGTGCGCGGCCCGGCGGTGCGGGGTGCCGCTGCGCCCACCCGTGCCGCCCCTAGCGGCACGACTGCCCGCAGCTACGGCGGATCGGATGCCCGCAGCTACGGAGGCAGGTAGCGGCGACGGCCTGCAGTCGCCGACGGCGGGGAGGGGACGTGGTGGGGGGTGTCCGCCCGCAGCGGACGGCATTGCCTTCGGGTGCCGTCTTGAACTGACGTAGGGCCGTACCGAGGACGGACACCCCCCACCGCGGCCCCGACTCACCCACCGGCCGTAGGCGCTACATCAGCCCCCACCGGACCCGCGCGGGCCGCCGCAGGCATTTCAGGGGCGCGGGGAACTGCGCGACAAGCCACGACGGACCCGCACCCGGTGACGAAACCGCACCCACCCGCACAGCCGCCGCAGGCACCCGCACCCGGTGACGAAACCGCCCCCACCCGCACAGCCGCCGCAGGCACCCGCACCCGGTGACGAAACCGCACCCACCCGCACAGCCGCCGCAGGCACCCGCAGACGAGCGACGACCCCCGTCAGCCCCCCACCATCCACCGATCCCGCACAGCCCCCCGCCGTCCCGTCCGGGACCGCTCCGCCTGCCCCCGCAGCAGCTCCTCCGCCTCCCCGGCCCCCCGCAACCGCGCCGTCACCGTCTTGTCCGCCCCCGTGTCCACATGCACATCCGCCAGCCCCCACACCCGCTCCCACGGCCCCTGCGTCACCCGCACGCTCTGCACCTTCGCGTGCGGCACCAGCGCGACCTGCCGCCGCAGCAACCCCCGCCGCGCCGCGAACACCGCCCCGGTGACCGCGACCCCGTACCCCCGCCACCACACCGGCACGCACCACCGCGCCCCCCGCGCCGGCGGCCGCGCGAAAGACGACAGTCCCGGCACCACCACCGGCAGCACGGGCCCGTTCGCCGTCTCGGCGACCTCCCGCGGAGCGATCGGCACGACCACACCCGGCAGCACCCGCCCGATCACCGCCTCGGCGACCTCCCGCGGAGCGACCGGGACGAGCACGGAGTTCGACGACCCGGCCACGTCGAGCTCCACCCGCACCCATCCCCGCCGCCGCCACAGCAGCGGCTGGACGATCCGTACCGTCTGCACCCGCCCCGGCGGCACCGTCTCGTGGCTGCGGTCCAGCAAGCCCCGGTCGATCCGCAGCCCGTCCGGCGACTCGCCGACCGTCCAGTCGTACTCCGCGACGAACCGCCCGACGCTGCTCGCCCCCGCCGTACCCAGCAGCGGCGCCGCCGTCGCGATGACCGTCCACAGGCTGTGGGTGGCCAGCCACAGCACCGGCGGCACGACGAGCGCGGCGATCAGCGAACCCCAGGTCGCGCCCGTCAGCACCAGGGAGAGCGCGAGCACCCGCGGCGGCACCCGCAGCAGCTCGCGCGCCGGCGCCTCCCCGACCTCGTGCGCCGCCTCCGGCGCGAACCCGGCGGCGCGCGCCAGCAGCTCCGCGCGCAGCGCACGCGCCTCACGCTCGCCCAGGAACGCCAGCTCGTCCTTCTTCTCCGCGCCCACCACGTCCAGCCGCAGCTTCGCCACCCCCGCGATCCGCGCGAGCAGCGGCTGCGTGACGTCGATCGCCTGGACGCGTTCCAGCCGGATGTGCGCGGTCCGCCGGAACAGCAGCCCGGTCCGGATGCGCAGCTCGGTGTCGGTCACCGAGAAGTGCGTGAACCACCAGGTCAAAAGGCCGTAGAGGGCGGCCGCCGGGACGATCACGGCGAGGCCCAGCAGCAGCGTCGTGGTGGTCAGCCGGGCCAGCTGCCGCTGCGCCTGGTCGGGGTCGTGCACGGCCCAGCCGACGATCACGGCGATCGGCGCCCAGGCGCGCCGCAGCGGCGTCACCGGGTGCAGCCGCCGTTCGCCCACGGCCCGTTGCTCCGCCACGCCGCCGGTGGCCTCCGGCGCCGTCACAGCCCGGCCGATCGGGCCTCGCCCAGCTCGGTGAGCCGGTCGCGCAGCCGTTCCGCCTCGGCCGGGTCCAGCCCCGGGATGGTCGCGTCGGTCGCCGCGGCAGCGGTGTGCAGCTGGACGCTGGCCAGCCCGAAGTGCCGTTCCACGGGCCCGGAGGTGACCTCCACCAGCTGCATGCGCCCGTACGGCACGACGGTCTGCTCACGCCACAGCACGCCCCGGCTGATCAGCAGGTCGTCGGCGCGCTCGGCGTAGCGCCAGGAGCGCCAGTTGCGGCCGATCAGCACCCAGCCCCAGGCCATCAGCGCGAGCGGCAGCAGCGCGAACGCCGCCCAGGCCGGCCCGGCGAGCAGCCCGAGCAGCAGGCCGCCGGCCAGGGCGATCAGCCCCAGCCACACCACCAGCAACAGCCGCCGCATCCGCAGCAGCCCCGGCGGCAGCGCCCGCCACACCGGCTCCCCGGCCGATTCGGCAGCCTGCTCCCCGCCCTGCCCGGCCGCCTGCTCCCCGCCCTGCCCGGCCGTCTGCCGAACGCCCTGCCCGGCCGTCTGCGCGACAAGCGGCTCCGCCGCCCCCGCCGCCCCCGTCGTCCCCACGTCCTGCGCGCCCCGCCGGTCCTGCGGGCTCCCCGTTTCCATACGGCCAGCGTACGTAGGAGAGACTGTGTCCATGACTCCTACGACGGAGACCATGGTCGGGATCGGCGGCGCCGCGGAGAGCACCGACATGGTGCTCAACATCGGGCCCCAGCACCCGTCGACGCACGGCGTGCTGCGGCTGAAGCTCGTGCTGGACGGCGAGCGCATCCAGCGCGCGGAGCCGGTGATCGGCTATATGCACCGCGGCGCGGAGAAGCTCTTCGAGGCGCGCGACTACCGCCAGATCATCGTGCTGGCCAACCGCCACGACTGGCTGTCGGCGTTCTCCAACGAGCTCGGCGTGGTCCTCGCCGTCGAGCGGATGCTCGGCATGGAGGTGCCCGAGCGGGCGGTGTGGA
This sequence comes from Streptomyces sp. NPDC014801, assembly GCF_043082085.1. Taxonomy (NCBI): domain Bacteria; kingdom Bacillati; phylum Actinomycetota; class Actinomycetes; order Kitasatosporales; family Streptomycetaceae; genus Streptomyces; species Streptomyces sp. NPDC014801. Next base: position 50,915 of record NZ_JBIBXG010000009.1, on the reverse strand, counting down.
CGCGCACGCTGCTCGCGGAGCTGAACCGGGTGCTCAACCACCTGATGTTCCTCGGCTCCTACCCGCTGGAGCTGGGCGGGATCACCCCCGTCTTCTACGCGTTCCGCGAGCGCGAGGTGCTGCAGAACGTCATGGAGGAGGTCTCCGGCGGGCGCATGCACTACATGTTCAACCGGGTCGGCGGCCTCAAGGAGGACCTGCCGGCGGGCTGGACCGCACGCGCGCGTGCCGCGGTGGCCGCCGTGCGCTCCCGGATGGACGTCTTCGACGACCTCGTCCTCGGCAACGAGATCTTCCGCGGCCGCACCCGCGACGTGGGCACCCTCGCGCCGGAGGCCGTGCACGCGTACGGCGTGAGCGGCCCCATCGCGCGCGCCTCCGGCGTCGACTTCGACCTGCGCCGCGACGAGCCCTACCTCGCCTACGGGGAGCTGCAGGACACGCTGAAGGTGGTCACCCGCACCGAGGGCGACTGCCTGGCCCGCTTCGAGTGCCTGCTGGAGCAGACCCACAACGCGCTCGACCTGGCCGACGCCTGCCTGGACCGGCTCGGCGAGCTGGCGCCGGGCCCGATCAACCAGCGGCTGCCGAAGGTCCTGAAGGCGCCCGAGGGGCACACGTACGCGTGGACCGAGAACCCGCTCGGGATCAACGGCTACTACCTCGTCAGCAAGGGGGAGAAGACGCCGTACCGGCTCAAGCTGCGCTCGGCGTCCTACAACAACATCCAGGCCCTGACCGAGCTGCTGCCGGGCACGCTGGTCGCGGACATGGTGGCGATCCTGGGCTCGATGTTCTTCGTGGTCGGCGACATCGACAAGTAACCGCGACCAGCAACCGGCCGCCCGCCGGCTCCCCGGCGGCCCGCCGGCTCCCCGGACGCCCGCCGGCTCCCCGGCGATCAGGCGCTCATACGCCGTCCAGGGCGCCGTCCAGGGGATCGGCGATCCCCACCGGCTGCACCAGCCACCCGAAGTCGCCCAGGCCGCCCGGCGCCGTCAGTTCCGCCGCCTCGCCCGCGCTCGCGAGGGCGCGCACGTACCCGGCGGGGTCGGTGGCGGCGAGCGTCAGCGGGGGGCGCGCGCCGGTGATGCCGAGGGCGCGCAGGGCGTCCCGCTGGCGGAGCACGCGCCCGCCCGGCAGGGCGCACGCGTCCAGCGCCACGTGCGCCGTGATGTCGCACGACCCGTCCGGCACGGGCGCCGTCTCGCGCCCCTCGCGAAAGCCCGTCAGCGTGCCGAAGAGCGGCCGCGTGGCCGCCGTATGGGCGTAGTCGACGGCGACCGCGAGGCCGCGGGTGACACGTCCGGCCGCGGCCGCCCACGCCTCGTCCCGGGGCCGCCCGATCTCCGCGCGCAGCCCCGGCTCCCCGGCCAGCGGCCACCACCGGGCCAGCCAGGCCGCGTCCGCCCCCGTCACCGGCTCGCCCAGCTGTTCGGTGCCGTCCGGCTGTACGAGCACCCGGCGGGCGATGCCCTCGGCGTCCACCTCGGCGACGTCCACGGGCACGTTGTCCAGCCACTCGTTGGCGAGCAGCAGCCCGGTGATCTCCCGTGGCGGTTCGGCCCGCCACTCGATCCGGTGGTCGAGCCCGTCGGGACGGCCGGCGATCTCGACGGCGCACACACGCGTGCGGGCCGCCACCTCGGCGGGCAGCGCGGCCGGCACCCCGGCGGCCAGCTCGCCGCGCCCGGCGGCCATGTCCACGAAGTCCAGCACGTCCGGCCGGCCGAGCGCCTCGTCCACCCGGACCAGCAGTGCGGCCACGGCCCGCGCGAAGAGCGGCGAGGCGTGCACGGACGTACGGAAGTGCCCGGCCGGCCCCTCCGGCCTGCGGTAGAACCCGTGCGCGCCGTACAGCGCGTCCTCGGTCGCGGCCCGCCACCCGCGTCGGCCGTCCGTCTCGTCCGCGCCCGCGGCCCGCCGGTCGTGCGTGCCGTCCGTCGTCTCCTCGCCCACGCGCCCAGACTAGGCGCACAGGTGATCACCGCCTCCACCTTGGGGAGTACGCCCGCCGGGCGGGGATCGGCCCTCCGGTTGACCCCTGCACCTATCTCGTTTGCCTACGCTGGGTTACGTGCAGCGGCTCTACGACTTCCTCCGCAGACACCCGGTCGGTGTCGACGCCTTCTGGGCCGTCGTCCTGTTCGGGCTCTCGCTCGTGTCCGCGGCGGCCGACCACGCGACCCGGGGCACCCACGCCCCGGCGCTGGTCGTACCGGTGGCGCTGCTGCTGTGCCTGGTGGTCGCCCTGCGGCGGCGCATGCCGGAGAAGATGCTGCTGCTGGCCCTCGCGCTCGGCGTGGCGCAGCTCGCGCTGGACGTCGAGACGATGCCCGCGGACTTCGCGATGCTGGTGATCGTCTACACGGTCGCCGCGACCGGCGCCCGCTGGGCCTCCCGGCTCGCCCTGGCGACGGGCCTGAGCGCGGCGTCCGTGGCCCAGCTGCGCTGGCCCCACACGGACGCGAGCGTCGCCGGGAACGTGGCCGTGGTGGTGTTCCAGACGGTGCCCTTCGCGCTGGCCTGGGTGCTCGGCGACTCGATACGCACGCGGCGCGCCTACTACGCCCAGCTGGAGGAGCGCGCCGCCCGCCTGGAGAAGGAGCGCGAGGCGCAGGCGAAGGTCGCCGTCGCCGCCGAGCGCGCCCGCATCGCGCGCGAGCTGCACGACGTCGTCGCGCACAACGTCTCCGTGATGGTCGTCCAGGCCGACGGCGCCGCCTACGTCCTGGACGCCGCCCCCGACCAGGCCAAGAAGGCCCTGGAGACGATCTCCTCCACCGGCCGGCAGGCCCTCGCCGAGATGCGCCGGCTGCTCGGCGTGCTGCGCACCGGCGAGCCCCAGGAGGGCGGCGAGTACGTCCCGCAGCCCGACGTGCAGCAGATCGAGGACCTGGTCGAGCAGTGCCGTACCTCCGGACTGCCCGTCGACTTCAAGGTCGAGGGCACGCCGCGCCCGCTGCCCAGCGGCGTCGAACTGACCGCGTACCGGATCGTGCAGGAGGCGCTCACCAACACGCGCAAGCACGGCGGGCCCAACGCGGGCGCCAGCGTGCGCCTGGTGTACTTCGACGACGGGCTCGGCCTGCTCGTCGAGGACGACGGCAAGGGCGCCCCGCACGAGCTGTACGAGGAGGGCGGCATCGACGGCCGGGGCCACGGCCTGATCGGCATGCGCGAGCGGGTCGGCATGGTCGGCGGCACCCTGGACGCGGGCCCGCGCCCCGGCGGAGGATTCCGCATCAGCGCCCTCCTGCCGCTGAAACCGGCGCACTGACACCCGACGCGCGCCCCGCCGCACGGCGCGGCGCCCCCGCACGACCCGCTGACCCACGAACGGAAGAGGCCCGATGACGATCCGCGTGATGCTCGTCGACGACCAGGTGCTGCTGCGCACCGGGTTCCGGATGGTGCTCGCCGCCCAGCCGGACATGGAGGTCGTCGCGGAGGCGGGTGACGGTGTCGAGGCCCTGCAGGTGCTGCGCGCGACGGCCGTCGACGTCGTCCTGATGGACGTCCGCATGCCGAAGCTGGACGGCGTGGAGACCACCCGCCGCATCTGCTCCGAGCCCGACCCGCCCAAGGTGCTGATCCTGACCACCTTCGACCTGGACGAGTACGCCTTCTCCGGGCTGAAGGCGGGTGCCTCCGGCTTCATGCTCAAGGACGTGCCGCCCGGCGACCTGCTCGCCGCGATCCGAGCCGTGCACAGCGGTGACGCCGTCGTCGCGCCCTCCACCACGCGTCGGCTGCTGGACCGGTTCGCGCCGATGCTGCCGTCCGCCGGGCAGGAACCGCAGGCCAAGGAGCTGGAGCGGCTCACCGAACGCGAGCGCGAGGTGATGGTGCTCGTCGCCCAGGGCCTGTCCAACGGCGAGATCGCCGCCCGGCTGGTGCTCTCCGAGGCCACCGTGAAGACACACGTGGGCCGCATCCTGACCAAGCTGGGGCTGCGCGACCGGGTGCAGGTGGTGGTGCTGGCGTACGAGACGGGGCTGGTGCGGGCCGGCGGACACGGCTGACCCGCCGCTGCCGCGCCGGTAGGGTGTCGGGCCATGCTCCTGTGGATCAACGGCCCCTTCGGGGGCGGCAAGACACAGACTGCACACGAGATACGGCGCCGGCTGCCCGGCAGCGTCATCTGCGACCCCGAGCACGCCGGCTTCGGCCTGCACCGCATGCTGCCGCCCGAACTGCGAGGAGACTTCCAGGACTTGGCGGCCTGGAGGCAGGGTGTGGTGGAGGTGCTCGACCTCGCGCTGACCAAGCACGACGGCGTGGTGATCGCGCCCATGACCGTCACCGACTCCGGCCACTTCGCCGAGACGGTCGGTCGCCTGCGCGAACTGGGGCACGACGTACGGCACTTCACGCTGCTCGCGGAGCGGGAGACCGTGCTGAAGCGGCTGCGGGAGCGCGGCTTCGGCCGGCTGCTGCGGTTCGCCGCTGGGAAGAACGCCGGGCTGCGCCGCGAGAGCTGGGCGGTGCGGCAGCTGGATCACTGCCTGGAGCGGCTGCGCGAGCCGGAGTTCGCCGAGCACCTGTGGACCGACCACACCACGGTCCCGAAGACCGCCGACCGTATCGCCGTCCTGGCCGGACTCACCCTCACCCCGAACACCGAGGGACGCGTCCGCACCCGCCTGCGCCAGACGGCGGTGGGCCTGCGCCACATCCGCTTCGACTGACCCGGCGGACGGGCAGCCCTCTGTGCGAGCGTCCCTTCCGGTGACCCGGCGGACGGACTGCCTCCTGCGCGAGCGTCCCTTCCAATGATCCGGCGGACGGGTGCGCCTACCGGAGGATTCCCTCCAGGAAGTCGCTGCCCAGCCGGGCCACCACCGTCACGTCCAGCTGGTGCAGGACGTACCGCCCGCGCCGCCGTGTCGTGATGAGTCCCGCCTTCTTCAGCACCCCGAGGTGCCGCGATATCTCCGGCGGCGACATCCCGTGCACGCGCGCGAGCTCTCCCGTGGTGTACGCGCTGCGGGCCAGATGCCGGCAGATGCGCATGCGCACGGGGTGGGACAGGGCGGTCATCCGCAGGGTGAGCTGCTCCACCGACGGCGGCGCGGCCAGTTCGGGGGAGCCGACGGGGTAGTGCAGCAGGGGCTGCCAGCCGTAGCGGTGCAGGACGTTCAGGTGCGGCCAGCCCAGGCTGGTCGGGACCAGCAGCAGACCGCCGCCCGCGGTGACCGTGAGCCCCTGCGCCAGCTTGTCCACGAGGATGTGCCCGCTCTCCTCGTCGAGCCGCGCCGCGGGCGAGACCGCGGTGAGGGCCTCCGCCAGGCCCTTGCGCCGCAGCAGGTCCGTCTTGTGCCGGGCGTCGGCCGCCAGCTGGTGGCGCAGCCGGGCCCAGACGTCGGCGAAGAACGCCTCCTCGCAGTCCTCCAGGAACCGCCGCAGCCAGGCCCGGACGCTGGGCGGGTCGTCCAGCAGCCGCCGGGTGAACCGCACCTGCCGGGGTCCCCGGGAGGCGGCCACCTCCAGGGCGCGGCAGCGCACCGCGCGATCGCTCAGGATGCCCGCCGGCGGTGTCGCGGTCACGGGCGTGCATGTGAACTCCAGCGCCGCGTCCACGAACTGCTCGTCCGTCAGCTTGTCCAGCAGGTCGAGGTCCTCGGCGAGCGTCGCCCCGGGCAGGGTGCTGCGGCCCGGGATGCCGGCGAACGGCAGGAACAGGTCGGAGAACGTCGTCCGCCACAGGAAGTCGGCCTCGCACATCCGGTCGGCCAGATGCGGGTCGAGCCCGGCCGTCACCCCGGTCACCCAGCCCTGCAGGCCCGGGTGGTGCCCCGGTTCGGACAGCGCGTGCAGCGCCATGCCGAGCTCGGCCAGCGCGGACGGCACGACGGCCACCTGCTCGGGCCGCAGCCCCGTGATGTCGATGCGGACGCTCATGACCCCATGGTGCATCCCGCCACTGACAGCGCCCGCGTCGATTGACGGCCGACGTCAATCGACGGGACGCGGCCCCGCCGGCGGGCGCAGTCTGAGGTCACCGGGGCCGCCGCGGAGCCTTCCGGAACCGACCTGTTCCCTTCCCGTCCCGACGAGGCGATCCGCCATGAGCATCACCCAGCAGTACCTTCTCGACAGCCACCGCGCCCGGCAGCACGGCGAGCCCGCGCCGCCCGCGCCGGGGATCGGCGACGCGCGGGCCGTGCGCGCCCTGCGCGACTACGTCCGCTTCCGCGCGGTCGTCGCCGGCCGCCCGGCCCACGGACGCCTGCGGCGGCACCTGCGACACGCACTGTCCGGCCTGCGACGCCACGCGCGGGTGGGTCTGTGACGGTACGACGGCACGTACGCGTGGGCGTGTGACGCTGCGACGGCACGCAGGCGTGGGCGTGTGACGCTGCGACGGCACGTACGCGTGGGTCTGTGACGCTACGACGCTACGCACGCGTGAGCTCGTGTCGCCACGCACGGCTCAGCCGCCCGACCCCCCGCGGACGTCAGCCGGCGACCGCCCGCAGCCGCGTGACGAAGTCGCCCACCGCCGCGCGTACGTCGTCCGCGGTCCACCCCAGGCCCGCGCGGCCCACGGTGACCTCGGTGAACGCGAGCCCGGGACCACTTCGGTCCCACGGCCCCTGGAAGAGCAGCGTCCCGGTGTCCTCGCCCTGGCGCACCGCCGCCTCGGCGAGGACATCGGGGTCGTACGGCAGCCAGACCTGGAACTGGTGGGTGTGTGGCACCTCGGGGTGGACGCGCGCCCACCCCACGCCCGCCTCGGCGAACCCCTCGCGCAGCGCGGCGGCGACCATGCGCGCGTGCGCCACGTACTCGGGCAGCCGGGGCAGCTCCCATTCGAGGCCGGCGAGCGCGGACAGCACGGTCGGGAACTGCTGGAAGACCATGCCGCCGTACCGGTGCCGCCAGGTCTTCGCCTCCTCGACCAGCGTCGACGGGCCGGCCAGGGCCGCGCCGCCGAAGCCGTCGAGGGACTTGTAGAACGACACGTAGACGCTGTCCGCCAGGCCGGCGATCTCGTCCAGCGGGCGGCCGAGGTGGACCGTGGACTCCCACAGGCGCGCGCCGTCGAAGTGCACCACCGCGTCGCGCTCGCGCGCCGCCTCCACGACCTCGGTGAGCTCCTCCCAGGTCGGCAGCACGAACCCGGCGTCCCGCAGCGGCAGCTCCAGCATCAGCGCCCCGAACGGCTCGGGGAAGTCGCGTACCTCCTGCGCCGTCGGCAGCCGGGGCTCGCTCGTCAGCCGGACCGGCCGCAGGCCGCTGACCGCGGTGAACGCGCCGCCCTCGTGGACCTCGGGATGGGCCAGCGCGTGCAGCGCGACGGTGGCGTTGCCGGTACGGCCCGCCCAGCAGCGCAGCGCGACCTGCTGCGCCATCGTGCCGGTCGGGAAGAAGGCGGCGGCCTCCGTGCCGAGCAGTGCGGCGACCCGGCGCTCCAGCACCTCGACGAGGCCGTCGCCGTACAGGTCGGCGCGCTCGTCGAGGTCGTACAGCTCGGAGGCCCTGTCCAGGACCGCGAGGCGCTCGCGCAGGGTGGCCAGGAGCCCGGGGCGCCAGAGCACCCGCCGCGCGCCCTGGTACGCGCCAATGCGCCGCTCGCGCATCCGCTTGCGCCGCTCCTCGGCCGACGGCTCCTCCACCGCCCCCGCACCGGACACGTCCTGTCCCGTGTCGGCTTCCGTCTGCCCCGCGTCCTGATCCGCCACATCGCTCATGCGCGCGATCATGCCGTGCCCGCGATCCGGCGGGCACCCGCATTTCGACCGGCCGCGCTTCGACCGGCCGCGCTTCGACCGGCCGCGCTTCGTCCGGCCGTGCTTCGACCCGGGCGGCCCCCGCGAGCGCCCTCCGCGAGCGTGGCGTAACCCACAGCCTGTGGAGGGCCGGACGCCCCCGGACCCGATAGCGTTAACATGACGAGAAATCGTCCGGTACCCGGAGCGGACTGGAACGGAAGGCCGCCGTCGCGTGAGTACAAGCCAACAGCCAGATCCCAGGGACCGCCCCGCGCGGCTCACCGTCGGCGTCGTCGGCGCCGGACGCGTCGGGCCCGCGCTCGCCGCCTCCCTGCAGCTCGCCGGGCACCGCCCGGTCGCCGTCTCCGGGGTCTCGGACGCCTCCCGGCGGCGCGCCGCGCTGCTGCTGCCCGACGTGCCGCTCGTGCCGCCCGCTGAGGTCCTCCAGCGCGCCGACCTGGTGCTGCTCACCGTCCCCGACGACACCCTGCCCGGCCTCGTCGCCGGCCTCGCCGAGACCGGCGCCGTCCGCCCCGGCCAGCTGCTCGTGCACACCTCCGGGCGGTACGGCGCGAAGGTGCTCGACCCGGCGCTGCGCGCGGGCGCGCTGCCGCTGGCCCTGCACCCGGCGATGACCTTCACCGGCACTCCGGTGGACGTGCAGCGCCTGGCGGGCTGCTCGTTCGGCGTCACCGCGCCCGAGGAGCTGCGGCTGGCCGCCGAGGCCCTGGTGATCGAGATGGGCGGCGAACCGGAGTGGATCGCCGAGGAGATGCGCCCGCTCTACCATGCGGCACTGGCCCTGGGCGCCAACCACCTGGTCACACTGGTCGCCCAGTCCATGGAGCTGCTGCGCGCCGCGGGCGTCGAGGCGCCCGACCGCATGCTCGGCCCGCTGCTGGGCGCCGCCCTCGACAACGCCCTGCGCTCCGGCGACGCCGCGCTGACCGGCCCCGTCGCGCGCGGGGACGCCGGCACGGTCGCCGCCCACGTCGAACAGCTGCGCAAGCACGCCCCGCAGACCGTCGCCGGCTACCTGGCGATGGCCCGCGCCACCGCCGACCGGGCGCTCGCCCACGGCCTGCTCAAGCCGGAACTCGCCGAGGACCTCCTCGGGGTACTCGCCACCGGGACCGCCACGGACGGGACCGACGGCAACGAAGGGGACGCCCGATGACCATCACCCTGCTGCGTACCGCCGGTGAGCTCCACGCACGCACGCGTGCGGGCCGTCGCGCCGTCGTGATGACCATGGGCGCCCTGCACGAGGGTCACGCCACGCTCATCCGCACCGCGCGCGAGATCGCCGGCGCCGAGGGCGAGGTCGTCGTCACGGTCTTCGTCAACCCGCTGCAGTTCGGTGCGGGAGAGGACCTCGACCGCTACCCGCGCACCCTGGACGCCGACCTGAAGGTCGCCGAGCAGGCCGGCGCCGACGCCGTCTTCGCGCCGTCCGTCGACGAGGTCTACCCCGGGGGCGAGCCGCAGGTCCGGGTCAGCGCCGGCCCCATGGGGGAGCGCCTCGAAGGCGCCTCGCGGCCCGGCCACTTCGACGGCATGCTCACCGTCGTCGCCAAGCTGCTGCACCTCACCCGCCCCGACGTCGCCCTGTACGGCCAGAAGGACGCCCAGCAGCTCGCCCTGATCCGGCGCATGGTCCGCGACCTGAACTTCGGCGTCGAGATCGTCGGCGTGCCCACCGTCCGCGAGGACGACGGGCTGGCCCTCTCCAGCCGCAACCGCTACCTCTCGCCGCAGGAGCGGCACACCGCGCTCGCGCTGTCCCAGGCCCTGTTCGCGGGCCGCGACCGGCACGCCGCCCAGGAGGCGCTGCGCGCCCGCGCGCGTGAGGTGCCCGCCACGCAGGCGCGTGCGGAGGCGCTCAGCGCCCTCGGCGAGTCCCGCGCCGCCGCCGACGCGCACGCCGTCGCCACCGCCGCCCCGGGCGGCCCGGCCGCCGTCCGCGCCGCCGCGCGGGCCGTCCTCGACGAGGCCTCCCGGCTGGACCCGCCGCTGGAACTGGACTACCTCGCGCTCGTCGACCCCGACGACTTCACCGAGATCAGGGACGACTTCACCGGCGAGGCCGTCCTCGCCGTCGCCGCCCGAGTCGGCTCGACCCGGCTGATCGACAACCTTCCTCTCACCTTCGGAGCCGCCTCGTGACCAGCACAGGCATACGACTGCACGCGCCCGCACCCGGGTGGTCCATCGACGCGGACGTGGTGGTCGTCGGCTCCGGCGTCGCCGGCCTGACCGCCGCCCTGCGCTGCCAGGCCGCCGGCCTGACCACGGTCGTCGTCACCAAGGCCCGCCTGGACGACGGCTCCACCCGCTGGGCGCAGGGCGGCATCGCCGCCGCCCTCGGCGACGGCGACACCCCCGAACAGCACCTTGAGGACACCCTCGTGGCCGGTGTCGGCCTGTGCGACGAGGAGGCCGTGCGCGTCCTGGTCACCGAGGGCCCGCACGCCGTGCGGCGGCTCATCGCGACCGGCGCCCACTTCGACGCGTCCGCCGAGGGCAGCCTGGAGCTCACCCGCGAGGGCGGCCACCACCGGCGCCGTATCGTCCACGCGGGCGGCGACGCGACCGGCGCGGAGGTCTCCCGGGCCCTGGTCGAGGCGGTACGCGCGCGTGGGCTGCGCACCATCGAGAACGCGCTCGTGCTGGACCTTCTCACGGACGCCGACGGCCGCACCGCGGGCGTCACGCTCCACGTGATGGGCGAGGGCCAGCACGACGGTGTCGGCGCCGTGCACGCGCCCGCGGTCGTGCTCGCCACCGGCGGCATGGGCCAGGTGTTCTCCGCGACCACCAACCCGTCGGTGTCCACCGGCGACGGCGTGGCGCTCGCCCTGCGCGCGGGCGCGGAGGTCTCCGACCTGGAGTTCATGCAGTTCCACCCGACCGTGCTCTTCCTCGGGCCCGAGGCCGAGGGGCAGCAGCCGCTGATCTCCGAGGCGGTGCGCGGCGAGGGCGCCCACCTGGTCGACGCCGACGGCGTGCGCTTCATGGTCGGCCAGCACGAACTGGCCGAGCTCGCGCCCCGCGACATCGTCGCCAAGGGCATCCTGCGCCGCATGCTGGAGCAGGACGCCGAGCACATGTTCCTCGACGCCCGGCACTTCGGCGCCGAGATGTGGGAGAACCGCTTCCCGACCATCCTCGCGGCCTGTCGCGCCCACGGCATCGACCCCGTGCACGAGCCGATCCCGATCGCCCCGGCCGCCCACTACGCCTCCGGCGGCGTGCGCACCGACTCCCACGGCCGCACCACCGTCGCCGGCCTGTACGCGTGCGGCGAGGTCGCCTGCACCGGCGTGCACGGCGCGAACCGGCTCGCCTCCAACTCCCTGCTGGAGGGCCTGGTCTACGCCGAGCGGATCGCCGACGACATCGTCGCGCAGCACGCCGGCGACGCCCTGCACGCGCGCGTGCCCGAGCCGGTGCCCCACCCGGACACGCCCGCGCACCCGCTGCTCGCCCCCGAGACCCGGTTCGCGATCCAGCGGATCACCACCGAGGGCGCCGGCGTGCTGCGCTCCGCCGCATCCCTCGCCAAGGCCGCCGACGAGCTGGAGCGGCTGCACACCGAGGCCCGCGACGCGCTGCAGGACAACGGCAAGACCGCCGAGCCCGGCGTCGACTCCTGGGAGGCCACCAACCTCCTGTGCGTGGCCCGTGTCCTGGTCGCCGCCGCCCAGCGGCGCGAGGAGACCCGCGGCTGCCACTGGCGCGAGGACCGCACCGAGCGCGACGACGCCCACTGGCGCCGCCACATCGTCGTACGGCTGAACCCGGACCGCACCCTGGACGTGCACACCACGGACACCGCCGACTTCCCCCCGACCCGCCCCGAGGCCCCCGCGGCCCGGCCCTCCCAGGAGCAGTGACCCACGTGACCGATCAGGACCTTCCCCTCGCCTCCGACGGCGGCTGCGGCGACGGCTGCGCCTGCGGCGCAGAAGCCGACGAGGAGTACCTGGAGTGCGGTCTGGACCCCGCGCTCGCCCAGCTCCTGGCCGACGCCGGACTCGACCCCGTCGAGGTCGAGGACATCGCCAACGTCGCCATCCAGGAGGACCTGGACCACGGCGTGGACGTGACGACCGTCGCGACGATCCCCGAGGACGCCGTCGCCACGGCCGACTTCACCGCGCGCGAGGCGGGCGTCGCGGCCGGCCTCCGGGTCGCCGAGGCGGTCATCTCCGTCGTGTGCACCGACGAGTTCGAGGTCGAGCGGCACGTCGAGGACGGCGACCGCGTCGAGGCCGGGCAGAAGCTGCTGTCGGTCACCACGCGCACGCGCGACCTGCTCACCGCCGAGCGCAGCGCCCTGAACATCCTGTGCCGCCTGTCCGGCATCGCCACCGCCACGCGCGCGTGGGCGGACGCGCTGGAGGGCACCAAGACACGCGTGCGGGACACCCGCAAGACGACGCCGGGCCTGCGCTCGCTGGAGAAGTACGCGGTGCGCTGCGGCGGCGGCGTCAACCACCGCATGTCGCTGTCCGACGCGGCCCTGGTCAAGGACAACCACGTCGTCGCCGCGGGCGGTGTCGCGCAGGCCTTCAAGGCCGTACGGGAGGCCTTCCCGGAGGTGCCGATCGAGGTCGAGGTCGACACGCTGCACCAGCTGCGCGAGGTCGTCGACGCCGGCGCCGACCTGATCCTGCTGGACAACTTCACGCCCACCGAGTGCGCCGAGGCCGTCGGGATCGTCGGCGGGCGGGCGCTGCTGGAGGCCTCCGGCCGGCTGACGCTCGGCAACGCGCGCGCGTACGCCGAGACCGGCGTGGACTACCTGGCCGTGGGCGCGCTGACCCACTCCTCGCCGATCCTCGACATCGGCCTGGACCTGCGCGAGGCGGAGTAGGGGCCGGCCATGCTGCTGACGATCGACGTAGGCAACACGCACACCGTCCTGGGGCTGTTCGACGGCGAGGAGATCGTCGAGCACTGGCGCATCTCCACGGACGCCCGCCGCACCGCGGACGAGCTGGCGGTCCTCCTGCAGGGCCTGATGGGCATGCACCCGCTGCTCGGCGACGACCTGGGCGACGGCATCGACGGCATCGCCATCTGCGCGACCGTCCCGTCGGTGCTCCACGAACTGCGCGAGGTCACCCGCCGCTACTACGGCGACGTCCCCGCGGTCCTCGTCGAGCCCGGCGTGAAGACGGGCGTGCCGATCCTCTTCGACAACCCGAAGGAGGTCGGCGCCGACCGCATCATCAACGCCGTCGCGGCCAACGAGCTGTACGGCGGCCCGGCGATCGTCGTCGACTTCGGTACGGCGACGACCTTCGACGCGGTCTCCGCGCGCGGGGAGTACGTCGGCGGCGTCATCGCGCCCGGTATCGAGATCTCCGTCGAGGCGCTGGGTGTGCGGGCGGCGATGCTGCGCAAGATCGAGGTCGCCCGGCCGCGCAGCGTGATCGGCAAGAACACGGTCGAGGCGATGCAGGCCGGCATCGTCTACGGCTTCGCGGGCCAGGTCGACGGCGTGGTCAGCCGCATGGCCCGGGAACTCGCCGACGACCCCGAGGACGTCACGGTCATCGCCACGGGCGGCCTGGCCCCCATGGTCCTCGGCGAGTCCTCCGCCATCGACGAGCACGAGCCCTGGCTGACCCTGATCGGCCTCCGCCTGGTGTACGAGCGGAACGTGTCCCGGATGTGACGGGGCGGCGGGCAGCGCTTCCGGGGCGCTGCGGTGCCGGTGTGCGAGGGCCGCTGCCGCCGCCGGGTGCGGCTCGGGCGGGCGGACGCGGAGCGGGAAGCCCCAAGGACGCGCAGGGCCCCGCACCGCACCGCCCGGTGCCGTGGTGGCGGCCTCCTTGCGTCCGGCGTGTGGTGCGTAGGGGACCACCTGGGTGGCTCCCTGCGCCACGCCCGTGTGAAGTGTCTGGTTTGTCTGATTAGCGCGTATGGTCGCCGCATGCCCACGCCATACGGATCCCGCGGCGGCATGGCGTTCGGCGTGGAGGAGCTGCGTGTGCTCCGCCGCGCTCTCGCCCTCGCCCTGAACCCCGCCCCCGCCTCGGCCGAGGACGTCCAGGACTGTCTCCGCCTCGCCGAGTCCCTCGACGAGGCGATGCGCGAGGGCGCCCGGCTGCGCGCCTTCCTCGTGGCCGACCTCGGCCGCTACCGCGCGGCGCTCCCGGGGACCGCGGCCGGTTACCTCACGCTGCTCGACGAGGCGCTGGGCGCCGGATACCGGCCCGACCCCGACGACCTGGCCGCCCTGCGCGCCCTGCGCGGCAACCCCGTCGCCGCCGCGCTGCTCGACCGCTGCCAGACGATGGCCGAGCAGGACGTCCGGGCCCGTCTCGCACGCGGTGCGGCGGCGCGCGGCACCGCCACCGCGGTCCCGCCGACCGTCCCGGCGAGCCGCACACGCCTGACGGCGCTGCCCGGCGGTCTCGCGGCGGAGGAGGAGCGCGCCGCCGACGACCGCCCGGAGAAGCAGCCGTCCCCGAAGCCGGGCCCCGCCCAGCAGCCGTCCCCCGCCCCGTCCCGCCCCATCCCCACCCCCGGCGAGGTCTTCCCCCGCCGCAAGCCGGCCGCGTCCCCCACGAAGCCGCCCCAGCAACTGGCAGCCGGCTGACGACTCCGTAGTCCGGGACGGGCCCGTCCCTCTCCTGGCCCGTCCCGGCCCGTCCGGTCCGGCCCGGGCAGAGTCCTCCCTGTTGCCGGCCCCGCCCGGGCGGTGCCGCCCCACCCCATCGGCGGCTCCGCAGTACTCCCGGCCCCGCCCTGTCGCCGGCCCCTCCCGGGCCGAGCCGCCCTGCACGGCCCGGGCCTCTCGGGTCCCGACGAGGGCCCGTCGGCGTATCGAATCCGGCGGGCGGCCCTATCAGCCATCTCCGCCAAAGGTGGCGGCGCCTCCGGGCACCCACCTGGCCCGGCGGGTGCCCGGACGGACTAAGCGCATCGCCCGCTTCCGGCCCGCCCCGGCCGCCAGGCATGGCCCGGGCCGGCCCCATGGCGCCGGATCGCCTCCGTCCCTGGAGCGACCAGCTGCCCGTCCGGCCGCCGGTACGGCCCCTCCAGGGCGCGTGCCGCCCGTCCCCAGCCTCGCGGGCCCGCCCGTGCCCTCCCGCCCCCGGCTGAGACCCCGCAGTGGCCCGACGCCACTCCCGTATGCCCCGCTCTCCCTCTTCGAGGCCCCCAACCCCCGGAGGGCCCCGCCGGGCCCGGGCGAATCGGCCGACCCCGGCCGAAATCCCTCCGCGTGCGTGGCTACTCTGGGAGTCATGGACTACGTCTCCGCGCTCCTGCCCCCGCTCGTCATGGCCGTCTTCTTCGTCGGTGTGATCCGGGTGATCGTCAAGACTCAGGGCGGCGCCAACAAGGCCAAGGAGGACGCGGCCGTCGACGCCGCCCTCGCGCGTGCGGAGAGCACCCGCCAGGCCTCCACCGCAGGCGACGCCTAGGCGAGCAGGCCGAGCAGGCCGAGCCCGGCCAAGCGGGCCACCCTGCCCCGGCGCCCCCCCGCGCCGTACCCCCGCGTACGGCGCTGCACCCGCGCGTACGGCTCCCCACGCAGCCCCGCTGCCGAGCCGTACGCCCTTTTTGTTCGCTGATGTCATGAAAAGCGCACGTCCGGCACGCCATGGGCGGGATCTCCCACTATTGTGCTGAGCTGTGCCTCGCCCATTGGGAGAACTCGAAGACGCGGTCATGACGCGGGTGTGGAAGTGGAACCGCCCCGTCACGGTTCGAGAAGTCCTGGAAGATCTGCAACAGGAACGGTCGATCGCCTACACCACGGTCATGACCGTTTTGGACAATCTCCATCAGAAGGGCTGGGTGCGCCGCGAAGCGGAAGGCCGGGCCTATCGATATGAGGCGGTCTCCACCCGAGCCGCCTACGCCGCCGCCCTGATGAACGACGCCTGGTCGCAGAGCGACAACCCCGCCGCGGCTCTCGTCGCCTTCTTCGGCATGATGAGCGACGAACAGCGCCAGGCCTTGCGCGACGCCCTGCGCATCATCCGCGACGGCGGCGAGGAACCCGTCACGGAAACCACGGAAGCCCCGCGGCCCGCCGAACCGACGGAACGCACCGAACCTCAGGAACGCGCCCGAGGAACGCAACCGCCCGAAGACGCGGAAGGCGTCGGCCCGAACCCTGAAGCGGCAGAGCAGAACCCCGACTCGGCAACGCGAGGCGGCGGGCGATAGCGTCCCGGCATGTCCGCACAGAGCCCGGAACCCACCGCTAAAGCCATCACCATCCGGCGGGCGCGCACCAGCGATGTCCCCGCCGTGCGCCGACTCCTCGACGCCTACGTCCGTGACGGCATCCTGCTCGACAAAGCGATGGTGACGCTTTACGAGGACATCCAGGAGTTCTGGGTCGCGGAACGCGACGACAACGCCGAGGTGGTCGGCTGCGGCGCACTGCACGTGATGTGGGAAGACCTCGCGGAAGTACGCACTCTCGCGGTGAAGCCCGGCCTGAAGGGCGCCGGCGTCGGTCACCAGGTGCTGGAGAAGTTGCTGCAGACCGCGCGCTGGCTGGGCGTTCGCCGCGTATTCTGCCTGACCTTCGAAGTCGAGTTCTTCGGCAAGCACGGCTTCGTCGAGATCGGTGAGACCCCGGTGGACCGCGATGTCTACGCGGAGCTGCTGCGTTCCTATGACGAGGGCGTCGCGGAGTTCCTGGGTCTCGAACGAGTGAAACCGAACACCCTCGGCAACAGCCGGATGCTTCTGCATCTGTGATCGCCGGGCAACGGCCAAGGACGGTCAAGGCGTATTCCACGGCACAGCCCGTTGCCCACGTTCCCTATGTCCGAAACGCGCATGTTTCCGACCCGGGCCGCTGAGGCGGCCTCTGCCAGGGGTTTGTGTTTTTCCGGCAAAAGCGGTTTGCTTTCCGACGTACTGCAGTACTGCATATAACAGGGGCGGCGGCGAAACGGGCGGAGGCCGCGCACCCCGGGCCCTCACGTTATCGATGAAAGGAAATCCGGTGGCACAGAAGGTTCAGGTCCTTCTTGTCGACGACCTCGACGGCGGCGAGGCAGACGAGACCGTGACGTTCGCGCTGGACGGGAAGACGTACGAGATCGATCTCACGACCGCCAATGCGGACAAGCTGCGCGGCCTTCTCGAGCCGTACGTCAAGAATGGGCGTCGTACCGGTGGCCGTGCCTCCGGCAGCCGCGGAAAGGCGCGTGCCGCCTCCGCCGGCAGCCAGGACACCGCGGCGATCCGTGCCTGGGCCAAGGAGAACGGCTACGAGGTCAATGACCGTGGCCGCGTTCCCGCGTCCATTCGCGAGGCCTACGAGAAGGCCAACGGCTGAGCGCACGCGCGCCGCAGGCGGATCCGGTGGCACTGCGTGGCCACCGTGTCCACCACCCGCACCAGATCGGGGGCGCCCGCGCCGCCACCCGGCGCCGACCCCGCCGACAGGGCCGGCATGACCGACATCGTCGGCAGCGAGGCCTCACCCTCGCGCCCCGGCACGGGGGGCCGCACCCATACGGCGGCCCCCTGCGAAGCGCCCGGGCGCCCACCCGCGACGGCCTCCGCCGCCCGTGCGGCCTCGCCCCCGACCGGCCTCCCGGCTTGGTCCCCACGCGCGACCGGCGCCCCGCCCTCGCGGGCGACCGGCACCCCGCCCTCACCCGCGACCGGCCTCCCGCCCACGCGCGGGACCGGCACCGCCCCCTCCGCGACCGTCGCCTCCGCCCCGCTCCGGGCCGTTCCGCCCGGGAGCCCCGACGTGCGCAGCGGCTCCGCCGGAAGCGGCGCCCGGACCGACGTTCCCGGGCCGAGGGGCCTGAGGTCCAGGGACGAGGCCAGGGGGCCCCACTCCAGCCACTCCAGCAGGCCCGGCAGCTCTTCCGCGCTGCCCGGGGCCAGCCAGAGCCACAGCCGCCCGTCCAGGGCCGCCACGGGCGACGAGGGGCCCAGATGCCGCAGCGCGGCCAGCCCGGCCTCCGCGGGGACGTCCAGGACGTCGAAGCGCGGGCCCACGGAAAGTCGTACCGGCTCCCCGGGCACCACCGGCCAGCCGAGTTCGTTCTCGTACCAGGACCGGAGGGGATCGCCCGTCTCGGGCGACCGGCGGGGAAGGGGGACCGTGGGACATGGGGGGACTGCGCCAGCCATGCCGGGTGCAACAGCCGAAGACCCGTGCGGGTTACGCTCGGTGCACCGGTGTGTGCGCAGAGTGCCGGACGAGGGGCGTGTGGGGGTGCGAAGGGGCGCAAGGGTTGTTCGCCCGTAGCGGAGCCGAGCGGTGCGCGCGGCATGGACTGTCCGTCCGAGCGGGTAAGACATCCCTAGTGGGAGGGGGCGACACGCAGATCGGGACGTCTCACGTTCGCCATGGGCGTACTGGCGACTGGGGTAACTGCCTGGCCTGCGGGAACATCGTCTCGCACCATCGGGTTGGAGCAGATGTCGGCGTTCGGGGTCAGGAGGCCATCGACGGTGTCGGCAGTTGGAATGAGCGGTCCCCGCTTGCGGGACTAAGCTGCGGAAGGACAGGGAGGGGAAGTTCCCCCCACTGCCTGACCGCTCTGAGGAGCGATTAACGATGTTCGAGAGGTTCACCGACCGCGCGCGGCGGGTTGTCGTCCTGGCTCAGGAAGAAGCCCGGATGCTCAACCACAACTACATCGGCACCGAGCACATCCTCCTGGGCCTGATCCACGAGGGTGAGGGTGTCGCCGCCAAGGCCCTTGAGAGCCTCGGGATTTCGCTCGAGGCGGTCCGCCAGCAGGTGGAGGAGATCATCGGCCAGGGCCAGCAGGCGCCGTCCGGTCACATCCCCTTCACCCCCCGTGCCAAGAAGGTGCTGGAGCTCTCCCTGCGCGAGGCGCTCCAGCTGGGCCACAACTACATCGGCACGGAGCACATCCTGCTCGGCCTGATCCGTGAGGGCGAGGGCGTCGCCGCCCAGGTCCTGGTCAAGCTGGGCGCAGATCTGAACCGGGTGCGGCAGCAGGTGATCCAGCTGCTCTCCGGTTACCAGGGCAAGGAGACCGCCGCCGCCGGCGGGCCTGCGGAGGGCACCCCCTCGACGTCCCTGGTCCTCGACCAGTTCGGCCGGAACCTCACCCAGGCCGCTCGTGAGTCCAAGCTCGACCCGGTCATCGGGCGCGAGAAGGAGATCGAGCGGGTCATGCAGGTGCTGTCCCGCCGTACCAAGAACAACCCGGTCCTGATCGGTGAGCCCGGCGTCGGCAAGACCGCCGTCGTCGAGGGCCTCGCCCAGGCCATCGTCAAGGGCGAGGTGCCCGAGACCCTCAAGGACAAGCACCTCTACACCCTGGACCTCGGCGCGCTGGTCGCCGGCTCCCGCTACCGCGGTGACTTCGAGGAGCGCCTGAAGAAGGTGCTCAAGGAGATCCGCACCCGCGGCGACATCATCCTGTTCATCGACGAGCTGCACACGCTGGTCGGTGCGGGTGCCGCCGAGGGCGCCATCGACGCGGCCTCCATCCTGAAGCCGATGCTGGCCCGCGGTGAGCTGCAGACCATCGGTGCGACCACCCTGGACGAGTACCGCAAGCACCTGGAGAAGGACGCGGCCCTCGAGCGCCGCTTCCAGCCGATCCAGGTCGCCGAGCCGTCCCTGCCGCACACGATCGAGATCCTCAAGGGCCTGCGCGACCGGTACGAGGCGCACCACCGCGTCTCCATCACCGACGAGGCGCTGGTCCAGGCCGCCACCCTGGCCGACCGGTACATCTCGGACCGCTTCCTGCCGGACAAGGCGATCGACCTGATCGACGAGGCGGGCTCGCGGATGCGCATCCGCCGGATGACCGCTCCGCCGGACCTGCGCGAGTTCGACG
Organism: Streptomyces sp. NPDC014801; assembly: GCF_043082085.1. NCBI lineage: Bacteria > Bacillati > Actinomycetota > Actinomycetes > Kitasatosporales > Streptomycetaceae > Streptomyces > Streptomyces sp. NPDC014801. Next base: position 31,369 of record NZ_JBIBXG010000009.1, on the reverse strand, counting down.
AGAAGATCGCCGCCGTCCGCCGGGACAAGGAGTCCGCGATCGACTCGCAGGACTTCGAGAAGGCCGCCTCCCTGCGTGACAAGGAGAAGCAGCTCCTGGCCGCCAAGGCCAAGCGGGAGAAGGAGTGGAAGGCCGGCGACATGGACGTCGTCGCCGAGGTCGACGGCGAGCTGATCGCCGAGGTCCTCGCCACGGCCACCGGTATCCCGGTCTTCAAGCTGACCGAGGAGGAGTCCAGCCGCCTGCTCCGCATGGAGGAGGAGCTGCACAAGCGGGTCATCGGCCAGGACGACGCCGTCAAGGCGCTGTCGAAGGCGATCCGCCGTACGCGTGCGGGTCTGAAGGACCCCAAGCGCCCCGGTGGCTCGTTCATCTTCGCCGGCCCGTCCGGTGTCGGTAAGACCGAGCTGTCCAAGGCCCTCGCCGAGTTCCTCTTCGGTGACGAGGACGCGCTGATCTCCCTCGACATGTCGGAGTTCAGCGAGAAGCACACGGTCTCGCGTCTCTTCGGTTCGCCCCCCGGCTACGTGGGCTACGAGGAGGGCGGCCAGCTGACGGAGAAGGTGCGCCGCAAGCCGTTCTCGGTCGTCCTCTTCGACGAGGTCGAGAAGGCCCACCCGGACATCTTCAACTCGCTGCTGCAGATCCTGGAGGACGGTCGCCTGACCGACTCCCAGGGCCGGGTCGTGGACTTCAAGAACACGGTCATCATCATGACGACCAACCTCGGCACCCGGGACATCTCCAAGGGCTTCAACCTGGGCTTCGCCGCCCAGGGCGACACGAAGACCAACTACGAGCGCATGAAGAACAAGGTGTCGGACGAGCTCAAGCAGCACTTCCGTCCCGAGTTCCTCAACCGCGTCGACGACGTGGTCGTCTTCCCGCAGCTGACCCAGGACGACATCCTGCGGATCGTCGACCTGATGATCGGCAAGGTGGACGAGCGCCTGAAGGACCGGGACATGGGCATCGAGCTCTCCCAGTCCGCCAAGGAGCTGCTGTCCAAGAAGGGCTACGACCCCGTGATGGGCGCGCGACCGCTGCGCCGCACGATCCAGCGGGAGATCGAGGACACCCTGTCGGAGAAGATCCTCTTCGGCGAGGTGCGCCCCGGTCAGATCGTGGTCGTGGACACGGAGGGCGAGGGCGACGACAAGACCTTCACCTTCCGCGGTGAGGACAAGTCGGCGCTGCCCGACGTCCCGCCGATCGAGCAGGCGGCCGGCGGTGCCGGGCCGAACCTGAGCAAGGACGCGTAAGCGTCGACGGCCAGTGAAGGGGGCCGGTGCTTTCGAGCACCGGCCCCCTTCGGCATGTCCGCACGCGGTGCGGCCCCTTCGGCATGTCCGTACGCGGACCGGCCCTGCGGCTCCCGCGCGGTGACCTAAGACAGCTGCCCGTCGTAGTCCGGCAGCTTGAACGTCTTCTCGGCGTGGCCGCCGGTCAGGTCGGTGGCGCTGTTCCCGATGTTCGCGATGATTGTGTAGCCCTGGCTCTCGATCTGCGCGCGCTGGGCGGTCTTGTAGGCGGCGACGTCCTTGAACAGGTCGAACAGGCCGCGCACCCGCAGCCCGGCGACGTCGTAGCCGTCGTACTCCAGGTTGTACTCGGTGGGCACGTAGAGGATGCCGGGGCGGGCGGTGACGAAGAACAGCGCGACGCCGTGCTCCTGCGCGTAGCGGGCGACCTGGAGGACCGGCTGGTTGGCCGGCTGCGGGTAGTGGAAGCCGAAGTCGGTCTCCAGGGTCGTGTTGTCGATGTCGAAGACGATCGCCTGCCGTTCGCCCGGCCTCGGGGCGGCGATCCGCTGCTGCAGATACGGCAGCGCCTGGTCCATCACGGCCTGGCAGTCCCGCTGCCAGGTGGCGTGGTCGACGCTCTGGGCCGCCGCCGTGGTGGTGACCGCGGCGGACGTCGCGGGGGCCGCGGCGGCCCCGGTGGCGTGCGCGGGGGCGGCCAGGGCCGTCAGGGCGGCCGCGGAGACGGCGGCCACCGAGGCCCGGCGCAGCCAGGCGCGTCTGATCGTCATGGGGGGTTCCTCTCACAGTCCGTGCACACGGGCGTGTCGTGTGCATGCTCTTCGGTGAGGGTGGCGCGGGAGGAACCGTAGGGTTACCGGTGGGTAAGTGGCTAGAGGTCTGCGCCACATTGGTACGCCCGCCGAGGGGCCTCCCCGGTGACGTGCCGCACGCGACCTGCGTCACGTACGAGCCGGAATAGTGGGCGCCCGGGGTCTGCAAAAGGGACTTTCCCCCCGGAAGCCGCCTGTATATGCGCAGCCGGTGACCCTTATGCCCGGAATGTTAGTTGCGTCGGAAGTCGGAGGTTTTGTGTTGTAGTACTAGCTGGCGTCGTAGATCACACATTTGGGCGGATGTGCGCCGGGGGGTTACCAAGGATGAGCCCATCCGGCCGAACGCCTGAGCGTCGGGTGGCTTTTCTCTGTCCCCGTCTGCACGAGGTTCACATGTCCCAGCGCGTCACGTCCCGTCCGTCCCGTACGTCCGCCATCCGCACCCGCGCCGCCGTCCTGGCTGCCGGTCTGGGGGTCTCGGTCGCGCTGGGAGCCGGGGTCGCGGCCGCCGCCGACGCCACGTCCGCCTCCACCACGGCCACCGCCAGTGCGGTCGAGGCGCAGGCCGCCGCGCAGGCCAAGGCCGCGCAGGCCGCGAAGACCGCCGCGGCCGCCAAGGCCAAGGCCGCGGCCGCCGCCCAGCAGGCCGCCGCGAAGAAGGCTGCCGCCAAGGCCGCCGCCGCCAAGAAGAAGGCCGCCTCCTGGGTGCACCCGGTGGCCCACTACACGCTGTCCGCCAGCTTCAACCAGGCCGGCGGCATGTGGTCGCACCGCCACTCCGGCCAGGACTTCGCCGTGCCGAGCGGCACCAACGTCGTCGCCGCCCACGGCGGCACCGTGGTCAAGGCCGGCCCGAACGGCGCCGGTGACGGCCCCGCCTACGGCAACGCCATCGTCATCCGGCACGGCAACGGGACGTACTCCCAGTACGCCCACCTCTCCCGTATCGACGTGAAGGTCGGCCAGATCGTCGGCACCGGCCAGCACATCGCCAAGTCCGGCAACACCGGCAACTCCAGCGGTCCGCACCTGCACTTCGAGATCCGCAAGACCCCGAACTACGGCTCCGCGATCGACCCGGTCGCCTTCCTGCGGGCCAAGGGTGTGTCCGTCTGACCCACCCCGCCCCGTCCGGGGTGAAGGCTCAGGCGCCCTTGTGCGCCTGGGCCACCAGATCGAAAGCGACCTCGAGAGTGGCCCTGCGCTTCTCCTCGGGGTCGCCTTCTATGTCCTGCAGCACGAACATCCCGGCGTGCAGCGTGAACATCGCGCTGATGCAGCGGACCTTGTCGACCAGGTCGGAGTCCGGGTCGATCAGGATGTCCCGCAGCTTCAGCATCCGCTCCTTGAACAGCTCTCCGATGCGCAGCTCGCGCACGGTGGCCTGGTTCTCTTGCATGAAGCGGAAGAGCGGGGCCGCTCCGGCCAGGGCCTCGCTGTAGCGGCGGACGATCTCCTGTTTGGTCTCCAGGGTGTGCGGCTGCTGCCGGCCCCACTCGATCAGGTCCTCGATCGGCCGGGAGAGGTCCTCGAAGATGCTGACGAGGATCTCTTCCTTGGTCTTGAAGTGGTAGTACAGCGCCGCCTTGGTGACGTCCAGGCGCTCGGCGATCTCCCGCAGGGAGGTCTTCTCGTAGCCCTGCTCGGCGAAGAGTTCGAGCGCGACGTCCTGGATGCGCTGGCGGGTGTTCCCGCGACGCTGCTGCTTGGTGCCGTCCATGGTGACGTCCATCCTCGTCCTCCTAGGGCTTCCCCGGAAACTTACCTGCCGCCCGGCTGGCAAAACTTACTTGACGACCGGCTAGTTACGGAGCTACCTTCCCAGTGTAGAACTAGCCGGTCGACAAGTAAGTAGCAGTAGCTGGGGGAAGTGGGGATGATGACCGCCACAGAAGCAGTCGAGACAGACGCGGGCAAACAGCCCAAGAGTGTACGAGTCGTCCTGCTCGCACTCATGATCACCATGATGCTCGCGATGCTGGACAACATGATCGTCGGCACCGCGATGCCGACCATCGTGGGCGAGCTCGGCGGCCTCGAGCACCTCTCCTGGGTCGTCACCTCCTACACCCTCGCCACCGCCGCCTCCACCCCGCTCTGGGGCAAGATCGGCGACATGTACGGGCGCAAGGGCTCGTTCATGGCCTCGATCGTGATCTTCCTGGCCGGCTCCGCGCTCAGCGGCATGGCACAGGACATGGGACAGCTCATCGGCTTCCGCGCCGTACAGGGCCTGGGCGCCGGCGGTCTGATGGTCGGCGTCATGGCGATCATCGGCGACCTGATCCCGCCGCGTGAGCGCGGCAAGTACCAGGGCATGATGGCCGGCGTCATGGCGCTGGCCATGATCGGCGGCCCGCTGGTCGGCGGCACCATCACCGACCACTGGGGCTGGCGCTGGGCCTTCTACATCAACCTGCCGCTCGGTGTCGTCTCCCTCGGCCTGATCAGCGCCGTGCTGCACCTGCCGAAGAAGCGGGCCAAGGCCCGCATCGACTACCTGGGCGCCGCGCTGCTGACCGTCGGCATCACCGCGATCGTGCTCGTCACCACCTGGGGCGGCACGGAGTACGCCTGGACGTCCGCGCGGATCATGGAGCTCATCGGCATCGGCGTCGTCGCGCTGATCGGGTTCGTCTTCTGGCAGACCAAGGCCGCCGAGCCGGTCGTACCGCTGCACATCTTCCGCAGCCGCAACTTCACCCTGATGTCGATCATCGGCTTCATCACCGGCTTCGCGATGTTCGGCGCCACGCTGTTCCTGCCGCTCTACCAGCAGGCCGTGCAGGGGGCGTCCGCCACCAACTCCGGTCTGCTGCTCCTGCCGATGCTCGGCGCGATGCTCGTCACCTCCATGGTGGCCGGACGGGTCACGACCAACAGCGGGCGCTACAAGCTCTTCCCGATCGCCGGCGGTGTGCTGATGATCGCCGGGCTCTACCTGCTGTCCACCATGGACACCGGCACGACGCGCTTCACCTCCGGTCTCTACATGGCCGTCCTCGGACTCGGCATGGGCTGCCTGATGCAGATCACCATGCTGGTCGCGCAGAACAGCGTGGAGATGAAGGACATGGGCGTCGCCTCCTCCTCGACCACCCTGTTCCGTACGCTCGGCTCCTCCTTCGGTGTCGCCATCATGGGTGCGCTGTTCAACCACCGGGTCCAGGACGTCATGGCCGAGAAGGCCGGGACGCTGGGCTCGAAGATCACCGAGAAGTCCGCGCAGCTGGACGCGGCCAGCCTGGCGAAGCTGCCCGCTCAGGCGCGCGAGGCGTACCAGCACGCGGTGTCCTCCGGCACCCACGCGGCCTTCCTGCTCGGCGCGGTCGTCGCGGTGATCGTGCTGCTGTCGGCGCTGTTCGTGAAGGAAGTCCCGCTGCGCGGCGCCGGCCCGAAGCCGGACGCCGCCGCCGAGGACGGCGCACCGGCCCAGCCGCCGGTCGTCGAGGCCGTCTGACCCGTTCACCATCCCTCAGGGCGCTCACCGGTTCCGGTGGGCGCCCTGCCCCGTTCCGGCCCCCGACCCCACCTGCATAGAGCGCCGCTGCCAGTGTGCGGCTCGGTCAGCCGCCGGCGTATGCCGGTCGGCCGCAGGCGTGCGGTCCCGTCAGCATTCGGCGTATGGCCCGGTCGGCCGCCGGTGTCCGGCCCGGTCAGGCGCCGGTGGGTGGCAGCAGCGGATAGCTGCCCGTGTTCGTCGGGGCGTGCTCCGGCAGCCACAGCACCGCGACCGCGCCCTCGGCGGGTATGTGCGGGGGCGCGCCCGCCGGCCGGACGTTGCGGAACGTCAGCCGGGCACCCAGCACCCGGGCCTGCCCGGCGGCGATGGTCAGGCCCAGCCCGTGCCCGTGCCCCGCGCGGTCGGTGCTGCCGGTGCGGAAACGGCTCGGCCCCTCGGCGAGGATGTCCTCCGGGAAGCCGGGACCGTGGTCGCGGACCCGGATCACCCGGCCCTCGACGGTGACCTCGATCGGCGGCTTGCCGTGCCGGGCGGCGTTGGCGAGCAGGTTGAACAGCACCCGCTCCAGCCGGCGCGGGTCGGTCGTGACCTCCGACTCGTGGACGATCCGCACCTCCACGTCCGGGTCCTTGGCCGCCACCCGGCGCGCGACGAACTCGCCCAGCAGGATGTCCTGCAGCTCCGCCCGCTCCGAGGCGCCGTCCAGGCGGGCCACCTCCAGCACGTCCTCGACCAGGGTGCGCATCGCCTTCGCCCGGTCCAGCACCAGCTCCGTCGGGCGGCCCGGCGGCAGCAGCTCGGCCGCCGTGAGCAGCCCGGTCACCGGCGTGCGCAGCTCGTGCGCGATGTCCGCGGTGACCCGCCGCTCCGCCTCCAGCCGCTGCTGCAGCGCGTCCGCCATGGCGTCCACCGCGCTGGCCAGGTCGTCGGTCTCGTCCCGCACGATCCCGCCGATGGCGTCCCGCACCCGCACGTCGCTCTCCCCGCGCGCCACCTGGTTGGCGGCGGCCGCCGCCTTGCGCAGCCGGCGCGAGAGCTGGCCGCCGATGAGGACACCGAGGGCGCTGCCGCCCAGGACGACCGCGATGGAGCCGATGACGAGGGCCTGGTCGAGGTCGCGCAGGATGTCCGTGCTGCGGTCGGTGAAGTGGGTGTGCAGCGACAGCACCTGCCCGTCCTTCGCCGGGGTGGCGGCCCAGATGTCCGGCGGGTGCCCCCGGCGGTCGGAGACGTACGTCGCCACGCGGCCCGCCAGGACCCGCTCGCGCAGCGGCGTGGGCAGGGCGGCGTCGTTGACGGTGATGCCCGGGAAGTTCGCGCGGTGGGTCAGGTCGTAGTTGCGCTGGGCGATCTTGATGCGTTCCACGGCCAGATCGCGGGCGTTGTCGAGCATCGACACCCGTGCCGCGTTGTGCACGACCAGGCTGAGCACGATCGCCACCAGCGCGCCGACCAGCGCGATGGCGGCGCTGAGCTTCCACCGCAGCCCCGTCCGTATCCCCGCGCGCTCCAGGTGCTCCGGAAGGAGGCGCCGCACAATCCCCCGCATGCCGGCCCCGCTCAGGCCTTCAACTTGTAGCCGAAACCGCGCACCGTCTCGATGCGGTCCTGACCGATCTTGGTGCGCAGCCGCTGCACATGGACGTCGACGACCCGGGTGTCCCCGCCCCAGCCGTAGTCCCACACCCGCTCCAGGAGCTTGTCGCGCGACAGGACCGTGCCCGGCGAGGAGGAGAACTCCAGCAGCAGACGCATCTCGGTCGGTGTCAGCGCCACCGGCCGGCCCGCCCGGCGCACCTCCATGCCGTCGGTGTCGACCTCCAGGTCCCCGAACGTCAGCACGCCGCCCTGGCTCGCCGAGTCCGCGCCGTCCGCCTGCCGGTCGCCGCCCGCGTGCCCGAAGCGGCGCAGCACCGCACGGATCCGGGCGACCAGGACCGCCCCGTCGAACGGCTTGGTCACGTAGTCGTCGGCGCCCGCTTCCAGGCCCAGGACCACGTCGATGGAGTCGGCGCGCGCCGACAGCATGATCACCGGGACGGTGGACTCGTCGCGGATGCGCCGGCACAGGCTGACGCCGTCCAGGCCCGGGACCATCACGTCCAGCAGGGCGATGTCGGGGCGGTTCGCCCGGAAGGCCTCCAGGCCCGACAGGCCGTCGGGCATGGCGGTGACCGCGAAGCCGTCCCGCTCCAGGGCGAGCTGGGTGGCCTCGCGGATGACGTCGTCGTCCTCGACGAACAGGACGTGGGTCTGGTCTGCCATCCCGGTGCTCTCAGTCCTCGTGTGCTTCTCGACTCGTGTGCTCTCTGCGTGGACGCGTGGACCCCGCGGCTCGTTCAGTTCCGCGGTGCGTCCACTTCCGCGGTGCGTCCACTTCCGCGGTGTGTCCACTCCTCCATCGGATCGAGCGGTCCGATCGGTTCGCGTCCGCCGCACGGAATTTTCCCGCCGCTCCTGCGCCGCACGGTTTCTTCCCGCCGGTCCTCCGCCGCACGGATTCTCCCCGCCGCTCCCGCGCGGAGGTCTCCCACGTCACTTGTCCGCCGGCTCCGGCACCGGTGAGGGAGCGGTGTCGGCCGTGGTGCCGTAGTCGGTGTGATGGAAGTCGTCCTGCACGAACCGCCCGGCCCGCCAGACGTACGTGATCACGTTCTCGCCGGACGGGTTCGACACCGGGTCGCCATTCTTGTACACCTGCTTGGTCACCATCAGAGCGCCGCGGTCTATCTCCGCGTACACCGGGGACTCCTCGGACTGGAACACGTTCTGGTAGCGGCCGCCGTTCGCACGATAGACGTACGAGCCGACCCCCACCGCGTCCCCGCAGGTCAGCACATTGATCACGACGTCGTCGACGGAACCGTCGGTCAGATCGCCGTAACTCACGTCGACGGGGTAGTCGTCCCCGACACACGGCTGGAGGCTCTTCTTCACCGCGTCCGAGACCAGCGGGTCGTCCTTCACCAGCCGCACCGGGTCCACCCGCTGCAGGGTGGGCGAGGGGCTGGGGGAGGGCGAGGCCGCCGCGCCGACCACCGAGTCGGAGTGGGCGGCGGGGCCCTCGTCGCGGGTCCCGGTGCCGCCGGTGGCGCACGCGGAGACCAAAAGGGCGAGGGCGGCGAGCACGGCCGCCGCCGTGATCACCGCCTGAAGACTCCCCCTGGCCGGGGAGGCATCCCCGTCCGTCAGGCCGCGCACCGCTCCCGCTCCTCACGCTCCAGCGCGCGTGCGTCCAGATCGCGGGCCTCCAGCTCCTCGCGGAGCCGGGCGAGCGCCCGGTGCAGCGTGCTCTTGACCGTTCCGGCCGACATACCGAGGGCGGCGGCCGTCTCCTCCGTGGACATCTGCTCCCAGTGTCGCAGCACGACCACGCTGCGCTGCTTCGGGGCGAGCACCTTCATGACGTCCATCAGCAGGGCGCGGTCGGCGTGCTGCTCGGTGGAGTCCTCCACCGACGCGTCCGGGAGCTGCTCGGTGGGCACCTCCTCCAGCTTGCGGGCCCGCCACCACTCGGTCCGCGTGTTGATCATCACGCGGCGCAGATAGGCGTCCGCGAGACGCTTGTCGGCGATGCCGTCCCAGCGGCCGTAGGTGCGGGCGAGGGCGGTCTGGAGCAGGTCTTGGGCGTCGACCGGGTCCGGGACCAGGCGGCGGGCGCTGCGCAGCAGCGCGTCCTGCCGGGTACGGACGTACTCCTCGAACTCGAGCACCTCTCCCTGCGCCATGATCGACCGCCTCCGAAATCCCCGTGGTGCCGGCTGTCTTCCGCCGGTGTCCTGCCTGTGGTCTGTCCCCGTCGTGTCCCTGCCGGGGCACGACAACGAAGGTACGGAGGCGTTGTCACGGCGCTGTCCGAAGCAGCCTGCGGCCAGCCCTCGGCTGTACGTCGGTTGTGTAACGAAGGCCGTTGCTGGGTAAGGGCGGTGGGCGTTCTGAAGTAGTATGTCCGGTTTCGACCCCTGGGAGGGGTCGTAACACCCCGCCCAAGACCGTGATGTGTCTGTGCGTCAGCCCGGCGGGACCCGTGGGCCGGCCCGCCGGCAGCCGGTCCGGCGATCCGAACGTCAGCTCAGTGGCAGCCGGTACAGCCCACCCGGCAGCGGCTCCACCAGACCGTCGGCGACCAGACCGTCCAGCGCCCGGGCGCGCTGCACCGGCTCGTGCCACACCCGGTCGAGCGCCGCCTGCGGCACGGGCGCGTGCGCCTCCCGCAGTACGGCGAGCAGCTTGCCGCGCACCTGCCGGTCGGTGCCCGCGTACGTCTGGCCGCGCCGCGGCGGACCGTCGTGCTCCGGCTTGCCCGCGAGCCGCCACGCGCACTGCGCGGCGATCGGACAGCGGTGGCAGTCCTCGTTCTTCGCCGTGCACACCAGGGCGCCCAGCTCCATCGAGGCGGCGGCCCATCGCGCGGCGGTGCGCTCGTCCTCTGGCAGCAGCGCGCGGGCCAGCCGCCGCTCGGCGGCCGTCGTGGCGTTCGGCGGGTACTGCACACCCGTCACCGCGCGCGCGAAGACCCGGCGCACATTGGTGTCCAGCACCGCGTGCCGCTGCCCGTACGCGAACGACGCCACCGCCGCGGCCGTGTACTCGCCGATGCCGGGCAGCGCGAGCAACTGGGCGTGGTCGGTGGGTACGTCGCCGCCGTGCCGCTCCGTTATCGCCACCGCGGCGCCGTGCAGCCGCAGGGCGCGGCGCGGGTAGCCGAGCCGGCCCCAGGCGCGCACGGCCTCGCCGGGCGACTCCTTGGCCAGGTCGGCCGGGCGCGGCCAGCGGGCCAGCCATTGCTCGTACACCGGCAGCACGCGGCTGACCGGCGTCTGCTGGAGCATGAACTCGCTGACCATGACACCCCAGGCACCCGCCTCCGGGCGCCGCCAGGGCAGATCACGCGCGTGTGCGTCGAACCAGGCGATGACGGGCAGGTGCAGCTCCTCCGCGGCCGGCGCGCCGGCCTGGTCGGCCTGCGCGGCCGAGGGGAGGGAGCTGCTGTGCGGAAGCTTCGTGGGCGCAGTCATGACGCTACCGATCCTGCCATGCACGGCCACGCGCGCGTGCGCAGCGACAGGGGCGGGTCGAAGCGCGGCGGAGCGGCCACGGGCCTCGGGGCGCGGGCAGCGCAGGTGGGGGACGGGCGTGTGCGGGTTGACGGCGGACGCGGTGGAAGCGGTGGACGCGCCGGATGCGGTGGTGGCGCCGGACATGGCGGGCGCTGCGGATGTGGCGGACGCGGCGGGCCGCGCGTCGCGTCGCGTCGGCGAGCAGGGTGTACGGCGCGCCGAGGCCGAGGCGATCAGCGCGCTGCCGGGGGTGTGCCGCAGCCGTGGCCACAGGTGCAAGGGCCGCGATCGCGAACGCTCGGGGGAGTCGGCCCCGGTCCGCGCCGGACGGCCCCGCACTGCGCGGCCGTCGACAGCAGTCGCGCCTCGCGCCCCTCTGCCGTACCCACGAAGGGGTGCCGTGCACCAGCCGATGACGCCCCTGAGAAGCGTCGCGTCATCGATGCCCGTGATCACGGACCGTGTTCGACAACGGAGTTCGGTCACAGCCCGCGATCACCTGGTGGTGCGGCGGGCCCAAGTAGGCGGTGAGCAGGGCTGTCTCCGAAATGATGATCCGGAAAAGTTGTACGCCGGACGGCGGGTGACGCGGGCGAACGCGGCGATCTCTCGTACAGTTTGCGCCGTGGGATCTCTGCGCAATCCGGTCGGGCCGCTTCCCTCCTCCATCTACTGGCGACGGAGGGCCGTACTGCTGTCCGTGGTCGCCCTGTTGGCGCTGCTGATCACCTGGATCGTCACCTCGGGCGACGGCGGCGGAAAGAACGACGCCGGCGGGTCCAACGGCAAGAATCCCGCGTCCTCGATCACTCCCGGACCGTCCGGTTCCGGACCGGCGATCAGCCAACACCCCGGCGGGCGCGACGAGTCGAGCGGCGGGGACTCCAGCGGCTCGGGCTCCGGTTCCGGTTCCGGTTCTGACGCCGGCGGTGGTTCCGGCTCCGGTGACACGGCCGGTACGGGCGGCTCGGGCGCCGGAGGTGTCGGCTCGGCCGGCGCGGGCGACGACGCCGTCAACGGCAGCGCGGGCGGCGGCGTCGGCACGGGGACGACCCTGCCCGCCGGCTCGCCGCTGCCCAACTGCACCGCGAGCACGGTGACGTTGGCGCTGAGCAGCGTCCGCAACAGCTACACCCCGGACCAGACGCCGACGTTCCGGATCGCCGCGCGCAACACCTCCGCCCACGACTGCAAGGTCGATCTCGGCCCGAAGAGCGCGGTGGTGACGATCACTCAGGACGGCGATCACTTCTGGTCGTCCGCCGACTGCCCCAAGGGCAGCGGCAGCCTGCTCTACCGGGTGCCCGCGGGCAGCACCATCACGTACGTCGTGACGTGGGACCGGAGGGCCAGCGCACCGCAGTGCGCCACGCCGCCGGCACGGACGGCCACGCCGGGCACGTACCTGGTCGAGGCCAAGGCCCCGGGCTTCGAGAAGACGCAGACGTCGTTCGTCCTGTCCGCGGACTGACCTGGACGGACGCGCGGGTGCGCGGACCCGTCGACGCGGACACGGGGACGCGCGGACGCCTGGACGCCCGGCGGGGGGACGCGCACGCGGGGAGGCTGGACGCCCCGGACGCACGCGCGGGGTGGACCGGACGGGCGACCCGTTGAAGGGGCCGGAGGCTAGACGTACCGCTCGAGGATCGACGACTCCGCCAGGCGGGACAGGCCCTCGCGGACGCTGCGGGCGCGGGCCTCGCCCACGCCGTCGACCGTCTGCAGGTCGTCGACGCTGGCGGCGAGGAGCTTCTGCAGCCCGCCGAAGTGCTCGACCAGGCGGTCGATGATCGCGCCCGGCAGCCGGGGGACCTTCGCCAGCAGCCGGAAGCCGCGCGGGGAGACCGCGGAGTCGAGCGCCTCGGGGGAGCCCGTGTAGCCCAGGGCCCGGGCGACCGTGGACAGCTCCAGCAGCTCGGCGTGGGAGAGCTTGTCCAGCTCGGCCAGCGCCTCGTCGACCGTGCGGGAACGCTTCGCGGTCGGCTCGGGGACGTAGTCCCGCACGACCAGCTCGCGCTCGGGCTCCACACCGGCGATCAACTCGTCGAGCTGGAGGGCGAGCAGACGCCCGTCGGTGCCCAGTTCGACCACGTATTCGGCGATTTCGGTGGCGATGCGGCGCACCATCTCCAGGCGCTGGGCGACGGCGGAGACGTCCCGGACCGTCACCAGGTCCTCGATCTCCAGCGCCGACAGCGTGCCCGCGACCTCGTCCAGGCGCAGCTTGTAGCGCTCCAGGGTGGCCAGCGCCTGGTTGGCGCGGGACAGGATCGCCGCCGAGTCCTCCAGGACGCGGCGCTGCCCGTCGACGTACAGGGCGATCAGCCGCATCGACTGGGAGACGGAGACGACTGGGAAGCCGACCTGCTTGGAGACGCGGTCCGCCGTGCGGTGCCGGGTGCCGGTCTCCTCCGTGGGGATCGTCGCGTCGGGGACGAACTGGACACCGGCCCGGAGGATCTTCGACAGGTCCGAGGAGAGGACGATGCCGCCGTCCAGCTTGCACAGCTCGCGCAGCCGGGTCGCGGTGAACTCCACGTCCAGGACGAAGCCGCCCGTGCACATCGTCTCGACCGTCTTGTCGAAGCCGAGCACGATCAGGCCGCCGGTGTTGCCGCGCAGCACCCGCTCGAGGCCGTCCCGCAGGGCGGTGCCCGGTGCCACAGCGCTCAGTGAGGCGCGCATCAGGCCATCGGAACCGGCACTCCCACCGGACTTTCCGGGAGCTGCTGCCCGGTCGTTGGCTGCCACTGCACTCCTCCGGTCGCAGGTTCTGGGGCGCTCCCGTTGCGCACTCGGTTCGTACGGACGGGCGAGACCAGGGCAAAGTCTACCGGCGCTCCTCCTGCTCCCGTGGGGCCTCTCGGCGACGGGAGCGCGGCAGCACCCGCAGCGCGTCCCCTATGTCGGCGACTTCCAGGACCTTCATACCGGGCGGGATCTTCCCCGGGTCGCCCGGTACGAGCGCGTGCGTGAAGCCCAGCCGGTGCGCCTCGGACAGACGCCGCTGCACGCCCGTGACCCGTCTCACCTCGCCCGCAAGGCCCACCTCGCCGATGGCGACCAGGTTCTTCGGCAGGGGAGTGTCGCTCGCGGCGGAGGCCAGGGCGAGGGCGATCGCCAGGTCCGCGGCCGGCTCCGACAGCTTCACGCCGCCGACCGTCGCCGAGTAGATGTCCCTTTTGCCCAGAGCGCTGATCCGCCCCCGCTGCTCCAGCACCGCCAGCATCATCGACACCCGGGACGTCTCCAGACCGGAGGTCGTACGGCGCGGGGACGGGATCTGGGAGTCCACGGTGAGCGCCTGCACCTCGGCGACCAGGGGGCGGCGGCCCTCCAGGGTGACGGTCAGGCAGGTGCCCGGCACCGGCTCGTCACGACGGGTCAGGAACAGGCCGCTGGGATCGGCGAGGCCGGTGATGCCCTCGTCGTGCAGCTCGAAGCAGCCGACCTCGTCCGTCGCGCCGTAGCGGTTCTTCACACCGCGCACCAGGCGCAGGCGCGCGTGGCGGTCACCCTCGAAGTGCAGCACCACGTCCACGAGGTGCTCCAGCAGGCGCGGGCCGGCGATCGCGCCGTCCTTGGTGACATGGCCCACGAGCAGCGTGGACATGCCGCGCTCCTTGGAGGCGCGGATCAGGGCGCCGGCGACCTCGCGCACCTGGGCCATGCCGCCGGGCGCGCCGTCGATCTCGGGCGAGGCCACGGTCTGCACCGAGTCCAGGATCAGCAGGGAGGGCTTGACCGCGTCCAAGTGGCCGAGCACGGCCGCGAGGTCGGTCTCGGCGGCGAGGTAGAGGTGGTCGTCGATCGCGTGGATCCGGTCGGCGCGCAGGCGGACCTGGCTCGCGGACTCCTCGCCGGTGACGTAGAGCGTGGGGTGCTCCTCGCTCGCCGACTTCGCCGCGACGTCCAGGAGCAGGGTGGACTTGCCGACGCCGGGCTCGCCCGCGACGAGCACGACCGCGCCGGGGACCAGGCCGCCGCCGAGCACGCGGTCCAGCTCCGGTACGCCGGTGGAGCGGGCGGTGGCCTGACGGCCGTCCACCTGGCCGATGGGGAGGGCGGAGGTGGTCACGCGGCCCGGTGTCGTCGTACGGACCGCGGGCGCGCCGTACTCCTCGACCGTGCCCCAGGCCTGGCACTCGGGGCAGCGGCCGAGCCACTTCGCCGTCTGCCAGCCGCATTCCGTGCAGCGGTAGGAGGGGCGGTCCTTGGTGGTCTTGGTACGGGCAGCCATGTCGCACACCGTAGCGGGCGGGTCTGACAGTGGGGGGTCTGCGGGCTGGGGGGCCGCCGTGGGGTGCGGTGCACGCCGTGGGGTGCGGTGCGTTTGGGTGCGGTGCCCTGGGGTGCGCTTGTGCCCGGCGGCTTCGGTGACCGCCGTGGGGTGCGCGGCCCGGCGGTGCGGGGTGCCGCTGCGCCCACCCGTGCCGCCCCAGCGGCACGACTGCCCGCAGCTGCGCATGACTGGGTGGGCTCCGGCCCGGCGGCACGACTGCCCGTAGCCGTGCATGGCTGGGTGGGCGCTGCTTCAGTGGCATCGTTGGGCGCAGGTGGGGGGCTTGTTCGGTCAGGTTGGGGGGTGTTGTGGGCAGGTCGTGGGGGGAAGCGGGCAGGGGCGGGTGGGGTGGGGTCCCCTATTGAGGGATCGTTTCACCCGTACGGATTAAAAGTGCTCAAGGCGCCCGAGCGGGCCTGCTCGTGCCGCCTACGGTCGCACAGGTGATGAGGAGCAGTCCGGAGACCACGACCCGCACCACCGGCGCACACCGGGCGCACCGGGAGGCGCGCGACCGCGCGGCCGCCCGCACGCTGGCGCAGCGCCCGCCCGCGCGCTACGAGCCTTATCTCGACGGGCTGTTCACCTACTGCCTGTCCGTCCTGTGCGACCACGACTCCGCCACCGCCGCCCTCGCCGACGCCCTCGCGCTCGCCGAGCGGCGCGGCACGCGCGTGCCGGAGGCCGCCGGCGACCGCCGCGCCTGGCTGTACGCGCTGGCCCGCTGGGCGTGCCTGCGCAAGCTCGCCGAGGCCAAGCAGAAACGTCAGGCCACCCACGCCGCGAGCCGCCCCGGCACCGACAGGCAGCCGTCCCCGAAGGTCCCGGTGGACCCGGAGGTGCAGGAGCAGCGGCGGCGTGAACTGGGCCTGCTCGCCTGGCCGGAGGCCGCCGGCACGACCCCCGAGCAGCGCGAGGCCCTCGAACTCGCCGTGCGCCACCACCTGGCCGCCCACGAGGTCGCCGCCGTGCTGGGCATGGATCTCGCCGCCGCCCGCGAGCTGCTCGCCGCCGCGGCCTGCGAGGTGGAGCGCACGCGCGCGGCGCTCGCCGTCGTGGAGACCGGCGCCTGTTCGAGCGTGGCCCGTCTCACCGGCGACGGCCGGTTCGTGCTCAGCAGCACCCTGCGCCGCGAACTGGTCCGGCACGTCGACGACTGCCCCCGCTGCCGCCGCACCGCCGAGCGCGCGGTCCCCGGCCGCTGGCCCGGCGCCAGCGTCACCCCCGCCGAGCTGCCCGTGCTGGAGGCGCCCCGCGCGGCCCTGCACGTCGCGCTCGCCCACCATCCACGCGCGCGTGGCCTCGCCGTACCCCGCTTCGACCGGCGCGGCTTCCCCATGGACCCCAAGGACCGCGCGGCCCGCCGGGACCGTCTGCGCTCGCGTGCTGTCACCACGACGGTCGTCGCCACCGTCGTCGCCGCCCCCGTGCTCGCCCTGTGGGCGGCCTACCGGGGCGCTCCCGCCGGTGACGACACCGCCGGCGGCCCGGCCACCGCCCGCCACGACCACGGCGCGGGCCTCCTCGACGGCGAGACGGCCAGCGGCGGCTACGAGAACGCCGGCAACGCCAGCACCCGGCCCGGTGCCCGCTTCGGGCAGGACGGCAGCCCCGATGTGTCGGTGGAGGTCGTCAGTGTCGCCGGGGCCGGCGGCAAGGGAGCCGGCGACCTGGAGGTGACGGCCGGCAACCGCGGCGACACCACCCTGATCACCCTCACCGCGACCGGCTCGGCCCCCGTGCGCTGGTCGGCCACCACGGCAGCCCGCTGGCTCTACTTCAGTCAGTCCTCGGGAACCCTGCAGCCCGGCGAGTCGTTCACGATCCAGGTGTACGTCGACCCCCTGCGCGAGCCGTCCGGCCACTGGAGCGCGCGGGTGGCGATCGCGCCCGCCGGCGCCGTCGTCTCCATCGACGGCTACGGCACCGCGCCCGGCCCCTCCGACCCCGGCAGCGGACCGGCCCCGGGCACGCCCACGGACCCGGCCCCCTCCGACCCCGACCCGACGCCCAGCACCTCGGCCCCCTCGGACCCCGGCGGCTCGCCCTCCCCGAGCAGCCCGCCGTCGTCCCCCGATCCCACGCCCACCGGGTCCGCCCCGTCCGACCCGGGTGGCTCCACCGACCCGGGCGGCTCCTCGCCGCCGCCCGGTGACAGCGGCGACCCGAGCCCGTCGACGTCGTGACGCCACAGGCCCTGCGACGCCGTACGCGCTACGGCGTCGCAGGGCCCCGGGCGGTCACCTCAGCCGGCCGGATGCGCGGGACCCGCCGGATCCGCCGCATGCCCGGCCTCCGCCGGATCCGCAGGAACCGCGGCAGGCCCGGCCTCCGCCGGACGCGGCGGATCCGCCGGGTGCGGGGCCAGCAGCGGCAGCCGCGACGCCAGCCGCTCCTCGCACAGCTCGACCAGCCGGTCGTAGCCGGCCTTGCCCATCAGCTCGGTCAGCTCGGCCCGGTAGGAGACGTACACCGGCTCGCCCGCGCCGTGCGCCGAGGTCGCCGACGTGCACCACCAATGCAGGTCGTGGCCGCCCGGACCCCAGCCCCGGCGGTCGTACTCACCGATCGACACCTGCAGCACGCGCGTGTCGTCGGGCCGGTCGATCCAGTCGAAGGTCCGCCGGATCGGCAGCTGCCAGCACACGTCCGGCTTGGTCTCCAGCGGCTCGCGGCCCTCGCGCAGGGCGAGGATGTGCAGCGAGCAGCCGGCGCCGCCGGGGAAGCCGGGACGGTTCTGGAAGATGCAGGAGCCCTGGTAGGGGCGGGTCTGGCGCTCGCCGTCCTCGTCCTCGGACACCCAGCCGTTCTTCGTGCCCTCGGCGTGGTGCTGCCAGATCTCGGGGGTGAGTCGCGCCACGTGCCCGGCGACCCGCTGCTCGTCCTCCTCGTCGGAGAAGTGCGCCCCCAGCGTGCAGCACCCGTCGTCCGCGCGGCCCGCCTGGATGCCCTGGCAGCCGCTGCCGAAGATGCAGTTCCAGCGAGAGGTCAGCCATGTCAGATCGCACCGGAAGACCTGCTCGTCGTCCGCCGGATCCGGGAACTCCACCCACGCGCGCGCGAAGTCGAGGCCCTTCTCGTCGGCCGCCCGTGCCGCCGCAGCCGGGTCCGCCAGGGCCTGCTTCCGCTTCTTCGCCGCTTTCCCCGCCTTCGCCTGCGAAGGAACCGTGGAGTTTTCGGTCGACTTGTCGGCCTTCACCGACTTGGTCGGCTTTTCGTCCTTCGCCTTTTTCGTCTTTGGCACCCGTCCAGGGTAAGTCGCCCGGGGCCCGTCCCGGCACCGCACGGGGGGCCGAGCACGGCGCCGCTGGCAGTAGCGTTCCCTACATGAGACTCGGTGTCCTCGACGTGGGATCGAACACGGTGCACCTGCTGGTGGTGGACGCGCACCCCGGCGCGCGCCCGCTGCCCGCGCACTCGCACAAGACGGAGCTGCGGCTCGCCCAACTCCTGGACGGCGAGGGCGCCATCGGCACCGAGGGAGTGGACAAACTCGTCGCCGTCGTCAAGGACGCCCTCCAGGCCGCCGAGGACAAGGGCGTGGAGGACCTGCTGCCCTTCGCCACCTCAGCCGTCCGCGAGGCCGGCAACGCCGACGACGTCCTCGCGCGCGTGCGCGAGGAGACCGGCGTCGAGCTGCAGGTCCTCACCGGCGCGGAGGAGGCCCGCCTCACCTTCCTCGCCGCCCGCCGCTGGTTCGGCTGGTCCGCCGGGAAACTCCTGGTCCTCGACATCGGCGGCGGTTCCCTGGAGATCGCCTACGGCATAGACGAGGAGCCCGACGCCGCCGTCTCGCTGCCGCTGGGCGCGGGCCGCCTCACCGCCGCCTGGCTGCCCGGCGACCCGCCCGACCCCGACGACGTCCGCGCCCTGCGCCGCCACGTCCGCGCGCAGATCGCCCGCACCGTCGGCGAGTTCAGCCGCTTCGGCGCCCCCGACCACGTCGTCGCCACCTCCAAGACCTTCAAGCAGCTGGCCCGCCTCACCGGAGCCGCCCGCTCCGCGGAGGGCCTGTACGTCCAGCGTGAGCTGAAGCGGGAGACCCTGGAGGCCTGGGTGCCCAAGCTGGCCGAGATGACGGCGGCCCAGCGCGCCGAGCTCCCCGGCGTCTCCGAGGGCCGCGCGGGCCAGCTGCTGGCGGGCGCGCTGGTCGCCGAGGGCGCGATGGACCTGTTCGACGTGGAGGCCCTGGAGGTCTGCCCCTGGGCCCTGCGCGAGGGCGTGATCCTGCGACGCCTGGACCACATGGGCTCGGCGTAGCCGCCGCGAGGGTGCCGTGGCCGCGCGGCGCTCGGGGCCGCCGACGCGGGGGCGGCGGCGCATCACCCCGGGGCTCGTGGCCGTATCGGCACGGCAGACGCCCGTACCCGCGCTTCCGTCCTGCCCCTCCGCCCGAGCCCGCCCCCACGACGGCCCCCGTACCCGGCCTGCCCCACCCCCTCCGGCCGACCCCACCCCACCCCACGGGGCCGGGGGTGCCCCGCCCACCAAGGCCCCTGCCCACCCGTGACCGCCTCCACGACGGCCCCCCACAACGCCCCCGGCGCTCGACGGTGACCCGGGCCACAACGGACACCGGACTCCCGGCGTTCAAGCCCGCGGCCGCGTATGGCAAAGCCCACAACGGCCAAGAGGGACCCGGCGTTCACAAGGCCGCACCCCGTAACCTGTCCCCCATGGCAGAGCCAGTCGTACGGATCCCGGATGCGAAGGTCGCGCTGTCGACGGCCTCGGTGTATCCGGAGTCGACGGCGACGGCCTTCGAGATCGCCGCACGTCTGGGTTACGACGGCGTCGAGGTCATGGTGTGGACCGACCCGGTCAGCCAGGACATCGAGGCCCTGCGCCGGCTCAGCGACTACCACCGGATCCCGATCCTCGCCGTGCACGCCCCCTGTCTGCTGATCACGCAGCGGGTGTGGTCCACCGACCCGTGGACCAAGCTGCAGCGCGCCCGGGCGGCGGCCGAGAAGCTGGGCGCGAGCACGGTCGTCGTCCACCCGCCCTTCCGGTGGCAGCGCCAGTACGCCCGCGACTTCGTGGACGGAATCTGGCGCATGGCGAACGAGACCGACGTGCGGTTCGCCGTCGAGAACATGTACCCCTGGCGCTACCGCGACCGCGAGATGCTCGCGTACGCCCCCGACTGGGACGTCACGAAGGACGACTACCGCCACTTCACGATCGATCTCAGCCACACCGCGACCGCCCGCACCGACGCGATCGAGATGATCGACCGCATGTCCGACCGCCTGGGCCATGTCCACCTCGCCGACGGCCGCGGCTCGGCCAAGGACGAGCACCTGGTGCCCGGCCGCGGCACCCAGCCGTGCGCGGAGGTGCTGGAACGGCTCGCGGTGAACGGTTTCGACGGCCATGTCGTCATCGAGGTCAACACCCGCCGCGCCATGTCCAGCGCCGAGCGTGAGGCCGACCTCGCCGAGGCCCTGGCCTTCACCCGCCTGCACCTGGCGTCCGCGGTGAAGGTGCCCCGGCGATGACCGGCCGCGGCGACGTCCCGGCGACGGCACAGGCGCCCGCGGCCGCCCGGCGCCGGGGACGGCCGCCGCGCACCGAGTCGGCCGACACCCGCGACCGGATCCTGGCCGCAGCCCGCGAGGAGTTCTCCGAGCGCGGCTACGAGAAGACCTCCGTGCGCGGCATCGCCAAGGCCGCGGGCGTCGACTCCGCCCTCGTCCACCACTACTTCGGCACCAAGGAACAGGTCTTCGAGGCGGCCATCGAGGTCGCCTTCGCCCCCGCCCTGACCCTGCGCGACGCGGCGCTGGCCGGCCCCCTCGCCGACGTCGGCGAGCGCATGACCCGCCTGCTCTTCGGCCTGTGGGAGAACCCGGTCACGCGGACGCCGCTGCTGGCGATCATCCGCTCGGCGGTCAACAACGACACCGCGGCGGCCGCCCTGCGCCGGCTCGTCTCCACCCAGCTGCTGCGCCGCGTCGCCGGCGAGCTCCAGGCCGAGGACGCGGAACTGCGCGCCGAGCTGGCCGCCGCGCAGCTGGTCGGTACGGCGATGCTGCGGTACGTGATCAAGGTCGAACCGCTGGCCTCGGCCGACGTCGAACAGATCATCGCCCGGCTCGCCCCCGTCGTACAGGCCCACCTCACCGGCGACTGACGACGCCTGGCAGGCCTCACACAGGCAGCCACCGGCCACGGGCCACCCGGCCCCCGAACGACAGTCGACAGACACCGAACGCCCGTACCCCCTGGACGCGAGACACCCGTCCCGCATTTCGGACACTGCGTCCCGACCCCTGGAAGTCCGGCGTACGCTCGACTGCAGTCAGAAGTCTCTCTGACCGAAGGTCTTAGAAGGAGCGAGCGACGATGCCCGAGCTGAGGTCCCGCACAGTCACCCACGGCCGCAACATGGCGGGCGCCCGCGCCCTGATGCGCGCCTCCGGTGTACCGGGTGCGGACATCGGCCGGAAGCCCATCATCGCGGTCGCCAACAGCTTCACCGAGTTCGTCCCCGGCCACACCCACCTGGCCCCGGTCGGCCGGATCGTCAGCGAGGCAATCAAGGAGGCGGGTGGCATCCCGCGCGAGTTCAACACGATCGCCGTCGACGACGGCATCGCGATGGGCCACGGCGGCATGCTGTACAGCCTCCCCTCCCGCGACCTGATCGCGGACAGCGTGGAGTACATGGTCGAGGCGCACTGCGCCGACGCCCTGGTCTGCATCTCCAACTGCGACAAGATCACCCCGGGCATGCTCAACGCGGCCCTGCGCCTGAACATCCCGACGGTCTTCGTCTCCGGCGGCCCGATGGAGTCCGGCCGCGCCACCCTCGTCGACGGCACGGTCCGCACGCTCGACCTGGTCGACGCGATGTCCGAGGCCGTGAACGAGAAGATCTCGGACGAGGACATGCTCCGCATCGAGGAGAGCGCCTGTCCGACCTGCGGCTCCTGTTCCGGCATGTTCACCGCCAACTCGATGAACTGCCTGACCGAGGCCATCGGCCTGTCCCTGCCCGGCAACGGCTCGGTCCTCGCCACCCACACCGCGCGCAAGCAGCTCTACGTCGACGCCGCGCACACCGTGATGGACCTGGTCCACCGCTACTACGACCAGGACGACGACTCGGTCCTGCCGCGCAACATCGCCACCATCCAGGCGTTCGAGAACGCCATGGCCCTGGACATCGCGATGGGCGGCTCCACCAACACGATCCTGCACCTGCTGGCCGCCGCCCAGGAAGCGGGCGTGCCCTTCGGCCTGGAGCAGATCGACGCCGTCTCCCGCCGGGTGCCGTGCCTCGCCAAGGTCGCCCCGAACGTCGCCAAGGACCGCACGTACTACATGGAGGACGTGCACCGCGCCGGCGGCATCCCCGCCCTCCTCGGCGAACTGCACCGCGCGGGCCTGCTCAACGAGGACGTCCACTCCGTGCACAGCCCGTCGCTGGCCGACTGGCTGAAGACGTGGGACGTGCGCGGCGGCTCCCCGTCCCCCGAGGCCGTCGAACTGTGGCACGCGGCGCCCGGCTGCAAGCGTTCCGCCGAGGCCTTCTCCCAGTCCGAGCGCTGGGAGGCCCTGGACACCGACGCCGAGGGCGGCTGCATCCGCTCCCTGGAGCACGCCTACTCCAAGGACGGCGGCCTCGCGGTCCTCAAGGGCAACCTCGCCGTCGACGGCTGCGTAGTCAAGACGGCCGGCGTCGACGAGTCGATCTGGACCTTCGAGGGCCCGGCGGTCGTCTGCGAGTCGCAGGAGGAAGCCGTCCAGAAGATCCTCACCCAGCAGGTCAAGGAGGGCGACGTCGTCGTCATCCGCTACGAGGGCCCCAAGGGCGGCCCCGGCATGCAGGAGATGCTCTACCCGACCTCGTACCTGAAGGGCCGCGGCCTGGGCAAGGCGTGCGCGCTCGTCACCGACGGCCGCTTCTCCGGCGGCACGTCCGGCCTGTCGATCGGCCACGCCTCCCCGGAGGCGGCCTCCGGCGGCACGATCGCCCTCGTCGAGGACGGCGACCGCATCCGCATCGACATCCCGGGCCGCACCATCGAGCTTCTCGTCGACGACGCCGAACTGGCCCGCCGCGAGCAGGCGCTCAACGGTCAGTACCGCCCGAAGAACCGCGACCGCAAGGTCTCGGCGGCCCTGCGCGCCTACGCCGCGATGGCCACCAGCGCCGACAAGGGCGCGGTCCGCGACGTCTCCAAGCTGGGCTGACGCCCCTCGCCCACCGGGCCGGGCCGACACAACTGCAGTACGACGATCAGGGGCCGCTCCTCAGGGGGCGGCCCTTGGCCGTACCGGGCACGGCCGGGCACCGGCCGTGCGGGGCCGTCGGCCATACGGGGTCACCGGCCGCACCGGGTCGCCGCGTCACCGGCCGCACGGGTCGCCGGGTCACCAGCCGTACCGGGTCTCCGGCCGTACCGGCCCTCGCCGTGCGGGGCCCCGGCGGGCGCGAGCGACGCTCGACGCGAGGCGGGCGGCGGGCGGCGGGCGAGTAGCCCTCGGCCGAGCAGCCCCGCCTCCCCGCTACCAGCCGCCCGGTGCCCCCGCCGGCACCGCGAACACCGTGCCGTCCGGTGCCGTGGCGTACACGCGGCCCGCGGTGATGACGGGCGTGGGCAGCGTCGCCGCGACGCGGTCCGCACCGCTGCCCAGCCGGGCGCGGGTCTGCCCGACGAGGCGGCCCGTGCGGGCGTCGACGCCGAGCAGCCGCCCGTCCGCCGCCGTGACGTACACATGGTCACCGTCGTCGGCCGGAGCCGACGCCCGGCTCACGGACGTCTCCAGCGACCACAGCCGCCGGCGCGCGTCCATGTCGACGGCGTCCAGCGAGCCGCCCACCCCCATGAGGTAGACGACATCCCCGCGCACGGAGGCCTGCACGCCCTGCCGCGCGACGGGCAACGCGACCCGGCGCGTCGCCCGGGACGCGGGGGAGTAGCGGACCACGGCCTTGGCCTCGCCGTACGCCCGGTCCAGGGCCAGCAGATACACCGACCCGCCCTGGGCGCCGACGAGATCCAGCATCCCGTCGAGCCGGACGTTCCAGCGCACGTCGCCGGTGCGCGGATCGACCGCGGTGACGCGCGTGTGCGCCCCGTCGCCGGACACGCTCGTCGCGAACGCCAGGGCACTCCCCGCGAACGCGTCGAACGACGGCATGACGTGTCCGGCGATCCGGTGGCTCCACACCGTGGCGCCGGTCGCCGCTTCCACCCCCGTCACCGTCCCGTGCGCACCGGTGAGCAGCAGCATCCCGCCGACGGCCCGGAACCCGGCGTACTCGGGCACGTCCTGCCGCCTGCGCACGTCTCCGGAGACCGGATCGAGCGCCTCCAGCTGCCGCCCCTGCTCCGCCGGCGCGTACACCAGCCCGCCCGCGACGACCGGCGGACCGCCGGTGCGGCCCCGCGCCACGGGGTGCCGCCACAGCAGCCGCCCGTCGTCCGGATCCAGCGCGAACACCACGCCGGGCCGCGCGCACAGCAGCCTTCCGGCACCCTGCGCGCACTGCGCGGCAACGCCGTCCGCCGCCTGCCGACCGTCCGCGGCCGGTCGGCTCTCCCAGCCGGTGATGCCGTCCCGCGCGGACCGCGGCGACGTACGGCCCGCCGTGTCCCCGCCGTCGACCAGCGCGGGCACGGCGAACGCACCGCCCGCGACCAGCGCCAGCGCCCCGGCGGCCAGCAGCACCCGCCCCCGCCTGCGCCCACCGACCCGCCGCAACACCGCCGCGGCACCGGCACCCGACAGAGCACCGACACCCAGCTCGGCGCCACCGCGAGCCGTGCCGCCACCGCGCCCCGCAGGCTCATCGCGCTCCGCAGCGCCGCCGGACTCCGGTACGTCCCCCGGCGACGTACCCTCGCCCGTCGCGGCACCGCGACCGATGCGCGCCCGCCGGTTCCGCTCAGCCTCTCGACCACCCCCGTGCCCTCGACCACCCCCGTCCTCGTGCCGCTCCTTGTCCTCGCGCCGTTCCCCGTCCTCGCGCCGCGCCACACCCGCGCCGCGGCGCCCTTCCCCTGCGGACGGCGGCAGGCCGTCCCCCGTCCGCTGGTCCGGTATGAACGCCTGCGTGTCGTACGACGCCGCCACCGAGCGCAGCTCGCGCATCAGCTCGTCCGGTGTCGGCCGTTCATCCGGTTCCTTGGCCAGACAACGTCTCACCAACGGCGCCAGGTTCCCGGGCACACCGGTCAAATCCGGTTCGTCGTGCACGACCTGATAAGCGACGACATACGGACTGTCGGAGTCGAACGGCCCCCGCCCGGTCGCCGCGTGCACCATCACCGACCCCAGCGCGAAGATGTCCGCGGCGGGCCCCACCTCGCGCGGCCGCCGGAACTGCTCGGGCGCCATGAACGGCGGCGTACCGATCAACTTTCCGGTCTCGGTGCGCAGTTCGCTGTCCTTGGGCCGGGAGATGCCGAAGTCGATGACCTTCGGGCCGTCGTCCGCGAGCAGCACGTTGCTGGGCTTGAGGTCCCGGTGCACCACCCCCACCCGGTGGATGTCGCGCAGCGCCTCCGCCAGCCCCGCCATCAGCCGCCGCAACTCCGCCGGTGTCATGGGACCGCTGTTCTTCACCTGGCCGGACAGGGTGGGGCCGGGGATGAACAGCGTCGCCATCCAGGGCCGTTCGGCGTCCGGATCGGCGTCCACGACGGGCGCGGTGAACGCACCGCTCACCCGGCGCGCCGCCACGATCTCCTGCCGGAACCGGCCCCGGAACTCCGGATCCCGCGCGAACTCGGCATGGACGACCTTCACCGCGACCCGCATGCCCGACGGACTGCGCGCCAGGTGGACGACGCCCATCCCGCCCGAGCCCAGCCGGGACTCCAGCCGGTAGTGACCGGCGTACTCCGGAAGTTCCGCTTCCGCGCCCGCTCCGGTGTTCCTCCGTGGCGCCATGGAACCACCCCCGTGCTGTTCGTCCGCGCGCGCGACGCACGGAGCCTAGTCGATGTCTCGAACAGGACCGAGGCGGCTTGCTAGCGTTCGCGTGCGAGTCGCGCACAGGTGTTTCCCCGTGCGCGGCGGGGGAATCAACGGGACCCCATGGCTGTCATGGGGTGCAACGGGGGAGGTCATCATGTCGGTCGACCATGTCGACGAAACCACGGGTGAGGCCGCGCGCGAGGCGGCAGGAGAGGCCGTGCGCGCGCAGGCCGCCACGGCCCTGCGGTACTACGCGGTCGCGCCCGGCGTCCGCCTGAACGTGCGCAGCGGCCCCGGCACCGGCTATCCGATCGTCAAGGTGCTGCCCGAGGGCATCAAGGTGCCGGTCTACTGCCAGACCCCGGGCACCTGGGTCTCCGGCTACTACGGCACCACCAACATCTGGGACAACATCGGCAACGGCGAGTTCGTCTCCGACTCCTACGTCCAAACCGGCAGCGACGGCTACATCGCACCGCGCTGCGCCTGACGGCAGTGCGCCTGGCGCGCGGTGTGTTCGAGCGCCGTGCGCCTGACCGCCGTGCGCCGGGCCGCGCGGCGCACGGCCACCCGCGCCCAGCCTGCGCTCGTGGCCACCCACGCCCGGCCACCCCACGTCTGACCAGGCGCGCAAGCCCCGGCGGCCGGTCCCGTGGCCGGCTCCGATGCCGGCGGGTACGGCCGCCGGGGCGATAATCGAGGGCGTGAGCGACGAGAACGGCACCCAGGACACGCCCGCGGGCACCGCGCACCCGGCCGCCGAAACCGGTGGCCCCCGCCCGGAGCCGCTGCGCTTCTTCGGCACCACCTGGGTCGACCACTCCGGCGGCTACCCGGCCCGCCGCGCCGGCGTGGCCGTCGGCTCGCTCGTGGTCGCGGCCGCCTCCTGCCTGGTGCTGCGCTTCGCGTACGAGGGACTGGCGCTCGCGAACACCGGCAGCTTCGTGACGGTCCTCGTCATCGCGATGTTCGCGATCTGCAGCGCGCTCGCCTTCCGCCACACCTGGGACTCCTTCACCCGGCGCCCCGACCCCGACCGGCAGGCCAACCTGCGCGGCCTGCTCGCCATCGGCTTCGTCGGCTCGCTCCTCGCGTACTTCTTCCGCTCCCTCACCGAGGCTCCCGGCGAGAAACTCCATCGCGCCGAGTACGAGGCCGCCCTCGACCAGCACCGCCGCCGCACCGCCAAGCGCTCGGGCAACCCCCGCAAGAACGTGAGCGGCCAGACGAAGAAGCGCCGCCGCGCCTGAAGCACCGCCGGACCTGAGTCACCGCGGACCTGAGTCACCGCCGCGCCTGAAGCACGGCCGTGCCTGCCACCAACCCCGGCCGGCACCCCGGCCGACGACCGACGCCACCCCGGCCGACGACCGACGCCACCCCGGCCGACGACCGACGCCACCCCGGCCGACGACCGACGCCACCCCCGGCCGACGACCGACGCGTCGACACCTCCCCCGGACCGCGCCGAAAACGGGCTGCCCCCGTCCCCGCTCCCCGGCCACCATGGCCGCATGGCAGCCGCACCCGAATCGACCCGAGCGGAATCCACGCAAGCGGGATCGACCCCAACGCACTCGACCCCAACGCACTCGACCCCAACGGACTCGACCCATGCGGGATCACCCGACCCCACGGCCCCCGCCCAGCCCCGAGACCTCGCCCACCTCCACGCCGCCCGCGCCCACTCCTTCAACGCCGCCGCGGCCCAGTACGCCGCCCACCGCCCGTCCTACCCCGAGGCCCTGTTCGACGCCGTCGAGGAACTCTCCGGCCGCCCGCTCGCCGGCGCCCGCGTCGCCGACGTGGGCGCGGGCACCGGTATCGCGACCGCCCTCCTCGCCCGCCGCGGCGCCGACGTGCTCGCCGTGGAACCCGGCGCCGGCATGGCGGCCGAGCTGCGCCGCGCCCTCCCCGAGGTGCCGCTGGTCCGGGGCGACGGCAACGCCCTGCCCCTGGCCGACGCCTCGGTCGACCTCCTCACCTACGCCCAGTCCTGGCACTGGACCGACCCGGCCCGCGCGGTCCCGGAGGCGCGGCGCGTCCTGCGTCCGGGCGGCGCGCTGGCCCTGTGGTGGAACACCAGTGCCGTCGACGTGCCCTGGATCTCCGACCAGTCGGCCCGCATCGCCCGCCACTTCGGCATCGAGGACGCCCAGGTGAAGAAGGGGTCCTTCGACACCGGCGCCGCCGACCCCACCGGCAGCCTCCGCTTCGCCCACCGCCGGGTCCGCTGGAGCCGCCGGGTACCGGTCGACACCCACCTCGCCAACATCGGCAGCCACTCCGTCTTCCTCGTCCACGGCGCGAGCAGCGCGCAGGCCTTCCTCACCGCCGAGCGCGCCCACCTGCTGACCGTCTTCCCGGACGGCGTGGTGGAGGAGACCTACGAGGTCCACCTGCTGCTCGCCCGCACCACCGCCTGACTCACCCCCGCCCCCGACACCCCGACCCCGCGCCCGCGAGGCCCCGTGCCCCGCGGGCGCTTGACGTCCCCCACCCCCGGGAGCATTATTCACCGCATGATGAATTATATGTCCGGCCCACCCCCGACGACCCCCGGAACCGCACCCGCCCCCGCCCTGCACGCCGCCGGCCTCACCGTCGTCCGAGGCCGCCGCACCGTCCTGCACGGACTCGACTTCACCGTCCCGCGCGGCCGTATCACCGGCCTGCTCGGCCCCTCCGGCTGCGGCAAATCGACCCTCATCCGCGCCGTGGTCGGCACCCAGGCCAAGGTCACCGGAACCCTCGACGTCCTCGGCCACCCCGCGGGCCACCCCGCCCTGCGCACCCGCATCGGCTACGTCACCCAGGCGCCGTCCGTCTACGACGACCTGACGATCCGCCAGAACCTCGACTACTTCGCGGCGATCCTCAACCCCGCGCAACCCGCCCCCGACCGCCGGGCCGACGTCGACCGCGTCCTCACCGAGGTCGACCTCACCCACCACGCCGACGCCCTCGCCGCCCACCTCTCCGGAGGCCAGCGCAGCCGCGTCTCCCTCGCCGTCGCCCTGCTCGGCACCCCCGAACTGCTCGTCCTCGACGAACCCACCGTCGGCCTCGACCCCGTCCTGCGCCGCGACCTGTGGAACCTCTTCCACTCCCTCACCGAGCGCGGCGCCACCCTCCTCGTCTCCTCCCACGTCATGGACGAGGCCGAGCGCTGCCACCGCCTGCTCCTCATGCGCGACGGCCGGATCCTCGCCGAGGACACCCCCGACGCCCTGCGCGAACGCACCGGCTCCGACACCGTCGAAGCCGCCTTCCTCCACCTGGTCGACCAGGCCGCCGCCGCATCCCGCGCACAGGAGAGCACCCCATGAGCACCGCCACGACGACGCCGGCCCCCAGCCGCGCCCTGCACCCCGCCCGCACCACCGCCACCGCCGCCCGGGTCCTGCGCCAGCTCACCCACGACCCGCGCACCATCGCGCTGATGCTGTTCATCCCCTGCCTGATGCTCGTCCTGCTGCGCTACGTCTTCGACGGCAGCCCGCGCACCTTCGACAACATCGGCGCCTCCCTGCTCGGGATCTTCCCGCTGATCACGATGTTCCTGGTCACGTCCATCGCCACCCTGCGCGAACGCACCTCGGGCACCCTCGAACGGCTCCTCGCCATGCCCCTCGGCAAAGGCGACCTGATCGCCGGCTACGCCCTCGCCTTCGGCGCCGTAGCGATCCTCCAGTCCGCCCTCGCCACCGCCCTCGCACTGTGGGTCCTCGGCCTGGACGTCACCGGCAGCCCCTGGCTGCTCCTCCTGGTGGCCCTGCTCGACGCCCTCCTCGGCACGGCCCTCGGCCTCTTCGTCTCGGCCTTCGCGGCCTCGGAATTCCAGGCGGTCCAGTTCATGCCGGCAGTGATCTTCCCCCAGCTCCTCCTGTGCGGCCTGTTCACCGCGCGGTCCGCCATGCACCCCGCCCTCGAGGCGATCTCCGACGTCCTCCCCATGTCGTACGCCGTCGACGGCATGAACGAGGTCCTCCACCACACCGACATGACCGCCACCTTCGTCCGGGACGTCCTCGTCGTGGCCGGCTGCGCCCTGCTCGTCCTCACCCTCGGCGCCGCCACCCTCCGCCGCCGTACGACGTGACGCCACGCGCGCGTGTCCCGCCCACCGGACAGCGGGGCCCCGCCGGCGGCCCGGGTGCGAGGATGCCTCCAGGACGACGCACCCTTCGGAGGCATCCGCAGCCATGACGCAGAAAGTCGCAGTTCTCGGCACCGGCAAGATCGGCGAAGCCCTGCTCAGCGGAATGATCCGCGGCGGCTGGGCGCCGGCCGACGTCCTCGTCACGGCCCGCCGCCAGGAACGCGCCGAGGAGCTCCGCACCCGCTATGGCGTCACCCCGGTGACCAACGCCGAGGCCGCCAAGAACGCGGACACGCTGATCCTCACCGTCAAGCCGCAGGACATGGGCACCCTCCTCGACGAGCTGGCCCCCCACGTCCCCGCCGACCGCCTGGTCGTCAGCGGCGCCGCGGGCATCACCACCGCCTTCATCGAGGAGCGCCTCACCGCCGGCACCCCGGTCGTGCGCGTCATGACGAACACCCCCGCCCTCGTCGACGAGGCCATGTCCGTCATCTCGGCCGGCAGCCACGCCACCGAGGCCCACCTGGCCCACGCCGAGGAGATCTTCGGCGCCGTCGGCAAGACGCTCCGCGTCCCCGAGTCCCAGCAGGACGCCTGCACCGCCCTCTCCGGCTCCGGACCGGCGTACTTCTTCTATCTGGTCGAGGCCATGACGGACGCCGGCATCCTGCTCGGCCTGCCCCGCGACAAGGCCCACGACCTGATCGTCCAGTCCGCCATCGGCGCCGCGACCATGCTCCGCGACAGCGGCGAGCACCCGGTGAAGCTCCGAGAGAACGTCACGTCTCCCGCCGGTACGACGATCAACGCCATCCGCGAGCTGGAGAACCACGGCGTACGGGCCGCGCTGATCGCCGCCCTGGAGGCCGCCCGCGACCGCAGCCGCGAGCTCGCCTCCGGCAAGAAGGACTGACCCCGCCGTCGGCGACGCCGTCATCCCGGACGCCCGCCGGGATGGTGTCCCGTCATGGGTTGACACGCCCCCGCGGGATCCGTAAGGTACTTCGAGTTGTCCGACGTGAGAGCCGACTCCGGTCGGTCCCCGGACAGCCATTCCGCAAGTACCACCCACTACTCGACGGCAGTCGTTTCAGTCTGCTGCCTTCGCGTCATTGGCGTGCGCATTTGCGAAATGAGGAATCCGCGTTCGAAAGGACGCAGGCCCCCGATTAGCTCGGGAGCCGGGAATCCGCTAAAGTCTCACTCGTCGGAACGGCCCAACGGCCGGGAAGGCAAACCCCGCTGACTGGGGATCAGACGCCGAAAGGATCTGATAGAGTCAGAACCGCCGGAAAGGGAAACGCGAGAGCGGGAACCTGGAAAGCACCGAGGAAATCGGATCGAGAAAAGATCTGATAGAGTCGGAAACGCAAGACCGAAGGGAAGCGCCCGGAGGAAAGCCCGAGAGGGTGAGTACAAAGGAAGCGACCGTTCCTTGAGAACT